>NZ_JAEL01000133.1 GCF_000518885.1 Bacillus sp. J33 | reverse complement strand
CGGACCGCCCGCGGAAAGCGAGTCCCTGGAGCGGAAATCAACAGGCCAATTTTATAGAAGAAAAAAGAGGGTGCCCGAAAGTTAGACTTTTGGGACACCCTCTTTTTAATATTCCAGCCTTAAGAAGGGTATTTTCATATTATAACTGAAAAATTTCTTCAATGCTTTGCTGATCTTCCAGTCCAATAAGGAGCTTAATTCGGGCCTTTTGGCCGTTTAAGCCGTTAGAGAAGATGACCCCCAATTCTTTAAGATGCTTACCGCCTCCATCATATCCATATACATCCTGCGCGATTCCGTTAAAACATCTGGATACAAGAACGATAGGGATCTTTTTTTCGGTAAGTGCCTTAACGCCCTGAATAGTTGCGGGAGGGAGATTCCCTTGTCCGAGTGCTTCAATGACTATCCCATCGAAATTCAAATCCCTGATAGCCATAAGCAAAGATGAATCCATCCCCGCATGAGCTTTTATAAGGATAACTTTTTTTGTTACATCGACAATTGGATAGTATTCCCTTTTGGTTGGAGCATGGTGGAATACCACACCTCGTTTTGTGACGATGCCGATAGGGCCATATTGCGGGCTTTGGAATGTTGAGACATTGCTTGTGTGTGTCTTGGTGACATTTTCAGCGGTATGGATCTCATCATTCAGGACCACAAGAACCCCTTTGTTTTTAGCTTCGTCACATACAGCAACCCTGATGGAAGAGATAAGATTATATAAACCATCAGAACCAATTTCATTGCTGGACCTCATTGCACCAGTAACAACAATTGGCAGGTGGGTTTGTACAGTTAATTCCAAAAAGTAGGCTGTTTCTTCCAGAGTATCTGTACCGTGTGTAATGACTACTCCGCATATATTTTCCTTAGCAATATACCCTTCAATAATCTCTTTCAGTTTGAGCATTTCCTTCGGAGTGATATGAGGCGAAGGGAGATGGAAGGGTTCTTCAACCAATAATTCTGCCAGCGATAAAAGTTCCTTGGTCTTTTCCGTTAAAGGATTGTAGTCTGTTGGTTTGACAGCACCTGTTGATGCATCCTCGCTCATGGAAATGGTACCGCCTGTATGAATAACAAGTATCTTTTTCTTCTCCATAGTAATCCCCCAAATATGTGCATTTTTGTCTTTCTAAATAGCTCTTTTCTCATAAATTGTTGTTTTTCCTTATAAATTCCTGCCCAAAGGGAGCCTCACTGGCTTCCTCATGACTGGAATACCACGCAGCCGCCGCCATTAGCAAATCCCTTGAGTCGAGTCAACATACAGGTTAACAGACTCTTTTATAAAAAATATATTTATTTTCCAAAATTTGAATAATCATTTAAATTCTTTCTATATCATGATACGATTAAGAAAACAGATTGAAAAGAGGATAGCCTCATGCTGGGTATATTATCTGCGGGCATAGCCCCTGGATTGGCGTTATTAAGCTATTTTTATTTAAAAGATCAATATGAGTCTGAACCTATATCAATGGTATTTAAGACCTTCTTGTTTGGTGCTTTGCTTGTGTTCCCCATCATGTTTATCCAATATGTTCTTGAAACTGAAGGTATACTCCAATCGAGCCTGCTTGATGCTTTTCTCTCTTCGAGCCTGCTTGAGGAATTTTTTAAGTGGTTTATATTGTTCTATACAATCTATCAGCACATAACTTTTGATGAACCTTATGACGGCATTGTTTACGGTGCTTCTGTATCACTTGGCTTCGCTACTGCTGAAAATATTTTGTATCTGTTAGCATCGGGAGTTGAGTATGCGATTGGAAGGGCTCTGCTTCCTGTGTCAAGCCATGCTCTCTTTGGTGTCATCATGGGCTATT
This sequence comes from Bacillus sp. J33, assembly GCF_000518885.1. Classification (GTDB taxonomy): domain Bacteria; phylum Bacillota; class Bacilli; order Bacillales; family Cytobacillaceae; genus Cytobacillus. The sequence goes on along the minus strand of NZ_JAEL01000133.1, from coordinate 10,453 downwards.
ATATAGGAAAAGGAAAATTCTCGGCAACCTCTACCAAAAAGTGGATAACCCTATCGTTATTTTTGCCCTTTCTCCTTCATGGGATCTACGACTATATCTTAATTTCTCTTGAACATTGGATTTATATTATGTTTCCATTTATGATTTTCCTATGGTGGCTCGGACTTAGAAAAGTAAAAAAGGCAAGAGCACACAGCGTCAATCATATTGAAAATCAGCTGGATTTCCAGAAAACTCTCCATTCCTGATGGGGAGTTTTTATTGTTTTATTAAAGGATATTTTTTATAAAGCACCAAGTTATTGAATAAAAAACCAGAGACTACAAAAAATAGGGTCAATGATAAAAGATTGACTTTTGGAGGTTATAATCCATGAAAAAGAACTTTTTGGCAGCGAAGGTTTTACTCATAATCTCCCTTTGTGTCCTGGCAATACCCATGAGCGAAAGTGTGGATAAAGCAAGCGCATTTTCTAATCAGGTTATCCAGCACGGAGCGGTAGGGGATGACGTTATCGAACTTCAATCCCGCCTGCAGTATTTAGGGTTTTACAATGGAAAAATCGACGGTGTCTTTGGGTGGGGTACCTATTGGGCATTAAGAAATTTCCAGTATGAGTTCGGGCTTCCGATTGACGGGCTTGCGGGCCCGGAAACTAAGAATAAGCTAGTAAAGGCATCCCAATACAATGAACAATTTGTAAAGGAGCAAATTAATAAAGGCAATAAATTTACCCATTATGGCGGAGTTGATCTGGAGCAGCAAAAAAAGCCTCAAGGAGGAACTGCGGCTCCTCAGCAGCAACCGCAACAACAGCAGCAAACACCGAAAAAACCAACTGCCACAAACATGCCTAATGGTTTTTCTGAGAATGATATACAGTTAATGGCTAATGCTGTTTATGGTGAAGCAAGGGGTGAACCATATACCGGACAAGTGGCAGTAGCTGCAGTTATTTTAAATCGTGTAGACAGTGCAACTTTTCCCAACTCAGTCTCGGGAGTAATCTTTGAACCGCGGGCTTTTACGGCAGTTGCAGACGGGCAAATATGGCTGACACCAAATGAAAGAGCAAAAGAAGCTGTACTGGATGCTATTAATGGCTGGGATCCAACCGGAAACGCTCTTTATTATTTCAATCCTGATACAGCTACAAGCGGATGGATTTGGACAAGACCGCAAATTAAGCGTATTGGCAAGCACATATTTTGTAAATAGAGGGGTGAACGACTATGCTTAGAGGAATTCTCATTGGTGTACTTGCATTGGGTGTGGCAGGAACAGCATTTTGGGGTTATCAGGAGCACAGGGAGAAAAATGCTATCCTTATTAATGCTGAAAATAATTATCAAAGAGCTTTCCATGATTTAACCTATCAGATAGATCTCCTGCATGATAAAATCGGAACTACATTGGCGATGAACTCAAGAGCTTCTTTATCGCCGGAATTGGCTGAGGTTTGGAGGTTAACTTCGGAAGCCCATTCGGATGTTGGTCAGCTGCCTCTGGCACTTCTGCCATTCAATAAAACCGAGGAGTTTTTAGCCAATATTGGCGATTTCAGCTATCGTACAGCGGTTAGAGATTTGGAAAAAGAGCCGTTAACGGACAAAGAGTATCAGACACTTAAGCAGCTCTATAAACAATCTGCTGATGTACAGCAGGATTTACGGCAGGTCCAGCATATGGTGCTGGAAAAGAATTTGCGCTGGATGGATGTTGAGATGGCGCTTGCTACCAATCAGGAAGCTGCAGATAATACCATTATCGACGGATTCAAAACAGTGGAAAAAACAGTGGAAGGCTATGGTGAATCAGATTTCGGGCCGGCTTTTGTAAATATGCAAAAGAAAGATGAGAATTTCAAATACCTGCAGGGCAAAGAGATCTCAGAAGAAGAAGCTGTCCGTATTGCCAAGAAATATGCCTCGTTCGGCAATAACATCAATATTAAAGTTACCGAAAACGGCAAAGGATCGGACTATGGCTTTTTCAGCGTCAGCATTCAAAATAAGAAATCAAAAGAAGAAGCAAACATGGATATTACAAAAAAAGGCGGATACCCGATTTGGTTTATATTGGACCGTGAAGTTGAACAGCAGAAAATCAGCCTTAATGAAGCCAGCAACAATGCAATTAAATTCCTAAAAGATAATGGTTTTACGGATCTTGACCTATTTGAAAGTGCACAGTATGACAATCTTGGGGTATTTACCTTTGTTTCCAATCAAAATGGTGTAAGAATCTATCCAGATGCCATTCGTGTCAAAGTGGCACTGGATAATGGAAAAATGGCTGCATTTTCTGCAGAGGATTATTTAAAGTCGCATCACCAGCGGGATATACCGGATCCTGCCATCTCGAAGGAAGAGGCTAGAACAAAAATCAATCCTCAGGTAAAAGTTATGGAAGACAGGCGTGCTGTGATTATAAACGATCTAAATCAGGAAGTTTCTTGCTATGAATTCCTTGGCACAATGGGAGAAGATACCTACAGGATTTTTATAAATGCTGAAACGGGCCAAGAAGAAAAAGTTGAAAAGCTTAGAAATGCCGAACCTGTTTATGAAGATGTGGTATAGAGGAAGCCGAAAAGGCTTTCTCTTTTTGTGTAATGTAAAGATGATTAACTGCTGTCGATTCCTTTCGGCGCATCGTGCATTCTTGTTTGGCCGGTTGTATAATACGAATGAATTACTAAAGCCTTCTTAAACTCTGCAAAAACGAGATGTTTTTACTTGTTATAAAAGATACCTCCGCTCATCCATTGGGACTTTCAGCTTATTTTTTGGAAAATGCTGTTGCGCGAAACTTTTAATGCATGTCATAATAAACTGACAAGATTATCCTTTTGGAATAAGGAAGTGTGGCATGGTTAATATTGGAGATGTCCTGTTATTGGAGCTTAAATACTCTAATAAATCAGAGAAATATAAATGCAGACTTGTGGAAAGGAAAGACAATAACCTTTACATTGATTATCCTATAAATCTGGAAACGAAAAAGACTGTCTTTTTATTGGAAGGAACACAGGTCAAGGCAACTTTTTTAGGAGACGATGGATCTGTTTACCTTTTTGAAAGTGAAGTGCTTGGAAGAGTTAACCTTAAAATTCCAATGATGATCATCTCTTATCCCGGCAGTGAAAATTTAATGAAGGTGCAGCGGCGCCAGTATGTCCGGATTGAAACAGCAGTAGATGTAGCAGTTCATCCAGAAAACGAAGAATTTGCGCCATTTGTTTCTGTTACAGATGATATCAGCGCTGGAGGAGCTGCGATAATTGGTGGAGTAGTCTGCCCCCTGCGGGAAAATATGCGAATCTCGGCTTATTTTGTATTGCCTATGCAAAACGGAGAGATTTATTATTTGAAATTTAAGAGCAGGGTTATAAGGATATCTGAAATTAATGATGGTAGGAGTCTTATTTCGATTCAGTTTATGGATGTATGCCCGCAAGATAGACAGCAGCTGCTGCGGTTCTGTTTTGATAGGCAATTGGCCATGAAGAAAAAAGGTCTGGAAATTTAAATTAAGGGAATATTTTTTAAATATAGCTCTCATAATAGATGATGAATTTAACTTTTTAGGCTATTTTTGTAAAGCTTGTGGTTAGGCGGCTAACTAAGTCTAATCTACAGCAGAATTGATAAGTAAAACAACAATTTATAAGAAGGCTCTGTTAAACTTGCCTGTTGATTTCCGCTCCAGTAGCTCAGCGAACAGCGGGCGGTCCGACGCTCCTCCCGCTGGAGTCTCGGAACTTCCACTCCAATCAATAAGGGTGCTAAAATCAACATTCAGCTTTAACACAGCCTATAAGAAAAGAACTTTATTATCTGTGGAGAGATGAAAATGATGAAAGCAGTTGAGAGGATTATTCTTAAATTAATTATTGTGCAGTTTATTTTTTTGCTGATTACCCAATTGTTCTTTCATCGTTGGAACGCATTTCCGGAACTTAAGCAGCTTACACAATATGAGGGTGTAACAGATCAGAATTTTACTGAGCTGCTGGAGACTTTCAGGGAAAATTACTAGCAGGCAGGTGCCTGCTTATTTTTTATTTTGCGGGAATTCTTAGTCTTAAAAAATCAATATATAATGCGCTGAAATCATTTAAATATGTTAAAATAAAGCTGAAGAAACCTGGCCTGAAAATTGCCTGCCAGGCGCACAGGAGGAAATATGAGCAGAAAAATATCAATTGCAATAGATGGGCCTGCTGCTGCTGGAAAAAGTACAGTAGCCAAGATTGTGGCCGAGAAATTATCATATATATACATAGATACCGGGGCAATGTACCGCGCTTTGACCTATAAAGCTATTCAAAGCAAGGCTAGTCTGGAAGACGAAGCTGCCTTGATGGAAATACTGAACAATACCAAAATAGACTTGCAGCCTGGGTCACAAGGACAGTTAATCTATTTGGACGGACAAGATGTTACAAATGAAATTAGATTTTCTGAAGTTACAAATTCCGTATCGATCGTTTCCATGCACAAGCTGGTAAGAGAAGAAATGGTAGCAAGGCAGCAAAGGTTTGCCCGGCACGGGGGAGTAGTAATGGACGGACGGGATATCGGGACACATGTCCTGCCAGAAGCAGAAGTAAAAGTATTTCTTTTGGCTTCTGTAGATGAAAGGGCGATTCGCCGTCATACAGAGAATCTCCAAAAGGGCTTTCCATCAGACCTTGAAAAACTGAAGGAGGAAATATCTCTTAGGGACAAGCTTGATTCAGAACGGGAAGTTGCACCATTAAAAAAAGCAGACGATGCTGTGGAGATAGATACAACCTCATTATCAATTGAACAGGTAGTTGAAAAAATAATGGATCTGGCCCATGAAAGGATCGAATCTCAGTGAACCTCTATTCTTTTGCAAAAGCATTTGTCTACGGTGTACTAAAGCCAATATATAGGTTTGAAGTTATCGGAAGGGAGAACTTTCCTTCTGAAGGAGGAGTGCTTCTCTGTTCCAATCATATAGATAATCTGGATCCGCCTGTTGTAGGCATAAATGCACCAAGACCAGTGCATTTTATGGCTAAAGAAGAGCTTTTTAGTGTGCCTGTACTTGGTAAACTTGTTCCACATCTTAATGCGTTTCCGGTCAAAAGGGGAATGAGTGACAGGGAAGCATTAAGAAAAGGGCTTGGAATCTTGAAAGAAGGAAAGGTTTTAGGACTGTTTCCAGAGGGTACTAGAAGCAAGACGGGTCAGCTGGGAAAGGGGCTTGCAGGTGCTGGCTTCTTTGCTCTAAGATCTGATGCTTATGTTATGCCATGTGCCATCATTGGCCCTTACAAAGCTTTCTCAAAGCTTAAAGTTGTGTATGGAAAGCCTATTGAGATGAAAGAACTTCGGGAACGCAAAGCTTCTGCTGAAGAAACTACGGATGTCATCATGGAGGAAATCCGGAAATTAGTTGAGAAGCATTCATAGGCCTTCTTGCTTGACAAAAGCCTTCTTTTGTAAGAAGTTAGTAAAAAGGCATTTTTTTAAAAGGCGAAAATATTCGAAAAAAATGATAGAAGGCTGTCCTTTGCTGACAAATCTTCAATTCAGGGCAGAAAAAGACGACATTCAACACAGTTGAAAAAATAGCCTGCATTAAAAAGCCATTCGAGTATTTCTGCTGCTGACACAGGGTTCTTGCCTGGATGGCAGGCAGTTGAATACAGTTTAAAAATTTGAAAGCAGCCATTGGATTAAGGAGGAATACATATGTCAGAGGAAATGAACCAAGTAGAAGTTAAAGATTTTGAGGTTGGTGACAAGGTAAAAGGCCAAGTTACTAAGGTAGAAGAAAAGCAGGTCATTGTTGACATTGCTGACAGCAAGCTGGATGGAATTATTCCGATCAGCGAGCTTTCAAGCCTTCATATTGAAAAAGCAAGTGATGCTGTCTCTGAAGGAGATGAACTTGAGCTTGTAGTTTTGAAAGTGGAAGAAGAAGCACTCATCCTTTCTAAACGAAAAGTAGATGCAGAAAAGTCATGGGAGACTCTTGAGAAGAAATTTAATGAAGGCGAAGTTTTTGAAGCTGAAATCAAGGACGTTGTAAAAGGCGGATTAGTTGTAGACTTAGGTGTACGCGGATTTGTTCCTGCCTCCCTTGTTGAAGCTCATTTTGTAGAAGATTTTACAGATTATAAAGGCAAAACAATGACTTTTAAAATAGTTGAGCTTGATAAAGAGAAGAATCGTCTAATCCTATCTCACCGGGCGGTAATTGAAGAGGAAAAAGGCAAGCAAAAGCATCAGGTGCTTGAATCTCTTCAGGCTGGGCAGGTGCTGGATGGAACCGTGCAAAGAATTACAGACTTTGGCGCGTTTGTAGATATTGGAGGGATTGATGGACTTGTCCATATTTCCCAACTATCCTATGAGCATGTAGAAAAACCTTCTGAGGTAGTAGAGGAAGGGCAAAAAGTTAAAGTTAAGGTATTGAGTGTGGACCGGGATAATGAACGCATTTCTTTATCTATTAAAGAAACTCTGCCTGGACCATGGGACAATATCAGTGAAAAAGCTCCTAAAGGCAGCACACTTAATGGGACTGTCAAAAGGCTTGTTTCCTACGGTGCTTTTGTTGAAGTCTTCCCTGGAGTAGAAGGGCTTGTCCATATTTCGCAAATTGCTCATAAACATATTGGCACACCTCATGAAGTATTAAGCGAGGGACAGGAAGTACAAGTCAAAGTACTTGATGTTAATGAGCAGGATCAGCGCTTATCATTGAGCATAAAAGAACTTCAGGAAAAAGAAAATGAAGAAGTTACTGACTATGAACTTCCTGAGGAAACAAAAGGATTCCAGCTTGGTGAAATGATTGGCGATCAATTAAAGAATTTAAAAAAGTAATGGTGATAAATTGTGTCTAGATCAAAACGTAAATGGGATCATATCCACCATGCTCTAGCAACAGGACAGAAAAGCCTTGCCGGTTTTGAGGATATCGCATTTATCCACCAAAGTCTCCCTGATACATTTCTCGATCAGGCTGATATAGGCACTTCAATTGGCGAACTTTTGTTAAGTTCGCCAATTTTTATAAATGCGATGACTGGAGGCGGCGGAGAAAGAACTGTTCAAATCAATCGTGACCTTGCGGCAGCTGCCAGAATGACCGGCTTGGCAATGGCGGTTGGTTCCCAAATGTCCGCTCTAAAGGATCCGGGGGAAATCGAATCCTACCGTATAGTAAGAAAAGAAAATCCAAAAGGAATTATCTTTGGAAATTTAGGCAGTGAAGCTACAGTTGATCAGGCAAAAGCCGCAGTTGATATGATTGAAGCCAGCGCATTGCAAATTCATTTGAATGTAGTGCAGGAATTGACAATGCCTGAGGGAGATCGGGATTTTCGCGGTGCTTTAAAAAGGATTGAACAAATAGTCCGGCATTCTGAAGTTCCTGTGATTGTCAAGGAAGTGGGCTTCGGGATGAATAAAGAAACTGTTTCGCTGCTGTCATCCGTGGGAGTAACGGCTGTTGATGTAGGCGGATTTGGGGGAACAAATTTTTCGCAGATTGAAAACGCCAGAAGAGATAGGCTCCTTAGTTTCTTTGATGAATGGGGAATCCCAACTGCTGCCTCGATTGCAGAAGCTGTTTCCGAGGAAAGTGATATAGCAATAATTGCTTCAGGCGGTATCCAAACGAGCGTTGAAATAGCTAAAGCACTGGCGGTTGGCGCGGAAGCTGCAGGGATGGCCGGATATTTCTTGAAAGTCCTTATTAAAGAAGGGCTTGAATCATTAATAGAGGAAATTAATACCATACATACTGAACTAAAAATGATTATGGCTGCATTAGGGGCAACAAATATTAAGCAGCTCCAGCAGGCTCCATTAATCATTTCAGGCAATACCCATCACTGGCTAACAGAACGCAGGATTGATACAAAATCATATAGCCAGCGGAGAATCCAAAAGTAAAGCTCTCGTCAATGGACGGGAGCTTTTTGTTTTTAGCTGTGTTAGAGCCTAATATTGGTTTTAGCACCCTGTTGATTGGAGCAAAAAGTGATATTACCGCAAAAGTGCATTCGCATTTCCTTAGTGCAGTGTTAATTCGGGTAAGCTTATCCAAAGTCCTGCGGGAGAAGCGTGTCAGCGGGTGATCCCGCAGGTGGGAATGCACTGAGGAGCGTCGGACCGCCCACTGAAAGCTTGAGTGCCTGAGGCGGAAAAAAACAGGCAATTTTAAAGAGCCTTGATTTTAAAGACATTGTATAGAAGTTAACCCAATCTTAACTGTATTTTGAATCATTTAAGGATCTTGCTTCTTCAGGACTTTGCAATTTGGAAGCCCCGGGATAATGAAGTGCCTGGTCACGATCGGATTCCACTTTTTTGCTTTGCTTAAGTTTTCTTTCCTGTCGGTCTTTGCCCATTTCTAAACACCTCCTTCTATTTAAGATGAATCACCAGCAAAGATTTATACAGCTTATCAATTTACAACCATAAAACCTTTTACGAGAGGGTTAAATTACATATCTAAAAGCCATAATGGAAATGATAGGAGGAAGAGGATGGAAGGTTTAATTTTTTATTGGGTTTCCTGGGTGGCTTGGGTTATGGCGACTTTTTTTATGGATAGGAAAAATAAAAAAAGGGTCAAATTCTCTGTATGGCTTCTGGTTGTGATCATTTTATCGCCTTATACTTTTTCAATATATGGTGTGGAAATGAGCGTAGCGGGTGTTTTCCTGCTCGGAACTTTTTACATTTTTACAGGCGGGCTGAAGAAAGGGCATAAGGTTTATTTTCTTATTTGTACTTTTATTATGATGATGGCTTATGTAAGCTTTCATTTATTTGAACTTTTTGATCCGGTGTGGGTGATTTTTCCGCGGAAGTGGATGCTGGCCATTCTTCTTTTTTATATGGCTATACTTCTTCATAAGAAAAGACAGCTTAGATTGCCTTTAATACTCCTCGGTTCAATTCAGGGAGAGGTCTTATATGCCCTGATCCTAAGGCAATTTTCCTTCCCTTATGTAATCGGTTCATTGGCATTTTTCGATATTATAGCCTTATCGGCTGCCATTGCTGCTATTTGGAGTGCGATGCAATGGATCGCATTATATTTTGAAACGAACTTCAAACAATACGAAAGGGAGAAACAAAAATTATCATGAGCGAATATACGTACCCGATACTTTTTGGATTGACCGCAGGTACCTTAACCCGAGTTTATATGCTTAGGACTGATTATCGGCAATACCCAACCTATCTTCATGGAAAAATCATCCATGTCGCATTAGGTTTTATTGCTGCTGGATTAGGAACTGTAGCCATCCCTTCGATTATGGAAGAAGAATTCACCGCCATTACCTTCTTAACTCTTGCTGCATCCCAGTTTAGAGAAGTAAGAAACATGGAGAGGAACACGCTGACTGAATTGGACAGCTATGAATTGGTATCAAGAGGAAAAACTTATATTGAAGGAATAGCAATAGCTTTCGAGAGCAGAAATTATCTCGTTATTTTTACATCATTTGTCAGCACGCTAGGCTATCTGCTTTTTAACATTTGGGGCGGTATCGCTGCAGCGGTTATAGCGGTTCTGGCTTCAAAAAGTCTTATGTCTGGAGGAAGGCTGAAGGATATAGTAGATGTGGAATATGTGGAACCTCGTTTTGACGGCGCAGGTTTATATGTGGACAATATTTATATAATGAATATTGGCCTTCCTGAAAGACAGGAAGAAGTACTTAGATATGGAATGGGATTCATTTTAAAGCCAAAGAATTTTAATGCTCGGTCGACTATCGCGAATCTCGGGCAAAGGCAGGCTATATTGCATGATGTGTCCACAGCATTGGGTGTTTACCGTGATTCTGGCACACCTGCACTAGTGCCGCTTGCGAAAAGAGACCTGGATGACGGGCGGGTAGGGGTTTTTGTATTGCCGCAGGAAAATGATATTGATAAAGCTCTTAAAATTATCGAAGCAGTTCCAACCCTTGAGAACGCAATTAGGATGCCCTCTGAACGGCAAACAAATGGGAAAGGAAGATAATGCAAATGGTGCTTGAAAAATACATACTTGCTGTTATTACTACAAATCCTTCCAAAGTACCTTCTGGAGCGGCAGTGTTTCATTGTGAAGACAAAAAAGAAATGGAGGTCATAGCAGCGAACCTTGAAGCTATTCTCGATGGAATTGCCCATGCCCTAACAGAAGAATTATACGTAATTGTTAAGCATTGAGGAGGCTTCCAAGTTTTTCATTGCTAGGAAGGTTTCTCTTTGTTAAAATATCTAAGTTAGGCCCTTCTATCTTAAGAAGGGTTTATTTTATAAATGGCTGTGTTAATGCTAATTGTTGATTTAAAGCACCCTGTTGATTGGAGCGGAAGGTGCTAATCCCGCGAAAATGCTATCGCATTTTCTTACGACGCGGTGTTCATTCGAGGAAGCTTATTCAATGTCCTGCGGGA
>NZ_JAEL01000132.1 GCF_000518885.1 Bacillus sp. J33 | reverse complement strand
TGAACTGACCTATCGATTTGAGACACCAGAAAAAAACACCTATGCTACCTGTTCCCTATATTCAATAGGAGACAGGTAGTTTAATTTTGCCTGAAGTCGTATTTGATTGTAATAATGGATGAAATTTTTTACTTTTTCCACTACAATAAGATTTGTAAGATACTCTCGTGGCTGAGAGTAGAATTCTTCTGACTTTAAGGTAGAGTGGAAGGATTCAATGACGGCGTTATCCAAGCAATTGCCTTTCCGAGACATGCTTGTGATAATGCCTTTTTCTTTTGCTAGCGTTTGAAATGCTTTAGACGTGTACTGTGCACCTTGATCACTATGCAGCATTACATTTTCAGCGTTCCGATTCTGAACAGCGTCTTTTAGAGTATCCAATACAAGTGTAACGTCCTGGCTCAAACTTATTCGATAAGCAATTATCTCATTATTATAAAGGTCCATAATGCTTGAAAGGTACATCATGGATTGTCCGAATGGAAGATATGTTATATCTGTAACCCATTTTTCATTTGGTTTAGATGCTTTAAAATTACGCTCCAAACGGTTAGGGACAACAATATGGCTTTCTCCTGAGAATTTCACCTTCTTTTTTGGTTTTACTCGACATTGGAGATTATATTTTTGCATAACCTTTTGAACAGTATTTCGATTGACTTCCACTTTATAATCTCTTTTAAGCCATGCCTTTACGGTCCGATGTCCTATTCGAAACTTATGTTTTACACAAATCTCTAAGATTTGCCGTTCTAATTCATTAGGTTTGCGAGGTCCTCTTTTTTTCCATCGATAATAGGTGGATCGTGGAACCCCTATAGCCTCACAAATAAGAGAAATGGAGTATTTTTCTTTTAAGACTTCTACAAGATCTAAGACAACCTCTGGTACCAACTCCTTTCGATCTCCTGGTACTTTTTTAATATCTCTAATTGAATCTGTAAATGCTGGTTTTCTCTTTTCAGCTGCTCAACCTCAGTCAGCCCCTCAGGTCCTTTTCCATAGCTATATTGCTTACCAGAAGGCTGTGCAAAACGATACATCTCTCCTTTTCGATACCACATCAACCAAATCCTTATCTGAGAGTCATTAATAATCCCCAATTCCTCCATAATTTCACGATTGGAATATTGGCCCGACATTTTCATCTCAATAGCTTTCATTTTTGTCTCATAAGAGTAAAAATTCTTTTTTCTCTCCATAAGAAAAACACCTCCTGCAAGTCATAATTATAATTACGACTTAAGGGGTGTTTTTTCCTTTGTCTCATTTAGCTAGGTCTCTTCAGTCATCAGCCCGTTTCTTTACGCAAAAACCTGTTTTAAATCTTCCTTCGACTGGTCCAGCCAAAATTTCATTAGGCGCTTTGCACCTTCAAGGTCATGCAGTTTGGCCTGGCCGCACTGCATTTCATTTGCCGCCGGTATTTCCGTTACCTCGACAGCATCCTTCATTGTATCATCGAGCAAGTCAATGACTTCCTCAACGGACGGTTCCCCGCTTACAACCAGATAGTAGCCTGTTTGGCAGCCCATTGGCGAAATATCAATGATATCAAAATGATCATATTTTTCAGCATGTGTACGGATGTTAAAAGCAAGAAGATGTTCTAAAGTATGAATCACATCTGGTTTCATCGCCTGCTTGTTCGGCTGGCAAAAACGAATATCGAATTTATTGACCACTCCATCACTTCCAACTCTATGTACACCACAGTGCCTTACATATGGCGCTTTAACAGCGTTATGGTCCAATTCAAAGCTCTCTACTGAAGGCATTAAAAACACTCCCCTAATGTTTTCCTTTTATTATAGCTCAATTTCCGACTAAATTCATCAAATTAATATGAAAATTTAGACGTTTGTTCGATTATATGTTATTTTAAAAGAAAATATGTTCGACAAAAGGGAAGGCTTTCCATGCTGAAAAAATTATTAATATCGCTATTTCGTTTATACCAAATCGCTATTTCTCCGCTAAAGCCGCCAACATGCCGGTTTTATCCGACATGTTCCCATTATGGGCTGGAATCCGTTAAACGCTTCGGCGCCTTAAGGGGCGGCTGGCTTACAATAAAAAGAATCCTGAAATGCCATCCATTACACCCAGGTGGAGTAGACCTTGTCCCGGAGGAATGGCCAGTTAAGAAAAAGGATTAAGACTCATATCCGTCTATTACCAAGTCAAGCCTGCCTGTGCCTGGGTCAATAACAAGCCCATGTACAGGCACATCCGCTGGCATTAATGGATGCTTCTTTACCATATGAACACTATGCGCTACACTGTCCTCTACATTTTCAAAGCCCTTAAGCCAATCTTCTGCTGCAATTCCTGAATACGTCATCGTATCCAAGGCATCCTTGGTTATGCCTCTCTCCTTCATGCTGCTGACAACCGTTTCTGCCTTCATTCCACTCATCCCGCAGTCATGATGGCCAATTACAAATACCTCTTTTGCCTGAAGCTGGTAAACTGCAATCAGGATGCTTCTCATAATGCTTCCAAAAGGATGTGTGACTAAAGCTCCCGCATTTTTTATGATTTTTACATCACCATTTCTCACATTTAATGCTTTCGGCAGCAGTTCAACCAAACGAGTATCCATACATGTTAAAATCACCATTTTTTTATTGGGGAATTTAGTTGTTTCAAACTCTTCATATTTCTTTTCTTCAACAAATTGCTGATTATGGGTTAAGATTTCTTCCAAAAGCTTCACAGTACCACTCCTTGTCATTTTATGTATTGTTTAAAAGAATCTCAGCAGCCATTCCTTACTGCTATAATGGACAAGCACATTGTTTATAATAGATAGAGGGACAATTTTTGTAATAGAGCCCTCTATCAATGATACAAAAAGCTTTGTCTGCAAACAAATTTTTTATCCTTGCTTTTTTGCTGTATATTTTGTAAGATTACTAAGGGAAATCGTAATGATTACGTATTATATTTTTTTGAATAATAAATCGTAATAAATACGTTTTAAAAAGAGAGGAGAAACAGCATGAAAAAAGCGATCTTTTTCATAGCATTAAGTATAACGCTGATTCTATCAGGCTGTACAGGTGAAAATCCTGTAAAAGAAGAAGGAGATAACGGGAAAGCAGTTGTTTATACGACTGTCTATCCAATTCAATATTTTACTGAACGAATCGGAGATGAGCTTGTTGATGTAAAAACTATTTATCCTCCTGGATCAGATGAGCATACTTTTGAGCCATCTCAAAAAGATATGATAAAATTGGCCGATTCAGATATTTTTATTTTTGTAGGCCTTGGTCTTGAAGGGTTTGTGGAAAAAGCAAAAGAAACCTTGAAAAATGAAAATGTGAAAATGGTAGCTGCCGGAGAGAATATCGAGTTTGTTCACACAGAAGAGAACCATGATCCTGCGCATGAAGAAGGGGATCATTCCAGTGAAGGTGAACACGGTGAAGAAGGACATGATGATGCCCACACTGATGAAGCTGGTCACAGCGAAGAAGGACATGATGATCATGACCATGGTGACATTGACCCCCATGTATGGCTTGACCCTCTATATTCCAAAGATCTGGCTGAAACAATCAAAGCTGCTCTAGTAGAGCAGATGCCTGAACACAAAGAACAATTTGAAAAGAATTATCAGGAGCTGGCGACGGAACTGGATGAACTCCACAACGATTTCGAGCAGACTGTTCAGAATGCAAAACATAAGGAATTCATTGTATCCCATGCAGCGTACGGTTATTGGGAAGAACGCTATGATTTAGACCAAATCAGTGTTTCCGGTTTAAGTTCTTCCAGTGAGCCTACCCAAAAAGAATTGCAGAAAATCATTAAAGAAGCCAAAGAGCATGATTTAAAATACGTATTTTTCGAACAGAATGTCAGCTCAAAACTGACTGAAATACTGCAGAAAGAAATTGGCGCAGAGCCATTAATGCTGCATAATTTATCAGTCTTAACGGAAGAAGACATCCAAAATAACGAAACTTATTTCACTTTAATGAAAGACAATCTCGCTTCCCTAGAAAAAGCGCTAAATGAATAGGCTTGCATTTACCTCCCGCTTTGGGAGGTTTTTTTATTTTCTAGATACATTTTGCTTGCCGGATGGTGCTTTTCCTGCAAACACCCAACCAGACATTCCCTGCAAATGTACGACTTAATAGACTCACCTTGCATAAAAAAATTCGTTAACCGTATAAAAGCGATGCCTTGTACAAATACGGCATCGCTTTTTTGCAGAATCAATATTTTTTAAAAAAATGTTTATAGGAAGAACGATGGGGGAACTATTTAATAACTAAAACCTACAGGGGTGATATAAATGTTATCAACAGTTGTCATGCTTGGGGCTGCATTTGCTGCAGCTGCTGGATTAAGCTCCTTTGCCATTAAAGAAGATACATTTATACAAGATGAGATAACTCAATAATTGATTTAAAAGGCGCTGAGGAGGCGTCTTATTTTTTGTAAAAACTAAATGATTCTTTCTTAACTGTAACTTCCTTCAATCTATTCTGATTGATTTCAAAGCCAATCCCAGGTTTGCCGGGCACCTCTATCTTTCCATCTTTCACTGTCACTTCCGGCAATATGATGTCCTCTTCCCAATACCTGCCCGATGCTGAAATATCGCCGGGTATTGAAAAGCCCTCCAGGGAAGCGAGGGCAATATTGTGGGCACGGGAAATTCCAAACTCCAGCATTCCCCCGCACCAGACTTGTATCCCCTTTTCAAGGCAATAGTCATAAATTTTCTTTGCGGTTCCCAATCCTCCAACCCGGCCGATTTTTATATTGATTACCTTACAGCTTCCAAGCTCAACCGCTCTGCGTGCATCATTAAAAGTCACAATGCTTTCATCCAGGCATATCGGGGTTTTCAATTCTTTCTGCAGCTTCG
Source organism: Bacillus sp. J33 (assembly GCF_000518885.1). GTDB lineage: Bacteria > Bacillota > Bacilli > Bacillales > Cytobacillaceae > Cytobacillus. The sequence continues at coordinate 7,518 of NZ_JAEL01000132.1, read as the reverse complement.
CATGATCGACAATATCATCATATTCGAGTGGCTGCTCAATCATAAGAAGTCCAAAATCATCAAGCCTTTTTAAATGCCCTATGTGTTCCAGCGTGTAAGCTGAATTGGCATCCGCCATCAGTGGCAGTTCTGGATAAAGCGAGCGAATTTCAGAAATGAATTCATAATCATTTTCCGGGCTGATTTTTATTTTCACCCTTTTGTAGCCATCCTCAAGGTAGGACTCTATTTGCCTTCTTACCTCTTCCTTTGTTTTTGCTCCAACTACCACCCCGGAAGGAATCTTTTCCTGTATCCCGCCAATAAATTTAGACAGTGACACATCTTCCTTTTTGGCAGCCAAATCCCATAAAGCCGTTTCAAGAGCCGCTTTCGCCATCTGGTTCCTTCTATAGGCATCAAATAACGGCCCAGCTTCAGAAGGATGTGATAAATCAGCATTCTTTAGCAATGGAATTAGAAATGCTTTAAGCATGTTCCAGCTCGTTTCAATCGTTTCCTCGGTATACCATGGCGAAGAAAAAGCCACTCCTTCTCCATAGCCTGTCCGCCCCTCTTTATCTGCCACTTCGACAATAATTCCCTCTCTGTCCCTGACTGTCCCTAAATGAGTGGTAAATGGAGTCTTCAGAGACATTTTAATTTTATATAATGTTACAGTTTTTATATCCATATCTACTTCCCGCTTTCCTCAAGCAGCTCCCGAAGCTTCCTTCTTAGAACCTTCTTTGAAGCATTTCTCGGGATTTCATCAACCATGATGATTCTTTTAGGCACCTTATATTTGGCCAGCTTACTTAAGCAGTACTGCCTAACTTCTTCTGCATCCATGTTCTTATCCCCGGCTACAAAAGCAACAGGCACCTCTCCCCAATCATCATCCTTCATGCCGATAACCCCCGCATCGGTTATGTATGGATGGGAAATAAGTACACCTTCAATTTCAGCCGGATAAATATTTTCCCCTCCGGATATGATCAAATCTGAACGCCGATCGAGTACATATAAAAACCCTTCTGAATCCAAATAACCAATGTCTCCAGTCGAAAGCCAGCCGTCCCTGATCTTTTTCAAAGTTTCATCTTCGCGATTTAAATATCCTTTTGTTACATTTGGACCTTTAACAAAGATTTCTCCGGCTTCTCCTGGATGGGCATTTTCTCCATTTCCCCCGACAATTTTTAGCTGAGAAGGAAACAAGGGCTTCCCAGCAGAACCAAGCTTGCTAAAACTATATTCCGGTGCTAGTGTTACGATTTGAGAAGAGGTTTCCGTCATCCCGTATGTCTGATAAACCGGGATATCCTTCTTTTTGCAAACCTCCAGCAGGGACCTCGCTGCCGGTCCTCCTCCTAGTAGCATGCACCTAAAATAATCCGGCAATTTTTCATTCTGAAGCTCTTCCACGATCCTGCTTAACATCGTACTGACAACCGACATGATCGTAACCTTTTCGCTGGAGATCATATCAATCACTTTTTTCTCATTAAATGATTCACAAAGAACCATCTTCATGCCATAAATAATGCTTCTCATAAGAATAGAGTATCCGCTGATATGAAAGATGGGAACCGAACATAGCCAGCAGTCGTTTTCATTCAGCCCCAGGTTTAGTGCAGATCCAATTGCACTCCACCAATGATTCCCATAGGTTTGGAGAACTCCTTTTGGATTCCCGGTTGTACCGGATGTATACATGACAGTGCACACTTCATCAAGGTTAATCTCTTCCGCCATTTCAGGTTCGGAATAGGCTGCCTCAAATAAATTTTCTTTAAGGATCACGGAGACCGCTGATAGTGTATAAGTGATCTTTTCGCTTATCTCCTCAAAGGCGCTCTCCGTAAGGAGGTAAGCTGATCGTGAATCTGCCATTTGCCAGCGCAATTCCTCTGAAGTTAGCCTGTTATTTAATATGACTGCCTTTACATCAATAAGCTGCAAAGCTAAAAGGATAAAAACAGTATCTACATGATTTCTCAGCAGAACGCCAGCATACTCACCCTTTTTTACACCAGCAGCCTGCAATTGACCCGCAATCGTATGAACCCGTTTATATACTTCTGAAAAAGAGTAGGTTACGCCCGAAAAATGAATGGCAGGGCGCTCAGGGGTTAAAAAGGCCCGTTTCTGCAGAAAGTTCGGCATTGCCTGTGCTTCGATCATAAACACCCCATTTTCACAATTTTATATATAAAAACAGCCTGATGGCCATGCCATCAAGCTGGAATAATGGATTTACCCGTCTCAAATCAAGGGAAACGAGGGAATTGGCCGAAGTCGGGTTTGCGCTTTTCTTTGAATGCATCGCGGCCTTCTTTAGCCTCATCAGTTGTATAGTAAAGAAGAGTTGCATCTCCGGCGAATTGCTGAATTCCTGCCAGTCCATCAGTATCCGCATTGAAGGCAGCCTTCAGGAAGCGGATTGCAGTCGGGCTTTTCTCAAGAATTTCTTCACACCACTTAATTGTTTCTTCTTCCACTTTTTCAAGTGGCACAACAGTATTGACAAGCCCCATATCCAAAGCTTCCTGGGCGCCATACTGGCGGCACAGGTACCAAATTTCGCGGGCTTTCTTATGGCCGACGATTCTTGCAAGGTATCCTGAACCATAACCTGCATCAAAGCTTCCTACTTTAGGTCCTGTTTGTCCGAATACAGCGTTATCAGCCGCAATCGTTAAGTCACATACAATGTGAAGGACATGGCCTCCGCCAATCGCATAACCTTTTACCATTGCAATAACCGGCTTAGGAATCACTCGAATTAATCGCTGCAAATCAAGAACATTTAAACGCGGAATCTGGTCATCACCAACATATCCGCCATGTCCTCTTACAGATTGGTCTCCGCCTGAACAAAATGCCTTGTCTCCGGCACCAGTCAGAATAATTACGCCTACGTTTTCATCATCGCGCGCATAAGCAAATGCATCAATCAATTCCATAACGGTTCTTGGAGTAAATGCATTGTGGACTTGCGGTCTGTTAATCGTAATCTTAGCAATGCCATTGTATGTTTCATATAAAATTTCTTCGTATTGTTTTCCTGCAACCCATTCTACTGCTGACATACAAGAGTCCTCCTTATTTATGTATTAATAAAATCGCGTTTTGTGCCGCATCCTTCTTCTGCATATAGTGACAGGGTCCTGCAGCTAAAAGCAGTTTTTTATTGCCTGTCAGCTTATAGCAGTTGCGACAAAAACCCACTTACTATTGTACCAAATTTTTCAGGTTTCTCCACATGAATTGCGTGGCCGGCATTTTTTACGCTTATCCACTGGCTTTTCGGGAGAACCTTCGACATATCTTCGGCAATTCTGCAAAACTTTTGATCAAGATTTCCAGTAACCAGCAGGACAGGGGAGTCTATTTGAGAAAGCTGCCCCCACCAAGAGGGCTGGGAGCCTGTCCCCATTCCATTAAGGCTGTGGGCCAGGCCCTCAATAGAATTGGCTAAACGCTGGCTTCTTATTCCTGCGCGAATGCTGTCAGGAAGTTTTTTTTGACTCTCAAATAAGGGGATGTTTTCCCAATAATCAACAAATCGTTTAATTCCATCTCTCCTGATTTTTTCTGCCAAATTTGCATCCTGCAGACGCCTTGATTGTCTTTCTTCCTCAGTTCGAAGTCCAGGAGAGGCACTCTCCAAAACCAGTCTGCGGACTTTTTCAGGATATTTTACTGCAAACGTGATTGCAAGCCGTCCCCCCATGGAATAGCCAAGGATATCTGCTTTTGCAATCCCCATCTTTTCTAAAAGAGTATTCATTACATCAGCGGATTTCTCTATTCCATAACAGGCAATATCAGGCGGGGATTCTGACTTCCCATGTCCGACAATGTCTAAAGCAATGGCTTTTGAGTGTTCTTTCCAACAGGGTTCAAATACTTTCCAGCTCTCTGCATTTCCTGTAAAGCCATGTAGCAGCAGCAGCGGAAAACCATTTCCCCATGTATCGACATGATAACGGACCCCATCAATGACATAATTCACCGGCATTCACCCTTCCAGCAATCGACTTATTTCCTGGGAAACAGAGTCCCACAATTCTCTATGCTCGGCTACGTTTTTGTCCCGATTTGTCGTAATTTCCATTACTTTTAAGCCCGTTGTTTCTTTATTTCGTTTGAATACGGAAATAAAATGTCCCCAATCCGATATTAGATCATATTGGCCCCCATACATCTTAATGGCATGGCTGAAATCAAGATCAAGGGGTGTTCCAAACAGCTTTTCAAAATTCTTGGGATGGCCAGCTTGTGGAAGAAAAGAGAATATGCCCCCGCCATTGTTATTAATTAATAGGATATTAATATCTATTCCATATTGTTTAGAAGCAATTAAGCCGTTTAAATCATGGAAGAACGTAAGATCGCCAAGGACCAAGTACAGCGGCGGTGACAAGGCAGCAGCTCCAAGTGCAGTTGAAACGGTACCGTCTATTCCGTTTGCTCCACGATTAGCCATCACTCTGATGCCCTTTTGGTTAAAGTGGAAGAATGTATCCAAATCCCGGATCGGCATACTGTTGCCTACAAAGAGTGTTGAACCTTCCGGAAGCAATTCGGAAAGCTGGTAAAATAACTTCCCTTCACTTAGCTCATCCACTTCATTTATTCCTGCCAATTTAGATTTTGTAAGATCATTGATTTCCTTCCATAGGGAAGCATATTGATTATTTTCAGAGCTTTTGAGATATGGAATAACAGACTTGCAGAACTGTACTTCATCGCAATGCACCATCTCAGTTGAAAGCATTGACGGATCACGCCAGCCAGCTCCGCCATCAACAATAACTTGGCGGGCATCGCTATTTTCTTTCATAAAAATCGTCAAGGGTTTAGAAACAGGCATTGCACCAAAGCGGATAATAACATCTGGCCTAAGAGCCCTTTTGGCATCATCATTCTTCAAAAAGCTATCATATGTATCAATTACAAGGCTTCCATCATGCAGCCCGCTTCTTAGCTGAGAAAGCGGATCAGCAACAATCGGAAAGTTTAACCTTTTCGCGAGCTGAATAACAGCCTCAGGGAAATCTGCATTCACCATTGGACCGCATACAATAATGCCTTTATTCGCTTCTGATAAGCTCTCTGCAATTTGACTGCAGTCTTCTTCCTGAAGGCCAAGCTGTCCTGGATGGACGTTTACAAAGCCATCCTTGCGCTCACTCAGCTCAAATAAATCCTGCCGATCCAGCTGTGGTACCAATGGCTCACGGAATGGAAAATTAAGATGAACAGGGCCAGCAGGAGAACGCTTTGCCATAGCTGCAGCCCTTGCACTGACAGTCCGGGCATAACGGAGCATCTCAACAGTATTTTCTGGAGGAGCCATCTCAACAAACCATTTCACATTTTTACCATATAAATGAATTTGATCGATTGCCTGGGGAGCCCCTACATCCCTGAGTTCGTGAGGCCGGTCGGCAGTCAGCACGATCAAAGGCACTCTAGAATAAAGTGCTTCTACTATTGCAGGATAGTAATTGGCAGCCGCGGTTCCTGATGTACATAGCAATGCAGCGGGTTTTTGCGACACCTTGGCAATCCCCAACGCAAAAAAGGCAGCCGAGCGCTCGTCTACATGGATATGTACACGAAGCTCAGGATGCTCTGCCATCACCATAGCCATAGGGGTAGATCGGGAGCCGGGACTGACCACGACATCCTCTACCCCATTTTTTACTAATTCCGCAACAAAAGCGGCAATATATGAAGTTAAAGCTTCCTGATGATTCATCTTTCATAACCCCCAAGAGCCGTAAGCATAGGCCGGAATTTAATCTTTGTTTCCTGATATTCGCTTTCGGCGTTCGAATCCTGGACCACTCCACAGCCTGCAAAAATGGATGCTTCATTGTCCTGGATCAGACCAGACCGAATCGCAACAGCATACTCACCATTTCCTCTGAAGTCCATCCATCCCAATGGAGCGGCATAAAATCCGCGATCCAGCTCTTCTACCTCTCGTATTCTTTCTACCGCTTCTTTTTTCGGCAGCCCTCCAAGAGCAGGAGTCGGATGCAGGCGGTCAACCAAAGCCAGAAGGGATGCGTCATCCCTTGTTTTCCCAATAACAGGGGTATAAAGATGCTGAATGTCTCTCATTTTCATCAGCTGCGGCTTTTCGGGAAGCTCAACTTCTGTACAGGATTCCTCCATCGCTTCTTTTATCATGTCCACTACAAATTGATGTTCAGTCAAATTCTTTTGGTCACTTAACAAGGCATCACCAAGTATATGGTCATCCTCTTTTGTTTTGCCTCTCGGGATCGAACCCGCCAGGCATGTTGTAAAGACGTTTTCACCGTATTTTTTTATTAAGCGTTCTGGAGATGCCCCAATAAAACAATCTCCATTTGATTCAAACGCAAATATAAAGCTTTCTCTTTGGAGCTTTATTAAATTTGCAAGCACTCTTTCTATTTCAATTGGCTTTTTAAAAACAAGGCGGGATTCCCGTGCCAATACAACCTTTTTTAAAGAACCTGCTTTGAGTTCTTCAACAATTGTTTCTACATTGTCCATCCATTTCTTAGGATTAATGTCTGCTTCCTTCAAAAGGACATTTTCACTTTCCGGGATGAAGCCTTCAATAGATGACAATATCGCTCCCCGTTCGGCACCGATCTTTTCAAAAAGTGATTGATCATCATGCTGGGTACAAACAACATTTGTGGTTAAGTATGCCTGACCATTCACTTCACTGTACATATAGGTTGGCACGTGAAAAAGTGAATCAGAATACTTCGACCACAGCTTCGTTTTCGGTTTTAATGGGTCAAAGGAAAAACCGCCAAACATAACTGGGCCGGTTGCATTCTTTTCATACGGGTTAAAAACAAGGCTATTATCTATAAAGCGTTTCCATTCCTTTTCAACACTTTCAAAACGGCCGTTACTTTGATCTGACTGAATTTGCTTGCAAATGCCCAAACCGATTATATAAGTTTCACCGGAAGGATCCTTCCAGAAAAAGCGTTCACCAAAAAAACGGCTCTTTCCTGCCGCATAAAAAGAAAGGGGGTCTATATGATTGATCTTCTGAACTTCACTCACTAATACAGGCTCCGATAAAGCTTTTGCCCTCTCAATCGCCTCTTGGATCCCTTCTTTTAGTTCCGTATCTTGTATCGTAACCAAAAAAATCCCTCCAATAACAGCCCAAGACAGCCGTTATCCTTCTTTAAACTTATTCTAAGATACACCTGTGGATTGGATCATGTCAATGATGTCAATCACTGCAATCCTTTTTATATCCTTATTATATTATAACTTACTTTGGGCTCCGGTAATATGAATTGCACTTATTTTCGGCAAATGGCATTTGATTTGATAAAGATTAGCTTTAATGTTCACTTTTTATAAGAAGGCTGTGTTAAAGCTAATTGTTGATTTAAAGCACCCTGTTGATTGGAGCGGAAGGTGCTAATCCCGCGAAAATGCTATCGCATTTTCTTACGACGCGGTGTTCATTCGAGGAAGCTTATTCAATGTCCTGCGGGA
>NZ_JAEL01000131.1 GCF_000518885.1 Bacillus sp. J33 | reverse complement strand
GCCCCCCTCGAGATGAGATTTCCCATAGCGTCAAGCTAGTAAGATCCCTGAAAGATGATCAGGTTGATAGGTCAGAGGTGGAAGCGTGGCGACACGTGGAGCTGACTGATACTAATCGATCGAGGACTTAACCTAGTTATTGGTGAATACTCGGCAAACACTTCTTCATNCATTATCTAGTTTTGAAGGAANGACCTTTCTTCAAACCAAATAGTCTGGTGGCGATAGCGAGAAGGTCACACCCGTTCCCATGCCGAACACGGAAGTTAAGCTTCTCAGCGCCGATGGTAGTTGGGGGCTGTCCCCCTGTGAGAGTAGGACGCTGCCGGGCGAATGAAAGAGTACCTGTATAGGTGCTCTTTTTTATTTTTAACATAAAAAAGGTTATTTTTTTGATGAAAATACCTTAGATAGGTGGAATCTATTTCTAGTGAGTTTACGGGTTAAACCTTTTTGAATTTTTTGCTTGTCTTTGGCGAAAATATGCACCACTTATAAAATTTATGACTTATTTTCGTTCACTTATGCGTCACTTTTATATTTTATGCACCACTCCCTATTCTACTGTCCGTTTTATGAATCAATCGTGTTCTTCTCAAAGATCTTTTCCTAAAAGGTATTACTAAATTATTCCAAATGTAAGGTAAATTTAAAATGTTGCTAGATAAATTCATAAATATGTTGGATAAAACCATAAATATGCTAGATAAACCCCAGAATGTGCTAGATAAAACTGATTACATGCAGAAAAAATATGTACATAATTAGTTTTTAATTAGATATTAAGAAGTTGGACCAGTTCAAAAAAACGCACCGGCCATCCAGTGCGCTCCTTTCTCAGTTATTAAAATGGATATTCCCTAGGTTTGTTTTGTGTGGAAATCCACTGCAGTGTTGTGAATTCTTCTAGTGACCACTCGCCTCCGAATCGTCCGAGACCCGAATCTTTTTCGCCTCCAAATGCCACTAGGGGCTCGTCGTTCACACTTTGGTCATTTACATGGACCATCCCTGTTTCCATTTTCTTAGCGATTTCGACGCCTTTTTCTACAGATCGGGTGTGAACAGAGCCGCTTAGGCCATATGGTGTGTCATTTGCGATGCGGATTGCCTCTTCTTCACTTTCTGCAGGAATGATTGTCACCACAGGCCCAAACATCTCGTTCTTTGCTGTGGCAACATCATTTGTTCCTTTTAAAATAACAGGGCTCATAACATTGCCGTCCACTTTTCCTTCAAGCACTACTTCTGCTCCCTGCTGCCGGGCTTCTTCGATTTGGCTAAGGAGCCTGTCAATCGCGGTACGATTGATTAATGGGCCAATTAAGGTATCTTTGTCGCGCGGATCTCCTGCTTTAATGCTCTCCGCTTTATCAACAAAACGTTTTACAAACTCATCATATACGTTGCGGTGGACAATGATCCTGTTTAGTGACATGCAGATTTGGCCGTTGTGCATGTATTTGCCGAACGCAGCCGCATTAACAGCTCTTTGAATATCGGCGTCTTCAAGAACGATAAGTGCATTATTACCGCCAAGTTCCAAGACAGATTTTTTAATATTCCTGCCGCAAAGCTCTCCGATGTGGCGGCCAACACCAGTAGATCCTGTGAAAGAGATCATACGCGGGATTGGGTGTTCGACAAATGAATCGCCGATTTCCCCAATTTCAGCTACAGTAACATTCAAAACACCTTCAGGGATGCCGGCCTCTTCAAATATTTTGGCAATAATGGTCCCGCCAGTCATTGCCGTTTTTTCATCCGGTTTAAGAACAACCCCATTTCCTGCTGCCAGGGCAGGTGCAACAGAACGCATTGCAAGATACATGGGGAAGTTAAAAGGCCCGATAACGCCTACAACTCCTAAGGGTTTACGGTAAACCCTGTTCTCTTTTCCAGGAACGAGTGAAGGCACCATAGTTCCTTTCATCCTAAGTGGAAAAGAGGCTGCTTCTCGGGTAATGGCAATGCAAAAATCAACCTCAACATTCGCTTTTAAATGGGAAGAACCTGACTCCAATATTAATAGCTCAACGAGTTCTTCGCGCCGTTCGTTCATAATGCGCACGGCATTTTCCATAATGGTTGAACGTTCAAAAGGGTTTGTTTCACTCCACGCTTTTTGTGCCTGCCGGGCTGATACATAAGCTTCGTTTATATCTTCTAGACCTGCCATTTTGAACTCTGCAAGTGTTTCTTCGTTGAAAGGATTGGTGTCCCGGTAAACAGTTTTGCCGGTTCCGTCCCGCCATTCACCGTTTATATATTGCTTATTTAAATCCTGGTATTTATTCATATATGTCACTCCTTAGCTGCTATTTTAACTAGTATGTTAAAACTATTCCTTTCGCAGGCAGGAGCTAAACCTTATAATATTTGTTAATTGGGTTACGAAGAATCGAGGCTGGTTCATTCTTCATTAAAAAGGATAACCTAACAAAAATGCTGCCGATTTTCGAAAAATAGTTATCAAACCCTGAGTTCTCTTGTAAAATAGGAATTTAATGGGGAAAGAGTGGTTTAGTGGATCCTTAATTGACCCTTAAAGGAGGAATTTGCAATGCTTGAAAACAGTTTTATAATGGTTGCCATAATATTAATCATTAATATTGTATATGTATCCTTTTTTACAATAAGGATGATCTTAACACTGAAAGGACAGCGTTATCTTGCAGCCTTTATAAGTACGATAGAAGTTGTTATTTATGTCATTGGTTTAGGGCTTGTATTAGATAACCTTAATGAGATACAGAATTTAATTGCCTATGCAGTAGGATATGGCGTCGGGGTTATTGTAGGGATGAAAATCGAAGAGAAGCTGGCGCTTGGCTATATTACGGTAAATGTAATAACAAAGGAGTATGACAGGGATTTGCCAAAGGCCTTAAGAGATAAAGGATACGGTGTGACAAACTGGGCAGCAAATGGCTTGGAAGGCGACAGGATGGCTCTGCAGATTTTGACGCCGAGAAAATATGAACTGAAGCTTTATCAAACGATTAAAGAGCTGGATCCTAAGGCATTCATTATCGCATATGAGCCAAAGACCATTCATGGCGGCTTCTGGGTGAAATCGGTTAAGAAAGGAAAGTTATCCCAATGAGCAAAGGCAAAAGCAAAGAAGTATTTGAAGTTCAGGAAAATGAAACCATTGACGAGTGCCTTGCACGTATTCAAAAGGCTGGATATATGCCGGTAAGAAGGACAGAAAAGCCAATTTTTAAAGAGGTTAAAAAGGGCGGCAAAGTGGAATATGAACCGGCCGGCAGGCAAATAGTTTTCGAAGCTAAAAAGGTTTCGGAGTAAAACACGAACATTAATTGTCTGACTTTTATTATCGTTCGATTTTTAGGTTGACATAGTATCAAGCAGGTTGTTAATATGGTGGTAGTTAATAAAACGTGAATAACCCCTCGTATAATAATGGGAATAGGGCCCATAAGTTTCTACCCGGCAACCGTAAATTGCCGGACTATGAGGGAAAGCTGATATGCCCGGCGTGATAAAGGAGTAGTTCCTGCTGCAATTAGGTATATTCCTTTTATTATGGTTAAATTTTGCCCGGACAGATTACTTTCTCTCATAAGGAGGAAGGGTCTGTCCGGGTTTTTTATATTGAATGATTTGGAGGAGAAAAAACATGCAGGCACAAGCAGCGGTCATAATGGGGAGCAAATCTGATTGGGAAACAATGAAGCACGCTTGCGGAATTCTGGAAGAGCTTGAAATCCCTTTTGAAAAGAAGGTTGTGTCAGCTCACCGTACTCCAGATCTTATGTTTGAATATGCTAATCAGGCAAGAGATAGAGGCATTAAGGTGATTATTGCCGGGGCAGGGGGAGCAGCCCACCTGCCGGGAATGGTAGCAGCGAAAACAACGCTGCCGGTAATAGGGGTGCCAGTACAATCAAAGGCACTCAATGGGCTTGATTCGTTATTATCAATTGTCCAAATGCCTGGAGGAGTGCCAGTAGCAACTGTAGCAATTGGAAAGGCTGGAGCAACGAATGCTGGACTTCTGGCAGCCCAAATTCTAGGAGCCTTTGATAAGCAAATTGCAGAACGCCTTGAACAAAGAAGAGAAAAAACAAAACAGGAAGTCTTGGAAAGCAGTGATGAACTTGTTTAATAAAACTATTTTGCCAGGGCAAACGATTGGGATAATTGGCGGCGGACAGCTTGGGAGAATGATGGCACTTGCTGCAAAAGCCAAAGGTTTTAGAATCGCTGTATTGGATCCAACTGAGAACTCGCCTTGCGGGCAGATCGCAGATATTGAAATTATTGGGGAGTATGACAGCCTGGAGGCTATTAAAGAACTGGCAGAAGCCAGTGATGTGGTAACCTATGAGTTTGAAAATATCAATGCTGAAGCATTGGACTGGCTCTGTGCCCATGCGTATGTACCACAGGGAAGTGAACTGCTCGAGATTACCCAGGATCGCACAAAGGAAAAAGCCGCTATACAAAATGCAGGCTGCGAGGTGGCACCTTATGCGGTCATTACTACTGAAAAAGACATTTATGATAATATAGAAAAGCTTGGTTATCCGGCAGTATTAAAGACTTCCAGGGGCGGATATGACGGAAAAGGGCAGCTGGTCATCAAGAGCGAACAGGATTTAAAGAATGCAGAAAAGCTTCTTGAAAAAGGAGTATGTGTCCTCGAAAAATGGATTCCTTTTGAAAAAGAAATCTCTGTAATCATCTGCCGGAACATCTCAGGAGAAACTGCCGTTTTTCCTGTAGGGGAAAACATCCATAAAGAAAATATTTTGCATCAGACTCTTGTGCCGGCCATTATTACAGACGCTGCTGAGGAAAAGGCGATAAGGGCAGCCAATCAGGTGGCAGAAGCGTTGGGCCTTGTCGGTACGCTTGCGGTTGAAATGTTTTTGACACAGGATGGGCAGATTTTCATAAATGAGCTAGCGCCGCGTCCGCACAATTCAGGTCATTATTCGATTGAAGCTTGTGAAACCTCCCAGTTTGAACAGCATATCCGGGCGGTATGCAATTGGCCTCTTGGCAGTACGGAGCTATTAAAACCGGCTGTTATGGTAAACATACTAGGAGAGCATCAGGAGCCTTTGCTTGAGAAAATTCCTGAACTGAATGACTGGAAGATCCATTTGTACGGTAAAAAGGAAGCCAAATATAAACGCAAGATGGGCCATGTGACGCTTTTGCGGAATTCAGTGGAGGAAGCGCTGGAGGAAGCGGAGAAGAGCGGTATCTGGGCCGATGTGAAGGAAAAGATCGGAGGATAAAACATGATTGAACGTTATACGAGACCGGAAATGGGAGCTATTTGGACAGAGGAGAACCGCTTTCAGGCTTGGCTTGAGGTTGAAATACTTGCATGTGAAGCTTGGGCGGAATTAGGCGACATTCCGAAAGAAGATGTCCAAAAAATCCGTGAAAATGCTTCTTTCAATATTGATCGCATTAAAGAAATCGAAGAAGAAACTAGACATGATGTTGTAGCTTTTACACGTGCTGTATCCGAAACGCTTGGCGAAGAGCGCAAATGGGTTCATTACGGGCTAACATCAACAGATGTGGTTGATACGGCGCTTTCTTATTTAATCAAGCAGGCCAATGATATTCTTCTTAAAGACCTCGAGCGCTTCGTTGAAATCCTAAAAAATAAAGCCCAGGAGCATAAGCATACGGTTATGATGGGCCGTACGCATGGCGTACATGCAGAGCCAACAACATTTGGCTTAAAACTTGCTCTTTGGTATGAAGAAATGAAACGGAATCTCGAGCGTTTTAAGGATGCGGCTGCTGGAGTAGAGTTCGGGAAAATCTCCGGAGCTGTTGGAACGTATGCGAACATCGATCCATTCGTTGAAAAATATGTATGCGAAAAGCTTGGCCTGCAGCCTGCACCGATTTCTACCCAAACACTTCAGCGTGATCGTCACGCCCACTATATGGGAGCAATTGCGCTTGTTGCAACATCAATTGAAAAATTTGCAACAGAAATTCGCGGTCTTCAAAAGAGTGAAACACGTGAGGTTGAGGAATTTTTTGCTAAAGGCCAAAAAGGGTCTTCAGCCATGCCGCACAAGCGCAACCCGATCGGTTCTGAGAATATGACAGGAATGGCAAGAGTGATCCGCGGCTATATGATGACTGCCTATGAAAATGTTTCATTATGGCATGAACGCGATATCTCCCATTCTTCGGCTGAAAGAATCATTATTCCAGATGCAACCATTGCATTGAACTATATGCTTAACCGCTTTGGCAATATCGTTAAAAATCTGACTGTTTTCCCTGAAAACATGAAACGCAATATGGATCGCACACTTGGCCTTATCTATTCCCAGCGTGTACTTCTGGCGTTAATTGATAAAGGCATGACGCGGGAGGAAGCATATGACACAGTGCAGCCTCGTGCAATGGAAGCCTGGGAAAAGCAGGTCCAATTCCGCAGTCTGATCGACCAGGACGAAACGATTACATCAAAGCTTACTGAAGCTGAAATCGATGACTGCTTCGATTATAACTACCACATCAAGCATGTGGACACAATTTTTGAGCGCTTAGGCTTGTAAGAAAAGTCTTCGATAAGCAAAGTTGATTGGCGCCCCGTTATTTGGAGCGGGGGCCCGAGACTTCAGCGGGATGAGCGTGTCAAAGGGACATCCCCGCAGGCACAAATGTCGGACCCGCCTGGCGGAAAGCAAAGGCCTAGAGCGGAAATCAACAGCAAGCTCTAAAAAAATAGAGGTAAAGGGCAGTCTTTACCTCTATTTTAACGGGAAAATTCTCAATTTTCTTATTTGATTAACTAGCTGCAGGTGCCACCTGCCCAAGGTCATAAGCCAATTCGTCAAAGGGTATCTTTCCCGACGGCTCGTCTTAAGCTTGTCACCGATGGCCAGGCACCTTACGCATTTCGAAAAGGAGGCTCTCCGCCATGGAAAAAGGAGCATTGTTATACGAAGGCAAAGCCAAGAAGGTGTACAAAACTAACGATGATAACATTGTGTGGATCGAGTATAAAGATTCTGCAACGGCCTTTAACGGGGAGAAAAAAGCAAGCATTGATGGCAAAGGCCGTTTAAATAACGAGATTACAAGTTTGTTATTTTCAAAGCTTCAGGAGCTGGGGATTGATTCACATTTTATTAAGAAGGTTTCCGAAACGGAGCAGCTTGTTAAAAAGGTAGATATTATCCCACTCGAAACAGTGGTCCGCAATCTTGCAGCTGGGAGCTTTTCTAAGAGATTGGGAGTTGAAGAAGGCACAGCTTTGGCACGGCCGATTGTAGAGTTTTATTACAAAGACGATGCACTCGGCGATCCGATTTTAACGGAAGACCATATCGAAGTGCTAAAGCTTGCTGATGTTGAGGAAGTAGCGCTTTTAAAAGAAAAGGCACTTCATGTAAATGCTATTTTAAGAGACTTTTTTAAAGAGCTGGGAATTAATTTAGTAGATTTCAAGCTTGAATTTGGAAAAGATGGATCAGGCCATATTTTGCTGGCCGATGAAATTTCGCCTGATACGTGCAGGCTTTGGGATATAGAAACAAATGAAAAGCTGGATAAGGATGTTTTCCGAAGAGATCTTGGGAACTTGACAGATGCCTATGAAAATATTTTAGCGAGACTGGGAGGCCAAACAGTATGTACAAAGTAAAAGTTTTCGTCACATTAAGAGAAAGTGTACTAGACCCTCAAGGAACAGTTGTAAAAAATTCTCTTCACACTATGAACTACAGTGAAGTGTCTGATGTACGCATCGGTAAGTATATGGAGCTTACGGTTGAAAAGAGTGACCGCCCTGTTGAAGAGGCTGTGAAGGAAATGTGCGAGCGCCTTTTGGCCAATGTTGTGATTGAAGATTACCGCTTTGAAATTGAGGAGGCTGTTGCCCAGTGAAGTTCGCAGTCATCGTTTTTCCAGGATCCAATTGTGACATCGATATGTACCATGCAGTAAAGGATGAGCTTGGAGCGGAAGCCGAATATGTCTGGCATGACGCAGAGAGCTTGGATGAGTATGACGGAATCCTTCTTCCAGGCGGGTTCTCATACGGTGATTACCTGCGTTCCGGTGCAGTGGCGCGCTTCAGCAATGTTATGAAAGAGGTAGTAAAAGCGGCCGAGGCAGGCAAACCGGTTTTGGGTGTATGCAACGGGTTTCAAATTTTGCTTGAAGCTGGCCTTTTGCCAGGGGCAATGAGAAGAAATGATAGCCTGAAATTCATCTGCCGTACTGTTGAGTTAAAGGTTGAAAACAACGAGACCATGTTTTCATCCGCGTATAAAAAGGATGAAGTAATCAAGATTCCAATCGCCCACGGCGAAGGAAATTACTATTGTGACGAAGCCACTTTGGCGCAATTGAAGGAAAATAACCAAATCGTTTTTACCTATAATGGAACAAATCCAAATGGCAGTCTGGAGAACATCGCAGGCATCATGAATGAAAAAGGAAATGTACTCGGGATGATGCCGCACCCTGAAAGAGCTGTTGATGAGCTTTTAGGAGGAGCAGATGGCCTGAAACTTTTTCAATCAATCGTAAAACAATGGAGGGAAGCACATGTCGTTAAGCTTTAAGCCAAGTCCGGAAGAATTAAAGGCACAGAAGGTATACAAGGAAATGGGTTTGTCTGATGAAGAATTTGCGATGATTGAAAAGATTATCGGGCGTTTGCCGAATTATACTGAAATTGGTTTGTTTTCTGTTATGTGGTCTGAGCATTGCAGCTATAAAAATTCCAAGCCCGTATTAAGCAAGTTCCCAACAACAGGAGAGAAAGTACTTCAAGGGCCAGGGGAAGGAGCTGGAATTGTTGATATTGGCGATGGGCAAGCAGTTGTTTTTAAAATTGAAAGCCACAACCACCCGTCTGCAATTGAGCCTTACCAGGGCGCTGCAACAGGTGTCGGCGGGATTATCCGCGATGTATTTTCAATGGGCGCAAGACCGGTTGCGCTCCTCAACTCTTTACGCTTTGGAGAATTGGATTCTCCTCGTGTTCGGTACCTTTTTAAAGAAGTAGTGGCAGGTATTGCGGGCTATGGAAACTGTATCGGCATTCCAACGGTTGGAGGAGAAGTGCAGTTTGATTCCTCTTATGAAGGCAATCCGCTTGTAAACGCTATGTGTGTCGGCTTAATCGACCATAAGGATATAAAAAAAGGCCAAGCGCACGGTGTCGGCAATACAGTAATGTATGTTGGCGCGAAAACAGGCCGTGACGGAATCCATGGCGCTACCTTTGCTTCAGAAGAACTGACAGACCAATCCGAAGCAAAACGACCGGCAGTCCAGGTTGGCGATCCGTTCATGGAAAAGCTTTTGCTGGAAGCATGCCTTGAACTGGTTCAGTCTGACGCCCTTGTCGGCATTCAGGATATGGGAGCTGCCGGCCTGACAAGCTCATCTGCGGAAATGGCGAGCAAGGCGGGATCTGGTATTGAAATGAATCTCGACCTGGTTCCTCAAAGGGAAACAGGCATGACTGCTTATGAAATGATGCTTTCCGAATCCCAGGAGCGAATGCTGATCGTCGTCAAAAAGGGACGGGAGCAGGAGATCGTTGATTTATTCTCCAAGTATGGCCTTGAAGCAGTTGCGATCGGCAAGGTAACCGATGATAAAATGCTTCGCCTTATTCATAATGGAGAAGTGGTGGCAGAGCTGCCGGTTGACGCTCTAGCAGAGGATGCGCCGGTTTACCATAAGCCATCAAGCGAGCCGGAATACTATCGCGAATTCCAGGCGTTGGAAAATGAAATCCCGGCAGTTGAAGATTACAAAGAAACACTTGTACAGCTGCTACAACAGCCGACCATTGCAAGCAAGGAATGGGTTTATGACCAATACGATTACATGGTGCGCACGAATACAGTTGTAGCGCCCGGATCAGATGCTGCGGTGATCCGTATCCGCGGTACGCGCAAAGGATTGGCGATGACAACAGACTGCAATTCCCGCTATATGTATCTTGATCCTGAAACAGGCGGAAAAATTGCTGTTGCTGAAGCGGCCAGAAATATTGTCTGCTCCGGCGGCGAACCTTTAGCCATCACGGACAACTTGAACTTCGGTAATCCGGAAAAGCCTGAAATCTTCTGGCAGATTGAAAAAGCGGCGGACGGAATCAGTGAAGCATGCCGCACATTAAATACACCAGTTATCGGCGGAAACGTCTCTTTATACAATGAAACAAACGGAACGGCTATTTACCCGACTCCTGTTATTGGAATGGTCGGACTGGTAGAAGATATTGACCATGTTACAACGCAATCTTTTAAAGCAGCAGGCGATCTAATTTATCTGGTAGGAGAAACGAAGGATGAGTTTGGCGGCAGCGAGCTGCAGAAGATGACATACGGCAAGATCTTTGGAAAAGCGCCTGAGCTTGATTTGGAAAAAGAAGAAAAGGCACAGGCACAAATTTTAAAAGCCATCCGTTCAGGGCTTATAGCCTCTGCGCATGATGTGGCAGAAGGCGGTTTGGCAGTAGCGGTTGCAGAAAGCTTAATTGGTTCAAAAGGGCTTGGAGCGGATGTTAAGGTATCCGGAAATGCTACTTCTGCTTTATTTAGTGAATCGCAGTCCCGCTTCTTGCTATCTGTTAAAAAAGAAAATCAGGAAGCGTTTGAGCGATTAGTAGATGCAAAGCTTATCGGTGAAGTGACGGAAGCGCCTGTACTATATATCTCTAATGAAGAGGGCCTAGTGCTTGCCGAGCAGGTTGAAATCCTGGAGCAAGCCTGGAAAGGAGCGATCCCATGCTTGCTGAAATAAGAGGATTGAACGAAGAGTGCGGGGTTTTTGGAATCTGGGGGCATGAGGATGCCTCCCAGCTTACGTATTACGGGCTTCATAGCCTGCAGCACCGCGGTCAGGAAGGCACCGGGATGGTTGTCTCTGACGGCAAGAAGCTAAAAGGCATTAAAGGTGAGGGCCTTGTGACAGAGATTTTTACAGCAGATGCAATAAAGGAGCTGCAAGGAAAAGCAGCAATCGGGCATGTCCGCTATGCGACTGCGGGCGGTGGCGGATATGAAAATGTCCAGCCCCTGCTGTTCAACTCCCAGAGCGGCGGCCTTGCGCTTTGCCACAACGGAAATTTGGTAAATGCGACCGCCTTAAAGCATCAGCTCGAAGGACAGGGGAGTATTTTTCAAACAAGCTCGGATACAGAGGTACTTGCACACTTAATTAAGCGGGCAGGCTTCTCTACCTTGAAGGACCGTGTCAAAAACGCGCTATCCATGATTAAAGGCGCCTATGCTTTTCTTATCATGACTGAAACTGAGCTGATGGTTGCGCTGGATCCAAATGGCATGAGGCCGCTGTCACTTGGAAAAATTGGCGATGCCTATGCAGTGGCATCTGAAACATGTGCCTTTGATGTTGTTGGTGCGGAATTTATCCGCGATATTTTGCCGGGCGAACTCCTGATTATTGACGATAACGGTTTCCGTTCAGAAATGTTTGCCGTGGCATCCAATATCGCTATGTGCACGATGGAATATGTTTATTTTTCCCGCCCGGACAGCAATATCAATGGAATCAATGTTCATACTGCCCGAAAGAACCTTGGGAAGCAGCTGGCTTTCGAGGCTCCGATTGAAGGGGATGTTGTTACCGGTGTGCCAGACTCCAGTATCTCTGTTGCCATCGGTTATGCAGAAGCTTCTGGCATTCCGTATGAAATGGGCCTAATTAAAAACCGTTATGTAGGCCGGACATTCATCCAGCCTTCCCAGTCCTTAAGGGAACAGGGCGTAAAGATGAAATTGTCTCCTGTACGCGGGGTTGTAGAAGGCAAGAGAGTTATCATGGTGGACGACTCGATCGTACGCGGAACCACAAGCAGACGGATTGTGAGCATGCTGAAGGAAGCAGGCGCAACAGAAGTCCATGTGCTGATCAGCTCACCTCCTATTCAAAATCCTTGTTTCTATGGAATTGATACTTCCACTAAGGAAGAATTGATTGCGGGCAATCATTCCGTTGAAGAAATAAGAGAGATTATTGGAGCTGATACGCTAACCTTTTTAAGTGTGGAAGGAATGGTTCAGGCGATCGGCCGGAAAGATGGACAATGCCTGGCATGCTTTACAGGCCAATATCCGACTGAGATTTATCCTAGCACTGTGCCCCCTTATGAGAAGGTATAACTGAATTTAGGCCGATAAAGTTGTCTGTTTGGCCGTTAAATAAGAAGAATTGGCCGATAAACTATGAATATTGATGCTAGACTAAAAAACGGACACGGTAAATTGACACTTTCGTTATAATGATTAACAAAGAACAATTAAAGGACGTGTCTAAATGGGGAAGCATTTTGATCTCGAATACAAAATACAGATTGCACAAATGGTCGTAGAAGATGGTAAAAAAGCAACTCAATTAGCGAGAGACCTAGATATTCCAGTCGGAACCATTAGGAACTGGGTTGATGCATACAAGAAAAAGAGTCAAAAGGGTTTCGTGGGGAGTGGCAATACGTCCCCTGAAATAAAGCCCTACAAGGACCTTCAAAAAGAAAATACAGACTTGAAACAAGAGGT
>NZ_JAEL01000130.1 GCF_000518885.1 Bacillus sp. J33 | reverse complement strand
ACATAAGAAAATCGTTCCTTTCTCGTATGGTGGGTTGTGGTGACTTAATTATACCAAAAAGGACGATTTTCTTCTTTTTTTGTCTTAGTATTAATGCTGATATTGATTCTTGCACCCTGTTGATTGGAGCGGAAGGGGCGAGACTCCTGCGGGAGAAGCGAGTCAGCGGGAGACCCCGCAGGTGCGAATGCACCGAGGAGGCTCCCGGACCGCCCGCGGAAAGCGAGTCCCTGGAGCGGAAATCAACAGGCCAATTTTATAGAAGAAAAAAGAGGGTGCCCGAAAGTTAGACTTTTGGGACACCCTCTTTATCTATTAAATTAGCATTCCTGCAATGGCAGCACTTAAAAGCGATGCCAACGCACCAGCAATAACTGCGCGAATACCAAGTTTCGCAATGTCGCTTCTGCGATCTGGAGCGAGATTGCCAAGGCCGCCAAGCAGAATGGCCATTGAAGAAATGTTCGCAAAGCCGCATAATGCAAAGCTTATTACTGCAACTGTCTTCGGAGATAGACTGCTGATTTCAGGAGCAAAAGAAGAATAAGCCACAAACTCATTCAGAACAAGCTTTTGGCCGATATACCCCCCAGCTTGTACAGCTTCTGCCCAAGGAACACCAACTGCAAATGCAATAGGGGCGAAAATAAACCCTAAAATAGTTTCAAGTGTAAGATTTTCAAACCCAAATAAACCGCCTGCAAAACCGATAATTCCATTGATAAGTGCAACTAAAGCAATGAACGCAAGCAGCATTGCCCCAATATTAAGCGCAAGCTGCAATCCAACACTTGCACCGCGTGCAGCAGCGTCTACTACATTAACAGAATCAGTATCTTTTTCGATTGTAATGTCGTCAGTCGTTTCAGAAACCTCTGTTTCAGGTATCATGATTTTAGCCAGAACAAGACCCGCAGGTGCAGCCATGAAGCTGGCAGCGAGCAAGTATTCAAGCGGTACGCCAAGCAATGAATAACCAATTAGAACAGAACCTGCAACTGAAGCAAGACCTCCAGTCATAACAGCAAACAATTCAGAACTTGTCATTTTATTTAAGAAAGGGCGGACAATTAATGGAGCTTCTGTCTGTCCGACAAAAATATTGGCTGCTGCGGACATAGATTCCGCTTTGCTCGTTCCTAGAAGCTTAGACAGGCCTCCGCCAATCACCTTAATAATTATTTGCATGATTCCAGTGTAATACAGCACAGAAATTAGGGAAGAGAAGAATATGACAGTGGTTAATACCTGAAAAGCAAAAACAAAGCCTACTCCAGAACCTTCCTGAAATAATCCTCCGAATAAAAAGTTAATCCCCTCATTCGCATAATTTACGATATTATTTACACCTAAAGTCAGCTTTTCTAAAGCTTTTTTTCCCAAATCCCATTTTAGTACGGCAAATGCGAAACCAAACTGGATGGCCAAACCGCCAAGAATCGTCCTTAAGTTGATTGCCTTTCGATTTGATGAGAGAAGAAGGGCAATGCCAAGTACAGTGGCAATCCCCAACAGACCCCAGATAAAACTCATGTTCGACACCTCTTTTGTTGTATTTAGAGTTATGAAAACGTTTTTATGAAACGTCAAAATTATAAACCTCTTTATTTAGAGGTAAGTGAGTAGACGTCAGACATCTAACTTGTTTCCATGTCCATTTTAACATGAATCCGTTTACAGTAAAGAGTTTTTTTATAACAAATTATTTTTTTACTCTTGGCTTCATTTTTTCGACACAATCGCAGTAGTGCACTGCAACCATATGAGGGAAAAAAAGCCTTATTAATTGCAGTCTTTTCGGAAATTCCTTTCATGGCGGCATCAGGCATTGGGATAAACAAAATCGGGCTATGGCAGGTTTCGCATCTCTATTTCGGTAGCTGCTTAACTTCACAGTACTTAACTAAATTCTGATTTACGGCACGTTTTTTTAATAGGATTGGTTATGCAAATAAAAGCCCTCAGATTATATAATCTGGACATTATTTCACTTAATCTTCAATAAATGTGCAAATGCCCATCCGGGACAAACATCCCCTTCATAAACTATCACTAGACGTCAGGAGGTGTTAAGATGGGTGCAGGTACAGGCTATGGCGGCGGTTTTGCGTTAATCGTTGTCCTATTTATTCTTTTAATTATTGTTGGTGCATCATATGTTGGCGGGGCCTACTAAAACTCCAGGCTTAAAATGCTTAATTAAATTGATGCTCAAATGAATGCATCGATAAAGAAATCTGTCCAGGTTGCGGGCAGATTTTTAATTTTTGGCTGTGTTAAAGCTGATTGTTGATTTTATCACCCTGTTGATTGGAGCAGAGGGTATGAGCTCATCGAAAATGCAGCCGCATTTCCTTCATACAGTGTTTATTTTTCAATAACCTGCTCCGAAGAGAGGGAAGAGGGGGACCCCACTGGCAAAGCCGAGGAGACTCTCTTCCCTCTTCGCGTGGAATTCTTGCATGCCCGGTGCTGAAATCAACGGGCAGAATTTATAAGTCAAAACAACAATTTATGAGAAAAAGAGCCTTAATAAAAGGCGAATTTAAATGGAGTAGTATGTTAACCGTTAAAATGTTCCAAAATAATGGTAGTTCTTAATTTGAAAGGAGGTTCTTTACATGGATAAGAAGGAAAACAAGGAAAACATGAATATTGCTGGAAGATATTATGAGACAGAAGATTATAAAAGAAACGATCAGCTTTCATCAGGGTTGGCCACTACACACGAACAGGTAAGTGACACATATATGGAAGGTCAGGCAGATGCCGTAATCGAAGATGTTAACGGAGTGGATATTTCCATTCCCCGAAAGGCTTATGACGAATAACATCATCAAAGAAAGAGGGTTCAGAAAATGGCACCAAAAGAAGCAC
Source organism: Bacillus sp. J33 (assembly GCF_000518885.1). Taxonomy (GTDB): domain Bacteria; phylum Bacillota; class Bacilli; order Bacillales; family Cytobacillaceae; genus Cytobacillus. The sequence goes on along the minus strand of NZ_JAEL01000130.1, from coordinate 9,850 downwards.
AGGATGATATGAGCCAATATAAAATGTCAAAAGCACTACAGCAAAAAAGGTCCTCTTCCTATCGAGTAGGGTATCAGGCTGCAACTGGCAACCAGACTCCTGGTGAGCCGGAGGCAGGCAAGAGATCAGATGACCGAAATTAAACTAAAAAGGAAGCCTCAAGCGGCTTCCTTTTTTACCTGGATTTTGCAATGATGCCGTTATGGACCTTAATATAGCCATGCTGCCTGATATTCAGTCCGTTCTCATACATATATAACCCCATTTGCTCAACCGTCATTAATTCTCTATAGGTGTGATTCATCACATCGGACATGATTTCATAATAGATTTTGGATCTAAGCTGAGCCCTGGGAGTTGTCATAATGATATGGCCTGATGGCTTTAGGAATTTGCGATGCCATTCGATTACCTCAGGTTTTAATTCATCCGGAAAATGCTCGAGTAATCCAACGCTAATAACAATATCAAATTCCTTTCCAAATGGGAGGGTGCGAATATCCTGTACCAGGTACTCAATGTTAAAATCCCCTTTATAATAGATCCGTTTTCCGCCCGTCTGGGCATTTTCGCCAAGAAAAGGGTAGGTATCAGGAAATTCTGCGAATCGGGTTGTTTTACAAAATGGGTCATAATCAACCATGACTATTTCACCGCCTGGATACATGGCTGAAAGCTGCATAGCTTCATATCCCTCGGCAGCCCCTAAAAATAATATTCGGGGAGCCTGCACATCAAGCCCTTCAAATAAAGCTCTTTTACCGCGAGGGTCCCAAATTCCATCCTGAATACGATGCACATAATTCCATAATCTTATTCGAAATGCGTCTACAAGTGCATGTTTGGCCTCAAGAGGCTTAAACCGCAAGAGGGAATTCATAAATTCTTTCTTTGATTTTTCCATTTCTGCAGGTACATCTTTAACAAACCACTCGTGGAAGGATTTATTAAACATCGTCCAGGAAGTGTGTGCCGGCAAAGCCTCACCATTTTCCTTTTCCCAGTTCAGCTTCTCTTCGGCATAAGAAGTGACAGCATATGGTTTCCCTGTATCTTTCCATGTTAGCTGAGACCAATCATTTACTGTGTTTAATTTTACATATTTATTATATTGTTTTTCAGTGAATTCACGGAGGTCAGTTCGGCAGGATGGAAGCAGCTGTGTTTCTTCCATTGATAGGCCATTAATAGATTCAGCTTCTAGCATTTGAACCCTCCTGAACGTGTATTATGTTTATTATTCTGTATAGAATGATAAACACCTTTAACTAAATTAGATATTCATTCTACTTTTACTTTTATTTTTTGGATAGCATTATATCCATATCCCTTTCTATTCCAGAAAGGCCTTAAAGGCTGGACATTCCCTTCCGTATCACTTGCCCGAATAAAAATAGAATGGTCTCCTTTATCAGCTCTCCATACAAACTTCCATTTTACCCATGCATATTTTTCATCTTCTTTAAACTTAAGGGATGTTTCTTTCCATGTATTGCCGTGGTCAAAACTAATTTCCACTTTTTTAATTGTTCCAATACCGGTCCATGCAATTCCATAAATCAAGTGATTTCCTTCAGCTAGAATGGAATAATTCATCGGCTGCTGGATTGTACTGTTAACTGATATGGCGGTGACGGGCTTTTTATCCTTGTCGCTATCTTGATAAGGATAATAAACATAGTCTTTTGTTTGAAAGGGGCCATTAAACTCATGTCTAATGATAAAAATATTCTGCAGCCATTTTACCGAAGCCATGGCATACCAGCCGGGAACGATCAGTCTAAGCGGAAACCCATGCTTATAGGGTATTGGCTTGCCATTATATTCATAGGCCACAATTGTATCCTCGTGAAGAGCTTTTTCAATGGGCAGGCTTCTGCCATAGTGAAAAGACTCTTCGAAATCTTTTCTTTCTCCAAAATCCATGCCTACAAACACCGCTTCTTTACTTCCCTCTAATAGCTCCGCTTTTTTTAAGAGATCTCTTAAAGGGACTCCTTTCCATTTCCCCTGACTGATAGCTCCTTGTTCCCATTGCTCTCCATAAACCTCAGGCTTAAATTTCGCTCTATTATTACCAGCGCATTCCAGTGGAACCAAAATGGTTTTGGAAGGAAGGTAAATAAGTTCATTTAAAGTTAATTTCAGGGGATTTTTCACATTGCCGCCAATAGCCAAAACTGACTGATGAATATTTAATTGGGGATAGGCAAAGTGATTTCTTATATAAAAATAATCTTTGGGTGTTTTCCAATGATCTAAAAAATAAATAGGAGTCTCCTGGATCTCTGGACTAAGACTAAGTGTCTTTAAATAGGGAATGACAAAATCGTTCACTGACCCATCACCTCTATTCATAAATATAATTGGAAGTTCAAAGATAGAACCGGGAAGGACACATGTGATTTATAGTTCCCTTAAAAGAATGAACAGTTGCCTCGTTCTTAAAGCGCATCGGCTAAATATTGGGGTCTCTCCATCTTAAATGCAACAACTAAGAATGAAAGGGGAGCTGCGGAACTTGCACCCGAATTCATTTCATGGCAGCGATTATTCCCAAATGGTTAAGAATTATTTAGTTTATAAAAGTTTATTTGAGGAATAATCGTAAGTAACATATGATGAGAGGCGGAACGAGTAATGAAAGAAGAACTTAAGATAACAGGCCACAGACCTTTCCCCATTCCGCGTTCGCCATGGATGATGGAACAAGTATGGAATGATGTCCTTTTTTTACATTGGCCAGTGCCGGCAGAGGTAATGGAAAAACATATCCCTTTCCAATTGAAATTGGATACGTTTAACGGAACAGCCTGGATAGGAATTGTGCCTTTTTGGATCAGCAAAATGCGAGTCCGTGGTTTGCCGCCAATGCCTTTTATGAATTCGATGGATGAACTGAATGTCAGGACTTATGTAGAATACGAAGGAAGGAAAGGGGTTTACTTTTTCAGTCTGGATGCTAATAATCCCTTGGCCGTTACGGGAGCTAGAATGCTGTATTTTCTTCCTTACATGAATGCGAAAATGAGTGTAAGCAATTCGGAAGGAAAGGTAATCTATGAAAGCATGCGAAAAAGCGGCCATTCCGGTACCGGCAATTTCCTCGCTTCCTATAAGCCGATATCACCCGCCTACAATTCAGAATCCGGTACACTCGATGAATGGCTGACTGAAAGATATTGCCTATGGGTCACAAAGGGAGATAAAGTGTTTCGGGGTGATATCCACCACACAAAATGGCAGCTGCATGAGGCATCTTGCAATATCCGGCAAAACTCGATGGCTTCTTTTTTACCCCGCGAATACTTCAAAGGTGATCCTATATTACATTACTCCCCGCAAAAGCATGCATATTTTTGGCCGTTAAAACGGGTTACTTAATCCTTAAAAAGGAAGTAACCCGTTTTTATTTACTCTTTTTTGTTAAGGCTTTCTGCAAGCAGCCTCTTTACTTCATTATATGAAAGACCCGATTGGCTATTAAGCCTTTTAACTTCATCAATGTCGGTTCCTGCAATAGTGAGGTTCCTCTTTTGTTTTGGAATATTCATTTTATCCTCCAATCCTTAATTCCGTCATAATAAAAAGTTTTTCTATAAATATGGCCAATATTGTCCATACTAAGAAAAAAAGGGGGCGTTTCCTATTTTTTTCAATAAAAAAGGCCAGGACGACAAGCCGGAAGTTGTACTAATGGACACAGAAGTATATGCCTGCAATAGCTGCAATGGATGGATGAGAAAAGATTTTGCCTCTGCAGATTTAAAATGCCCATTATGCGGTGATGAAACAACTGCTGAAATGAGGGAATTGCCGCAAATTCAATAGTAATTTATTCCGAAAAAGACTGTTGTCAGAATGATAACAGTCTTTTTGCTGAGCAGGCTCTGTTAAGCCTGGGAGGTGATTGCTGATACTAATCCGCCAATTAGCTTTAAACTGGTTAAGAATCATCCATATATAGTTCCCGAAATGCTAGTTCTGCATCCTTCTCGGAGGAAAAAGGCACCGTCCCCTTTGATTAAATGGAACGATTCATTAAGAAATAGGACTACTGTGACCGGATCTTTTGATTAGGAAAAATTTCAGCCGGCCAAATGGCAGCTGCGCTGTGTGCATGAGAATTATAGTAGAGGAATAAACCTCATCTCCGGCTTTTATTTGTCGGGATTGATCATTTCCATCATTTTTGCTCCTAAAATTAACTCATTAAATGTTAAAGATTTTCATTTTGCTGTCCAATTTCCTTAGCGCCAATTATAGCATTTGCGGTTTCCTGCTGTTCATGTCCATCAACTGAATCCCCAACAGCATTTTTTAAATTGGGAAATCTTCCATCCGTATCAACTGTTACCATTTCCTCTTTTGGTGCATGTGTCAAAAATTTTTCATCCTTGCCATTCATCGTCAAAACTCCTTTTGGACAAATTGATTTTCAAATTTCATTATGCTTTCTTTTAAGTTTTCTCTCACTGCTACTGCAATATTCAGCCATATTAATCCTTGAATCTGGGTAAATTAGCATTAACCAGTCTCATCCAGTAGAACCACACTTCATCAGCTATCAGGAGAGGGAAGGGTCCTATAATGTGTATTAACAAAAAATATCCCCTTCAGCAGACAATAGAAGGGGATATTTCTGTTATTCGCAGCTGTTTTCCAGCTCTTCCACTAATGTGCCTACATAGCTTACAGCTTTACGAATGGCATCCGGTTTAGACATGTCTATGCCAGCGGTTTTTAAAAGTTCAAGCGGTTTCTTTGTTCCGCCAGCTTTTAGCACTTCCAGCCAGCGGTCTACAGCAGGCTTGCCTTCTTCCTTTATGCTTTCTGCCACAGCTGTAGAAGCAGTTAATCCTGCTGAGTAGGTATATGGGTAAAGTCCCATATAATAATGCGGCTGTCTCATCCAGGTTAATCCATCTTTTTTATCCAGTTCAATTGAATCTCCCCAGAAAGAACTGAGTGTTTCATACTTTTGGTCTGATAGGGTCTTTGCAGTGAGTGGTACGCCTTGTTCCGCCAGGTTATAAACCCTTCGCTGATATTCACCTTCAAGTAAATGTGTAACAAAATTATGGTAATAGGTTCCAAGCAGCTGGAGAATTACCCAGCGTTTCATTCTTTTATCATTTGTTCCAGCCATTAAGTGCTGCCCTAAAAGCAATTCATTGAGTGTTGAAGGAGCCTCTACAAAATAGGTGGATGGGCGCGTATTCATAATTCGCTGATTTTTATTAGCCAAATAGAAATGGCCTGCATGTCCAAGTTCGTGCGCCAGGACAAATGCTCCCCTCATTGTGTCTGTCCATGTAATCAGGATAAATGGGTGAGAACCATAAGGACTCGAACAGAATGCCCCTGTTGATTTGCCGATATTATCCGCAAGATCGACCCATCGTTCTGTTAAACCTTTTTCCATGATTTCAGAGTACTCGGGACCCATTACTTTTAGTGCTTCCAATATAACTTTAGATGCGTCTTCATAAGTAGTCTCAGGATTGAAGCCTGGATCTAAAGGAGCCTTCAAATCGCAGAAAAGCATTTTATCTAATCCAAGGACCTTTTTCTTTAGCTGTGCGAACCTTCGCATATGCGGCGCCAGTTCAGTTTGGATAATATCGAGCTGGTTATGGTACATTTCTTCTGTTACATGCTGGGTATCCAGCAGCATGTGGGTTACTGATTTAAAGTTTCTTAATTTCGATAAAGCGACTTGCTTTTTAACTTCGGCAGAATATGCAGCAGCAAATGTATTCTTATAGTTTTCCAATGAATCGGCAAAGGAAGAATACGCATTTCTGCGAATGTCTGTATCTGGTGAAAACTCGTAGTGATCCTCATAAAGGGCAAAAGAGTTTGGATGCTCATTGCCTTCACGATCTTTAAAAGAGGCAAAAGGCATATCAGCCAATTTTCCCGCCTGATAAACATTATATGGAGCGCCAAGAACCTCCCCTAAAGACGCAATGGCCTTCTCTGTTTCAGGGGACAGCCTGTGCTCTTTTGAATTTAGCAGATCATTAAGCTGGGTCTTGAATGCTTCCAATTCACTTTCTTCAGCTATGTATTTTTCAACCGTGCCATCCGGCAAAGCCAAAATCTCAGACTCTATAAATGAAAGAGCAGAGGCTGCTTTTGCTCTCAGTGAAGCAAGCTTAGATGAATTTGCCTGGTTGTTTGGGTTCGTCCCATCTTCCGATTGGCGCAGCATCGCGTATGTACCTGCCTGAACCAGGCGAATAGAAAGTTTCTCCTGTGCCAAAAGGCAGCTAAGGAAAGTTTGCGGCCCTTCATGGAGTTTGCCTTTAAACTGATCAAATAGAGCAAGATCCTCATCGATGCTAATCATTTCCTTTTGCCAATCTTCATCTGCTGCAAACAAATCCTCCACTTTCCAAGTTAGGGCTTCTTGAACCTCGGAACGTTTTAAACGGGTAACTGCTGTTTGAACCATATTCATTCCTCCTATTTCGATTCTCTAAATAATGGATTATCTGATAATTATACAGGAAGAATTTATAATTTTATACATTTTTTAAACTTTTTAAATGGTAAAATACACTCTGTAATATAACAGGGTGGAGAGCACCCACAATCCAGACAGCTAAAAAGTCATCAAAAGAAGAGTTGTTTAGCTCGATCTGATAGGAGATTCAGAAGGCATTATACTTTCATGAAGCTTTCTTCATATGTAAGTTCATGAAAGACAGTTTTTCGATAGAGACATGGACGGCCTAAGACATTCATAAAGCCGTTGTTCTGTGTTGATGCAAAAATTCCTCTCCATAAATAAACGGAAGGACATAAATCCTTCCGTTTCGTTCTTCTATTCCATTTTCTTTGAAAGGCAGCGATCACATTCCATTAAGTAAGATTCAGCCTGTTCTTTGACTGTTTGGCCGCACTCCGGACATACCTTTTTGGGAAGAGTTCTGAAAAATTCAACTGGACTTTTGATCATAATTTTTTCCTCCTTTTTATAATACAGTTTATTTTATTACTTTCTGTTGTAGTACAGTATATACTATTTAAATTCAATTGTGTAGTCTTTTACCTAAATTTTTTTAAAATTTTTTCTCTTTATTCAAAATTGGAAAAAGGGTATGGTCTCTTCCATATAGGACAAAGGGGGATATTAAGGCAGCAGCAGGCTATGAGGTGTTATCTTAGCGAAATATTCAGTTAAAACAGGGCAAAATAGGAAGGGAACGAAAACCTGAATCAATCATCTTCATTTATTTTTACTTTAACCTCTTCCATGGCCGTTAGGTTTCAATTACAATCAAATTTGAAAAGGTAAGGTTAAGGAGGCTGATAGCCTGTAATGACTGAAATTTTGATATCATTTAATCCTATCTTAATATTTGTTGCCATTATTTTAACCATTATGGCTACTTATACAGCAATGGATCTTTTCACTTTAAAAAAGTCCACTGGCAAAAATCAGAGATTTTTATTTCTTGGCGGGACATTTTCCATGGGGATTGGCATCTGGATCATGAACTTTATTGGAATGGTTGCAATCAATATAAACGCTTCAGGCAAATATAATATTCCGCTTACAATATTATCCATGGTGTTTGGCATTTCATTTACAGGCATGGCCTTTAACACTATAATTGATCGATTGCCTAAAACAAACAACCTTGTAACTGGAAGCTTCTTTTTAACTATGGCTGTTTTGTCCATCCATGTTACAGGAATGTATGCGATGGGAATGAATGTTCAATTCAATCCTATTATTTTTTTCATTTCAACATTGCTTATTTTTCTATCATTTTTATTTTCACTTTGGATGCTATTCTATTCAAAGAATCTCGCTTATTCCAACCATATCTGGATTAAGCCTTTAAGTGCGCTAATCATAACAGGAGCAATTGTTGAAGGTTATTTTCTTCTTATTCGATCGTCTTCTTTTTATTCTAACGGTGAGATAGAACGTGAAGGAGCTTCACCTGAAACATTTCTAATTTATCTGGTATTTTTCTCAACCATTCTTATCCTGAGCGGCCTTATTGCTTCAAGTACATTAATCAGCAAGCGGTTAGAGGCAAGCGATACCCATTTAAAGGATATCCAGGCTGCGCTCGATCAATCAACAATTGTTGCTATTACAGACCCTAAGGGAATCATCACTTATGTAAATGACAAATTTATTGAGATTTCAAAATATGAGGAAGAAGAACTGCTCGGAAAAAATCATAACATCTTAAACTCCGGTTACCACCCGCCTGAATTTTTCCGTGAACTGTGGAAAACAATTGGTTCAGGGAAAACATGGAGGGGCGAAATCAGGAATAAAGCAAAAGATGGAAGCTACTACTGGGTGGAGACCACGATAGTTCCGTTTCTTAATAAAAAAAACAAACCTTATCAATATGTTTCAATCCGAACAGATATTTCTGCATTAAAAACGGCCGAAGCAAATCTTAAGGAATCCTTAAAAGAAGTAAATGAAATTAAATTTGCCCTTGATCAATCATCCATCATTGCATTTACAGATGAAAAAGGAATCATTACAAATGTAAATGATAAGTTTTGCGAGATATCCAAATACAGCAGGGAAGAACTAATCGGCCAAAACCACTCAATTTTAAATTCCGGACTTCACTCAAAGGAATTCTTCAAGAGCTTATGGAAAACAATTGGCAAGGGGGATGTTTGGAAAGGCGAGATCCGCAATAAGGCAAAGGACGGTACTTATTACTGGGTTCATACAACCATCGTTCCTTTCTTAAATGAAAATAGCAGACCCTATCAATATTTGGCAATTAGAAATGATATAACTGAACGCAAGAAAACGGAGGAGGTTCTCCACCGCCAGGATAAGCTTGCAGCAGTTGGGCAGCTGGCTGCAGGTGTTGCTCACGAAATACGCAATCCTTTAACATCCATGAAAGGTTACACCGAATTCCTTCAGTTGGATGAAACCAATGAAGAACGGCAAGAATTCTTAAGCATTATCCTTGATGAGATTGAAAGGGTAAATAATATCGTAGAAGATTTTATGGTCCTTGCCAAGCCAAAGGCAGTCGAACTGGAAGAAAAAAATATCATTCCGGTCATAAAAAACGTCCTTTCTTTGCTGGAGTTTGAAGCCCGCAAAAGAAATGTAAACATACATTTCGAATACGAACAGGAAATTATTCAAATCGAATGCGATGAAAACAGGCTAAAACAAGTGTTCCTCAACTTTGTTAAAAATGGAATTGAAGCTATGCCTGACGGAGGGGATATTACAGTCCGGGCAAGTATAATGGACAGCCAAGTCCAAATCTCCATTCAAGATACAGGTGTAGGAATACCCGAAGAGAAACTGAAAAATATTGGCGAACCTTTCTATACAACCAAGCAAAATGGGAATGGACTCGGTCTGATGGTTAGCTTTAAGATCATTGAAAGCCATAACGGGAAAGTTTATATAGAAAGCGAACTAAATAAAGGAACCACATTTAATATTATCCTGCCTGCCAAAACGGCATAGGGGCTGACTCAAAAGGTCTTCGAAAAACGACTCTTTTGAGTCAGTTTTTTGTTTTGAAAGCATTTTTTTCTCTTTTTCGGGTTATTTATTCAAAATTAGAAGAGATATCTCCACTAATCTTTCAGTATTTTAACTTTGTTCTGTCTAAGTTCATCCCACTTTTTCAAATTGTGGGCAACACAAATAAGACCCCAATCCGTTGTATTAATGCTGATATTGATTCTTGCACCCTGTTGATTGGAGCGGAAGGGGCGAGCTCCTCGAAAATGCTACCGCATTTCCTTACGAAGAGGTGTTAATTCGGGGAAGCTTATTCAATGTCCTGCGGGAGAAGCGAGTCAGCGGGAGACCCCGCAGGTG
>NZ_JAEL01000129.1 GCF_000518885.1 Bacillus sp. J33 | reverse complement strand
TAGAAAAATCACAAAAATAATACTATCGCGGGGTGGAGCAGTCCGGTAGCTCGTCGGGCTCATAACCCGAAGGTCGCAGGTTCAAATCCTGCCCCCGCAATCTGGTCCGGTAGTTCAGTTGGTTAGAATGCCTGCCTGTCACGCAGGAGGTCGCGGGTTCGAGTCCCGTCCGGACCGCCATCTTTTAAAATGAATAGTTATGTGGCTCAGTAGCTCAGTCGGTAGAGCAAAGGACTGAAAATCCTTGTGTCGGCGGTTCGATTCCGTCCTGAGCCACCATTTAGAAGTCCAAATGCGGGTGTAGTTTAGTGGTAAAACCTCAGCCTTCCAAGCTGATGATGAGGGTTCGATTCCCTTCACCCGCTCCAAAATAGGGGCCTATAGCTCAGCTGGTTAGAGCGCACGCCTGATAAGCGTGAGGTCGGTGGTTCGAGTCCACTTAGGCCCACCATCTTACTGTTCCGCAGTAGCTCAGTGGTAGAGCATTCGGCTGTTAACCGAACGGTCGTAGGTTCGAATCCTACCTGCGGAGCCATATATGGGGAAGTACTCAAGTGGCTGAAGAGGCGCCCCTGCTAAGGGTGTAGGTCGGGCAACCGGCGCGAGGGTTCAAATCCCTCCTTCTCCGCCATATTGGCCCGTTGGTCAAGTGGTTAAGACACCGCCCTTTCACGGCGGTAACACGGGTTCGAATCCCGTACGGGTCATACAAAAAAGCTGTCAACAACATGTTGACAGCTTTTTTGTTTATCTATTTTCCAAGATTTTTGCTTTAGTCAAACTTCTCTTCCCTTTCATTCAGTTTATTTCCTGGATTATTTAAGTCTATCTCAGAAGATATCCCTGTGTAGGGCCCTCTGAACATATCCCCTATAGCCATAATTTTTCCCTCAGGTGCTTCAAATAAAGGAATCTTCACTTGATTTTTGTTTGCCTCATTTAATAAGAACTCCTCTTCTTTATTGCCCAAAATATTATTCTCCTTTCATTTTCTGCTTGCAAATTTTGTTTTATTTTGTCCGTATTTACCGGAGTTTATGTCGAAGGCTGTTGAATAGGGTAAAAAGCTCCCGATTATTAGCGCATTTTGAACCATGCTGTCATAAAATTAAAAAAACTTTTACAAGGATTTTTTTCTCCTTAAGCGAATATAACAGGAAAGTCAAAAGAAAACGAAAGCTGGGTGGGGAGAAGGATGCTAGTGGAGACTTTATTTCCAACCGACTATCAGCTGCATTTGTTCCATGAAGGGACTCTTTATGAAAGCCATCAATTATTTGGGGCACATGTGGTTGAGGAAGATGGAATAGTTTATACCCGTTTTTGTGTTTGGGCACCGAACGCTGATATTGTCAGACTAGTCGGTGATTTTAATGATTGGAATGGAGAAGGCTATACCTTACATAGAGTGAATAATGAGGGTGTCTGGTTTATTCAGCTGGATGGGAACATGGAGGGTGCCTTATATAAGTATGAAATTAAAACAAAGGAGGGAAATGTTTTATTAAAAGCAGACCCATACAGTTTCTTTTCTGAGACCAGGCCTAATACGGCTTCTATTGTTTATTCCTTGGAAGGCTATGAATGGAACGATAGCAAATGGATGCAGAAAAAAGAAAAGAAGAACATCTTTTCAGAACCTGCTGTTATTTACGAGGTGCATCTGGGGTCCTGGAAAAAGAAAGAAGATGGCAGCCTGCTTTCTTATAAGGAAATTGCAAATGAACTGATCCCTTATGTAGTCGAGCATGGCTTTACCCATATTGAATTGCTTCCGGTTATTGAGCATCCGCTCGACGCCTCCTGGGGCTACCAGGGAACAGGCTACTATTCAGCAACAAGCAGATATGGCACCCCGCATGAGTTTATGTATTTTGTTGATCAGTGTCACCAAAATGGCATTGGAGTTATTCTTGATTGGGTTCCAGGGCATTTTTGCAAAGATGCTCATGGCCTTTATCAGTTTGACGGAACGTTTTTGTATGAATATGAAACCGAAGGTGACAGAGAGAACCAAGTATGGGGAACCGCTAATTTTGATCTTGGCAAAAATGAAGTGCAAAGCTTTCTTATATCCAATGCAATTTTTTGGATGGAAAAATATCATATTGACGGATTCCGTGTTGACGCGGTTGCTAACATTATCTATTGGCCAAACCGGAATGGAAAAATAGAAAATCCATTCGGAACCCGTTTTTTGCAAAACCTAAATAAAATTGTCTCTCAATATGATCCCTCCTTTTTGATGATGGCTGAGGATTCAACGGATTGGCCGCAGGTGACTTCACCAGTCCATTATGGAGGGCTGGGTTTTCATTACAAATGGAATATGGGCTGGATGAATGACGTGCTTACATATATGGAAACAGCACCTGAAAATCGTTCTGCTGTTCATGGAAAAATGACTTTTTCCCTTTTGTATGCTTTTACGGAAAACTTTGTGCTGCCTTTTTCGCATGATGAAGTTGTCCATGGCAAAAAATCATTGCTTGATAAGATGCCGGGGGATTACTGGCAGAAATTTGCCCAGTTCAGGCTGCTCCTTGGTTATATGATTGCCCATCCTGGCAAGAAGCTTCTTTTTATGGGAAGCGAGCTTGGGCAGTTCTCTGAGTGGAAGGATAAAGAACAGCTTGATTGGCATTTGCTTGATTATGAGATGCATAAGAAAGCAAATGATTATGTGAAGGAATTAATTAAGGTTTACAAACGCTCCAAACCGCTTTTTGAGCTTGATCATATGAATGATGGCTTCGAGTGGATTGATGTGAATAATGCAAGCCAGTCCATTTTTTCTTTTATCAGGAAAGGTTCAAAAGAGGAAGATTTCCTCGTTATTGTCTGTAATTTTACACCAGCCTGCTATCACGGCTACCGCATTGGCATGCCGAAGAAAGGGTCATATCGAGAAATTTTTAATAGTGATAGTGAGAGCTTTGGGGGATCCAATTGCATCAATAAAAAGGTGCTCAAGACTGAGGAAAAAGAGTTTCATGGAAAGCCATTCAGCTTGAACATGTCAATTCCGCCATTTGGCATTTCAATTTTACGTCCTGTAAAACATCGGAAGGAGAGGAAGGGAAATGGGAAAGAAAAAGTGCGTAGCCATGCTGTTGGCAGGAGGGAAAGGGAGCAGGCTTAGCTCGCTGACGAAAAGCCTTGCGAAGCCGGCTGTTCCTTTTGGAGGGAAATATCGGATTATAGATTTTACATTAAGCAACTGTACCAATTCCGGAATTGATACAGTAGGTGTTTTAACCCAATACCAGCCGCTTGTATTGAACTCATATATAGGCATAGGAAGCGCATGGGATTTGGACAGGAAAAACGGGGGTGTTACTGTACTCCCGCCATATAGCGAATCCTCGGAGGTTAAATGGTATACGGGAACAGCAAGCGCTATTTACCAGAACCTTAATTATCTGAAACAGTATGATCCTGAGTATGTACTGATTTTATCAGGTGACCACATTTATAAAATGAATTACGAGCTTATGCTGGACTACCATATTGAAAAAGGCGCTGATGCGACGATTTCAGTTATAGAAGTTCCTTGGCCAGAGGCTAGCAGGTTTGGCATTATGAACACGGATGAAGATATGCGGGTAGCTGAATTTGATGAAAAACCAGCTTTTCCAAAAAATAATTTGGCTTCGATGGGAATATATATCTTTAATTGGTCTGTATTAAAGGAATATTTGGAAATGGATGACCGGAATCCTGAATCAAGCCATGACTTTGGAAAAGATATCATTCCTCTCATGCTTGATGAAAATAAAAAGTTATTTGCTTATCCGTTCAATGGTTATTGGAAGGATGTTGGAACGGTTAAAAGCCTTTGGGAAGCAAATATGGATTTGTTGGATGATGAGTGCGAGCTGAATTTATTTGACCATGACTGGCGCATTTATTCGGTGAATCCTAATCACCCTCCTCAATATATATCACCGGATGCAGAAGTCGCTGAATCATTAATAAATGAAGGCTGCACCATTGAAGGGGAAGTTGAAAAATCAGTACTATTCCAGGGTGTGCAGGTCGGAAAAGGTTCCGTCATTCGTGAATCGGTAATCATGCCTGATGCTGTGATCGGTGAAAATGCCTACATTGAAAAGGCAATTGTGCCAAGTGGAATGGAGATACCTGATGGGTTAGTAATCAGTGCATCAGAAGAGGATGATGAAATTATTTTAATAACACCTGAAATGATACAGGGAATTTGTTCTTAATTTTAAGCCTGGATGCCCAAACGGCGCTTGGCCAACTAAACGGGAGGGAATGTCATGAAGAATAGAATGCTTGGTGTGATAGACGCAACAACCTACCATGAAGATTTAGAGGAATTGACAGCGCACAGGTCGCTCGCAGCTGTTCCGTTTGCAGGCCGTTATAGGCTAATCGATTTTGTTCTCTCCAATATGGTAAATTCGGACATTGAAAGTGTAGCCATATTTCCAAAGTATCAATATCGATCATTAATGGACCACCTTGGTTCAGGGAAGAACTGGGACTTGAACAGAAAAAGGGACGGCCTATTCTTTTTCCCTTCCCCTTTGCTTGATAGTCCGAGCAAGGGAATCGGTTCGTTTAATCATTTTGCCGCAAATCTGGATTATTTTTATCGGAGCAAACAAGAATATGCCTTAATTTCAAACTGCTTTACCGTCTTTAATATGGATTTTAGGCCTGTTCTGGAAAGGCATGTCATGACAGGCTGCGATATTACAGTCGTACGCCAGGATGGACGCTCGCTTGAAATGTATCTAGTGAAAACTTCCTTGCTTATTAACTTAATAGAAACTAGAAATGAAACAGGCTATACTTGCATGAGCGATGTGGTTACAGATATCCGCCATTCTTTCACGATTTGCAATTATGAATACACCGGACTGGCGGTTATGATTGATTCAATAGAAGCTTATTTTGCTGCAAGTGTGGGTCTCTTGGATCCGGAGGCATGGAAGAATATCTTTAAGCGAAACCAGCCCATTTATACGAAAGTAAAAGATGAACCGCCAACCCGCTATGTAAAAGGAGCCGGTGCTCATAATTCCATGATAGCGAATGGATGCATAATTGAAGGGGTAGTCGAGAACTGCGTTATCTCCAGAGGAGTCAAAATTGGCAAGGGTTCGGTTGTTAAAAACTGTGTTATTATGCAAAAATCCCAAATCGGTGAAAACTGTGTTTTAGATTCTGTTATTTTAGATAAAGATGTAAAGGTAGAATCCGGTACCAAAATGGAGGGTACACATGAAATGCCTTTAGTGATCCAAAAAGGTACCGTACAAGGAGCGCTGATGAACTCGTGAAAGTATTGTTTGCTGTTTCTGAATGTGTTCCCTTTGTTAAGTCTGGCGGCCTTGCTGATGTAGCTGGTTCCCTTCCGAAGGAACTGGTTAAGCAAGGCACCGATGTACGGGTGATCCTCCCTAAATATGGTTCCATTTCAGATGAATTTAAAAAGAAAATGTCACCAAACTGCGAGTTTACAGTAGCGGTGGGATGGAGAAACCAGTATTGCGGAATTGAAGAGCTGGAATATCAGGGAATCACCTTCTATTTTGTTGATAATGAGTACTATTTTAACAGAGAAAAATTGTATGGCTATTTTGATGATGGAGAAAGGTTTGCTTATTTTAACCGGGCGGTTCTGGATGCCCTCCAGCATATCGATTTTTACCCAGACGTCATTCATAGCCATGACTGGCATACTGGAATGGTTCCTTTTCTGCTTCGGGTCGAATACCGTGCGAAAAAGGGATATGAATTCATCCGAACAGTATTTACTATTCATAATCTGCAATTCCAAGGAATTATGCCCCGTGGTGCTTTAGGGGATTTGCTTGGGCTTGACTATACACACTTTCATCCCGACAGGCTAGAGTTCTTTGGAAATATTAACTTTATGAAGGGCGGCATTGTTGCAGCTGATAAAATTACAACGGTCAGTCCAACCTATAAAGATGAAATTCAAACTGAATATTACGGTGAAAAGCTGCATGATTTGCTTAGACGGAGGGAATCCGATCTCGAAGGTATTTTAAATGGCATTGATGATGAATTTTATAATCCTGAGAAGGATACATTTATTTATAAAAGATATTCCGCTGAGTCATTACAGGATAAGATCATAAATAAAAAGCAGCTTCAGGAAAAATTTGGTCTGCCTGTGAAAGAAGATATCCCCCTGATTGCCATGGTTACAAGGCTGACGAAGCAAAAAGGGCTGGATCTTGTTAAATGTGTATTCCATGAACTAATGCAGGAAAATGTTCAGGTCCTTGTTCTTGGAACTGGAGACCCTGAATTTGAGCAATTTTTCAGGGAGATGGAGTACAGCTATTCTAGTAAGTGCAAGGCGTATATTGGTTTTGATGAGGGGCTTGCACATGAATTTTATGCAGGTTCTGATTTATTCTTAATGCCTTCTCAATTTGAGCCTTGCGGATTGGGGCAGATGATTGCCATGAATTATGGATCAATCCCGATTGTCAGAGAAACAGGCGGCTTAAATGATACGGTCCATTCTTTCAATGAGTTTACAGGAGAAGGAAACGGTTTTTCGTTCAGCAACTTTAATGCCCATGATATGCTGTACACGATTCGGAGGGCAATTGGATTTTACAGTGACAAACAGGTCTGGGAGCAAATTATGAAAAATTCCATGGGAATGGATAATAGCTGGGCGCAATCGGCATTCAAATACAATCAGCTTTATGCAGGCCTTGTCTCAAGGAGTGAAAGCCATGTTTTCTGATCGGGACGAATTCAAAGAGGAATTCCTGAAAAAGCTCGAGATGACCTGCGGAAAAAGCTTTGGTGAAAGTACAGAAAGAGATCACTATTTTACACTTGGAAATATGATCAGGGAGCATGTAAGCACAGAGTGGATAAACACAAATGAGCGATACCGCATTGATCGGGAAAAGCAGGTGTATTACTTGTCCATTGAGTTTTTATTGGGGCGCCTGCTTTATCATAATTTAATGAATTTAGGTATTGAGCAGGTTGTCAAGGAAGGCCTGGCTGACCTTGGAATTGACCTTAATCGGCTTGAAGAGATTGAGGCGGATGCCGGGCTCGGCAACGGCGGGCTGGGGCGTTTGGCAGCCTGTTTTATGGATTCGCTGGCATCATTAAATCTTCCTGGCCATGGGTGCGGAATCCGATATAAGCATGGCTTGTTCGAGCAAAAAATTGTTGATGGCTATCAGGTGGAGCTTCCGGAACAATGGCTTCGGAATGGCCATGTTTGGGAGGTAAGGAAAGCAGATCTGGCGATTGAGGTCCCATTTTGGGGCAAGGTGGAAACAACAGAGGAAAATGGGAGGCTTGTGTTCCGGCATGTAGATGCAGAAACAATCTCTGCTGTTCCATACGATATGCCTGTTGTTGGCTATAAAACAGATACGATTAACACGCTGAGACTTTGGAACGCAGAGCCCTCTCCGTATCCTGTTAATCATGATATCTTAAAATACAAGCGTGAAACAGAATCCGTTTCAGAGTTTTTATATCCGGATGATACCCATGATGAGGGGAAGATTTTGCGGTTAAAGCAGCAATATTTTCTTGTTTCGGCTAGCATCCGTTCAATTGTTCGTTCCTACCGGAAGCAGCATGCTAGTTTAAGAGATTTCCATGAGTATGTAAGCATTCATATTAATGATACCCACCCGGTTCTGGCGATTCCTGAGCTCATGCGCATCCTGCTTGATGAAGAGGGCTTTGGCTGGGAAGAAGCATGGAATGTTACTGTTAACGCTATTGCTTACACCAATCATACTACTCTATCAGAGGCACTGGAAAAATGGCCTATCCGCATTTTCCAGCCTTTGCTGCCGCGTATTTATATGATTGTGAATGAAATCAATGAACGATTCTGCCGCCAGCTTTGGGAACAGTATCCCGGTGATTGGAAGCGGATTGAGGATATGGCAATCATTGCACATGGCCAGGTAAAAATGGCACATCTTGCACTTGTCGGCAGTTCGAGGGTAAATGGTGTTGCCGCTCTTCATACAGACATTTTAAAGAAAAGGGAAATGAATAAGTTTTATGAGATTTTTCCAGAAAAGTTTACGAATAAAACAAATGGAATTACACACAGAAGATGGCTGCTAAAAGCCAATCCGCTTTTATCGGACCTTATATCCGAAAGTATTGGGGCCGGATGGATTCAGGAACCGGAAAAGCTTTGTGAATTAAAAGATTTTAAGAATGACAGAGTATTCCTTGAACAGCTGCACCGGATTAAACAATTGAACAAAGAAAGATTGGCTAAGCGGATTCAGGAACAGAATGGCATGATTGTAGATACGTCTTCGATTTTTGATATCCAGGTAAAGCGACTGCATGCTTATAAGCGCCAGTTATTAAATATCCTTCATGTGATGCATTTATATAGCAGGCTGAAGGAAGACTCCAATTTCCGAATGCACCCGCGGACCTTTATATTTGGGGCGAAGGCATCACCTGGCTATTACTATGCGAAGAAGATTATTAAATTGATCAATACAGTTGCCGAAAAGGTAAATCACGATCCGTACACGAAAGATTTTCTTAAGGTTATTTTCCTGGAAAATTACCGCGTTTCCCTTGCGGAAGAAATCTTCCCTGCTGCAGATATTAGCGAGCAAATCTCAACAGCGAGCAAAGAAGCTTCCGGAACAGGGAATATGAAGTTTATGATGAATGGCGCTTTAACAGTGGGAACGCTGGATGGAGCCAATATTGAAATTAAGGAAAAAGCGGGAGATGAAAATATTTTCATCTTCGGACTTACAGCGGATGAGGTGCTGAGCTACTATCAAAATGGCGGGTATAACTCCAGAGAGTATTATCACCATGATAAGCGAATCCGTCAGGTGGTTGACCAGCTTACAAATGGCTTTTTCCCGGAGGTTGAGGATGAATTTGAACCCATCTTTGATTCTCTGCTGATGGAAAATGATCAGTACTTTGTTCTGAGGGATTTTGCGTCTTACGTAAATATCCAGAAGGAAGCCGGAAAGGCTTACGAAGACCGTGAGCACTGGCTAAAAATGAGCTTAATGAATATTGCCGGCTCAGGCTATTTTTCTAGTGACCGCACAATAAGTGAATACGCGCGTGAGATTTGGAAAATTAAGCCGGCTGGCGTAGAGATGATGAACAAGTAGATATTTGATAACAGCCCTTCTGGTGTGGAAGCGGCTGTTTTTTATATTTTGTTGGTGCCATCGCTTGTGATTAATAGCTATATCTTAATAACAGGCACGGCAGCAAAGTCTTCGTCGTTAATCATCAGAATAAACGCCCAAAATAGTGGCGTCCAAGAGAAAATCGTAGCCAATCATCAGGATAAACGCCCAAAATAGTGGCGTCCAAGAGAAAATCGTAGCAAATCATCAGGATTAACGCCCAAAATAGAGACGTCAAGGAGAAAATCGTAGCTTACGACTTAACTCCCAAAACGGAAGGAGCCGTTAATCGAAAAGATCAATATAGTCAAATAGCCTCAACCTGAAAAAGGCCCCTACCTGAGGAGCCCTAAATTTATTGCCCTTTGCTTCGTCTAACCGGCATTGTACAGCAGCGGAAGGCACCACCTGATTTGATGATTTCGGTAATGTCTACTTCGATTACTTCATAGCCTCTGGCACGGAGTTCTTTATTTACATTTTTATTGATGGGAAGGCTGAATATCTTTTTATTGCCAATAGAAAGAACATTGGTTCCAAGCGTAAATTGTTCTTCATCCGAAACTTTGATTAAATCATAGCGCGATTCAAGCATTTTGACTTTTTCTCCATGGATTTCCCCTGGATAGATCAGCGCTTCTTCTGGTGAGATGATGTTAAATACACAATCCAGATGGAGGTAAGTATCTGTAAAAGGGATAGATATGACTTCATAATCAGGAAGGAGGCTGCGAAGATGGTCGATTGCCTCTTCGAATGTCCGGTTGCTCACTCCTGCATAAATCGTTTTTCCGTCAATAAGGACATCTCCGCCCTCTATGCGGTCCCCGGTTAAATTGTAAAAGGGGACTTGCTGCTGCTCCAGCCATTGTTTTAATACATTTTCTTCCCCTTGGCGAATATCGGCAGCCATATCGGCAACATAAACCTTTTCGCCAAGAGTAAATCCGATATCCCGGGTAAATACCTGTTCAGGATATTTTTTAAGCGGCGGCAGCAAAACAACATCGACTCCCTGATTTCTTAAAGCACTGACAAAGCGTCCATGCTGCTTCATTGCCAGGTCAATGTTAATGCCTTCCTTTTTATAATGCTTCTGGGTTTCATTAATGGTATCCACTATCGTCATATATTGTGGTTCACATAATATGACTTGCTCAAGTGTGTCATATTCAGAAAAGCATGCAGCTATATTTTGTTCAGACATAGAATGCCTCCCCAGCTTGTTATTTCTTACAATAATATTTCCTTTGGGAGAAATTTTACTCTTTGGGGCAGAAGTGTTAACAATAATTCCCACTTTAAAAATGGTTTTAAAACCCTGATAATGTAATCAATAGATATTAAGGGGGAAGCTGTTAAATGTACCAAATCGAGAAAGGATCAATGGAAGAAGTTTTGCTGCATCTTCAAAATATTGGACTGCAGCTAAATGAATTCGAGAAGACTAATGAATCCATTCCGGTGAAAAACTATAAGGAACTGCTGGAATTCAGCATCTCCATTGCCCGCCGTACAAATGACGTTTCTGACACAATAGATGAGATTATCCGGGATATCGAATCAAAGCTTTAAATAGTATAGATATTCGTCTTATTGCCATTTGACATATAATAGGCGATGCTCCATAGCGGGCATCGCTTTTAGTTTATTCTTTATCATCAACATAGCCATCGGTTTGGTGATAAGGGACATCTCCATACGGTGCCTCGATTTTATTTTCATCCAGCATGTCTTCATATGCTTCGTGCTTTTTAGAAGGATAAATTTTTTTTTCTGTGCCTTTCATGTCATTTCCAATAAAGGACTCATAGTCTTCTGTAAAGCCTTCTCCATCAAGTCCTTCATTATATAAAGAATTATAATCCTCATGGTCTCCTCTTAAATCTGAAGGTGTCTCGGAAGTACCGAAACGGGCTACCTCCTGAAAGCTGTCTTCATTGTCTGTGACTTCCCTGTGCTGTGGATGCTGAAAGGTATTTCCCTGTGCTGGTTCAAGAACGTCTTCTTCTGAAGGACGGTCTCCAGGCACGTTTTGTTCAGGGCTGTGTTTTTTGCAGTAAAGGGTTGCAGGGAGTACTTCTAGACGGTCGTAAGGGATCTCTGTTCCGCATTCTTTACATTTGCCGTAAGAGCCATCTTCAATAGCCTGCAGTGCAGCATTCACTTTATTCAGTTCAGAATCATGATGCTCTTCAAGGGCAAAGTCCTTTTCACGCTCATACAGTTCAGAACCCATATCAGCAGGGTGGTTGTCGTAAAGGGAAAGTTCCCCTACTGTATCTTTAGAGCTTGTACTTTCCAGGCTTTCTTCCTTATTGCCTTGAAGCTGGGCTTCCAGTGAGTGTTTTTCATCGGTTAATTCTTTTTTAAAACTGCGGATTTGCTCATCGGTCAACATAATGCTTCAC
The DNA here is from genome assembly GCF_000518885.1 of Bacillus sp. J33. GTDB lineage: Bacteria > Bacillota > Bacilli > Bacillales > Cytobacillaceae > Cytobacillus. The sequence goes on along the minus strand of NZ_JAEL01000129.1, from coordinate 1,587 downwards.
ATCCTTATAGGTTGTTTTTTAAATTGGTATGTTTTATAAAAGGTTCTTTTCTTATATATTGTTGTTTTAGTCTATAAATTTTGCCCGTTAATTGATGAAGTATGGCCAATCTTCTTCCTTGAGTAGAAAATACCCTTTGATGAGGGGACGAAACCCCAATAGCGTTTTCTGTTGTTTTTTTCCAAACAAAAAACCCCTGCTTAAAAAGCAGAGGTTTAAAAAACTATAAAAGGTAGCCGAGGAAAAGACCTACTGATAATAGGAATCCAAAAATTGTATTCGTTTGAGCTGTTGCTTTCATTGCAGGCATCATTTGCATTGGCAGTGTTTTGCCGATGAAGCCTTTTGTTGCTTTGATGGCTTTAGGTGCACTAAGGACGACAATAGCAAGCCATGGAGAAATGATGTTCATACCGATTAATACAAAAACCCATACATATGAAACGATAAACATTCCCGCAAGCAGGTTGATTGCACCCTTTTTTCCCAGTAAAATGGCTAGCGTTTTGCGCCCAAATTCTTTGTCTCCATCGAAATCCCTGATATTGTTGGCAAGCAGAATGGCACCTACCAAAATCAAAATTGGGAAAGAAACTAAAACGCTGGTTGCCGTCACTGTTCCTGTTTGGATATAAAAAGAAATAAGGATAATCAGCATGCCCATAAAGAACCCGGCAAATAACTCGCCAAACGGTGTGTAGGCTATCGGCAGGGGACCGCCTGTATAGAAATAGCCCACTGCCATGGATACAAGACCAATAGCCGCTATCCACCAGCTGGTGCTCATGCAAATATAAAAGCCAAGTAATATCGCTATTCCGTATAAGCCGAATGCAAGGTTTAATACGGTTTTAGGCTTTATTCCTTCACGGACGATCGCTCCGCCAATCCCGACAGATTCTTCTGTATCCAGCCCTCTTTTATAATCATAATATTCATTAAACATATTTGTAGCAGCCTGAATCAGNAAGCTTGCTGTCAGCATGGCAAAAAACAGCCCAAAATGAATTTCTGTCAGTTCCATCGCTAAAGCTGTTCCAAGCAGAACAGGCACAAATGCTGCAGTAAGAGTGTGAGGTCTTGTCAACTGCCACCAAACTCTCCAGTTCTTAGAATTGGAGGCAGGCGGGAAATTAGTCTGCGCTTGTGGTTGCATGATAACTCTCCCCTTGTTATATCTATAGTCTTTCATGTATATTCCAATGTGTCATTCAAACTTGTTTATTTTAACCGATTTCAAGGATATTGTCAAAAAATCCATACATATGGAAAGCTGCGTTTATTTTAAGTGTAGGTAATGTAAACAGGGGTGTCAACGGATTTTTCCGGTAAACTGAGGCGCTACTTTCTAATAGGCTCTGTTAAATTTGCCTGTTGATTTCAGCACGAGGCACTCGCTTTCCGCGGACGGTCCGACGCTCCTCGGTGCATTCGCACCTGTGGGGTCTCCCGCTGACACGCTTCTCCCGCAGGACATTGAATAAGCTTCCTCGAATGAACACCGCGTCGTAAGAAAATGCGATAGCATTTTCGCGGGATTAGCACCTTCCGCTCCAATCAACAGGGTGCTTTAAATCAACAATTAGC
>NZ_JAEL01000128.1 GCF_000518885.1 Bacillus sp. J33 | reverse complement strand
GTACAAATAGCCAATAAACATCATTTTGAATAGAAGTAGAGGATCCGTTGGTCGACCGTTGTCCTCACTATAATATGGGCGAACCTTATCTAAAATGGTTGAAAAATCTATGTACTGATCTATTTTTCGCAGAAGGTGGTCCGAAGGAACAAGTTCATCAATAGACACAAATTCAATTTCATTTTGCGAAGATTCTTTGGGTTTAAACATGTAAATTCACCACAATCTATAGGATTTAATGGGTTAATTATAACATATTAACNCGGTGAATAATTAAAGTTAACTATTAAAATAAAGGCTGTCGATAGTTTCTCGACAGCCTGAGCACCTGAATAGGTGCTCATTTTTTTTAAACATAATAAAGGTTTATTTCTAAGTGAAAAAGACATTGGATAGGTGGGTTCTATTCCAGGTTTATTCCTATTAATATTGTGGTAATATGTTTTTTTGCATTTATTTGGCGAAAATATGCACCATTTATAAAAATTTATGACTCACTTTCGCTCACTTATGCGTCACTTTCAAATTATATGCACCACTCCCCATTCTACCGTCTGTTTGAGGAATCAATCCTGTTCTTTTAAAAGATCTTGTCGAAAAATATTGCTAAAATTGTGCTAAATGTTAGATAAAGTTAAAATGCTGCTAGTAAATTTGCATATTTGGTGCATAAATACAAAGGCATGCTCGATATATTTCCAAACATGTTAGATAAAACTAAAAATAGGCTAGGTAAATGTTGGCATCCTTTCTGAATATCCCCTTGACTGTGCTCCAGCCCTTCTTTCCAAACAAATTGCGAAGGCTATTTGTACTTATGTACCCGTTCTCAAAATAACAATTTATAGGCCTGCAAACCAAAGTAAATGCCGAACCCAATCAATGATAAACCTGACAATATCGAAATTAAGGCAAGAATCTTCCCTGTTAAAAATCTTCTAAAACTGCTGGCGACACCGGCCATAGTCAAATCCCATAGCAGAAGCCCGATAAAAATGGCGCCGCTGTATAAAATGACATGTGCCTTATCATACTCAGCTGCCGTTTTAGCGAGTACGGAACCATAAATCCCCAGCCAGAATAAAATAGTTAATGGATTAGATAATGACATCAGAAACCCGGACATAAAGGACTTAATAGAAGATTCATCTCTCCCTCTTTTGCTCGATACGATTTTTCCTGCACTTACCAGGCTTTCTACCCCAGTATAGACTAGAACAAAAAATCCAAAGCACCAAAGAAATGCTTTCATAATTGGAATCTCAAGAAAGTGAACAACACCAAGATAAACAGCTAGCATATAAATAGCATCAGCGGTCATGGCACCTAGACCAACGAGCCAGGCATGGAAAAATCCGTTTTTGATGCCTTTATCGAGCTGGGCGGCATTAATTGGTCCAATCGGCGCTGCCAGAGAGAGACCCAAGAGTACATAACCTAAAAAAATACTCATCTTTTACAACTCCCTAACGTAAACACTGTTTGTACACATTGTATTCCTGTAAAAAGAAGGATAGGACAACTTTTAACAGAAGCATTAATATGGCCGTTTTATTGTCCGGCTTTTTCGGGAATAACAAAAGGGATAAACGGAGTGTCTTTTGGAGGAGAAAACATGCCAAATAAAATGTCCGAAAATCAAATAACCCTTGAAATTATAAAAGCATTGAAAGAAACAAAGAGGTTCAGTTTCCAAAATATCATTACAGAGCTGCAGCCTTATGATATTGCCCGAATTTTTGAAGGGTTGCCTGTAAAGCATCATCCGCGTTTTCTTCTTTACATGAACCCCGATCAAATTGCCGAATTAATTCAGGAACTTGAACAGGATTATCAAGCAAGGGTTCTTTCCTTGTTAGGTATTGAAAAGTCAGGTGAGGTACTTGACCTGATGGATAATGACGATATTGCCGCATTATTGGAAGGGATGTCCCCTGAAAGGATGGAAGAGCTTCTGTCCGGCATGAAAATCGAAGAATCCCGAATTGTAAAAAGTATAATGAAATATCCACCTGAAACAGCTGGAAGGCTTATGACGAATCGGTTTGTCTGGATTCCGCAGCATTATACTGTCCGTGACACAGTTGAAAAAATGAAGTCCTTTGCTGAATACTCTGAGACAATCAACTATTTATATGTAGTCGATGAAGAAAAGAAACTTGTAGGTGTCGTCTCATACAGGGATTTGATACTTGCCAATGAGAATGAAAAAATTCAGGATATTATGTATAGCAGGGTTATCGCAGTTCCAGCGGATACTGATCAGGAAGAGGTAGCAAGACTGATTGAGAGGTATGACTTCCTTGCAATCCCAGTTGTAGAAGATGGACAGCTGGTTGGCATTGTTACATTTGATGACATAATTGATGTTGTAATCAGTGAAGCAAATGAAGATATTGAAAAGCTATCCGCTTCAGGAAGGGCAATTGATTTTGATACAAAGCCGCTGGTAGCTGCATACAGAAGGCTTCCATGGCTAATCCTGCTATTATTTATTGGGATTGTTTCCGGTACAATCATCAGCGGCTTTGAAGAAACTTTATCTCAGGCAGTTGCACTAGCCTTTTTTATGCCCATGATTGCCGGGATGACAGGAAATACAGGAACTCAGTCATTGGCAGTTGTTGTCCGCGGGCTAATTAATAGAGACTTGGATAAAAAACTGGTGGCAAAGTTAGTTTTCCGGGAACTTAGTGTTGGCATCATCATAGGAGTGACGTGCGGTATCCTAATAGCGGTAATTGCTTATGTATGGCAGGGCAGCCTAATCCTTGGATTGGTTGTTGGCACATCTTTAATTCTTACCCTTATTATCGGAACGCTTGCAGGAACGATCATTCCATTAGTTTTATATCGGTTTAATATTGATCCCGCTGTTGCTTCGGGTCCATTAATTACAACACTGAATGATATTTTGTCATTGCTTATTTATTTTGGGCTAGCTACCATTTTTATAACAAAATTGACTTAAATAGTGTTTTTATTAGTATAAAAAATTTATCCCCTGCAAAAAATATAATGAAAAAATGCAGGGGAGTGTTTTGAATGGATGCAAGACGAGTAAAGCAAATTCTATCATCATCAGCTGATATTGAAGTAAAATACAATGGTGCTTCTGTTTGGATCGATAAGCTAAACGAAGATGGGAGAACAGCTACTGTTCATCTTCGAGGGCCGCTCGAGGAAAGATCAGAAGTAGAAATAGCAGAGCTTGAAGAACTATAACATTAGAAAGGCCGCCGAAATAGGCGGCTTTGTTTAGTATCCTTCATGGCTGGCTTCATTTTCAGTCCGTTCATTTAAATACTGGTTTTCGGCTGAAGCAAAGTTCACCGATTGCAGGCTAACTTCTTTGTCTATCCCATATAAGTCCTTGCTGGAATCTTCCATTAATGTTTGTTTTTTCTTCATGTATATCCCCTCCTTCGAATGTTATGTTTCCGTTAGTATGAACAGGGAATTTGAATATCATAATAGGGAAAAATGAACAAACAGCAAAAAAATGGAGTGTTTTTTGAATGCACAACACTTTACATAGGGTACCGGGGTATAATATAATGTGACTAAAGGAGGCGGACCAAATGGCTTTTGAATTAGAAAATGATGAATTATCGGCTGAGAGCTGCTGTTCAATTGACTCAGAAAGAAAAAGTCACCATTCCGAAAAAGTTAAAAAGAATTTGACTACCAGGCTGAACCGAATCGAAGGGCAGATTCGCGGAATAAAAGGACTTATTGAGAAAGATACCTACTGTGATGATGTGATTACACAGATCTCTGCAACTCAGTCTGCCTTGAATAGTGTGGCAAAGCTTTTGCTGGAAGGCCATTTGAAAAGCTGTGTAGTAGAAAGAATCCATGAGGGCGATGATGAAGTTCTGGATGAATTTCTAGTAACAATCCAAAAGTTAATGAGGAAATAAGGAGAGGATAAATATGGAAAATACTACATTGAAAGTAAGCGGTATGTCTTGCGGACACTGTGTTAAAGCAGTAGAGGGCAGCGTTGGTAAATTAAATGGTGTAGAAAAAGTATCAGTTGATCTTGAAAACGGGCAGGTACAAGTTCAATATGATTCTTCAGCGGTTACACTTGATCAAATCAAGGATACAATTGACGATCAGGGCTACGATGTTGAATAGTTTTGCGGGATGGAACGTGTGGTTAAAACACGTTCTCTTTTTTTAAAAATTTTTAGTTTTATTTGGTTGACATATAGGGTAGAGGGGTATAGTATATTGTTATAAAAGATAAACCTCACTTAATTAAAGGAGTGGTAAATATGAGCGATGCAGCATTAAAAGAAGTACAATTGCCTATATCAGGGATGACCTGTGCAGCTTGTTCTTCCCGCATCGAGAAAGGATTAAATAAGCTTAATGGTGTTCAAGAAGCAAATGTCAACCTTGCACTGGAAAAAGCATCAATTAAATACAATCCTGAAGTAATTTCTGTTCAGGAATTTGAGAAAAAAATTGAGGATCTTGGATATGCAGTTGTTTCTGAAAAAGCTGAAATTGATTTAATAGGCATGACCTGTGCTGCGTGCTCAGGACGTATTGAAAAAGGGTTAAATAAACTTCAAGGCGTTAAAAAAGCTGCTGTGAATCTGGCTCTTGAGACAGCCACGATTGAATACAATCCTGAACAGGTATCTGTCCAGGATATGATCAAGAAAGTAGAAAATCTCGGATATCAAGCAAAATTAAAACAAGATGATAATACCGAAAGCGCTAATTATAGGGAAAAAGAAATTGAAAAGCAAAAAGGGAAATTTATTTTTTCATTAATTCTTTCTATCCCGTTGTTTTGGTCCATGGTAGGCCATTTTGAGTTTACCGCATTTATTTATGTGCCTGATATGTTTATGAACCCGTGGGTACAGCTTGCACTCGCTACTCCTGTTCAATTTTTTATTGGGAAGCAATTCTATGCAGGTGCATACAAAGCACTTAAAAATAAGAGTGCCAATATGGACGTTTTGGTAGCTCTCGGAACTTCTGCTGCCTATTTTTACAGTTTATATCAGTCAATTTTATCGATTGGCACAAATGCACATATGGTTGAACTTTATTATGAGACGAGTGCCATATTAATTACTTTGATTATATTAGGTAAGTTGTTTGAGGCTCGGGCAAAAGGCCGGTCTTCCGAGGCGATAAAAAAGCTGATGGGACTCCAGGCAAAAACGGCAACTGTTTTGAGAAATGGTGAAGAGCTTGAAATCCCGCTTGAAGAAGTGCTTGTTGGGGAGATCATTTATGTAAAGCCGGGTGAGAAGGTTCCGGTTGATGGGGAGATAACAGAAGGCCTATCAGCATTGGATGAGTCGATGCTGACTGGGGAAAGCGTGCCTGTTGATAAAACTGTCGGCGATACAGTTATTGGCTCAACCATTAATAAAAATGGATTCCTGAAGATGAAAGCCACGAAAGTCGGCAAAGACACAGCCCTATCACAAATTATTAAAGTGGTTGAAGAAGCACAAGGGTCGAAAGCGCCAATTCAGCGGCTTGCAGATAAAATATCAGGTATTTTTGTCCCTATTGTAGTTTCAGTCGCATTCATAACTTTCTTTGTTTGGTATTTATGGGTAAGTCCAGGAGAGTTTGCAGAGGCGCTAGAAAAATTAATTGCCGTACTTGTCATTGCATGTCCTTGTGCCCTTGGTTTGGCAACGCCAACTTCCATAATGGCTGGATCAGGACGTGCAGCAGAATATGGCGTTCTTTTCAAAGGCGGAGAGCATTTGGAGCTAACGCATGAAATCACAACTGTTGTCCTTGATAAAACAGGAACGGTTACACATGGGAAACCTGTTTTAACAGATGTGATCGTGGAAGGGAACATGGAAGAGAATACTTTCCTTCAGCTTGCCGGCTCAGCCGAGAGACAGTCGGAGCATCCTTTGGCAGAAGCAATTGTTAAGGGAATAAAGGAAAAAGGATTTACTTTATTGAATCCTGAAGAATTTGAAGCAATTCCTGGATTTGGTATTAAAGCTAAAGTAGAAGGCAGAGAGCTGCTGATCGGCACTAGAAGATTAATGCAAAAATACAATATTGACATTGAGACAGCAAAGCCTAAAATGGAGTCACTTGAGGACAATGGCAAAACAGCAATGCTGGTAGCAATTGATGGACAATACATGGGTATTGTAGCCGTTGCCGATACTGTAAAGGAAACATCCAAAGAAGCAATCAAGCGTCTGAAGGATATGGGGCTTGAAGTGGTCATGATTACAGGCGATAACAAACGGACAGCTCAGGCTATTGCTGAAGAAGTCGGCATTGATGCTGCTATTGCAGAAGTTCTTCCTGAAGGAAAAGCTGGCGAAGTCAAAAGGCTTCAGGAACAAGGGAAAAAAGTCGCCATGGTCGGGGATGGGATTAATGATGCACCTGCTTTAGCAATTGCGGATATCGGGATGGCTATTGGCACAGGTACGGATGTTGCAATGGAAGCAGCTGATATTACATTGATGAGAGGCGATTTGAATAGTATTGCAGACGCAATCCTATTGAGTAAAAAGACGATATCCAATATAAGGCAAAACCTGTTCTGGGCCTTCGCTTACAATACGCTTGGCATACCAGTGGCAGCTCTAGGTTTCCTTGCTCCATGGCTAGCCGGAGCCGCGATGGCATTTAGCTCAGTATCGGTTGTTTTAAACGCTTTGCGCTTGCAAAGAGTAAAATTAAATGAAAAGAACGGGTAAATAATTGGACGGAAGGGGCTGGCTATCATGAAAAAATACGCAGCTGCAGCAATTGCCTACCTGGTTCTTGTGATGGCGGGTTATACGGTATATGACACTGTTCTGGCCGAACCAGATCAAGAAAAGCGTGAAATAGAAATGGAGAACCATGAAATAAATGAAGAAACGGAAAAACATGAATAGACCGGTATAAAAAGTAGCCATTTTTCGAAAGGAATGCTGTTCGTTGAAAATAAACCTCACGCTATTTACAAGACCTGCTTGACAGGATTGTCAGGCAGCGAAAGAGTTTCTTTTGCAAAATAATGTTTTTTATACTGAAGTAGACCTGTCAAAAGACCCCGGAAAAGAAACGGATCTAATCGGACTAACAGGCAGCCGCATCGTTCCTGCCTTTCTTTTTGAAAAAAAGAAATGGTATAGAGGAACTAAGAAAAGGCACCTAATAGGGTTTGAGGTGAATCAAGACGAAATTAAAAGTATTATTGCGAACGATAGTTTTTAACGAAAAGGAAGAAGGAGGCTGCAGCCCCCTTCTTCTTTTTTAGTACATCAAAATATCCATTCATCTACAGCTGCCAGAATGGCAGTGCCTGAGCGAAGAAGAAGTAAAACGGAGAAAATTCCGGCAACGAATCTTTTCATTTTGAATCACTCCTGTTATGAATTTCATCTTAAGAATACGGGTTAATTGTCGAGAAATTATTGAGGAAGAATGAACTAAATGTGAAGTGTTTCCTTCAAAAGGTTTGTAATCTATTTTTCTGTGTGTTAGAATTACCTACAACATATAGTAATGATTTGAAAAATAAAAACTACATATAGATCGTGATTGGTGTCCTAAAAGGACTTAATAGGGAATCCGGTGAAATTCCGGAGCTGTCCCCGCAACTGTAAATGCAGACGAACAAAGCATGCCACTGTACAAGCCGCTATAAGGTTGCTTGTATGGGAAGGGCTTTTAGTAGATTGAAGCACAAGCCAGGAGACCTGCCAAGGCGATCGAAAGTTTCTAATCTCCGGGGACTGAGATGATGAAACGATGGTGTAATGGCATTTAGGAAAAGTTTGTTGCAAGCTAATTATTGATTTTTGCTTTCTATTGGCTGAAACGTATAACTTTTAGTTCCGGCTATTATTCTTTCGTTTGATCCGCTCATTTCCGGGCGGATTTTTATTTTGCCATTAGGAGGAAGCAAGATGGTACAAACTTTACAGACGATTGAAATATTAGAGGAGCTCAAAAAAGAGTTTCCGCAGCTTGATGTTGAACATTTATATAAAAGGACTCAAGAGATGGGGCAGCTAAAGGATGAAGGAATATATGATCAGCTAATTTTAGAATGTCTATCGTTTATCAGCATGGATGAGCCGGATTGGACATTTGCGGCCTCGCGGCTGCTTTTGAACAAACTCTATATGGAGGCTGGCAAAAATAGAGAATGCTTGCCTGAGGAATGTTATGGAAACTTTTATAAATTAATTGAACGGCTGACGGTTTTGGGAATCTATGAGGCCGATTTATTGGATACTTATTCAAAGGCCGATATTAGGGAACTGGAAAAAGCCATTAGGAAAGAAAATGACTATCTATTTACATATATAGGGCTCAAAATGCTGGCAGACCGCTACCTGGCAAGAGACAGGCAGAAAAATTTGTTTGAGCTTCCGCAGGAGAGGTTTATGGTCATAAGTATGGTATTAATGAAAAAGGAGCATCCGGACAAACGGCTTGATCTGGTTAAAGAGGCCTACTGGGCCATGAGCGGGCTATACATGACAGTTGCTACTCCTACATTAGCAAATGCGGGGAAAAATTGGGGGCAGCTTTCTAGCTGTTTTGTCGAGACGGTAGATGACAGCCTTGATGCCATTTACGACAGCAATACGGATATTGCCTCCCTGTCAAAGAATGGCGGCGGGATTGGTGTCTATCTGGGGAAAATCCGCAGCAGAGGCAGTGATATTAAAGGTTTTAAAGGTGCCTCTTCTGGAGTGATCCCGTGGATGAAGCAGCTGAATAATACAGCAGTCAGTGTGGATCAGCTTGGACAGCGCCAAGGAGCGGTTAGCGTATATCTCGATGTCTGGCATAAAGATATTTTTTCATTCCTTGATGCAAAGCTGAATAACGGAGATGAAAGGCAGCGGACACATGATTTATTTACAGGTGTGTGCATTCCGGATTTGTTTATGGAAAAGGTGGAAAGCCGAGGGCATTGGTACTTGTTTGATCCGCATGAAGTCCGCACGGTAATGGGTTTCTCTCTTGAAGACTTTTACGATGAAGGGGAGGGCGAAGGCTCTTTTCGCCAAAAATACAAGGAATGTATTGACAGTCCGATTCTCTCAAGGGAGAAGGTGCCTGCAATCGAGATAATGAAATCCATTATGAGAAGCCAGCTTGAAACTGGAACACCCTTTATGTTTTATCGGGATGAAGTGAATCGGAAAAATGCAAACTCACACTGCGGTATGATTTATTGTACAAATCTTTGCACCGAAATTATTCAAAATCAAAGTGTGACAAAGAGGGTTGAAGAATATACGAAAGATGGAAAGATCATCATTGAAAAAATACCAGGGGACTTTGTTGTCTGCAATCTATCATCAATTAATCTGGCGAGAGCCTGTCAATTTAATGCGCTTGAGAGACTTATACCCATTCAGGTACGGATGCTCGATAATGTCATTGATATTAATAATATCCCTGTACTTCAGGGGCAGATTACCAATCAAAAATACCGGGCAATTGGGTTGGGAACCTTTGGCTGGCACCATTTGCTGGCATTGAAAAAGGTTCCATGGGAGAGTGAGGAAGCCGTGGACTTTGCTGATGCGCTATACGAGAAAATTGCCTTTTTAACCATAAAATCTTCTATGAAACTTGCTAAAGAAAAAGGAAAATATTCTGCTTTTGAGGGATCTGATTGGGAGAGCGGCGCCTATTTTAAAAAACGCGGATATTTCGATTCGGAGTCAAGCTTGAATTGGTCAGTTTTGAAAGATGAAGTAAGAGAATTCGGCGTTCGCAATGGTTACCTGCTGGCAGTTGCTCCGAATGCATCTACCGCATTGATTGCAGGCAGCACCCCAAGTATTGATCCGATTTTCAATAAACAGTATTCCGAGGAGAAAAAAGATTATAGGATTCCTGTAACAGCACCAGATTTAAACAGCGAAACGATCTGGTATTACAAATCGGCCTACCATATTGACCAGGAGTGGAGCCTTTTGCAGAATGCAAAAAGGCAAAAGCATATCGATCAGTCCATTTCATTTAATTTTTATATTCCTAACAATATAAAAGCGATCGATCTATTAAATTTGCATCTATCAGCATGGAAGAAGAGATTAAAAACAACTTATTATGTACGTTCAACTTCGTCTGAAATTGGAGATTGTGAATCTTGCTCAAGCTAAAGGAGGAACTTATGGAAACATTAAAAAAACGCCCATTAATCAATCAAGCAGCTCCGAATAAAGCAACTTCTATTATAAATGGTGAGTGCTCGAATATTCTAAACTGGGATGATGTCCGTTTTGCATGGGCATACCCGAAATATAAAAAAATGCTTGCGAATTTCTGGACACCATTTGAAATTAATATGTCTCAGGATATAAAGCAGTTTCCTGAATTAAAAGCGGCCGAACAAGAAGCTTTTCTTAAAATTATCGGTTTGCTGGCGCTGCTGGACAGCGTGCAGACAGATTACGCAGGCAAGGTGGCAGATTATTTAACGGACTCAAGCCTCTCTGCGCTTATGATCATACTTGCGCAGCAGGAGGTAATTCATAACCACTCTTATTCATATGTGCTTTCGAGTCTTGTAACGAAACAAAAACAGGATGAGGTGTTTGAGTTCTGGAGGACTGAGCCAATTCTAGCAGAGAGAAATGAGTTCGTTGTAAATGGATATAGCGACTTTGCGGAAAATCCAAGCCCGGAGAATTTATTGAAATCGATTGTCTTTGATGTTGTTCTGGAGGGGTTATTTTTCTACTCAGGTTTTGCATTCTTTTATCATTTGGCCAGGAATCAGAAGATGGTTGCGACTTCTACTATGATTAATTATATTAACCGGGATGAACAAATCCATGTTGATTTATTTGTAAAGATATTTAAAGAAATATTGCAGGAAAATCCTGAATTGAAGACAAAAGAACTGGAGAAGTTTGTTCGGGATACTTTTAAACGGGCTGCAGAATTAGAAATTGAATGGGCTCGGCATGTTATTGGCGAAAAAACGGAAGGCATATTGCTGTCTGATGTTGAAGCCTATATCAGGTTTTATGCAAATGTTCGCTGCAATCAGCTGGGGTATGAACGTCCTTTTGAAGGCTATCGTACAAATCCGCTCCGCTGGATTGTAGCTTATGAAGAAGTGGACCATGGCAAATCGGATTTCTTTGAACAAAAATCAAGGCAATATACAAAGGTGCAGGTTGATAATGGTTTTGATGAATTGTAGCCATATCTTCACATGTAAGGACCTAAATTGATGAAGCGCAGTTTTTAACATAGTAAAACTTCATAAAAAAAGATCCTGTATTTCACACAATCGCAGGATCTTTTTTTTATTTGGCTCTGTTAAATTTGCCTGTTGATTTCAGCACGGGGCACTCAAGCTTTCAGCGGGCGGTCCGATGCTCCGAGGTGCATTCGCACCTGCGGGGTCTCCCGCTGACACGCTTCTCCCGCAGGACATTGAATAAGCTTCCCCGAGTTAACACCTCGTCGTAAGGAAATGCGGTAGCATTTTCGAGGAGCTCGTACCTTCCGCTCCAATCAACAGGCTGCTAAAATCAACAATAAACTTTAACACAGCCTTTTATTTAAGTTAAAACAGGATTTTCCGAAACGAAGTCAATCTCAAAGCCTAGATCCTTCAGCATTTGATGATCCGCTGTGCTTTCCTGTCCAGCTGTTGTCAAGTAATCGCCCACAAAAATGGAATTTGCCGGATAGAGGCCAAGCGGCTGAAGGCTGCGAAGATTAACTTCACGTCCGCCGGATATTCTGATTTCCTTAGTAGGATTAATGAATCGCATGAGGCACAGCACCTTCAGGCAATAGCGCGGATTCAGCTCAGCTGTTCCTTCAAGCGGTGTGCCGTCAATTGCATGCAAAAAGTTGACAGGGATTGAATCTGCATCAAGGGCTTTTAGGCTTCTGGCCATCAAGATGACGTCCTCTTTAGTTTCTTTCATACCGATAATGACGCCGGAGCAAGGTGAAATTCCGGCTTCCTTGATTAATTGGACAGTATTTACTCTGTCCTGGTATGTATGAGAAGTCGTGATGCTTTCATGGTGATTTTCAGAGGTGTTGATATTATGGTTATAGCGGTCCACTCCAGCTTCCTTCAGCTTTTCGGCCTGTTCAGGTTTTAGGAGACCGAGGCAGGCACATACCTTCATACTATAGTTTTCTTTTATTTCTTTAACAGCTGATACAACTTCATCGAGTTCCTTATTGCTTGGGCCCCTGCCGCTTGCAACGATGCAATACGTGCCGACATTGAGCTGATTTGCTTGTGACGCACCTTTTATGATGGAGTCTTTATCCATCATTCGATATTTCTCAATAGGGGCGGTTGAAATGCTCGATTGGGAGCAATAGCCGCAGTTTTCAGGACAAAGGCCTGATTTGGTGTTAATAATCATATTTAATTTGACTTGATTGCCATAATGATAATGGCGAATTTTATAAGCACTTTGCAATAAATCCAGCAGTTCGTCATCTGGACAATTTAAAATTCCCATAGCTTCCGAGTCTGTCAGTTCATATCCTTCCAGTACGTTTTTTGCTAAATCTCGATAATTCATGTAACCACTCCTTAGGTTTTTAATATCATGCTGCAGGGTTTATGTTCCTGAATTGGCTGCGGGCAAATACTCTATGCTCCAGCCGGTTGGCCATTATACCGGCAAAAACTGATAGAATAATATCTTTTGGAAGAGGGACCACCATCCATAGCCATGCCATTTGATAAGTAAATCCTTCTGGTGCTGTAAACCAAAGCTTGTAAGCTATATACATCCAATTCGTCCCAAAAACATAATTGATTACCATACCAACAATGGCTGCAGCAACATAAACTGGTAGAGACTTTTTCTTTTCGATGATTTTTCCAGTTACATAGGCAGTGATAATAAACGATAGGATAAACCCAAAAGTGGGACTTAGCAATGAAGCAAAACCACCGCCAAATTTAGCAAATACCGGAGCACCTGCAAGTCCTACAAAAGCGTAAACGCCCATTGTAATTGCTCCTAATCGGCTTCCTAAGATTGCCCCTGCCAATATGGCGAAAAAGGTTTGCAGTGTAATAGGAACTCCCCCAATAACCATAAATGGAACAAATGAGGTGATGTTTGCTCCAACTGCCATAAGGGCAACAAACATACCAGCCAAAGTTAAATCAATCGTTCTTAACCTATTTTTCATATGATGCCTCCTGATGAATCAATATTTATACAATTTAGAATAATAGGAGAGGCCACTAATGTCAACTTATAATTATTTAGGTTAACATAATTTGGCGGAATTCTTTGCAAGATGAATCATTGTGGAAGAGGATAACTAAAATGAATTGTTCAGATGTGAACGGGCTTATAGTATAAGAATAAGAGGAGGTGGTTTGGATAGTTCCCATGAGCTTTTCCCGAGAAGGAATATTAATACATGGGCACTCTATGAAGGCATCTTTTTTAAAAATTAGCTCTGTTAAATTTGCCTGTTGATTTCCGCTGCAGGCACTCGCTTTCCGCGGGCGGTCCGGGAGCCTCCTCGGTGCATTCGCACCTGCGGGGTCTCCCGCTGACACGCTTCTCC
>NZ_JAEL01000127.1 GCF_000518885.1 Bacillus sp. J33 | reverse complement strand
CTTCGATAAAGATCTGAGCAGGCCCTTTACCAGCTAAATTCTCTTTTACCGCTCGAATTTTAAATTCGGCAGTATATTGAATCGCACGATCAGATACAGATGCGACATTTGGGTTCTTTTCTAAGACTTGTCGTTGATGTTCATTGAAAATAATCTTACTCATAGTAACTTCTCCCGTCCTAATATATAGATTTTAGTATAACGGGGTTTTAAGCTAAGAAAAATAGAAAAACCCCGAATAGGTCCACTTTTTTTAAAGTGTCTACTGTTCGGGGTTCAGTTCATCCATGCAGGTGCCTGCTTTTTTCTAATTCCTGATTTAAGCTTCCCATTTACCAATGGGCGAGATACGACATTGCCAAATGGAAAGAACCATATAAACACAAACTCATAACTGTGACTAAAAAGGTCTTCTTTGCTGATTTAATGATCCAGTTCCCTATGTTTATAGCCAAGTAGAAAAATACGAAAAACATAATTATTTTGTATACAAGCTGGTCATATTTAGATAGCCATTCAATGAATGTATAGCCGCTCCAAATAATCAGCTGAAGCATGAGAGCTGTATAAACCTTCATTTTTCCCACCACCACATTTTATTCCAATTTCCCTTTCGTTTAATAGGGGAAACCTATGTGTTTGTAATATATGTTCAAAATGAAAATCTTATTTTTCATTTCTGTAACATTTGAATGACAAGCCCTTTTTTGCTTACTGTGTATGATAAAATACTCATTATTATGAAAGAACGGATTTAAAAATCATTAACGAACTGCTATTTTTATGGAA
Organism: Bacillus sp. J33; assembly: GCF_000518885.1. Lineage (GTDB taxonomy): Bacteria > Bacillota > Bacilli > Bacillales > Cytobacillaceae > Cytobacillus. The sequence goes on along the minus strand of NZ_JAEL01000127.1, from coordinate 12,918 downwards.
ATCGCTAAAGACTTTTTTACTATGCGGAATTTTTTTGGATTAGCTGTCTTCAAATATTTAATAAAGTGAGGGCAATGAATATGAAAGGTTTGCCTCTTTTAATAATCATTTCACTCCTATTTGTGACCTCTTCATGCAGCCACAAAGAAGCAAAAAAAGAGTTAATGATTGACGACAGTGTTAAACAAATTATTTTCTTCTCAGATCATAAAAAATACGAACAGGAAGTTCCTTATTATGATGCGATTATCGAATTAAAAAGAAGCTTTCCTGAAGAAATAAAGAATATGAAAATTATTAATGCTTCAGAATCCAAAAATTATTACAATAATTATGAAATTGAAAATTGCCCGGCTATATTGCTGGTTTACCAGGATGAAGTCCTTGTTGAGGTTAAAGGAGATGTGCCAAAGGAGCAAATTGTTAAGCCGCTGGCAAATGCTTTAGATAGCGGCCTATGAATTTTCTTACAAAAAATCCTTCCCGGAATGGGAAGGATTTTTTTACTTTATTTTACGATATGAATAGGGCTTCCGATAGCAACTTCAGCTGCTTCCATCGTAATCTCACCTAGTGTTGGATGAGCATGAATTGTCATTGCCAGATCTTCGGCAGTCATGCCAGCTTCAATTGCCAATCCAAGTTCAGCAATCATATCAGATGCACTTGCTCCTGCAATTTGCGCACCGATTACTAGTCCATCCTCTTTGCGAGTAACTAGCTTTAAGAAGCCATCAGTTGAATCTAGCGCAAGAGCACGGCCGTTAGCTGCAAATGGGAACTTAGCTGCAGTAACTTCAATTCCCTCTTCTTTCGCCTGCTGTTCTGTATAGCCAACAGAAGCCAATTCTGGCTCAGAGAATACTACAGCCGGAATTGCAAGGTAATCAATTTCTGCGTTATGGCCAGCAATTGCTTCTGCAGCGATCTTACCTTCGTAAGAGGCTTTATGGGCTAATTGAGGACCTGCAACAATATCGCCGATAGCATAAATGTTGCTCACATTAGTACGGCATTGTTTATCAATTTCAATAACACCGCGTTCAGTCATCTTAATGCCGACTTGTTCTAAGCCCAGCTCGTCTGTATTAGGACGTCTTCCAACCATTACAAACACATAATCTGCATCAAGAGTTTTCTCTTCGCCTTTTTCTTCAAACTTAACGGTAACTCCATTTTCATTCTCTTCAACACCTTTAGCAAGTGCCTTCGTAATGAATTCAACGCCTTTTTTCTTTAGGTTTCGTTTTACAAGAGAAGACATTTGCTTCTCAAAGCCAACAAGGATATCATCTGCACCCTCAAGAATTGTTACTTGGGAACCAAAGTTTGCATAAGCTCCGCCAAGTTCAATTCCGATAACACCGCCGCCAATTACGACGATTTTCTCTGGAATTTCCTGAAGTGCAAGGGCACCTGTTGAATCAAGAACACGTTTGGAGAATTTAAAAGTCGGCAATTCAATTGGACGAGAACCTGTTGCAATGATTGCATTTTTGAACGTATAAGTTTGTGCAGAATTATCATCCATTACACGAAGAGTATTCGTATCAACGAAGTAAGCTTCACCGCGTACGATGTCAACTTTATTCCCCTTTAGGAGGCCTTCTACTCCACCGGTAAGCTTTTTAACTACACCGGATTTAAATTCTTGTACTTTTGTAAAATCAACTTTTACGTTTTCAGCTGTAATACCCATTACATCTGAATGTTTAGCGTTTTCGTAGCGGTGACCAGCTGCGATCAGGGCCTTTGAAGGAATACATCCAACGTTTAAGCAAACTCCGCCCATATTAGCTTTTTCTACGATTGTAACTTTTTGTCCAAGCTGTGCTGCACGGATTGCTGCAACATATCCTCCTGGACCTGCACCAATGACTATAGTATCTGTTTCAATAGGGAAATCTCCTACTACCATTTGTTATTACGCCTCCATTAACAATAGTTCTGGATCGTTCAGTAAACGCTTGATGTGGTTTAATGCATTTTGTGCAGTTGCTCCGTCAATGATTCTGTGGTCAAAGCTTAGTGACAACGCCAATACTGGAGCTGCAACAATTTCTCCATCTCTGACAACTGGCTTTTCAGCAATGCGGCCAATTCCCAGAATGGCAACTTCAGGATGGTTAATAACTGGTGTAAACCATTGTCCGCCTGCAGAACCAATGTTTGTGATCGTGCATGAAGCGCCCTTCATTTCATTAGGAGCAAGCTTGCCATCACGTGCTTTTCCAGCCAGCTCATTGATTTCATTTGAAATAGCAAACGTAGACTTGCGGTCTGCATCCTTAACAACTGGTACCAGAAGACCTTTTTCAGTATCTGCTGCAATACCAATATTGTAGTAATGCTTATGGATGATTTCGCCTGCAGCATCATCAATAGATGTATTTAAGGCAGGGAACTCACGCAGTGCACTTGTTAATGCCTTTACCACATACGGAAGGAATGTAAGCTTAATTCCTTTATTAGCTGCAACTTCTTTGAATTTCTTGCGGTGTGCAACAAGTTTCGTTACATCTACTTCATCCATTAATGTAACATGTGGAGCTGTATGCTTAGAGTTTACCATAGCTTTGGCAATAGCTTTGCGGATTCCGCTCATTTTCTCGCGAGTTTCAGGATACTGTCCCTCAGGAATCGCTTGTGCAGCTGCAGGTGCAGCTTCTTTTGTTTCAGCTGGTGCAGTTTCCTGTGCAGGGGCTTCAGCCGCCTGTGCCTGTGCTCCTCCATTTAGGAATGCATCTATATCCGCTTTTTGAATACGGCCATTTTTTCCGCTGCCAGCAACCTGACGGATATCAACACCTTTATCGCGTGCATATTTTCTTACTGAAGGCATTGCGATAATCCGGCGGTTTGGATCCACATCTGCCTGTGAAATCGCAGCACCTTCGTTTAGAGCTTCCTGCATAGGAGCTTCTTCCTTCTTCACATCCTGGCCTGCTTCACCTGTTGATTGTACTTGAGCTTCAGTCTTAGCCTCTTCTTTTGGAGCTTCTTCTTCATGGTCTCCCTTAAATTTAAGGTCCTCATATCCAGGAGCATCAAAAGTAATTAACACCTGGCCTACTGTTGCAACTGTGCCTTCTTCAACAAGAATTTCTTCAACTTTACCTTTAACAGGGGAAGGAATTTCTACAACTGCTTTATCGTTTTGGACTTCGCAAAGCACGTCATCTTCTTGTACTTCGTCGCCTGGCTTTACAAACCACTTAACGATTTCACCTTCATGGATACCTTCACCAATGTCAGGCAATCTAAATTGGAATGCCAATGGAATTCAACCTCCTATTATTTCGTTCAATGTAAAACATATCAGGGGGATATATTCCCCCCTCTTTAGTCTGAGCAATTTCGTCAATTAGCGTTCTATTACACTTGCCTGTTGACTTCCGCTTCAATCAATAGTGTGCGAAAATCAACTTTAAGCTTTAAACAGCCTTTACTTAAAACTCAAAAACTTTTTTAGCTGTTTCAATTACATCTTTATAGTTTGGAAGCCATACTGTTTCAGCTTGAGGGAAAGTAAATACAGTATCTGGTGCAGCTACACGCAGAACCGGAGCTTCAAGGCTTAGAATTGCACGGTCATTGATTTCAGCTACTACGTTTGCTGCAATACCTGCCTGCTTTTGAGCTTCCTGAACAACGATCGCTCTTCCTGTTTTCTCTACAGAAGCAATAATTGTTTCGATATCAAGCGGAGCTACAGTACGCAAGTCGATTACCTCAACAGATTTTCCTTCTTTTTCAAGCTCTTCAGCCGCTTTTAAGGATTCATGAACCATAGCGCCGTAAGTGACAATTGTTAGGTCTGACCCTTCACGTTTTACTTCTGCCTTGCCGAGCGGAATTGTATATTCCTCTTCAGGCACTTCCTGGCGGAAAGAGCGGTAAAGTTTCATGTGCTCAAGGAAGATAACAGGATCATTATCGCGGATAGCTGAAATAAGCAGTCCTTTTGCATCATAAGGAGTTGACGGAATAACAACCTTTAGACCAGGCTGCTGTGCCATTAAGCCTTCAAGGCTGTCCGCGTGCATTTCAGGAGTATGTACCCCTCCCCCAAATGGAGAGCGGATTGTAACGGGTGCATTATATCTTCCGCCAGAGCGGTAACGCATACGTGCAAGCTGGCCGGAAATAGAATCCATTACTTCGTAAACAAACCCAAAGAATTGAATTTCAGGAACTGGACGGAAGCCCTGTAAACCAAGACCAACTGCCAAACCGCCGATTCCGGATTCAGCTAATGGTGTATCGAATACACGCTCTTCGCCGAATTCTTTTTGAAGGCCTTCTGTAGCACGGAAAACTCCGCCGTTAACGCCTACATCTTCACCGAATATTAAAACATTCGGATCGTTACGCAATTCTGTGCGCAGGGCATCAGTAATTGCCTGAATCATTGTCATTTGCGCCATGGCTTACTTCGACTCCTTTTCTTTATAAATTTCATATTGTTCTTTTAAGTTGTAAGGCATTTCTTCATACATGATGTTCATTAGATCTGTAACCTTTTGTTTAGGTGTATCATCAGCCTTCTTAATGGCTTCTTTAATATCTTCTTTTGCTTTTTCGATTACTTCGTTCTCCATATCCTCATTCCAAATTCCCTTGTCTTCAAGGAATTTGCGGAAACGTACAAGCGGATCTTTCTTTTCCCACTCATTGTCCAGATCTGATGTACGGTAGCGAGTTGGGTCATCCCCTGCCATTGTGTGAGGTCCATAACGGTAAGTAAGCGTTTCAATTAATGTTGGGCCTTCGCCGTTGATTGCACGCTCACGAGCTTCACGAACTGCAGCGTAAACAGCAAGCGGATCCATTCCATCAACCTGGATTCCTGGAATTCCAGCAGCAACTGCTTTTTGAGCAATTGTTTTAGCAGCAGACTGCTTTTCAACCGGAGTTGAAATAGCAAAACGGTTATTTTGTACAATAAAGATTGCAGGTGCATTAAATGCTCCTGCGAAGTTAATTCCTTCATAGAAGTCACCCTGTGAAGCACCGCCGTCCCCAGTATAAGTAATGGCAACTTTCTTCTCGCCGCGCTTCTTCATTCCAAGCGCCACACCTGCTGTTTGGATGTATTGTGCACCAATAATGATCTGAGGGGCAATTACATTTACACCTTCAGGAATATTTCCTCCTTCATAATGTCCTCTTGACCATAAGAAGGCCTGGTATAAGGGAAGGCCATGCCAAATGATTTGAGGAACATCACGGTAGCCTGGAAGAATGAAATCTTCTTTTTCCAACGCAAACTGGGAAGCAAGCTGTGAAGCTTCCTGTCCTGCTGTTGGTGCATAGAAGCCTAAACGGCCTTGTCTGTTTAATGAAATTGAGCGCTGGTCAAGGATGCGTGTATAAACCATGCGGCGCATTAATTCCTGAAGCTGTTCATCGCTTAATTCAGGCATCGCAGATTCATTAACAACCTTGCCTTCTTCGTTTAAAATTTGTAGAGTTTGGAACTGTTCTTCAACTGTTTCGAGCTGTTTTTTCGCGTCGAATTGTGCCTTCTTTGTTTTAGAAGCCATATCAGTCACCCTTTCCTTTCATAAAAAGACGTTAATTAAGAGTTTTTATACACAAAATTTAGGTTACCCAAAACCAAGCCATATTAGAAAAATCCCCTATTAGAAAAAATTTTTTCTAATAGGCACTTGCTTTATAAAGTATCTCTAAATAGCAGAAAGCTTATCTCTGCCAATGCATACTTTTAATTAGTTTTCCACATACCTTGCCTAAAAAAACGTCTTTCTGATCATCCATAACTATCATATTCTGTATCAGTCGATTTTGCAACTAAATTGATACAGAATTATTTACGAGATTTAGTTTAATATACCTAAAACACATACGTCAATTACCTTGTTTTATATTTTTACATTGTAAGCACGCTTTTTATATTTCTACGTGAAAACTTAACTGTATTATTTAAAGCATCAATTCTGTACTATAAAAAAACTCTAAAATCTATTGTGTTATAGTAAAGTCTATTTGTTTAGAATTATTTTAGTAAAACGTAAAACAGTAGTTTTAACAGACTCATTTTTAACTAATGTCCACAAAAATATTATGATATACGCATTATTATAAGCATTTGATTTCTATACCGAACAAAAAAATGCCGGCATTTTAGTATGCCGGCATTATATTTATTCCTCTGTTTTTACCTCGAGACCTGCTTCTTTATAGAAAGCAAGCTTAGCTTCATTATATTCTTTTGTTTTTTCGTTAAACTGCTTATTTGATTCAAGAATCTTGTCATACAAATCATTTATTTTGCTGATTTGTTCTTCCAGCTGTTCGAGGGAAAGATCTTCCTTTTTGAACATAGCGTATAGTTCTTTATCATATTCAAGCGCTTCAGAATAATCTTCATACAGGACATCGTGGATTTCATATCTTTCCATCATGATCCTATATAATTCTTTTGATTTTCCCTGCAGGCCTTCATCTTCTATCTCCTTTATAATAGGAGATAAAGTTTCAAATTCTTTTTTCGAAGCCTGAATACTCTCCTGTTCTTTTTCCATATGTCTCTTTCTTTGTTCCACAATGGATAAAGCTTCATCGGAAAGCTTGGTAATTTCGTCAAATTCCTTCATTCCCAGGGCAATAATCTTATCGTATAATTCCTTTTCCTTTTTCTCCAAATTAACTAGCGGCTCTTGCTGCTCCTCAAATGTTTTTTCTTCCGAAACTACTTTTTCAAGGACTTCATATATTTCTTCCTCTGGAGCAGGCTTGTTCAAACATCCTGCCAGAAAAATAGTTCCTATAGTTACTGCAAGCAGCAGGCGGCTTTTGCTAAAAATCGACACGATGAAACCTCCTTACCTTAACAATTTTAACTATATCGATACTTGTATCATTTGACAATAGCCTATTGGAATGACAATTTTTGACGAGTTGTGCCTTTTTCAATATAGATCGCGTCTTGTCTGCCTTTTTTTTAATCTATTCAGACCATTTTCTCAATATGACTTGGGCAATGGCCTACACCAAACACCTGTTTATTCATAGGCTATAGTAATCGTCCGGTGCGGTTCGTTTAAATATGGACGATAATCAAATCTATAGGGAGGTTATCCTTCATGTACGGATACGGTTATGGCTGTGGCTATCCAGGAGCGGTGGCAGGCGCTGGTTATGGCAGAGGCTTTGCATTAATTGTAGTATTATTTATTCTCTTGATCATTGTTGGCTGTGCTTGCTGGAAATTTTAATTAGTGGAGAAGGTACTTTTGGTGCCTTCTCATATTAACTTTTTCACCGCACTCTGTTAGACTGTAAATACGAAAATCAAGCCTATGGGCGGGATTTGGGCGGGATTTTAACTCTCCCAAGTTTTTTACGCTCACTTTCATTTTTACATAGCGGGAGTGATAATCATGCTTAGCATGAAGGATATAGTTCGTGACGGCCATCCTACTTTAAGAAAAATTGCCTCGGAAGTGAACATGCCTCCGACTGAAGAAGATAAACAAATATTAAAAGAAATGCTGGAATATGTAAAAAACAGCCAGGATCCTGAGCTTGCTGCAAAATACGGTCTAAGGCCTGGGATAGGGTTAGCCGCCCCTCAAATAAATGTTTCAAAACGGATGATCGCAGTACATGTAACCGATAACAACGACGTATACAGCTATGCTCTCTTCAATCCTAAGATTGTTAGCCACTCGGTACAGCGTTCTTATTTGGCTGCAGGAGAGGGCTGTTTATCTGTCGATGAACCCATACCCGGTTATGTCCCCAGGTATGCAAAAGTAACTGTTAAAGGTATAGATCTTGATGGCAATGATGTGAAATTTAAGTTAAAGGGATTGCCTGCCATTGTATTCCAGCATGAAATAGATCACCTGAATGGCATCATGTTTTATGATCATATCAATAAACAAAATCCTTTCCAGCCAATTGAAAATGCGATAGCAATTGAAAGATAGGTTTGTTTATTGCAGAAAAAAGGAAAGCCTCGTTTTTTCAGGCTTTCCTTTTTTGTGTGAATTATATTAATTGGAGTTCTTTTAAACCGGCCCAAATTCCTTCTTCGTCAACTGATGCTGTGACGCGGTCTGCTGCATGTTTAACCACATCTGCTGCATTGCCCATAGCTACCCCGGTACCTACAGCATTTAACATCTCAATATCATTTAATCCATCACCAAAAGCATATACATCCTTCAGTTCAAAACCAAGCCGTTCAATCATTTTTTTAATCCCTTCAGCTTTTGATCCCCCCGCTGGCAATACATCTACAGAGTATGGATGCCACCTTATAAACCCAAAGTCAGGATATTCAGGAAAATACATTTTTTCATCTTGCTCCTCACAAAAGAGCAATGACTGATATAGATCCCTTCCCTTATAGAAATCCTTATCCTCTTCAGGATGGGGAAATTTCAGGCTCCCCATGCTCTTTTCGATAAACTCGTGATGCTGAACCGATGATTTCATCGTTTTCTCATTCATAAACACAAGAGGATGCCCATTTTCACGCGCATGGTTATAGAGCTTCTCTACTTCTGAGGTTTTTAAAGGATTGCGGTAAATAGCTTCCTTTTCAAAAACGACATATTGCCCATTGAAACTTACAAAAGAATCAATATCAAGTTCTTCCCGAAGGCTTTCGAACATAAAAGGTGCCCTTCCCGTAGCAATAGCCACAAAAGTCCCTTTCTTTTTCAGTTGAACGATAGCTTCTTTTGTACTATCAGGCAGTTTTTTATCGTGATCCAATAGAGTCCCATCTATATCAAAATAAACAATTTTACTCATAATTGCTCAAACTTCCTTTCACTTTATATCATGTTCCTTTATGCGGCAGCATTTATGCCTGCTGTACTTTCTTTCTCGATGTAATATATACCCCTGCAAAAATAATAAAAAGCCCAATAAGCATCAAATGAACTCCGTAAGCAAAATCTTAACAAAGAAACAACCTTTTTTTTCTGTGTATTACAGCAATAAAACACTAAACCCTTAAAGGGAAAATGTCAATTTTCACGGATAAGTATCAAATTCTTTTAGGCACTTATCTCTTAAATTGTTGTTTTTACTTATAAAGCATGCCCATTAATTTGCATACTGCGGGTACTCAGGCCTTTCCCGCGGGGAGGTATGAGAGCTTCCTCGGCTTCGCCTGCGGGGCCTCCCGCTTCCCTTTCTTCTGAACAGGAGTCAATTGCCCTCAGCTGCAATCAACTCAGTTAGTAAACCATCATTAGCATTGAGACAATAAAATTTACGAAAACAGCGTTCTTTTAAAAATTTCCAATTTTCCCCACGAGAGATATTCATATTTCAACATATAATATAACTAAAAAGAAACCTGAATAAAAACTAAATTGGTTAAAAACGTCCTTGTTTCCTTTACTTTGGACAAGGATCGTTTAAAATAGAAAGTAAGGAGATGATCCACTATGTTAAAGAAGCTGAGAAAGAAGCTCTTAAAACAGTGGAACGACATGCTTCGAAAAAAGTCTATTGCCTGACAATTTTGAGCCCTTCAAACTTGCGAAGGGCTCCTTCCTTATTGTAAATTGGTTATCAGTACACTTTTTTACATAGTCTGTGCTCCGCTCCACCTTATTCCAGCTAAACGGAAGTTAACGCATACAGGAATAGCGGTGGTTCCGAAGCTAATACAAACCAAGTTTATACTTACCTTTCAGGAAAAAACATGTAATACATGTTATTATTTTATATAATAGAAAAAGTGATATCGGATTAAGGAGAGATTGAAATGATTTTTAAAGTATATTATCAGGATTCAAAAACAGAAGTACCGGTAAGAGAAAAAACTAAAACAGTCTTTGTTGAAGGTGATTCTGAAAGAGATGTCCGCACAAAGCTGGCTGACCGCCCTTATAACATTGAGTTTGTAACTGCCGTGGAAGGCAAGTTTTTAGAATATGAAAAGCAAAGTGAAGACTTTAAAGTATTGGAGATTGGATAATTTATGAAATTTGTTAAAAATGATCAAACGGCCGTTTTCGCATTAGGCGGCCTGGGAGAAATCGGTAAAAATACGTATGGTGTACAATTCCAGGATGAAATAGTCTTAATTGATGCGGGAATTAAATTCCCAGAAGATGAATTGCTCGGAATTGACTATGTTATTCCTGATTATACGTACTTAGTAAAAAATGTAGATAAAATCAAAGGTTTGTTTATTACTCACGGGCATGAAGACCATATCGGGGGAATCCCTTATCTTTTAAGAGAAGTAAATATCCCGGTTTACGGCGGAAAACTTGCACTCGGCCTTCTTAGAAACAAACTTGAAGAACATGGGCTGCTTAGGCAGACTACTCTTCATGAAATTAAGGAAGATGACATTATAAAGTTCAGAAAGACTTCCGTTACTTTTTTCCGTACAACACATAGTATTCCGGACTCATATGGTATCGTTGTAAAAACACCTCCTGGACAAGTTGTCCATACAGGAGATTTTAAATTCGACTTTACTCCAGTAGGCGAACCGGCAAACTTGACCAAAATGGCTGAAATCGGCAAGGAGGGTGTCCTTTGCCTTCTTTCAGATAGTACAAACAGTGAAATCCCTGAATTTACAATGTCTGAACGCAGAGTTGGAGACAGCATTCATGATATTTTCCGCAAAGTGGAGGGCAGGATCATCTTTGCGACATTCGCATCTAATATCCATCGTCTCCAGCAGGTAACTGAAGCTGCCGTTTCAAATGGCAGAAAAATCGCTGTGTTTGGACGAAGCATGGAGGCAGCAATCAATATCGGGCAGGAATTAGGATACATCCAAGCTCCAAAGGATACTTTTATTGACGCGCACCAGATTAACAGGCTTCCGGCAAACCAGGTTACGATCCTTTGTACGGGAAGCCAGGGGGAACCGATGGCAGCATTGTCAAGAATTGCCAACGGGACACACCGCCAAATCCAGATAAATCCCGGAGATACAGTTGTATTTTCTTCTTCACCTATTCCTGGGAATACAATCAGCGTCAGCCGAACAATTGACAGGCTATCCCGTGCAGGTGCGGAAGTTATTTATGGCAAATTAAGTGATATCCATACCTCTGGCCATGGCGGCCAAGAAGAACAAAAGCTTATGCTTCGCTTAATCAAGCCAAAGTTCTTTATGCCCATACATGGTGAATACAGAATGCAGAAAATGCATGCTAAATTGGCTGTCGACTGTGGAGTAGACGAAGAAAATTGCTTTATTATGGATAACGGCGAAGTGCTTGCATTAAGCGAAGACTCAGCTCAGATTGCCGGCAAGATCCCTTCTGGCTCTGTTTATATTGATGGCAGCGGAATTGGAGATATAGGCAATATCGTCCTAAGAGACCGCCGAATCCTTTCAGAGGAAGGTTTGGTAGTCGTAGTTGTCAGCATTAATATGAAGGACTTCAAAATTGCAGCAGGCCCTGACCTAATTTCGAGAGGATTCGTGTACATGAGAGAATCGGGTGACTTGATCAATGACGCTCAGGCTCTTATATCCAAACATTTAAGTAAAGTAATGGAACGGAGGACTACCCAGTGGTCTGAAATTAAAAATGAGATTACAGATACCCTTGCTCCATTCCTATATGAAAAAACCAAGCGTCGTCCAATGATATTGCCAATTATCATGGAAATTTAAAAAAAAGCTGTATCGCTCTTTTGAGAGTGATACAGCTTTTTTACGTAAGGCTTTATTCTCATCAATTGTTGTTTTTACTAATAAATTCTGAATATTGATCTAGTTTAATCAGCAGTTTTATAAGGAATAAATTTTACCCAAACAGCCTTTTGTAAGGATAGGGTTAAGACATTACCTTCTTTTCAAAACGGTTAATGTCCACATCCGCCCCAATAACGATAAGAATATCATCATATTGTATTTTCTCATTTGCCTGAGGAGATACAATAATTTCATTTTTTCTTTTAATTGCCACAATGTTAATTCCATATTTCGCCCGAATATCCAAATCAATAATGCTGTGCCCTGCCAGTTTTTCATTAGCAACGATCTCAACAATGCTATGTTCATCTGAAAGCTCGAGATAATCAAGGACATTGTTGGACACGATACTGTGTGCTATTCTTTTGCCCATATCTCTTTCTGGGTGAACTACATGATCTGCCCCTATTTTTCTTAATACTTTTTCATGATAATCATTCTGGGCTTTTACAGTGATTTTATTGACTCCAAGCTCCTTTAAAATTAAAGTTGTCAGAATGGAGGCCTGGATGTTATCACCAATTGCAACAATAACATGGTCAAAATTTCTTATTCCAAGGCTCTTGATCACTGACTCATCAGTTGTATCGCCAACAACTGCGTGAGAGGCAATTCTGGCAAATTCATTTACCCGGTCCTCATTAAGGTCAATGGCCATTACTTCCATCCCCTCTTCAGCAAGAGCGCGGCAGATGCTGCCGCCAAAGCGGCCAAGGCCAATAACAGCAAATTCTTTTTTCATCTCATACTCCTCCAACCCTGTTAGCAATATAGACAATAATAACATATTACCATAACCTTCAGGAATGGAAGAACTAGCATATAGGCAGAAAAACGCTGGGCAATATATTGTTTGCGAATTAATTTTATGAAAAAAGGAGCCTCTTGGCAGGAGGTGAACTGCGCCCTATAAAGTAGACAGTTTAATAAAAAGAGATGCTGCTTTCTACGCAGCGATGAGATGACTCCGGTAAGCTGCTGGAGTCATCTTTTTTAAGGTCCATTGCTTTCTATTCGTGTTATAGTGCTCCATATATTCATCAATCATATTCTTTAAATCTGCTAAGTTATTTGCTTCTTTGTAATCTACTTCATCCTTTAAATGTCCAAAGAATGATTCCATTGGGGCATTATCTAGACAGTTTCCTTTACGGGACATGGATGGAATGAGTCCTAATGCTTTGACGCGTTTTTGA
>NZ_JAEL01000126.1 GCF_000518885.1 Bacillus sp. J33 | reverse complement strand
GGCTTTCCAAATCTGGAAAGATACTATATAAATTCAGAAAAGAAAAAGTGGAGCGAAGCTTCGCAGACTCAAAAGAGCTGCATGGGCTTCGCTATTGCCGGTTACGGGGACTACACAATGCAAGCGAGCAGGTGCTTCTCACCGCAGCTTGCCAGAATATGAAAAAGATCGCCATGCACCTGGCAAAGCTAGGATAGGTGCATGGCGATCNTTTTTTAAACCAGAAAAGCTAATCTTCCTTTGGTATATTTCTTTTTAAGAAAAACTTTGTTGAGAAAAAATACCCCTTTCTCAACAAGCTGACCGCTAAATTTTAGCGGCTTTTTTCATTATTCCATATTAGAAGTTTGGCGTATCTTGTTGTATCAAGGTTTAATTCCTGAATTGAAAATGATGGATGGTTGTCAAAAATGATAATAACGGTGCTGAACAGACTAGATATATGTGTACTTCCAGCCAATAATCGGATAACCTTTCGATCGACATCGCTCCACTCCTTTTACTTAGTTTTGCAATATAAGAAAAAATAGTATATTCCCCCATGCCAAAACTGAAAATAAAAAAGGCTTGAAATTTATTTGTTTTCCTGTATAATTTTCAAGCGTGAGTTATTACATGACAAATTCATAACTTTATCTTATCAAGAGAGACGGAGGGACTGGCCCAAAGATGTCTCGGCAGCGGGCTCATTAAGAGCGCTGTGCCAAATCCAGCAAGCAAGATGCTTGGCAGATAAGAAGGGAACTGGGAACTGTTAAAACGGCTAAGGTCTCTTCTTGCGGAAGAGGTCTTTTTTATTTTTGTTTAAATAACCAATTAAGGAGAGAGGATTAGTATGAAAACAATAGATAAAGGTAATCCATGGGCTTTACTGCCGCTATTGGCATTTCTTCTTATTTTTATTGGAAGCGGAATTGCCACAGGCGATTTTAATAAAGTTCCCATTATTGTTGCAGTGGCAATAACGGCGGGAATTGCACTATCAATGAACAGGAAAACGCCATTTATGGAAAAGGTTGATATATTTACAAAAGGGGCAGGGAATCCAAATATTATCCTGATGGCCATCATTTTTATTCTCGCTGGCGCATTTTCCGGAACAGCCAAAGGAATGGGAGCGGTTGATTCGACAGTCAACCTGGCATTAAATTTCGTACCGCAAAATCTTCTAATGGTAGGTATATTTGTTATTGCCTGCTTCATATCCCTATCAATGGGTACATCTACCGGGACAGTAGTTGCTCTTGCACCAATTGGTGTTGCCCTTTCAGCAGAAACTGATATTTCTGTTGCATTGGCCATGGCTGCTGTAATAGGCGGTGCCATGTTCGGCGACAATCTATCTGTTATTTCTGATACGACCATTGCAGCTGTCCGCACACAAGGGACAAAAATGACTGATAAATTTCGGGTGAATTTTTTAATTGTGATGCCCGCAGCCTTGATTACAGCACTGATTCTTGGATTCTTAACAGCTGGACAAGAAAGTGCGGTAACCAGCCAGGATTACAGTCTTCTGAAAGTGGTTCCTTATTTGGGAGTATTGGCTGCAGCATTACTGGGAATGAATGTCATAATCGTATTGAGCGGCGGTGTCCTGCTGTCCGGGGCGATTGGCATAGCTGATGGAAGCTATACACCCGTTTCGTTCTTGCAGATGATTGCTGAGGGAATGGCAGGAATGCAAACCCTGGCGATCATAGCAATCCTTATTGGCGGTGTTGTGGAGATTATCCGCTATAATGGCGGAATTGACTATTTGCTCCACCTAGTGACAAACAAAGTAAATTCTCGCAAGGGAGCTGAATTTGGTATAGCATCGCTTGTCTCTCTTACAAATGTATCCACAGCAAATAACACTATTTCCATTATCATTGCTGGCCCGCTGGCTAAAAATATTGCAGATCAATACGATATTGATCCACGCAAATCTGCGAGCATTCTGGATATATTTGCTTGTTTTGTACAGGGGATCATACCTTATGGAGGCCAAATGCTGGCTGCTTCCGGTCTTGCAGCGATATCTCCGGTAAGCATTATGGCTTATTCCTTTTATCCATTATTGATTGGCATTTGCGGAGTAATCGCTATTCTAATAAATTTCCCAAAGCTGAAAGGGAAACCAGCATCCAATAAAATGCTGGAGAGAATACACACTGGTGAGACAAAATAATCGAGAAAAATAAAAAGAGCCTGGACGGGCTCTTTTTATTTTTCCTGAATATCTTTTGGCTATTTCTTTTGTTATAATAAGAACGAATGTTCTGATAAATAGATTTCCTTTTTTTGCAGAAGCATTTAAATTTTATGATTTGCTATAATGGTAACATTATATAGAATGAATAATGTCAGGAAAAGAGGGTGATGAAGCTGAAATTTATCCATACGGCAGATTGGCATTTAGGTAAACTGGTTCATGGAGTGTATATGACGGAAGACCAGCGTCACTTTTTAAATCAATTTGTTGAAGTTGTAGAAGAGGAAAAGCCAGATGCTGTCGTTATTGCAGGAGATTTATATGACAGATCTGTGCCGCCAACAGATGCTGTAGAATTATTAAATGAAATTCTATTTAAAATAAATGTAGAATTAAAAACACCGGTAGTAGCGATCGGGGGAAATCATGACAGTGCAGAAAGGCTTTCCTTTGGCAGCTCGTGGTACAGGCAAAGCCACTTCTATTTAACAGGAAAGCTAGGAAGTGATTTTAGGCCAGTACATATTAACGGAGTTAACTTTTACCTTGTTCCTTATGCAGAACCAGGAATGGTCAGGCATTTGCTTGATGATGGCCGTGTACACTCGCATGATGATGCCATGAAGGCTATTGTCGGAAGGATAGAAGAATATTTAAACCCAAATGAACCAAACGTCCTTGTTGGACATGCATTTGTCCTGGGCGGGGCAACCACCGATTCGGAGAGGACTCTTTCTGTAGGTGGATCAGGCTGTGTTCATTCCAGCTGCTTTGATCCTTTTTCGTATACGGCATTGGGGCATTTACATAGCCCGGATGCCATCAAACATGACAAGATCCGCTATTCAGGTTCCCTCTTAAAGTATTCTTTTTCTGAGGCAAAACAGGAAAAATCGATTTCGATTATTGAAATGAAAGAGAATGGGGAATTTGATCTGCGTACCCGTTCCCTCAAACCTAAAAAAGATTTAAGAGAAATTGAGGGTTATTTAGACGAGCTGATGGATCCATCATTCTATGAAAAACAGAATCTGGATGACTACCTTAAAATCACTCTATTGGATGAAGGGGCTTTGCTCGACCCAATCAATAAGCTTCGGCAGGTATATCCGAATGTCCTTCATCTTGAACGGAAAATTTCTATCACAGATATGAAGAAAAAAAGTTCCTTCATATCTATGAAGGAAGAGAAAAAGTCAGAGCTTGAACTTTTTAAGCAGTTTTACGAGCAGATGACTACTTCTGAATTTACAAAAGATAAGCAGCAGGTTATGACCGGTGTGATTGAGGGAGTGCTCAGGGAGGAGGCGTTGAAATGAGGCCGTTAAAATTAAGGATGCAGGCATTTGGCCCCTATGCAGACTGTGAGCACATTGACTTTACAGAGCTTGGGAACCGGACGATGTTTGTGATCTCCGGAAAAACCGGTTCAGGTAAAACCACTATTTTTGACGGAATCAGCTATGCCATTTACGGAAAAGCAAGCGGTGAGGACCGCAATGGCCCGGAACTAAGAAGCCAGTTTGCAAAAAACGATACACTTACTGAAGTTTCCCTTGAATTCACATTAAGAAATAAAACTTATTACATCAGCCGATCCCCACAGCAGGAGAAGAAAAAGGAGCGGGGGGATGGTACAACTACTGTGAGTGCCAAGGCGGAACTATATGTGTACGATGAAAATGGAAACAAGCAGCTTCTAGCGTCAAATGTCAGGGATGTTGATGAAAAAATTAAGGAAATCATGATAATCGACAGCAATCAATTCAGGCAAATTCTTATGATCCCCCAGGGCGAGTTCAGAAAGCTTCTTACCTCTGAAAGCAAGGATAAGGAAGTCATCCTTCAGCGTTTATTCCATACCCAGATTTATAAGCGGATTGAGGAAAAGCTCAAGGAAGATGCTTCTGCGCTAAAGAGAACAGTTGAGGACCAAGTAAAGCTTCGAGATCAGCTTCTGCACCAGGTTCAAGCTGTTTATACTGAGGAGCTTAAGGGGTATTTAGAAGCTGGGAGTGTGAATGATGCACTTTTGCTGC
The DNA here is from genome assembly GCF_000518885.1 of Bacillus sp. J33. Taxonomy (GTDB): domain Bacteria; phylum Bacillota; class Bacilli; order Bacillales; family Cytobacillaceae; genus Cytobacillus. The sequence goes on along the minus strand of NZ_JAEL01000126.1, from coordinate 9,771 downwards.
CTCTTTTAGAAGCAGAAATTGAACAAATGATGGAAGGGCTTGAGCAATTAACTGATTCTGGCAAAAAACTAAAAGAAAAAAGGGATGCTCTTCAGCAAAAAATATATGAAGCTGAAACAATCAATAAACAGCTGAAGGCAAAAGAAGACCTTAAGCTCAAGAAGGATAAGCTTAATGAGTTAAAAGAAGAGGTTGGAGACAAGGAGAAACTCATCTCCCTTGCCCAGAAAGCGGCTTTGCTTAATCAGCAGGAACAGCTTTGCCATGAGTTAAAAAAAGATTTAGATGCTGCTAATAAGGAACTTTCAGCATTAAAGGAAAGTATTGCATCACTTTCAAGCCTCTTAAAGGAGAACCAAGAAAAGTGGGAAGCTGAAAAGAGTCGAGAAGAGGAACGGAAACAGGCAGGGGAACAGGTTAATCGTCTTCAACACATGAAAGAGGATATTTATTCCTATGCAGAAGTAGAAAAGCAGGTCCGGTCCCTTGGAGAAAAGCTGGAGAATCTGCGCTTTCAAAAGATGCAAAAGGATGAAGCATTAAAGAGCGCTGATCAAAAATATCAAGCTTTGGCCGAAGAAAAACAAGATATTGAAAAGAGTCATTTAAAATATGCCGAGAACGAGCGTCAGTTAGAAAAAATGGCAGAACAAATAGAACGGCTTAATAAGTTTGAAGAGCAGCAAAAAGAGTATGTAAAAGCTTACGAAATTTTAAATCAGAAGAGCAGTTATTTTGAAAAAGCATCATCCAGGCTGGAAGATAGCAGAATGCTTGTGGATGAGCTAGAGAAAAAATGGCTGCATGGACAGGCATCCATTCTGGCAAGCAAGCTGCAAAATGGAGAAGCATGTCCTGTTTGCGGTTCTGACCATCACCCAAACCCAGCCTCATCGCATTCCGATATTCCTGATGAGAAAGATTTAAAAGCAGCAAAGGCGCAGGCAGCCGAAATTGAAGCAGAAAAAAGGAGAGCAGAGTCCGCGTTCTATGAATCACAGTCTCTCGTAAAATCTATAGAAAACGCTATAGATGAACAATTTTCGACCATTCAAAAACAGCATCCTGATTTTGACAAAGATGATTTGCCGATATTAAAAGGTACTCTTTTGGAACAGCAAAAGGATCTTTTAAACCATCAGATGAAGTTAAAGAAAAAGAACTTAAGGCTGGAAGCTTGCACCGCAGAAATAGAAACAAGCCTAAAGCTTAAGGAAACACTGGCAGAAGAAATAGAACAGCTGCAAAATCAAATAAATAATGCTGCTATCCTACATGCTGAAAAGAAAAGCAACTGGATAAGAATGACGGAGTCAATACCGGTAAATCTGCGTTCAATTGAAACTTACCAGGCAAGCTTAAAAAAGGCAATTGCTCATCATGATGATTTACAAAGAAAATTGGATATGGCACAGGAGAAATTCCAAGAAACAAAAAGTTCCTATTTGGCCGAACAGGCAAAAGTAGAAACAGTTGAAAAGCAGGCCGTTAAGTTTGCAGAAAAACTTGCTGTTGAGAGGCAGAATTTTGTTCAGCGAATGAAGGATCAAGGCTTTGAAGCATATGGAGAGTACGGTAATGCCAAGAAAACTGACAGTGAGATAAGATCACTTGAGAAAGAAGTTCGGGAATATCATGAAGAGGTACGTTCAGTTAATGACCGCTATATGGAGCTTTCACAGCTACTAGAAGGTGTAGATAAGCCAGATTTGGAGAATCTGCAAGGTTCGTTAAGCGAAACCGATGAACACCTGAAGCAGCTGCAGGATCAATATACAAACCTATATATGAAAAAGAAGCATAATGAAGAAACTTTACAAAAGATTAAAGAAATAAATGAAAAAATGAAGGCTCTTGAAGAACGTTATAAAGTAATTGGCCACCTATATGAAATTTCCAAAGGGCAGAATACTTATAGAATTACCTTTGAAAGGTTTGTGCTCGCTGCCTTCCTGGATGATATCTTAAGGGAAGCTAATGGACGGTTAACACGAATGACAAGCGGAAGGTATCAGCTGCTGAGAAAAACAGACCGCTCCAAAGGAAATGCACAAAGCGGCCTTGAGCTTCTTGTTTTCGATCAATATACAGGACAGGAAAGGCATGTTAAAACATTATCAGGCGGAGAAAGTTTTAAAGCGGCTCTTGCACTTGCGCTAGGATTGGCTGATGTAGTACAGCAATATGCAGGCGGAGTTTCCCTGGAAACCATGTTCATTGATGAAGGGTTTGGAACACTTGATCCTGAATCTTTAGATCAGGCGATTGAGGCATTGATTGACATCCAAACAAGCGGAAGGCTGGTCGGCATCATTTCACATGTACCTGAGCTGAAGGAAAGAATTGATGCCAGACTTGAAGTCATTTCCAGCCAAACAGGAAGCAGCACACAGTTTCAATTTTTAAATTAAAAAATAACGCTGTTTCCGTAAAGTTTGTTGCCTTTGCAGCTGCTAATTAAGTTAAGCCAACTAAGTTGGTTGTAGCAAAAGGCTCTTGGTGCCTCGAAAATGCATCCGCATTTTCTTCTGGCGAGGTGTTTTTTCAAAGATGCTTTTCCAATGTCCTGCGGGAGAAGAGGAAGCGGGAGACCCCACAGGCGAAACCGAGAAGGTACTCATTCCTCCCCGCGGGCAAGCTTGAGTGCCCGGAGCAGAAAGCAGCAGGCAGTATTTATAAGTGAAAACAGCAATCTATGAGAAAAAAGCCATAAGAATAAAGTTTAATGAAAAGGGGAAAGAAGGCGTTGATAGATGAATAATAGAGTAGCTCTTTCGTGGAGCGGCGGAAAAGACAGCTGCTTGGCTTTAAACGCTTTAGTAGAGCAGGGAGTTGAAGTTGCATGCCTCATAACGACTGCTCCAGCAGAAATCGGCCGAACTTTTGGGCACGGGGAGAAGACAGACTTGATCAGGCTCCAGGCTAAAGCTTTATCCATTCCCGTGGAATTCGTTTCTTGCTCCTTCGAAAATTATACTGAACGTTACGTTGAAGAATTAAAGAGATTAAAAGAAGTGTATGGTCTTACAGGCATTGCATTCGGTGATTTGTACCTGAATGGACATCGGGAATGGGGAGAAAAAGCGGCATATGAAGCAGGGGTAGAGGCTGTTTATCCACTCTGGATGGAGGAAAATGAGAGTATAAAGGCATTCGAAATTTTTATAGAATCTGGTTATAAGGCCAAAGTGATCCGGGTGCGTGAAGATGTACTGGATTCTTCCTGGCTTGGCAGGGAACTTGATGCTGCCTTTTTGTGTGATATCCGGGAAAAAGCAGTTTGCCCAATGGGCGAATCTGGAGAGTATCATACTTTTGTTTATAATGGGCCATTATTCTCCCAAGAAATCCAGCTTGAATCTCCTAAATTAGTACAGCTTGAAACAACCAAAAAGCTGGAATTTGAAAAATATACGCTTGCCGAAAAATAGCAGTGGATTCAAAAAGCCTTGTTACAGTTATGTTTTTAGGCATAACTGTCTAGCATAGGTATAAAACACGTCGCAGACGAGAATGAGAAGGTAAAAATGATGATAGAGATTAAAACATCCACGCTAAGTGATGGCGAACATAACAGAGGGGTATTTGCCACACGTGATATTAAAAAAGGTGAATTAATTCATGAAGCTCCGGTTCTGCCTTACCCTAATAGAGAACACCATTATATAGAAAAAACAGCTCTTGCTGATTATGCATTTGAATACGGAGATAAACATAGTGCAATCCTCTTAGGGTATGGTATGCTTTTCAATCATTCCTATGAGCCTAATGCTGTCTATGATATTAATTTTGAAATGCACACCTTTGACTTTTTTGCCTATAAGGATATAAAAGCTGGCGAAGAGATTTTGATTAACTATAATGGCGAAGTGGACAACGAAGATCCGCTTTGGTTTAACAAATAGAGTGTTACTTTTCTGCCAGAAAAAGCAGAAATTTTACTTATGAATGATATAAAGGAAGAGAAGCGAGGTTTATCGAAGTTAGTAAGCAGAAAATCAGGAGGGTGAGACATATAATGCCAGGAATATTTTCGCATGATTATATTGCTTACCCTTTTTCTGCTTTTACAGCATCACATATTTTAATGATTGTGCTGTTTGCTGCAGTTTCTGGCCTTTTGTACTTTCTTAGGGTTCGCCTGCGGCAAATAGACTGCTGGATTAGGGGAACAATGTTTTTCCTGCTTTTTGTATTGGAATTGTTCTACCATATCTGGCTATTCAAAGGCGGTCATTGGGATCTATCGTACACTTTGCCTCTTCATCTATGTTCGATAAGTCTAATTCTTTGTTTGGTGTTATTAGCAACTAAATCAAGAACTGTTTTCCAAATTGTTTATTTTATTGGGATCATAGGTGCAATGATGTCTATTTCGACTCCCGAAATTTTTTTAGGATTTCCTCATTTCCGCTATTTTCAATTTTTCATAACCCATAACCTAATCATTTTGACATGCTTATATTTTGTGTTTGTCCATCAATATAGACCAACAGGCAAAGGATTGCTTAAGTCCTTCCTGTTTTTGAACATTAGTGCCTCAGCTGCTTTTTTGGCAAATAAACTAACGGGCGGTAATTATATGTTTCTTTCCTATAAACCCAATAGCACTTCTTTGCTGGATTATCTTGGGCCCTACCCTTATTACATATTGGTCCTTGAAGCAGTTGCCAGTTTTCTGTTTTTACTATTATTGGCGCCATTTCAATGGATTGAAAGAAAAAATGCAAGAATGGAGGATTTTTCATAATGCCGGTTAAGATTGGGATTGATGCAGGTGGGACCATGCTTAAAATGGTTTATGAGGAAAATGGCCGTTTACATTTTAAAACATATACAATGGAAGAATTGGGAAGCTTTGCGAGCTGGATGAAACTGACTTCCCCTATTGCTTCTATTGCATTAACAGGCAGGAAATCCGAAATGTTAAAAAGAGACTTTTTTCCACACGCTCCTATCGTTTCCGAATTTGAAGCAAATTGTAATGGAGCTTGTTTTATGATGAAGGAGACCGGCGCATCAAAGGATAATTATCTGCTGATTAATATCGGGACTGGCACATCCATTTATCTGATTAGGGGGGGAAATTACAGCCGCGTATCAGGGAGCGGTATTGGCGGAGGCACTTTTATGGGGCTGGGCAAACTTATGACTGGTGAAAACCAGTTTTCAGAATTAGTTTCCCTTGCTGGCAAAGGGGATCATAAAGCTGCAGATCTGCTGGTGAAAGATATCTACTATCCCGCAGAGCCTCCACTAGATGGCAGCCTGACTGCGAGTAATTTTGGGAAGGCAGTCCTAAATAAGGATGTCAGCAATGAAGATAAAATGGCCAGCCTTACCAATATGATAGCGGAAACGATTGCACTTCTAAGCATGCATACTGCAGTCATTCACCAGCTTAAAGATGTTGCTTATATTGGGGGAACTCTTAAGAATAACAGGCTGCTAAAGGAGCGGTTAAAGCATTACACTGACATGCTTGGCCTAAAGCCATTATTTGTTGAAAACGGGGAGTACAGCGGGGCAGTCGGTGCATTCCTGACTTTGTAAAAGTCAGTTTGATTGAAAGATATTTTTTTTCAGGATACAGTAAAAAAGACTGTATGAATAAGTAGGTGGCATATTTGATGAAAAGATATTTTACAATTGGTATGGCAGGCCATATCGATCATGGCAAAACAACTTTGACAAAAGCGTTAACCAATGTGGATACAGACAGGCTAAAAGAAGAAAAAGAACGGCAAATTTCCATAGAGCTCGGATTTGCTCCGTTATATGAAGATGAAGGAATTCAAATTTCTGTTGTAGATGTTCCCGGCCATGAACGGTTTATAAGGCAAATGATTGCCGGCGTTGCGGGTATAGACCTGGTTGTCCTGGCAGTAGCAGCAGATGAAGGCGTTATGCCGCAAACGAAAGAGCATTTGGAAATTCTTGACTTTCTCGGCATCCGGAATGGCATTGTTGCGATAACCAAGATGGATCGGGTTGACGAAGAGTTCATTGGCCTTGTTAAAGAGGAAATTTTCGAAGAACTTAAAGGAACCGTTTTTGAAGATGTACCATTTGTCATAACAGATAGTTTATCCGGTAAAGGTATTAATGATTTAAAGCAGTTAATTATACATACTTTGAAAGAACAAGATACAAAAGATGCCAAAGGGGCATTCCGCCTTCCGATTGATCAGGTATTTACCGTCAAAGGGCAAGGTACGGTAGTGAGGGGTACTGTTTATGAAGGTATGGTTAAGGAGGGGCAGTCCCTAAAAATTATGCCTAAAGGCCATGAAGTAAGGGCCCGCCAGATACAGGTGCATCACCAGCCTGCAACTTCAGCCTTTGCAGGACAAAGGGCTGCAATTAACCTTACAGGTGTATCAAAGGAGGATATTGAGCGGGGAGAAGTACTTGTGTCTTCTGAACATTTTAGTGTCACAAAAACGATTGATGTGTCCCTAAGAACAGTTGAGGATCTTGAATATATCATAAAACAGCGAATGCCCATAAAGTGCCATATCGGAACAGCGGAGGTAATGGGAAGGATTGTCTTCTTCGATCGAAATGAATTGAAGGATCATGCAGGAGAAATTTTGTGCCAGCTGCGATTGGATGAGGAAATTGTGGCTAAAAGGGGAGACCGGTTTATCTTGAGAAGGCCAAGTCCCCAGGAGACTATTGGCGGAGGCTGGGTAATTGACCCTAATGGTGAGAAATATCGGTTTGGACTGCAAACGATTGAGGATTTAAACAAGAAAAAAGAAGGCAGTCCTAAAGACCGGATGATTGCTGCTTTAGCAGAAGGAAAAAGCTTATCACTGCCCGAAATTATGGCAAAAACCTCTCTTGATGAACAGACAGTAAATGAAATGCTTATGGATGGTGACTTTCTTCAAATTTCCAGCAAGGATTTTTCACTTGCATCGTTAACTGAAAGCGTGGAGGAAGAAGTATACGGCCGTTTGCACGAATTTCATCATGAAAATCCATTGAAACAAGGGTTAAACAAAGCGGAGCTTCTGCAGATTATGCAAAGCAGCTATCCTAAGGCGCTAATTGAATATGTGATTCATTCTGGTATAGAAAACGGCAATTTTAGAAGAAAAGGGCAATACCTGCAAAATGCCGATTTTCAGCCGTGCGTGCCAAAAAACTGGCAAAAGCGCACTGAAAATCTTCTCGAAGATTTGAAAAAAGATGGCTTAAAAGTAAAGCATTTTGATGATTACTACAGCTCGGCAGGACTTCCGGATAACCTCAAGGGTGACATAAAGCATTTCCTGGAAGAACAGGGGACCATCACACCGATTGATGGGCAATTCTACTGGCATGGGGATCGCTTTAGGGAAGCAGTAAACAAGCTGAAAAAAGGAACGGGTGCTGAATTTGAAGTCGGAGATGCCAAGGAAATTCTTGGATTATCCAGGAAGTATATAATTCCTTTTTTAGAGAAATTGGACATTGCGGGATTCACAAACAGAGTAGAAAACAAAAGAGTATGGAAATAAAAAGTATTTAAAGCTGGTCTTTGGACAGGCTTTAAATACTTTTTTATTTTTTTGTGAGAAACAATTTAGCAGCTATTCTTGTTTGTGGGGGTATATTCTAGTAAAAAGTTTATTGGGAATTATCAGATATTTTGGTGTATATTTCACTTTTCTTTCCTTAAATAGTTTGAAATTCTATTATTTTCAGGGACTTAATCACTATCAACAGCTGGTAGATAGAGGATTCTGAGATATATTTAGGAATTAATATTATTAATTGCCAGCAAGACCAATATTTTCAGGTAGGATTTTACTAGATATATTACTAATATTAGGTTGTCAAAGAAAATTAAGGAGTGTGCAACTTGAAGAAACAACTACTTACTATGGCTGCGACAGCTGGTTTATTGTTTACAACGTTCAATGGTGAAGCAAGTGCTCATGAAAATAGATATACAGTGAAGTCAGGTGATACACTATGGAGAATCTCCATTAATCATAATCTTTCAGTGGATGAATTAAAGAGATGGAATAATATTTCCGGATCAACCATTTATGCCGGACAGTCTATAACTCTATTGGCACCGCATAGCCACGAGTCAACATCTGGTGCATCAGGCAGCGAAACTGCCAGCTACACAGTGAAATCAGGCGATACTTTATGGGGAATTGCAAGAAACCACGGCCTTTCGGTCAGCGCTCTTAAAAGCTTGAATAGTCTTAGCAGCGATACAATTTATCCAGGCCAAAAGCTTAAGGTAAAAGGGTCTGCACCTGCAGCAGCTTCATCTTCAGGAAACAGCAGTGTCTATACGATTCAAAGAGGAGACACACTTTCCGGAATTGCATCTCGCCATAACTTATCGGTTTCACAACTAAAAGCAATGAATAATCTTACTTCTGACTTGATATATCCGGGCCAGACTCTAAAGGTCTCAGGTTCTGCATCCAGTCAGCCGGCAGAAACAAAGGTAGCAGCTCAATCAACTTCCAAGGTAAATGAACTAATTTCAGAGGCTAAAAAGTATATTGGTGCTCCTTATAAATGGGCGGGAAGCTCACCTTCAGGTTTTGACTGCTCTGGTTACCTTAACTATGTTTATAGAAATGCAGGAATCTCCATCCCTCGTACAGTAGCATCTATTTGGAGTGCTACAAAACCAGTTTCCTCACCACGGGCAGGAGATCTTGTATTCTTCGAAACCTATAAAGAGGGTCCATCACATGCGGGCATCTATCTTGGAAATAACAAGTTTATCCATGCAGGCTCTTCACGCGGTGTTGAAATAAGCGATATGAGTAATTCTTACTGGAAGCCGCGTTACCTGGGTGCTAAAACTACTTTTTAATCTATTACCCTATTTTGAGTGAATGAAACATAGCTATGCAAAAAAGTAACCAGCAACTAAAATCCTTGCTGGTTACTTTTTTTTTAATCCCTAGAGTCATTAAAGGTTTTGGATAGCGCTTCTTTTGCATCACCCCAAGTTTCTTTGGCTTGGCCTTTCATTTTTTCCATCTTGCCTTCAGCTTCTTTCGACTCATTATTGGTTAATTTCCCGTACTGTTTTTTCAGTTCTCCTTTCAACTGATCAACATTGCCATTCGTTTGGTCTTTGTTCATTCTATCTCCTCCTTGACTTATAATTTCTTGTTTTTTTAATACCCGAAATCAGTCTATCGAAACAAATGGTACGGTTGTAAATCTTTCCTTTTTTAAATTTTTCTTACTCCCCCAATCGTGAAAGCGTTTTCTGAAATAGTTTGAAAATAAAATACTTATTGACAATTTTGTTGGAGGGAGATATTATTTTCACTATCAACTTAATAATTATCTTATCAAGAGTGACTGAGGGATCAGGCCCTATGACGTCCGGCAACCTCCATTTTGGAACGGTGCCACTTCCTGCAGAATGATTTCATTCTGAAAGATAAGTCGTATTACATAAACGATGCCTCTTTCCGAATGGAAAGAGGTCAGTTTGTAGACAAAAAGAGTTCGGAATAGTCTCATTCCGAACTCTTTTTTTCATTTTTTGTAGGACTTCAAGTAATTACAGAGAATTGCAGACCTCTCCGAGGTTATCATTTAGGCCATTTCTGGACCTTGCCAAGTCCAGTTGGCCATTTTCTTCAAATTCATGGCAGCGAAAGTAAGCATCGCCTGCATCGACATTTTTTTAAGTCCCCTGAGGGTTGTCCAACGCATGCCATGCTTTTCTTTTGCATCTGCGAATACTCGTTCAATTGTTTCTTTGCGTTTTTCATAGATCGGTTTGACGTC
>NZ_JAEL01000125.1 GCF_000518885.1 Bacillus sp. J33 | reverse complement strand
TTGAAGTAAAGGAGAGAAAAAAATGAAAAATGTTAAAACCTACGATCACGGTCTTTGGGATCACGGTATTACCCAAGGTTACAGCGTCAACGGCACTATCTACATTTCAGGGCAATTTTCCCACGATATGGAGGGTGCGTTCATTGGCGAGGGCAATATCGAAGCACAGNCCCGACAGACGCTTGAAAATCTCGATCGAGTACTGGAGGGATTTGGTGTCACGAAGTCCAACCTCGCTTATATAGAGATCTATTTAACAAATGCGCAAGAACATTCCGAACCAGTCATCCGGCTGTTCAAGGAATACCTCGAACAACATCGACCGGCCGGCAGCCTCATCGGCGTGACTTACTTGGCATTCCCAGAGCAACTGATTGAAATCAGCGCCATCGCACACACCAACTAACACGGCCACCGCGGTCGGCGCAGCGCCGGCGGTCGGGCTTTGAAAAGGCGCGAACGCTATTGGCGCAAAGCGGAAGGATCAAGTCATTACGGTTAGTTAAACGAACAGCTACAAATCACTCATAAAAAGAACTCTCCAGACTTGGAGGGTTCTTACATTTTTATCCATACGTTTACGGTTTTATCTTCTTTTAATTACATATTTAGTTGTATTTTCAAACAAAGGACACTCTCTATTGTTGCTAAACTTTATACAAAAAACAGCTGTCGACTTTGTCGACAGCCTGAGAGCGCCAATTGGCGCTCTTCTATAGATTAATTATTTGAAAGGAAACAAAATGTTTAATGTTTTGCATACAATTTGTTCATGAAATCCCCAGCACTTAATATTCCTTCTCTTGCCTCTTCCAGAAAAGAGTGAGCACAAAGCCAATTATGAATCATAGCAGGCCAAGATCTAAAATGGATATCGACTCCTGCCAATGCTGCTCGTGTTACAAACGTTAATGACTCGCTTAACATAATTTCTGCTTCTCCGACCATTACATAGATTGGGGGTAGTCCTCTCAAATCGCCGTAAATAGGGGAGGCATATGGCACCGTAGGTGAGACACCATTTAAATAATTATCAGCTAATTGTTTGATTGCTTCTTTGGTATTAACCGGATCTACACCTTCTTTGGTGATATATGTCTCCCCGTTTTGTCCTAAATCAATCCACGGGGATATCATTATACCACCCGCCGGCAAAGGGGTCATGGTATCCCTAATACTCATCATAAGGGCTGCAGTAAGATTACCGCCTGCTGAATCACCAGCAATAATGATATCTTTGGCACGATATCCTTGTTCCAGCAACCAGTTGTAGGCTTTCAACGCATCGTCAATTGGAGCTGGAAAAGGATGTTCTGGCGCCAGACGATAATTAATGGATAATGTACGAGCTTTAGCAGCTCTCCCTAATTCGCTGGATTCACCTCGATGTGTAGCTATACTCCCATACATAAACCCACCACCATGCAAATATAAAAGCACACGGTCTTCTCTGGATTCAGGAAATGTTTGCCATTCCCCTTTCATTCCATCAATGTCAACCTCTTCTGTAACCAAATCACTTGCTACAGGAAGTAGGGCAAATATATCTTCTATGTGTTCGCGAATCTCCTCAACGGATGCTGAATAACTTGGCAGATTTCCTTTAAATAAACGATGTGCTTTCTGCAACGAGACCTTCATAAACATTTCCCCTAACTGAACTTTAATGTATTGATACTTTAATAAGACAAGTTTATTATAATAATTAATTCATATATTTTACATGCAATAATCGAGTAATTATGACTTGTTTACTAAGGAATACAAGTTATTATGTATATAAAACCTTAAATTTAAAAGGAGGGAATAAAATTGGATCAAATAGATAAACAAATCCTATTTTATCTTCAGGAGCAGGCGAGAATATCGATGACAGAGCTGGGGAAATGTGTGGGTCTGTCCCAACCTGCTGTAACGGAAAGAGTCAGACGAATGGAGGAAAAAGGAGTTATTACGGGTTATCGAACAATCATTTCTCCGGAAAAAATAGGTAAAGGTTCAGCAGCATATATGCTTTTTCGAACTAGAGATTGCCATGCATTTCTTGATTTTGCCCGTTCATCTCCTTATATTAAGGAGTGTCATCGTATCAGTGGTGATCACAATTTTTTATTAAAAGTCGTGACTGACTCCACGTACTCAATTGAAAAGTTCGGCAATCAGTGCGATAAATATGGAACCTATACAATTCTGATCATCATGTCGTCACCAATAAATCATATGTCTCTTATTCATTCCCTTGAAGAAGTTGCTGACCTGGAATGAGTTAGCTAAATTCTGCATGGCAAGTATGGATTCAATCAGCCCATTATTGATAGACCAATAATCCGAAATAGTTAATTTTTTACAAAAAAATTGAAGTAAGCGTAAATAATCCCTACCTACAGATGTAGATGGGGATTATTAGTTTTTCTTCGTTATGAATGTAGGATTCTTGTAATAATCGTACGATACTAATCAGAGGCATTCTAACATTCACACAACCTTTTTATCAAATCCTACAAAGAGCGAACTTATTAGGGTCCAGCCACATAGCCATCAAGCTAAGAAGAGTGAATACCCCCAAAATGAAAATTTTAAGTTGCTTTTCTTGGAATCATCTTATTTTTTTCATTTTGGGGGATATAAAAAATAGTAACTTGATAAATAGCTACACTCATTTGAAGAAAAAATAAGGAACTAAACAACCAGTGTCTATTTAAGACACTGGTTGTTTTAAAGTTCTATCGTGAGTCTTTATTTTTTTAAAAAGTCTGGTTCTAAAAAACTAGGATTGGGATATTGGTAGAATCCTTCTCCAGTCTCTCTTCCAAGTTTCCCTTTATCGATGTATTCCTTTTTTAATTTCTCAGCTAATTTATCAAACCCGGGAACATCCGCCTCTGCTTTTGTAAGGGAAATATTATATGCGGTTTTAATCCCCACTACGTCTAAAATAGCAAACGGGCCTTTTGGTGAACCTGTTGCAATCATCCAAGTTTTATCGATTGTTTCTGGATCAGCTACTTCTTTTAAGAAAAGCATCTGTGCAGCTTCTAGAAAAGGAACTAATAAAGAATTTAAAATATAGCCTGGTTGTTCTTTATGCAGCGGTAAAGCCACCATTCCAATTGCTTTGGCAAACTCAATCACATCATCAAACACTTTCATATCTGTTCCAGGATGTTTCATGATTTCTGCTGTATTATTTGTCCAAATTTCATTCGCAAAGTGCAAAGCTAAAAATTTTTCTGGCCGGCCTGTAGCTTCTGCAAATTGGCTTGGCAATAAAGTAGAAGAGTTTGTTGCAAAAATTGTCTTTTCAGGTGCTACCTTCGCTAATTGCTTGTAAAATTCAATTTTAATCTGCACCACTTCAGGGATTGCTTCAATAACTAGGTCTGCTTCAGAAACTGCCTTTGCTAAATCAGAACTGAAAGAAATACGATTATACGCAGAATCCACTTCTTCCACACTTGCTTTTAAATCTTCTTGATAACGTGATTTTAACTCCATGATTCGATCCTTGGCAGCCTCCAAAGCATCATCATTGATATCATAAACAGACACATTAAAACCCTTAAAAGCAGTTTGGAAGGCAATTTGGCTTCCCAAAACCCCACTGCCAGCTACAGTAATATGATTGTATTTCATAGTATAACTCCCCTTTAAACGTAAAGTACTATTAATATAATGTCATCCTATTGCCTCTTTATTCTAGCACCGTATAATATTAAAGAATAATTAGATTTACTAATTAATAATTAAGTTAAACTTAATAGGAGCAAAAAAATGAATCTTGAGCAATTACAATATATAATTGAAGTTTCAAAATCTGGATCACTAACTATGGCTGCACAAAAATCCCATATTACCTTATCTGCAGTTAGTCAATCGATCTCATTATTAGAAAAAGAATTAGGTGTCTCATTATTTACTCGATCCCGAGGACTAAAAGCTGTCCCAACAGAGGAAGGAAAAGTCGTCATTGAAAAGGCTAAAGAAATTTTAACAAAAATAAATGAGTTAAAAGAAGAAGTAGATACGTATAAAAATACCCTATCAGGAGAATTAAGAATTGCAACCATTCCTGGACCGATGCACTTACTTGTTGATACTGTAGCGCGTTTTAAAACCGATTTTCCAGATGTAAAAATCGAAATATCTGAGAAAGGACCGAAGGAAATTATCGAGAATATTCTTACGAATAAAGTCGATATCGGCTTAATGGTGATAAATGAAGAATATATTCCTAAAAATAATGATCTAGTCTTCGAAAGGGTATTAGAAGGAAAAATAGTGGTTGCTGTTAATACAAAATCTAAATTATCCCAAGAAAAATCAATTACCCCAGAAGTGCTGATAAAAGAATCAATTGTACTTTATGATGATGACATTATCCAACAGTTTATGGATGAAAACATTGCTAAATATGGGGATGTTAATATTCTTTTTGTGACAAATAACACGATTGCAATTAATAATGCGATTGAAAAAGGGTTAGCCGTTACCATCGGATTAGACTTTTCTTTTCATAAAAATCCAAGGTACGAACAGGGGATGAAGATCATTGATTTGAATACCCCTGAAAATGAGCCTATTCCTTATGGATGGGTCCGACCAAAAAACAAACCTTCCTCTCAAATCGCTAAGGTATTTATTAAAAGGTTAACACTTAATATTTAATCGCACGCAATTCTAGAGAATTTAAAGACTCTCCCCACAATAAAGCTTGCGGGGAGACGTCCAAAGCTAGCTTAAAGGAAAAATAAATAGAAGAAATAATAGGAGAATCCTATAAAATCGAAAATTTCTCAACTATGCGCAGAGTCGTTTTTTCCACGCTGCGCTAAATACATTCTTTCACAATCTCCATCTAACTTTAATATAAATATCCAATTATCTTTGGAGAAGATCCTCCTCAATCTGGCCCTTTTCATAAAGAAAAACGCTTTCCTTATTTCAGAAAAGCGCCCGATTATAGTGTATTAAAAATAACTTCTCATTTATTTATTCTTACTATCTGGATTGCTTAACACTCATTTCTCATCAATTGCATCTGCTCTGTACTGGAACATGGTCCTTTTTCTTGTTATACCACCATTGCTTTTAAATCATTTAGGTCACGGACATCGCCTGATTCTTTGGAGCATGAGGTAATCCATGTATCGAATAAGCCTTACTTAACTGAGTACCTCCACTGTAAATCCGCCTGGGGCTTTAACATAGAATGTCCATCGATGAGCCATTTTGGGCGGTTTCACATCAAATCCATCATCCTTCAATCGTTGATTGATCTCGTTTACTCGTTCTTTACTCTCTTGAAAGAAGCCAATATGAAAGGACTTGGGGTAGTTGGCCTGGCTACCTTTCATCAAAGCTAGTAACAATCCGTCATCGTCAGTCATTACAGCAAATGAATCGCTATTTATACTCTTGGTTTGCAAGTCGAAATATTTCTCCAAGAACTCTCGAGCAGCGTTAACGTCAGTGACCGTAAGATTGATATGGTTAAGTTTCATAGGGTACACTTCCTTTCTTAGCTACAACTTTTCAATACCGCTTTACAAAGCTTGATGCAGACTTCTTGCTTCGTCTTCTTTATTGTAACGATTAAAATTGATTCAGGAATCGATAAATAGAATGAAGTTCCCTGCAACTTTAGATTGAAGTCAAGACTTCGGTTTATTGATCGAATTGTACCTTAAATAATTTACTGTTAAGGATACCCTTATATGCAAAACGGGCACTTATCCTTATTCAGGAAAAGCGCCCTATTGTTGAAGATCATTAATCCAATCTTTTAGTCAAATAAGGAAAAGGTTGCTGCCTCACCCCTTCTTGAACTGAAGAACTCGTTAGTTTTGAACCATGCTAATATAAAAAAATAAAAACATGAATAAAAGTGTAATTGAACCTAACCATTCGTGATAGTATCCTTTATCCCCTTTATTTACAATCCACTCTTCAATTCCTCGAAACAAATATACTAATGAGAAAAACAGAGTCATAGAAAGACTTACTGAGTAAGGATAGTAGTCAATAATTGCAAAAGCAGAAAAAAAGAATAAAACCATAAGTATCATTTCAATAGCAATAAATGTTTTTCTTCTTCCTTTTGTAAATGCTCCTTTTTTTGTTCTTTTAATATCCAATCTTCTAACAAAATACTCTGATATGAGAAGTTGGAGTGCCAAAAGTATTAACATTCCCCATATTATTGTACCTATGCTCATAAGACACCTCGACTTTATTAGCCTTTACTAATTGTACGGATTTTTCGAATAAAATGTTTCATAATAAATACTACATATTAAGCGATCTGGCCTTAAAATAAAAAATGAGCGCTGATCCTTATGCAAGGAAAGCGCCCTTTTGCGGAAGTTTTAAAAATGCGAAAGTGCTATAAAAATGGCTTCTTCGTTATTTTACAAACGCCCCAGTTTACAGGTATATTTGGATTAAACATGATTTAAATGCGTGTCTTTAAAATCGGTTGGATATTTCAATCCATATCCAATCATCCTATCCATTCCAATATGCGCAGTCCATATTATACCTATTGCTAAGACAGTTTGGCTTGATAACAATAATCCACATATAACAACACCAATTGATAAACTGTATGTATGAAATATATTATAAAGCACAGCACCAACCTTGTTATTAAGTATATATCCGAGCATTGATATATCTGGGGCTAATAACAATATAACGAACAAAACCCAGCTAAACTGATTATATGAGTAAACATAAAGACTTAATGATAAGATCGCAAATCCTTCTATGTGTAATAGAATTTTATTCAAATAAATCCCCCATTTCTTTAATCACTAGATACCATTCTTCATTTTTTTAGAATTTCCTGCTTGCACAAAACTGCCCCCGTTAATTGAATATTGATTACAAATAAACGATTCTCTTATAAGGATAATGGCCCTAAAATGAAAACTGAGCGCTAATTCTTGTTCCAGAATCGCGCCCGAGTGTGGAAGATCTTAGTTCATAGCATAATCCGGCAATAATTATTGTTAACAATAAAAAATGGAAGCCTTCACCGACTTCCGGTCATGAACAAAAATCTTAATCATTTCTGTTATCTTTCTTCATATATTCCTTTATCTTTCTTTCCTCCCAATCCGGCCCAAACAATCCAAATGAAGCCACAGAAAGCCCGTGGGAGACCAATCCGATTCCCCATCCCAACAGTGGATATACAAACCACCAGCGGCCTGCATCTTCGTAGTTCATTAAGTTAATGATGACTAACATGGTATTCACAAGAATATAGACAATGAAATGGATATAAAATGCCTTTAGATTTTCCACCCTTTTCTTCGCTCTTTCATACTTTTTGTCCTCTTCCATTTTTTTCACCACCTGCCCTTTAAAGTTTATTTATTCTCTTTTTCATTTATTCTCTTTTCTTATTCATCCCTTGAATTTTAAAGAATGTTCACAGGAATATCCCGCCTTAATTATGAACTTTATTTACTAACTACGTAATTACATCAAAAATGGTTTCATCTACTAACTGACCCGATACAAAAGGATGCCACTTTATTATTCAAGAATCTGGCCCGATTGCTGTAGATCCTGATAATATTAAAGGCTGTTGAATCCGGCTCTTATTTTCGCCCAGCAGCTAAATAAAATAAGCTATCGATTATCCATAAATAAAAAACCACAAAAACCGCCATTTCCCGTCAGGCAGTTTCTGTGGTTCAATCAATAAATTTTTAATTTTTACAAAAATAGACGGATAATACATCTATTTGAAAATTAAATGTTTTATGTACAGTTGAAGGTTAAGATCCAACGCTCTGTTCTATTGCAGTTTCCCAACTTGGAAAATAATACAATGCATTTTTCATTAGCTCTGGATTTGACTTTTTTACTTGCTTCTTACGAAGTTGCTGCCCTTCTTTTTGCATAAGTTTAGAGATTTGGTTCATAACTTCTTCCACGCTCATACTCGTTTCCACTTAATCCCTCCTTTCTGTTTTCAACTATATAATTTCCACTTTATGAAAAATAATACAAATTTCCTTCAACACTACAGCTTCTTTAGATCAAAAAAATAGGGCGGAAATCCTTATTAGAGGATAGCCCCCTTCGTATTATAAGGTCACCCAGATCAATATTTTATCTGGTTGGCCTATTTTTTTATAGGTTATTCTTTAGGTAGTCGGGGTATGGACTGTTTGATCCCGTCCGTTATACTGTCCACCCCTTACTTGTAGAAACATGTTTGAGGCTGGTTGGGGCTTAGCCCCCGCATTACAAGCGAAGCTATGACACTACAAGAAAGACAGGGGCTACCGACAAGTCTAAATATGAGGAGATGTGATAGAGTATGGATCCAGTGATTGGCCTGGACGTCGCAAAAGGAGAAAGCCAAGTTCAAGCTTTCCTGGCAAGAAAGCACCCTTTTGGAAAGACTTTTAAATTTAAATACGATACTAAAGGATTGCAAGATTTCTATGTATTTTATACAGAGGTCGAACGACACACTGTCGCTGAACCTGTCATCGTTTTAGATTCTACGGGTTATTACCACATTTTCACCTCTCATCATAAGAGGTGTATGTCCACCATTTAGTAATTATTCATTACTTATGACACCTTCTAACCCAATACTTTAATAAATAAGAGAGATTTTCATATCCTGCAATCGCGCCCGATTATGGAAGATATGAATGAATCATTCTCCTCACCGCAGTTTAACACTATAATGTCTCATTGATTTTGGTATTCCTTTTAGTTCAAGGAACCCACTATATATTAAATGCCGAATCCTATATTCTAAGAAGAAAGCATTAATCAATTCGTTTGTCCCTGATAGGACTTCTCCAATCACCATTCCAGCCTTGATAAAGTCCTTTTTTTCCTGCTTACGATGCAGCATTTCAATAGTATTTATGATCAGTGGATCGAAGTGATTTTCTTTAACGCCCTTTATTTCATCCTTCATCCATAGACGCAAGACTTCTTTCGTTTGTGCCAAGGAATTCCACTCTACTTGAAGCTGCATCCGTTCTTGTTCAGATATAGGCGGGTTCTTCCTGCCTTTTTCAAATAGGAGTCTTAATTCTTTTGATTCGATATGGCCTGTATGTGAAATCTTTTGACCTCTAACTTTAGGCATTATGTATCTTTCATAGAGTTCGGTGGAGTTCATGAGAAAAACATCATTTGTTTTGCCGCGCAGTAAAAAGAGAAGAAACCGCAGACCAGTTTGTTCATCCGCATTATTACCATACCAGATGTAAATGGGAACCTGCCCGGGAATATCATCTAACTCCCTCAAGGTATTTGCATATTTATTTTCATATTCATAATCATCTTGTTCATAATTGATATGTTCATATAACCATTCATTGCGAAACCTCTGTCCTGCTTTCTCATCTAATTTCCACAATGGTCCAATTGAAAATGAGTCTGGAAAACCAATCACAACCTTTGGTCTTTCAAGTCCTACTCTTAATGAACCTGCTGCAGATTCTGAGGAAACGATATGTACAGGCGCAACTTGATCACCTGCCACAGCCAAGGTGGATGAAAAAGAATGTCGGTATTTTTGAATGTAGTTATTCACGACTTCTACCATTGTGTTCACATCGCTTTGTTTAACCATATATCCTTTACCTTCAAGTGGATTGCTCTCTTCATGATTAAACTTCTCAAATTCAGCTTCATGTTCTAATTCATGCGTTTGCCATTCCCCATTTTCATTCAAGTCTGAAACGGTTACATAATTTTGTGTTTCTATTTTATAAACGAAAACTACATTGGGTTCCATAAAAAAATAAATAAATGGATAATTGACTTTAGTTTTTATTACAAACAGCTCCTTTCAATAAATTTTACTATTTTTCACCATCGCGGCTAATGACTTAATTAAAAAGCGCCATTTCTGCTCTGAAATGGCGCCCTTTAATTAAACATTTTAAACGCTAAAGCAATTAGATAAAGTGGGACTCCACCAATTAACATCCCTGCAAATAGGTAACATATACTTTTGAAAATAAACTTGCAGAAATCATAGATTGCCCCAGCTAAATCATCAATAAACCTTGCCATTACTCTCCCTCCAATACTCACCCCTTACTTGATTAGGATTCGGTTAGTTAAGTACGAGTCTTTATAATCTTTTCTATATTTTAACATTAATATGGATTTTATTTAAATTGTAATTCAACAATCTGTCCCTAAAATGAAAAATGAGCGCTTATCCTTATTACAGAATAGCGCCCTATAACGGAATACTACATATAATCACCTTTAAAATTCATCTATATTTGAGGAACTAACAGCAGTTAAGAACGATGTTGGAGCTTGATTAAACTGTAGTTTTTCAAAATCTAACTTTGGCATGTACTTCTCCAAAATAGATAAACTTTCTTCTAACTCATTTTTTCTATTTCCAATAACAGGATCAGTTAGTAGTTTAAAACCTACATCAGAGTATAATTTTATTGCTCGATATCCAGAGGGATGAGTATGCAAAAAAACTGGATATTCTTCGTGTGGCAGGGATCTCATAACATGGGATAGTAACGCTCGACCGATCCCTTTACCTTCATACTCTTTTACCACTTTAAACCATTGAATCGTCCATATTTGATTATAGGATTTCCATAAAAAGCAAGTTCCAATGGGCTTATCATCTTCATTACACGCAAATAAACAGCTTTTGAAAAAAAGATTACCTTTAGGAAGGTAGACCTGATTAAAATACTCGGTCATGAAGCCGTGGTATTCCCTTGCTAATTCAGATGTGTCAAAATGCATTGCTTTCCATATATCCAGTTCATCTTTTCTACAAAGACGAAAATGATAGCCTTTAGGCAGTTCTCTTATAGCTTTTAAATTTAAAGAAGTACACATCATAAATAGGTGTTTTTCCGGTATTTCTTCGCTCACTTAACCCCCCCCAAGAAGACATTTTTGGATTTCCCAATATATTTTAAAATGAGCAGAAACGTATTTTTTCAAATTGCATATTTCATTCTCCTTCAAGGAATTTGGAATTTTCACAAAAATATAGTTTTGTTTTTGATGAAAATCAATTATCATTTTAACAGGCTTGTTCAATTATATGGCCCTTTTCATGAAGAAAGACGCTTTCCTTATTTCAGAATTACGCCCGATTGCGGAGGATAAAATTTATGATTATCTGCATATAAGTTGTTTTAAAATATAAATTAAGTCGTTTATTATATATAATGTGCAGCTCGATAAATTAGAATTTGTAGACTAGGGAAGTGATTTGAAAGTTGATACAACAACAAAAAAATAAAAAGAGGTATCTATTTATACTCTTGGGCTTTTATATAGCTGTATTGATATACTTCATGTTTTTCGGATTCGGACGTCCGCAGCTGGCAGAGCTCCGTGAATATCGGTATTCGTTAATACCTGTTCGGATTCCCTTATGGCTTCCTAACCATTTTTCAATAGATATTATCAAACTCTGGATCTTTGCTCTTGGCAACCTTCTAGCATTTATTCCGTTTGGAATACTTGTGCCGATGGTGTTTGAAAATCCTTTTAAAACATACTTTAAGTTTATTGTCTTGTTTGTGTTTTTTATTCTATGTATGGAAATTGTTCAAATGGTAACTTATTTAGGAAGCTTTGATATTGAGGATATTATTATAAATACAATGGGTGCAACAATTGGCTTTTGTTCCTATAAAGTAAGCGAACGTATGAATACTTTAAGAAAGAATTTGGTTTCTATAGGATTGTCCATTGTGGGGTTAACTTTGCTGATGTTCCTCATAGCATGGGTATTTAACAATACGATTACACCATATATCTTGAAAATACATTCGGACTTTTATTAGGATAGTTCCAGTTTATCGGGAAGTGAGGATTATAAACATAATAAGGAGTTTGGTTAATTCGCATTTTGGGTTATTGCAAATATACCAAACCCTTATTCTACATAACTGTACCTTTAGTTTAAGTATATTTCTTCAAAATCTCATATAAACATCCGGTTTTGTTCGGGATTTTATTCCATTAAATGGCCCGTTTATTTAAGAACAACTGCCTGTTCTAGTAAAGAACTTTTTCTCTATGGAACATACATCATCGACACCAACAGATGGAACCCGCCACCTGACGTGAACCCCGAACAGCCCTAAAGAACAAAGAGCCGTTTTTACAATTAACAAAGATGATCGTAATTTTGTTATTAATCGAATACAAATTCGGGATTAATGGCTATAGGATTTTTCATGACAAATAGCTTCTTCTGGATCATCGAAAAAAGGGGACTCTTGAAAGCAGCAGATACGATATATGGTCGGATCCCTTTAACAAATTTTGACGAAGTAAAAAACAAATTTCCCATTCGCTCTTGAATTTGATGAATTTCCTCAATCTCCTCACTTCGAATTTCTTGGACTCTACAGAGAACTTTAGCTGAGACATCACATTTTTGTAGCGCATTCCAAATAACATCAGCCGCGACAACTGCTGTCGTTACTGCTAAAGAAACTCCTATAGCTCCTACAGGAGATGAACAATGAGCAGCATCACCGATCAGCAAGCAGCCATTCTTTGCCCACGTTTTAACCATATGATTTTTAGCTTGAAGTGGTACGAACGGTTTAAAGTCAACCAAAGATTCAGCAAATTCATGAAATCCTTTGTTAGCATGCATAATTTCTTGACGAAAATTTTCTATACCTTGACGCTGTGTTTCTTTCCATTCCCCCCGTGGTAAAGCAATGCCTACTTGAAGTAAATCAGGGTATTTCGGCAGTGTTATATAGCTGTGTCCCTCTGTGATTTTAAATCGTAATTCTTCTCCCCAATGAGAAGGCCGTTTTACACTGAACCAGATTAGATCACCAGGATAATGTTGATATTCCAATTCAAAACCACCTAAACGACGAATCGTGGAAAACCGTCCATCAGCTCCGACTACTATTTTCGCCTGAATTTCAAGCAGCTCTTTATTTTCCCGTTCAACAACTACTCCTGTTACTGTTCCATCCTTCTCAATTAGTTTTTTTACCGGGGCATGAAACATCATATCAAACGTTGGATATTCCTTTGCTTTTTTGTAGAGTGCTTGAAGTAAAATAGGCTGAGGAATCCAGAGAGCATAAGGTGCTTCAGCAATCATGGAAGTAAAATCAAAGTCACCTTTCTTTTTATCATAATGATAAAAAGCACCTTTCTTTAGCTTAGAATGAGGCAATTGTTCGATATACTCGCGTAATTTCAATTGATTAAGCAATTGAATAAAACGGGGCTGAAGCACTTCTCCACGGTATTTACGATCAAAATTATCGTGGCTCTCCAAGACGATTACTTGAACACCAACTTTAGCCAGTAATAAGCCCAGCATCATACCCGCTGGTCCTCCACCAACAACAATGACATCCTTTTGTAATTTTTCATCAATCATTACACATATTTCCTCCCTATATTTAAATGCTAACAAGGAATTATATGTAAAAAAATCGATGTAATGCTTGCTTTTGTTATTCAATAATATGGCCCGATTGCGGAATAGAGTAACTGGAGCTTTTAACTTTACTGCTTTTGTTGGTTTAGAATAAAGTTTGATTATAAATTACTCTAAATCCTTAATTTTACAGTATATAAAAAGCTGTCGTTTTGAATAAAGTTTGATCAAAATGACAGCTTTCTTATTTTTAATAACTATTTTTTAAAAAGATTGATTATTTTAAATCTCTTTATTCCACAAACGTCTCCTTCATGAACAAAGAATTAAATCCACAGTTTTCTAATTGCTCTCGAAAAAAAACTTTCACGTTTTTGGAATGGATGATGCTATTAATTTCATCAGCTATACAGAAGGAGCTTACTTATTGCTGTTTTTTTCTCCCCACTCACATAACTGTTCCAAAACAGGTAATAGAGTTTCTGCTTTATGTGTGAGACTGTACTCAACTTTAGGGGGAATTTGGGGATACTCTTTGCGTCTAACAATCCCATCTGCTTCCAATTCTTTAAGCTGTGAACTCAATGTTTTNAANGTAATAGCTCCTATTTTTCTTTTCAAATCATTAAATCGAACTGGTTGGTTTTCTGCCAGAAGGTAAATAATAAGCATTTTCCATTTACCACCAATCACTGATATTGTATAACCAAAAGGTGTCTCTTGAACATTACCCTTTCCTTTATAGTCCGCCATACTCATATTTACACTATCCTTTCAGGTAGTAG
>NZ_JAEL01000013.1 GCF_000518885.1 Bacillus sp. J33 | reverse complement strand
CAGCGGGCGGTCCGACGCTCCTCGGTGCATTCGCACCTGCGGGGTCTCCCGCTGACACGCTTCTCCCGCAGGACATTGAATAAGCTTCCCCGAATTAACACCTCGTCGTAAGGAAATGCGGTAGCATTTTCGAGGAGCTCGTACCTTCCGCTCCATTCAACAGGGTGCAATAATCAACAATAAGCTTTAACACAGCCTAAAAAAACGAGGAGGTCCAACGATGAATTTTTCTAAAATGCCTAAAATTGAACTTCACTGCCATTTGGATGGGAGTGTTAGACCTGAGACCATCATTGATATCGCAAAGAGAGAAGGCATCAGTATACCTTCCTTTACTATTGAAGCGATTAAAGAAGAACTAATTGCCCCATTAGACTGCGAATCCTTAGATGAATATTTAAAAAGATTTTCCATCCCAAATTTAGTGATGCAGTCAAAGGAAAATTTAAAAAGAATTTCCTTTGAGCTTTTTGAAGATGCAGCAAAGGAAAATGTGAAATATATGGAGGTTCGATTTGCACCATTGCTTCATACGCGAAAGGGGTTATCTGTAGAAGAAATCATTCAAAGTGTGGTAGAGGGGATGAAGGAGGCTGAAGTACAATTTGATATCAAAGGAAATATCATTTTGTCATGTATGAGAACGATGCCAGCGGAAAGTGCTTTTGAGGTCGTCGAAAAGGGTAAGGTATTCCTTGGAAAAGGCGTTGTCGCGATCGATTTGTGTGCTTCCGAAGAAGAAGGATTTTGCGGAAAATTCATTGAACCAATCGCATTGGCTAGAGAATATGGCTACAGAGTCACGATCCACGCCGGTGAAACGGGAATCGGAAAAAATGTGCTTGAGGCCATTGAATGGTTAGGGGCTGAAAGAATCGGACACGGCGTATTTATTAAAGATTGTTTAGAGGCTTATAACATTGTAAAGGAAAAACAGGTTGTGCTGGAAATGTGTCCAACAAGTAATGTCCAAACGAAAGCAGTGAATCAATTTAGCGATCATCCAATTTACGACTTTCACAGGGATGGAATAAAAGTAACCGTTAATACGGACAACAGAACGGTATCAGATACAACAATGGCGAAGGAATGTGATTTAGTCTGTAATGAATTTGCTATGAGTGAGGAAGAGTATAAGCAAATATATATGAATAGTGTCCAAGCTTCTTTTGCAGATGTAATGACAAAGGAAAAACTGAAGAAATATCTGCTGGACATTTAAATTTAAATAAAGCAAATAAGAGAAAAACAACTTGGATTCGTATGTTTAAATCCGCATGATGTAATGAAGACGGGGAAAGCCAATCTATACAAGACTTTATGGAAACCTTGTATAGATTGGCTTATTTTCTGGGAGAAATATTTAGTTGAAGAGAGAAGCTCAGATATTTCATATAAAAAGCAACTTCAGCCTGATCTTAAAAAATAATGAAACAATCGCTGCATTATGCAGGTGAGTAGGATGATTCTATATTTAATTTTTATTCTAGTTTACATAATATATATTATAGGAAGTTATAGGCGTTAGTAAACAAAACGTCTCATTATCTAAGTATACTTAAGATAGTGAGACAAAATAAAATTTTTATGCAATTTTTAATTTTTCCGGTAAAAAATAATTTTTCCATTTTTATTTGATTTTTTTGTTTGAATTTAATTTTTCCCATACAACATCAATTAATTTATATATTCAATCTGTTATAAATCCAATTAATTTCTTGCATTATATTTGCTTTGAGATCACAGTTTGCAATACATTATAATTATATTGTTTGCAGCTTCTCTAATTCAAAGCATCCCCCTGCTTTTTTAAATTATTTTATTAGTTTACATAATATTATTATCGACATCTATTTCCTGGATATTCTTTTTGAAGTTTTTTATATCTATGTTCCGCCTGTTATTCACTATCCTGGGTACTGTTAAAGAATATCTCTGCCTGATCCTTCTTTTTCTCTTTATTTTTACCTTTCTTTCCCATCTTCCCATCCGATTCATAGCTTAACTTAAATGTGTTATCTTCGTTTTTCTTCAACATAATCACTCCTTTGCTCATATAGTTTGTTATGTTTTTATTTTTATTCCTAAAATAAAAAACACAGGTTCCTCCTGTGTTTTTGGTCAAACAGGCAGCAAAGCCGCTTTAAG
Source organism: Bacillus sp. J33 (assembly GCF_000518885.1). Lineage (GTDB taxonomy): Bacteria > Bacillota > Bacilli > Bacillales > Cytobacillaceae > Cytobacillus. Next base: position 76,267 of record NZ_JAEL01000013.1, on the reverse strand, counting down.
GTATTGTCTTGGTGTCCCATAATAGAGCATTTTGCTGAATTCCGGATAAACCGACTCAAAGTGTACAAATATTGGGGAATCAAGCAGCCATGGGTAATTAGAATAAAAGCACCTGTCACCATAAACTATTGCTGTAAGCGCCAATTCCAATTCTTTTTGGAAAATCATAAACCTTATTTTGGAGTATGGTTCATCAAATTCCCCGCCACTGATATATACTTTTCCGCTCAAAACATACTGCCCCATTTGCGGCAGCCACTCGGCAAACACTTCATCACGGAATTTAGGTTTAATCGCATTAAGATCATAATAGCCGCCTATCGCAAGAAATAATTCCCCAGTGGCATCTGAATGCGTAAGTGTATATTTCCTGCGATCTACGGGCCTGAATTCCGTCGCAGGAGGCAAATATTCAACGGAAAGCTTTGATGGATTAAATTTGCTCATTTAAACGCCCCCATATATACAAATTTCCTTATGTCAGTATATGGGATATATTCATAAACGTGACAAATGCCTAATGCTTATGAGAGTTTCGGGCATTCATTTTCATTATTTTAGTGTTCTTTAACACCCATTTTCCATCTTCATAGAGCCAGAAGGATTCTACAAAGGCGATTGTATCAGCATTATAAGCTCCGCTTATTCTTTGTACACCCATTAAGCCTTTTTTGCCTTCAACGGAAGCGATTTTTAAAGCACTATAGGGATTAACCATCAGCTCAGTTGGTTCGCTAAGCTTTCCATTTACATATAAACCTAGCCGTTCGTATTCCTCGCTGCGGTCTTTTAAATCAAAAGTATACGATTGTCCGGTTTCCTGAATTGTAATGTTTGCCTTGTATCCATTTTCAAATTGGCTATTGATTACTAAAGGACTGGGTACTTTAAGATCAGCCAATTGAAAATCTTTTAATGTATATAAGTAAAAATTGGAATAGCCGCCGCTTCCTCCTGTTGGAATGCTGATTAACATATCTTTAACAGTATCATGATTCAAATCTTCAAACTGGATATCCGGGTCATATCCACCGGTTAGATCTGCTTTGTAAGTCTTTCCGTTACTTGCCGCTATCTCCAAAAAGATTTCCTTTAAAAATGAAGCACCTTCTTCATAATAAACACCCTTTATATAAACCGTATCTTCCTTCTTATCACCGGATACATCTATTTTTTCTTTTAAAATTGTAACAGCTTTGCCTTCTTCTTCGTCAGCGTATACGCCTGTTATGGCTGATAAAGACATAAAAAAGAAAGCTGAAAACGCAAAGAGCAGTTCTTTTTTCATCTTGAATCCTCCCTGTTTTTTTTTAGCTTTCCCAGTAATGGAAATTTCATGTAAGGAAGCATAAAAAAACCTCCTATCTTTTAGATAGAAGGTTTTTAGGAAGAAATCATTTCGCTGTTTTCTTTAACGCACTTTCTTTTGTTTCCCAAGATTCAATGCCATCTAGGCCAGGGATAGAATCAGCATAAAATACAGGATCTTTTCCTTCTTTGCGCTGGGCAATATAATCTTTAAGCGCAGCAAAAGCAATTTTTCCAAGCATGGTAATGGCAATCAAGTTGATTAGCGCCATTATACCCATAAATAAATCAGCAAGGCCCCAGACTGTAGCCAGATCCACCAAAGCACCGAACGTAACCATTCCCACTACTCCAAGACGGTAAATAAATATGGCTGTCGGACTTTCCTTGATAAATTCAATATTTGTTTCACCATAGTAATAGTTCCCGATTACAGATGAGAATGCAAAAAGGAAAATGGACACTGCCACAAAAATCGGCGCCCAAGTGCCAATATGTGAAGTTAAAGCGAACTGTGTTAGCTGAATGCCAGATAATTCAGGGGTCGTATAGGCTCCTGAAAGAATAATGACAAACGCTGTTGCAGAACAAATTAAAATCGTATCCACAAACACACCCAAAGTTTGAATCAAACCTTGCTTAACAGGGTGTGAAACAGCAGCTGTTGCTGCAGCGTTTGGAGCACTACCCATACCTGCTTCATTCGAGAATAAACCTCTTTTAATACCCATCATAACAGCTGCACCCATTGCTCCGCCAAATGCCTGATCCATGCCGAAAGCACCTTTAACAATGGTTGCAATTAAGTTTGGCACTTCAGTGATATTCATTACTACTATGACAGCGGCAACAACTAGATAAATCACAGCCATAATTGGAACAATAACCTGTGATACATAAGCAATTCTCTTAATGCCGCCAAAGATGACAACGGCAGTTAATGCTGCAAGTATTAAGCCGATCGTTAAGCGGCTGGTTCCAAATGCTTCATTAAATGCTAATGAAATGGTATTGGATTGGACCGAATTAAATACTAGGCCGAAACAGAATGTGATAATAATAGCGAACAGAACACCCATCCAGCGTTTCTTTAGCCCTTTCTCCATATAGTAAGCAGGACCGCCGCGAAAACCTTCTTTATCTTTAACCTTATAAATCTGAGCCAACGTGCTTTCTACAAAACTCGACGCTGCTCCCAGAAAAGCGATTACCCACATCCAGAAGACTGCACCTGGTCCTCCGGCTGCAATCGCAGTAGCAACACCTGCCATGTTGCCGGTACCTATACGGGATGCAGCACTGATTGTGAATGCCTGAAAAGAAGAGATTCCTCGTTTCCCTTCAGCCGAAACCATTGTTTTATCTCCGAGTATTCTGAACATTTCTCCAAAATAACGGAATTGTACGAAATTGCTTTTAACACTGAAATAAAGGCCTAAAATGATTAATACTGCAATTAAAATGTAGGTCCATACTAAATCATTTAGAAAGCCTACAATTGAATTTAATCCCTGCAAGAATAAATCCATGCATCTCCCCCCTAGTTTTTTATTGGGTATTTTACTATTTCACAAAAACAATACCCTTTCTAATCTATCAAAAGAATTTTTAATAGACAAGACGTATATTCATTCCAAATCAAAAAAATTCGCTAAAAACAGCGATTCAAAAAGAAAATCAACAAAATTTATATTCCCTTCCCCTTTTGTGTTTAAACGTTTTCAAATCATTTTTTATAAAATTTTTATGCATTTAGAACTATGTTGATTAACTGCTCATTATTTTATGATAAATTTTACAGCCCCTGCAAAGGCAGGGGCTGCTTCAATCTTTATTCTGATGTTTGGCCGCTATCATCTTGCATGTCTTCTTTTTTCCAGATGGATTTAACTTTTCCGCTTTCAGATTCATCAATAATGAACGATCCATTTGAATATCTGTCATTAAAGCGGATCGATGAAGCTTTGACTTCCTCAATATGGCCTTTTTCGGTTTCAATGAAAAGGTCATCGCTGCCTCTTATAATCACAGATCCAACAATACGGTGAGGATTCGATTTTAATTCACGAAGCATGACTACGCCGCGCTTAGCACGAGAAGTCCGTTCGAATTCACTTAATTTCATTTTTTTAATAGAACCACGCTGTGTCACGATGACAACTGCCTGTTCTTTTGGATCCTCAATGAGCTGAGCACCTGCAACAAAGTCACCATCTTTCAGGTTAATACCTTTGACACCGGCTGCTCTTGGTCCAACAATACTCACTTCTTCTTCATGGAACCACAGGCCATATCCCTGATGAGTGGCTAGGAATATTTCCTTCGTGCCATCTGTTAAATAGACATCAAGGACTTCATCATCGCCTTTTACATTTATAGCAACCAGCGGTTTTGAATATCTTTGGGCTTTATAATTCTTTAATTCCGTTTTCTTCACCATACCATTTTTTGTCATAAACAGCAGGAATTCTTCTGTTTCAAAATCTTTAACTGGGATAGCTTGAACAATGGTCTCATCACGATCAATCGGAATAATATTGGCAATGTGCTGGCCAAGGTCTTTCCACCGGATGTCTGGGAGCTGATGTACAGGACAGTATAAATAGTTTCCTTTATTCGTAAACACAAGGAGAACATCAGTCGTGTTCATATCCAGCTGGGCAATAAGCCGGTCAGAATCCTTCATTCCGAAATCCTGTCCGTTTGAAGCAGCAAAGGACCTCTGGCTTGTACGTTTGACATAGCCTTCCTTTGTTACTGTTACAATGACATCTTCACTTGCTACCAGCACTTCCAGATTGATTTTAATCTCCTCAATTTCCGCCTCGATTTTCGTGCGGCGTTCATCAGCAAATCGTTTTTTGACTTCTCTTAACTCTTTTTTAATAACTGAATATAGTTTTTTCTCGCTTTCCAGGATTGCTTTAAGCTCCTGGATTTGTTTGGCTAGCTCCTCAGCCTCTGCTCTTAAGGCTGTTATATCTGTATTGGTTAAGCGATAAAGCTGCAAGGAAACAATCGCTTCTGCCTGAGGCTCTGTGAACTCAAACTTGGCAATCAAATTATCCTTTGCATCCCGCTTATCTTTGGAGGCACGGATGGCAGCAATGACTTCATCCAGGATAGAAAGTGCCTTCATTAAGCCTTCTACAATATGCTGGCGTGCTTCTGCTTTATGAAGGTCAAACTGTGACCTGCGGGTTACAACCTCTTTGCGGTGGCCAATGTAGGCATCCAGCAGCTCTCTAAGGCCCATTAATTTTGGATGCCTGTTGTGGATGGCAACCATATTGAAGTTATATGGGATTTGCAAATCACTATTTTTGTAAAGATAATGCAATACGCCTTCCGGATCCGCATCCTTTTTCAATTCGATCACTATGCGAAGGCCTGTGCGGTCAGTTTCATCCCGAACTTCCGCAATGCCTTCCACTTTGCGGTCAATGCGGAATTCGTCCATTTTCTTTACCAGATTTGCTTTATTTACTTCAAAAGGAATCTCGGTAATGACAATTTGCTTTTTGCCTCCGCGGAGGTCTTCAAATTCAGCTTTTCCGCGGATTATGATTTTGCCTTTTCCTGTTTCATAGGCTTTTTTGATGCCATCAACACCCTGGATGATTCCTCCTGTAGGGAAATCCGGTCCTTTAATATGCTCCATTAGATCTTCGATAGAGCAATCCGGTTTGTCCATCCTTAAAATAACGCCGTCAATGATTTCATTTAAATGGTGAGGAGGAATTTCGGTTGCATACCCCGCTGAAATTCCTGTTGAGCCATTGACAAGCAGATTAGGGTATGTAGCCGGCAATACAGTCGGCTCATTGGATGTGTCGTCAAAGTTCGGAATAAAATCAACCGTTCTTTTTTCAATATCCTTCAGCAATTCGGAAGATAGGGCAGAAAGCCTCGCCTCCGTGTAACGCATGGCAGCTGGCGGATCCCCGTCGATGCTTCCGTTATTTCCATGCATTTCAACAAGGATGTTCCGTACTTTCCAATCCTGGCTCATCCGCACCATGGCATCATAGACAGATGTGTCACCATGCGGATGATAGTTGCCGATTACATTACCGACTGTTTTGGCTGATTTCCTAAAGCCCTTTTCATGGGTATTCCCTTCCACATGCATCGCATACAGAATCCTTCTCTGAACCGGCTTTAATCCATCGCGTGCGTCAGGCAGTGCACGGTCCTGGATAATATATTTACTGTAGCGTCCAAAACGGTCACCTAGTACATCTTCAAGAGGAAGGTCGCGGAACTTTTCAGCAGAACTCATGATTCAACACCGTCCTCTAGTACAGAAATATTTTCATTTTCAAGAATGCTTCCATCTTCTTCAAGACCGAATGCAACATTGGATTCAATCCATTTTCGTCGCGGCTCAACTTTATCGCCCATCAATGTCGTTACTCGGCGCTCAGCTCTAGCTGCATCATCAATCTTAACGCGAATCAGCGTGCGTGTCTCAGGATCCATCGTCGTTTCCCATAGCTGGTCTGCATTCATTTCTCCAAGACCCTTATAGCGCTGTATCATATAGCCTTTTCCCACTTTTTTGATGGTATCCTGAAGATCATCATCACTCCATGAATATTCAACCACTTCTTTTTTTCCTGTTCCTTTGCTGACTTTGTATAAAGGAGGCAGGGCGATAAACACTTTTCCCGCTTCAAGCAGAGGCTTCATATACCTGTAAAAGAAGGTAAGCAGCAGCACTTGGATATGAGCGCCATCTGTATCGGCATCTGTCATGATGATGACTTTATCGTAATTGACATCATCCAAATTAAAATCGGCTCCAACGCCGGCTCCTACCGCGTGGATAATCGTATTGATTTCTTCGTTTTTAAAGATATCCTGCAGCTTGGCTTTTTCAGTATTGATTACCTTACCTCTAAGAGGAAGCACAGCCTGGAAGCGTCTGTCCCTTCCCTGCTTGGCCGATCCGCCGGCAGAGTCACCCTCCACCAGGTATAATTCGTTTCTTTGCGGATTGCGTGATTGAGCTGGAGTAAGTTTGCCAGAAAGCATTGCTTCTGATCTTTTCCGCTTTTTCCCGCTTCTTGCTTCCTCGCGGGCTTTACGGGCAGCCTCCCTGGCCTGGTAAGCTTTGATTGCTTTCTTGATTAACAGGGAGCTAGTCTCAGGATTTTCTTCAAGGAAATAGGATAAATGCTCAGAAACAACAGAATCAACAGCAGAGCGTGCTTCACTTGTTCCCAGTTTGCCCTTCGTCTGCCCCTCAAACTGCAGAAGTTCTTCTGGAACCCGAACGGATACGATAGCGGTAAAGCCTTCCCGAATATCGGCTCCATCCAGATTTTTATCTTTTTCCTTTAATAAATTCACTTTGCGTGCATATTCATTAAATGCCCGTGTCATAGCTGTTTTCGAGCCAGCTTCATGTGTTCCGCCATCTTTCGTGCGGACATTATTAACAAAGGAAAGTACATTCTCGGAATAGCCATCATTGAATTGAAAAGCAAAATCAACTTCAATTCCATTGCTTTGGCCTTCAAAGCTTACTACAGGATGAAGGACATCCTTTTCTTCATTTAAATACTCAACGAATGCTTCGATCCCGTTTTCATAGTGAAAAACATCATGAAAATCATTTCGTTCGTCTGCGATTTCGATTTTCATTCCTTTTAATAGGAATGCTGACTCCCGAAGGCGTTCGCATAGAGTTTCGTAATTGTAAGTGGTTGTCGAAAAGATTGACGGGTCAGGCTTAAAATGAATCGTTGTCCCTGATTGATTGGTCTTCCCTATCTTCTCAAGTGTGCTAACGGGCTTTCCGCCATGCTCGAACCGCTGTTCGTACACAAAACCATCACGTTTAATTTTAACAACGAGCCATTCGGAAAGGGCGTTAACAACTGAGGCACCAACACCGTGCAATCCGCCGCTTGTTTTATAGCCTCCCTGGCCAAACTTCCCGCCGGCATGAAGGACAGTCAATATAACTTCCGGAGTGGGCTTTCCCATTCGATGCATCCCAGTTGGCATACCGCGTCCTTTATCTTGAACACTAATTGAGTTATCTTTATGTATTTTGACAATGATATGATCCCCGTATCCTGCCAGTGCTTCATCGACAGCATTATCGACGATCTCATATACAAGATGGTGCAAACCTCTTGCATCCGTACTCCCAATGTACATCCCAGGGCGTTTCCTTACAGCTTCAAGCCCTTCAAGTACTTGTATGGCATCATCATTGTAGTCAAAAGCTTCCTGATTTCTTGCCACGAACATACCCCTTTCATTTCTTGCAGCAACACTAGCCGCAATATGTGCGGCTTAGAACACCCGTATAAGTATTCGGCTTTTAAGCCGGTTTTCCTTTAGAAAAATTAAAGGATTTACGGAATGAGAACAAGTGTTCTGTATTCATATTTTACCATATAATTTAATAAGGTCTATGCTTTATTTTATCTATTTATTTGGTTTTGGCAAATAAGTTCATGAGATTTAAAGAATTTATCAAGATTATTTCCATTAGCCAAACCCTTTATTTACTGGGATTCTATAAAAAAAATAAAAAACATGAGATCTTTAGCAGACCTCATGCTTATTCTACTTCGTTAATGCATGTTCAACTTTAATGCAGCGGTCCATGATGACTGTGTATCCCTTTTCTTTTAGAAAATCATAAGCTTCCTCGTGTGCAACGCCAAGCTGTGCCCAAAAGATATCTGCATCAATTTCGGCAAACTCTCTGGCAACCTCAGGAAGAAACTCTGAACGCCTGAACACATTAACGATATCTACATGGCCTTCTATATCTTTAAGGCTTGCAACTGCTTTAACGCCAAGAACTTCATCAACAGCAGGATTCACCGGAATAATTTCATAGCCGGCCTTTTGCATCGCTTCGGAAACCATGTAGGATGTACGCTCAGGATTTCCGCTTAAACCTACAACTGCAATCCGCTTTGATTTTTTTAAAAGTTTGCCGATTTCTTCCCGGCTTGGATTTTCAATAGCCATCTTTTTCCCTCCAAAAAATTGTGTATGTGTTTATTCTACCTAAAATAACTAAAGTGTACTAACGTATTGCTTTATATTCTGTGCATAGTTTATAAATGTTCAAAGCACATTCCAATTTAAACCCTCCTTTTTATATAAGGAAAGGGCTTTTTTATTTGTTGTTCCTGTACAAGGTTTTTTGACCTCAGACCCATAGTGATGAAAGTGAGCTAAAACTGCCTTATCAAGGAAATTACTGCCGAATCCTGATATGCGGTCACTTCATTTGCTCCAATAACTCGATGCTGCCTTCTTATCTTCAGATTACCATAAAAAAACGGCTGAATGGATTTATCAGCCGAATTACAACCTAATAAACTACTGTTTCAAGTCTCTTGATCAATCTTTGTATGCTGGTATTCGCTTCTTTTAAGACAATCTCCTTATCCACTGTTTTTAACTTTCTATTTTCCATCAAAATTTTCCCATTCACAATGGTTGTTTCTACATCTGCCCGAGTAGCGGAATATACGATTCTTGAGATTGTATCAATGCCAAAAGAAGGGTACACATGAAAATCATTTAAATTTAGGATAGCAAGGTCCGCTTTCTTGCCCGGCTCCAAGCTCCCGATTTCATTCTCCATGCCAACTGCTTTTGCACCCCCGATAGTGGCCATCCGGAAAACAGTTCGGGCATCCATGGCAGTTGGCCCATGAGCAGGCTTTTGAATGATTGCTGCCAGTCTCATTTCATTAAACATATCCAGATTATTATTGCAAGGTGCCCCGTCTGCCCCCAAACTGACAAATGCCTGCTGATCCAATAGGGAAGGTACTTCTGCAACACCTGAGGCAAGCTTCAAATTGGATCCTGGGCAATGGCTTACCTTCACGCCACGCTCTTTTATTATCCTCTTTTCTTCCTCATTCAGCCATACACAGTGGGCAAGTATAAGCCTTTCATTGGCAAGTCCTATGCTGTCTAAATAAATGACATTCCGCATCCCGTATTCTCTTTCCACCAGCATTATTTCGCTGGCATTTTCCGATGCATGGGTATGAACTCTAACATTATAGCCTGCAGAAAGGTCCCTTACATTCGTAAGCAATTCCTCCGTACACGATACGACAAAACGGGGGCAAAAAGCATATTGAATACGGCCATTATCATGGTTATGCCATTTTTCTAATAGGTCCACGCTCTCCTGTATGGAATTAGAAGTTTTTTCCCTTAAAAGCACAGGAACCTCATCGCCTTTATCCATCATAACCTTGCCGGCAAGCGCCCTTATCCCGCTTTCTGAGATTGCCTGAAAAGCATATTCCGTATGATGCACTGTTTCCATGTCTACTACAGTCGTCGTACCGCTCTGCAAAAGCTCTCCGATTCCTAGCATAGCGGAATAATAAATAGATTCTTCATCATGTGAAGCTTCAAGCGGCCAGATTTTTTGCTTGAGCCAATCCAGCAATTCCAGGTCATCCGCCTGACCGCGGAATAATGTCTGGCAGAGATGGATATGTGTGTGGATAAAACCGGGAATGACAGTTTTACCGGCAGCATCAATCACTTTACCTGCTGAATGGTTAAGGTTGGGGCCTATTTCAGCAACCCGGTCATTCTCTATAAACAGATCCCCAATGAAAATTTCTTCCTTGCTATTCATCGTAACGATCTCGGCATTTTTGATCATAATGCTGCTCATTTTACTTTCCCCCCTTGCACTGGGCTGGATTGGACAGCCTTTTCCTTCCCGTAATTCATTATGAGCTGCTTGTAAAACTGGATGGATCGTCTGTAAGCATCAATGCTTACCCATTCATTTGGCTGGTGGGCAAGCTTTTCGTCACCAGGTCCATAGATTAAAGTAGGTATCTCACTTCTCGGATTCAGAACAGCCCCGTCAGTATAATAGGAGACTCCATAAAGATTTGCAGTGGTACCGCCTTTTAACCTCTGTGCTATTTGAATGATATCCTCAGAAGGCTTTGTTAATATGGATGGTCGATCAAGAAGGGGATTAACCGTATATTTATAAATCTCATTGGCTTCAATAAGCTGATCAAGCTTGGTTTTCAGCAGTTCTATAAAATTGGAATGAGATTGGGGCGGAACTGTCCGGATATCTGCCCGAATACCGCATCTGTCAGGAATAACATTGGTCTGAACACCGCCCTCTATCATTGTTACAGCAAGACTGCTTTTTCCCAGGGGTGCTTTCATTGCTTTCCATTCAGCTTTCATTTCATCAAGAACTTTTATTACCTTTAGCATATGATCAACTGCATTAATCCCCTGTTCAGGCATAGAACCATGTGAGGTCTTACCAAAAACAGTAATTTCAAGCCAAAGCGCGCCTTTATGGCCAATCACAATTTTTTCATCAGTCGGCTCGGCAATGACAAGTGCATCAATCTTTCTTTTTTCATTTTCTTTTAAAAATGCCCTTGCCCCGCAGCTGTCTACCTCCTCACCCGCAGTTGCCAAGAACGTAACAGTGGCAGGAGGTACTTCACCTTTAAGAAATGAATCCTCCAAAGCGAGAAACATCCCGGCCAGGCCGCTTTTCATATCAGATGCACCTCTCCCGTAGATCCTTCCGTCCGCGATTTCACCTGAAAAAGGGGAATAATCCCATTCCTCCGAGCCTGGGGACACCGTATCCATATGACCGCATAAAAAGAGCTGTTTTGTGCTTTTCCCCTGGATGGTTACTTCAAAATTGCTCCTGTTTGGCTCTAGAAAAGTAACCTTATAGGGCAAACCCTTTTCTTTGCATCGGTCTATAAAGGCTTCAGTAACCAGATGCTCGTTCCCTGGCGGATTGGAGCTGTCGATTTGGAGAAGATGCTGCAGAAACTGGATATCATTCATCACTCTGCCCCTCCACAATTTGCATCTTTAACGGAGTAACTTTAAATCCGTTTACAGGAGCCATGTCCTGCGAACAAGTGGTGCAGGCAATAACCACATCACACAGCGCCTTCAAACGAACATAATCGCCTGGTTTGGAGAGCGGCTCCTCTATGATATAATCACCCGCATCATCAAGGACATTATTCATAAACAAATTAATAGGATCCGGTATTACAGGGGGATGGATATGAAATGCCTTCAAAGAGCTCTCAATATTATCATGGCAATTTGGATGGTCTTCTTTGCCAAAATCCACTTTATATCGATAATAATCACAGGCAGGGAAAAAGAAATCATGTTTGCCGACAGTATCATCAATCAGCTGCATCAGCGGCCGGCGGCGGTTGCTGTACAGAAAATCCCCTATTTTTAATCTGATGCTGCTTAGTGATGCCCGCATATGAACAGGTGATACATGCTCGGAAGGATCCTCATGGCTGAAACAGACAAAATCGCCTACCTGTTTCCCTTCCATATCGATGATAATTAATTCTTCGCCTTTAAAAAGCCTCGCACTTCTTCCTTCATATGGAGGAATGATAATTTCCTCACGGATTCTTTCTTTTTTAAAAGTTTCTCCCAAGTGATCTCCTCCTCTGCGTATTATTTCTCTATTAAACTTATGCCTTTTTTGATTTCCACTCCAGGCACTCAAGCTTTCCGCGGGCAGTCCGGCTCTTCTTCTGCAGGACATTACATGAGCATCCCCGAATTCACACGCACAAAGAAAACGCCAATGCGTTACGATGAACTAGCGCCTTCCGCTCCAATCAACAGGATGAAAAATTAAAATAAGCTTTAGAAAGCCTATTCAATAAATACAGCTACAGCTCTTATTGGGGAACCGGTACCTTTGCGGATCCGAAGCGGCAAGCCAAAATATAGAAACCGCATGCCTGCAACCTGATCAAGATTACATAGGTTTTCAGTATTGGTAATCCCATATTCCCGGCAAATAAGATGTCCTGAATACTTCGGATCATCCGGATGATCAATAGCAGGTGCATCAATGCCAATATTCACTGCACCTTTATCAGCAAGCCATTTGGCAGCCTGATAATCAAGACCTGTATAGGTTGTCAGCCACTCCTCCGTTCCATATGAACGGTTATAATGGCCAGTATAAAGAAGAACAATATCCCCAGTTTCTATAAATTGCTGCGAATTTCTCAAGGCATCATCCAAATCTCTGCTTGTTATATACCGATCTGGCGGAATGTGAGATACATCAAGACAAACAGCCGGACCATAAAAATATTCAAGCGGCATTTCATCAATGTACTTGCCATTTGGATCGTATTCATATGTGGCATCACTATGGGTAGGTCCATGCTCATTGATTAATAGATTATTGGTGGCAAACATAAAGCCGGCTTGTTTTTCGCTTTCCTCGTGGGACATGTTTGGGAATATCATGGTTTTTTGATGGAGGGGAAATACCGGCATCCCTTGGTAAATTTCCTGTGTTAAATCCACTAGTTTAACTCCCATGGTTTTCCTCCTTTAATAGGGAATATATAAGAAAAACGGCAGGGACCGCCGCTTTTATGTTCAATCAATAATGGTCGGAATGACTTCAAACTTATCCACATCAATTAAGCCCATATCCGTAATCTTCCATTTAGGGCTTGTTACAAGCGACCAGAAAGATAGGTGCATAAATGGAACATCCATCCCGCAGCCAAGCACCTTTTTTGCCTGCTGGGATAATTCATCTACCTTCTCACTCATTTCTTTTCCTGATAATTCATCAGTCATTAAACCGCCAATCCGCAATGGCAGATCACCCACAACCTTACTGTCCTTTATCATCGCAATACCGCCATCCATGGCGATCACTCGATTAACAGCTGTCACCATATCTTCATAATTTGTACCTGTTACAATGATATTGTGTGTATCATGTGCCACACTTTCTGCAATGGCACCGCTTTTTAAATCAAAACCATGCAGGTATGCTTTCCCTATTTTCCCTGTCCTCCCATGGCGCTCTATCACAAGAAGCGGAAGAACATCCTGCTGCAGGCAAGGCTGAACAACCCCATCTTTCACATTGAGAGTAAACTCTCGTCCCCCAGTTAAGTTTTGGTATGGAATGGCATCAATGGCCCTGACCCTTGCTCGGCTGCCTGATGCCTTAATGGCTAAATCATTAACCGTAACAGGTTTGCGCTTTACAGATTTTTTTACGCTTTCAGGATATATGTAAGGCGCAATATCAATGGTTAGCTCGCCTTTTTCGGCTGCTTTTTTACCAGCAAGATATACCTGGTCAACAGTCATATTGGTTAAATCGCTGATCACCACAACATCAGCTCTTTTTCCCGGGGCAATCACGCCAACATCTTTAAATCCAAAATGTGTGGCAGGATTAATCGTTGCCATCTGAATGGCCTCAACAGGATCGATTCCCTCGGCAATGGTGCGGCGGATAATGTCATTCATGTGTCCATAATTCAATAAGTCTGCAGGGACCATATCATCTGAAACCAATATCGCTCTTCTCGAATCCAAACCGTCCTCCGTAATGGCGCGTATGCAATCAGCCATATTTCTCTGGGAGGAACCTTCACGCATAAATACACTCACTCCGTAGCGGAGCTTTTCCACCGTTTCTTCTTTCGTAGTGGTTTCATGGCAAGAAACATGGGTACCGCCGCTGATAATATGGGCTGCCAATTCTTTTCCAAACAAGCCTGGAGCATTACCTTCTACTGTTTTACCGATCGAGTTCGCATAGGAGACTGCTGAAACAAGATCATCAATCAGCTCAGGGGCATGCTCATATACTGGTTTAATATTGCTGAAGCTTTGGATTTCTCCGATCCCCTGGACATAATCATCACAGAGCAATTCCTTCATATCTTTGGAAGTGACGTCAAACCCTGAAGTCTCGAGTCCGGGTGCATCCGGGACAGCACAAGGGACCGTAAATAAAATCCGGTTTGGCAGTGTTTTGGCTTCTTCAATCATAGCCTGCATACCTTTAACACCAAGGACATTGCCTATTTCATGAGGGTCCCCGATTAAAGTTGTCGTTCCGGTTGGAATAGAAAGCTTGGAAAATTCCGTACATGTCAGCATGGCACTTTCAAAATGCATATGCGAATCAATAAAGCCGGGACAAATGAATTTCCCTTTGACATCTTCAACCTTCGTCTTAGGTCCGATTAAATCTTTTGCATCTCCTGCCATTAGGATATATTCCCCCTTAATGGCAACATCCGCTACATATATTTCACGGGTTATTACATTAATAAAATAACCGCCCTCCAGAACCAGATCTGCATGTAAATGACCGTCCAGCAAAACATCAATGAGTTTGCGATGCTGGATTGCTTCTTTGATTCTTTTCGCGTCCACTGTTTAACCCCCTGTCTTCATTCCTTCCACACTATCAATAATTCCAATGATCGCGGCATCAATGGGAGCCTCCTTATTTTGGACTGCTCTTGAAGCCATGCTGCCAGCTACATAAATGACTTTTTCTCCAATGCCGGCTCCAACAGTATCAACGGCAATAATGGGGTTCGGTAACATGCTGCCGTCCAAAGCAATAGGCTGAGTGATTAATAGTTTTGCGCCTGTTAAATGTTCGTCTTTTCTTGTGGCAGTTACACGGCCCACCACCATTCCCATTTGCATACTAATCTTCTCCCTTAATCAATTTATTTCAAAAAAATGATTAAAAAAATTTCAGCAATATATTCAATTCCTTTGCTAAATCCCTGGCAAGAGGCGTTATAATGCTACCGCGCTGTATTTCCAGTTCAGATAGGTTTCTCTGATGAACAAGCCGGACTGCTTCCTCTGTAATGACTGATTTACTATTTCCTTTTGCCATGAAATCAACTTCTTCGTTTTCTGTAATCAGGTCTATTCCCATTGATTTCAGCTGAATCAGCTGCTGGTATAGTTTTCTTTTAAATAGTGCCGTTCCCTTGTCCATGCCTTTCAATTTCCAAAAAGGTTCATACGGATCCGCACCCGTTTTTAATGCAACCACCTTTTTTCCTTTTAAAAGAGCTTCCAGAATCAAGCGGACAAATGGCCGTTGTTCATTATGTGTTAGAATGTCATTCACCAACGAAAAAGAAAGGACAGGGAGAAAAATTACATCTATTTCTTCCATAATTGCTTCACTCAGACGGCCAAGAGGAATCCAATGATCACTCCCGGCTGCCTTAATTAGCTCTCCCGGCTGCAAATGATTAAGGAGTGAATCTTCAGCAGTCATGCGAAGACAGATAGAATCCTTTTTTATTTCTCTTAAGTAAGAAAGTCCTGGTTCCATTCCAATCATATGAAAGGTTAATAGAGCCAGGACATATGGCTTCTTAGGGAAGCCTCTGCGGAGGTACATCTCTTGCAGAGTGTGCTTTGCCATTTCACTCTGCATCGTTTTATCCATATTTATTCACCGATCTTTTTGGATAACAAGGCTCTTTCAACTTCGCTGTGCGGACGGGGGATTACATGGACAGATACCAGTTCACCTACACGGCTGGCAGCTTCTGCCCCTGCATCTGTTGCTGCTTTAACAGCGCCGACATCGCCTCTGACCATTACCGTAACAAGGCCGAATCCCACTTTTTCATAACCGCAAATCTCAACATTTGCAGCTTTTACCATCGCATCGGCAGCTTCAACAGCACCGACAAGACCCTTTGTCTCAACTAATCCCAATGATTCACCCATGATATTTCCTCCTTCAATAGTGGTAGTTAATCTTTATTGGCATCCGCACCGTTATTGCTTTCTTTCTTATCTTTCCTTTTCGGGGCACTTTTGGATTTGGTTTTCCCTTTTTTATTGACTTGGACTTCCGTATGTTCACTGGATGATTCCAGATTTCCTGCCTTTTTTTCATTAAGCTTAAAATGAGGAAGAAGCTTACCGGAAACCTCATTATGAGCTCTTGGTATAACATGTGAAGATATCACCTTGCCAACCCTTTCAGCTGCATTTACACCTGCATCAACGGCTGATTTTACAGCAGCAACATCTCCATTAAAGTGAATGGTAACCCCAAGGTACCCATTAACACCGATTACTTTTTCGATGCCTGCAATTTCTACATCGGCCGCTTTAACGGCTGCATCTGCAGCTGAAACAGCAGTAGTAAAACCAACTGTTTCTATCAATCCTAATGCCTGCAATCTCCTTGCCTCCTTTCCGGAAAATTATCCTAATAACTAATGCTGCTTAATTCTTTGTGCTTCCTTTTTAAGATCCTCTGAGACTTTAAAAACCGAGTCATATTCTCCGTAAATCAGCAGATAGTTTTTTTTAAAAGAAAACCATGCAGAAGTGGAAGGATTTCTTTTTACATAGCGGTCAGCCAGTAAAACACCAGTATAATAATCAATCCCTTCTAGCACTGCAGCTCCGCTAACTGCAGTCTTAATTTCAAACTGCTTAGTCAGCCAGGGGCTTGGTGACTTAGTAATATGAATTTGAACAGACTGATAAGATCGCTGGGAAACTTTTTTGTAAAAATCCTTAACTGCATTCACAAGAATTTGTTCATTGTCTTCATACAGTTCCAAAATAAAGCTTTGACGGCTCTCCTTATCCCATGTTAAACAATACTTTACAGAAGGGTTTTCTCTGAGAATGTCATTTAAATAAAATAATTGTGAAGCTGTGCATGTTTCAGATGTTATGACTCCAATGGAAGCTGATTTTAAGGACCGCTGAAAGGTGTTTTCCAGACTGGGGTCCAAATCATTGAAAAGCCATGCTTTTATGCCATCTGCTGTTTGGCCGATAAGCTTGCTTTCCCTTGCTGTGTGATTTTTTGGTGCATTTATAGAGGGGTGCATTGCCGCTGGCCTTTTTCCTTGAATGAGAGATATGGTTTGAAGCTTTGCAAACGGCTCCTTTGAATATCCGTTTGCCCTCATGCCTGATACTTCTGAAGTTCGCTGCTGTATTGCTTGTTTTGTTTGTTGAAGACTTTTATGAGGGTATGCTGCAGAAGCACCTATGGAAAGTCTCTTATCCATTTTTGCCCGCTGGTAATTGGGTCTGCTGATCCCCGGTATTTCCCTTCCGTTTTTTTCTTTAACAGGAGCGCGCTCCCTTCTCTGTGCTTGAGGAGGTTTAGCCATAATAGGATTGCTTTTTGGCTTTTGATACGGCTTCATAACTTCTTCAACAACATTTTTTATGAAATCCGACACCTGTTTCCCACCTCCTTTATAGAATTTTGCCTAATTCAGAATGAGGGCGAGGGATAACATTTGCGGACACTAGCTCTCCGCCAGTCGTGCTATGGGCTGTTTTCCCAAGCTCCACAGCTGCCGTTACCGCCGCAACATCTCCCTCTACGATAACTGTTACCAGCCCGGAGCCTACCCGTTTCATGTCGACTAAACCAACATTTGCCGCTTTAGCCATTGAATCCAGTGCTTCTATCGCAGCCGTTAACCCCCTTGTTTCAATCATGCCTATTGCTTTCATTTTATCCCTCCTCTATAACGAAAAGCGACAGGCGCCCGCCAAGCGGGGCTGCATACAAATAGCGCCACGCCCTCCCATATGCTGCCCCTGTCGGTCTTGCGATGTATCAATGGTTGCTTTCCTTGTTCTTCGAGCCTGGAAGCATAGACAAGCTGTCAAGAAGGCTGCCATTTACCTTCTTGACGGTTAAGGCTAAACGCCTCGAGTCGATGCCGCCTTCATCTAGATACGGCCCGCTTTCTTCGTATATGCCTATGATATATAAACCTATAAATAGTCTTCCAGATTCACTGAAATGGGAATGGATGTTCTTTTAAACAGGTCTTCCTTTCCAAGCGGATAGGTTGCATCAATGCCCATTTTGTCCGTAACACCCTTTAAATGATGAGATGATTCCAGGGGGGAACCTTTTGCGCCAGGGACAATAAAGACATCTTCTGAGGCCTGCACCCTGGTTGCAATAGCCCATTCCACATCATCTGAATCAAATATGTCCACATCATCATTTACAACTATCACATGCTTTAAATCCTTATCACTTGCAAAAGCAGCCAGTGCAGCTTGTTTTCCATCCCCTTCATGTTTTTTCTCAATTTGGATGACTGCATGATAACGAGCGACGCCGCCCATTGGGATATGGACAGCTTTTATATTGGGAACAACCTGCCTGACTGTACTGAACAGCGTTGCTTCCCTGACTAAAGCCATGGGCAGCCTTTCTTCATAGCTTGAAGGGAATATGGTCTGCGCAATCGCATCATTTCGGTATGTTACAGCTGAAAATTCAACAACAGGCTGCGGCGACCGTGTTCCGTAATAGCCTGCCAATTCACCAAATGGGCCTTCCATTTCCCTTTCATAAGGAAGCATGCGTCCCTCAAGAACAATTTCCGCATCTGCGAGAACTTCCAAATCTACTGTTTTGCATTGAACGACATCTAGGGATTGTCCAAGTAATGCACCCGCTACATCCAATTTATCTGTATGGTAGAGATGAGTGCTGATCTGGGAGCTTAAGACAACCGCAGGTACAACACCAAACATAACTGCCACTTCCATTGGTTCTCCCAATTTTTCATAATGGGCATATTGCTCCAATAGCTCCGGAGAGGTGATGAGAATATTGGTTCGATTGCCTCCCAAATATTGCATTCTTCTAATTGAGGTATACCTTTTTTGGCCCGATAAATCTTTTACAACGAGTATTCCCGACACATAGTAAGCTCCCGAGTCTTCAGCGTGATAGGTAGGGATGGGAAACAAATCTGCCAGATCAAAATCGCCCGTCACCAAATTTTCCTGTACTGGGCCAGTTTGCTTTAACGTTGTGGAAATCGGATTGACAATCGATTCGATGATTTTCGGAATCAACTCCGAGGCTGGTATGCCCATGCTATCAGCAAGCAGTTCCCTGTCTCCGCCGAGGCCGGCAGCCATGGGGGTATGGTAGCCTTTTACCTTTTCAAAAAGAAAAGGTTCTTTGCCATTTCTAGCATTTATGACCGCCCCAAGTTCATATAGCGGATCTACCTCTTTTCTCACTCTATGCAGCAAGCCCCTGCCTTCCCAGTTATCCAGGAGAGCCCTCATTGTTACTGGGTTCATTGCGCTTCCCCCCATCTTTCCAATAGCGAATGGTCGATATCCAGCATATCCAGAATACGGGCTACCATGAAATTGGCCAGCTCCCATATTTCCGTAGGCTTATGGTAAAAGCCTGGCGATGCCGGCATGATGCACGCCCCGCTTTCAGCGAGAGCTGTCATGTTGCGCAAATGAATTAAATGGAACGGAGCTTCCCGCGGAACGATAATAAACTTCCGGTTTTCTTTAAGGACCACACTCGCCGCCCTGCTTAGAAGGGTATCACCAACACCATTTGCAATCGCACCCAATGTGTTCATAGAACAAGGAACAATCACCATGCCATCTGTCTGAAAAGAGCCGCTCGCAACCGAGGCAAAAAGGTTCCGGTTGCTATGTATAGTGGCATATTCCTTGAGCTCCTCCATCTTTATTCCGCATTCAAACTGCATGACCTTTTCTCCCATCTCCGTTGCAATTAAATGCGTTTCTATTCCCAATTGATGAAGGGCGCGGATCAGTGTATATCCATACAGTGATCCGCTTGCCCCGGTAATTCCCACTAATATCCGCTTTTTCCTTTCAGATGTGGATCGTTTAGACAACTTTATTGTCTTGGGAGAACTTCTTTTTAGCCAATTCCTTATATTCTTCTGTAGTAAAAATGTCGCCGAAGATATCAATATCCCTCAGGCCAGATACATGCATATCATCATCTTGCGAGGCCGTACCATCTGAAATGCAAATGACGTTATAGCCGTGATATAAAGCATCAGAAGCAGTGCTGCGGACGCAAACATTTGTCCATACGCCTGTTAATACAACCGTATCAATTTCTTCCTCTCTTAAGAAAAGGTCGAAATCTGTGTAGCTGAATGCGCTATGCCGCCTTTTTTGAACAATATAGTCACCTTTGCTCTCATCCGGCTGAAGCTCAGGAATAAACTGGGAACCCCAGGTGCCTTTTACAGCATGGACTGGGCGCACACGGAAGTCCCGGTCATTTTTGCGGTGGGCTTCCTGTACATGTACCACCTGAATGTTATTTTCATGGGCAAAATCGAGCAGCTCCTGAATTTTCGGGACAATCTTTTCTCCATTTTTACAGCGTAAAGCTGCTTTTTCCCCGATAAAATCATTCAGCATATCAATAACCACTACACAGTGCTTATTTCCTCTTAATTCCATCCGATCCCAACCTCTCTCTTTATTGTTTAACAGTTTCTTTAGATACTACTTTCACTTCATTATATTTTTCATATTTTAATGTTCT
Source organism: Bacillus sp. J33 (assembly GCF_000518885.1). Classification (GTDB taxonomy): domain Bacteria; phylum Bacillota; class Bacilli; order Bacillales; family Cytobacillaceae; genus Cytobacillus. The sequence goes on along the minus strand of NZ_JAEL01000013.1, from coordinate 55,740 downwards.
TTCCAGGCGCTGAATGCTTTGGCGCGGAACATACTCGCCGTAGCCTGCTTCACCAGTAATTCCCTTGCCTTCTTCAAAGACTATATTACCGCGGACGATGGTCTGTACTGGCTTGCCCTTAAGCTTCATCCCATGCAGCGGATTGTATTTAGCCATGGATTCAGTCTTCTGCTCATCAATGGTATATTCCTTGTTCAGGTCGATCACCGTAAAGTCGGCATCTGCTCCGATTTCCATTGACCCTTTTTTCGGATAAATGCCGTAATGGATTGCTGCATTCCGGCTTGTCACTTCAACAAATCGGGAAAGGGAAAGGCGGCCTTTATTTAAGCCCTCGCTTACCAGAATCGGAACCATTGTTTCCACACCAGGAATCCCAGGGAACGTATTCCATATTGTTGCTCCTGGATAGTCTTTTTCTGTGGCAATTTCATAAGGAGCATGGTCTGTTCCTACAAAATCGATCGTTCCATCAGCAAGTGCCTGCCAATGCGACTCATTATCTTCTTTTCCGCGTAATGGAGGGGCGATTTTCGCATAAGCGCCGCGTTCAGTCATCGCATCCTTGGCATTCAAAACAAGGTAATGCGGGCAAGTTTCAGCCGTAACTTTGACACCGCGTTTCTTAGCTGCTTTTACAAGCTCTACACCTTCCTTTGTACTCATGTGGACGACATGGACACGTGCATCAGTAGCTTCTGCAAAGCTTAGGATTAGCTCGATCGCTACTTTTTCAGCAAGGCTGGATCGTGCTTCTGCCCAGGCAGGGCCATCCATTCGCCCTTCTTTTTCGAGCTTTTTGGAATAGAACGTACAGATATCGTAGTTTTCAGCATGTACACCGATTGGCAGGCCAGTTTTGGCTACCTTGGTAAAAATCTCGAGCATTTCAGCATCTGAAACTTTAGGGAAAGTAGGTACTGATGGTGTCATATAAACCTTGAATGCTACCACACCCTGATCAATCTGAGGGTAAATATTGTCGATCCAGCCTTCACGTGCATCTTCCCCAGTCATGCCTCCCCAGAAGCAATAATCGATATATGCCTGCCCCCTGATTGGGGCAATTTTTTTATTAAAGCTCTCGCCATCACGGACAGACGGCTTGCTGCAGCAAGGCATATCTATAATAGTCGTTAATCCGCCAGCAGCAGCAGATCGGCTTCCGGTAGCAAAAGTTTCCCTATGGGTAAACCCAGGATCCATGAAATGAGTGTGCGGGTCAATGCAGCCTGGAACAACGAGCTTCCCATCAATATCAATTACCTTATTGGCATTAATGAAACTGATATCGTTTGTATAGCCCACAATCTTTCCATCTTTTACGAGAATATTAGTCAATACTTGGCGATCTCCCTGAGGAATATTTGCGTTTTTCAAAATTAAATCCATTTACCCTGCTCCTATCTATTATTTGGATTTCTGCTATTAGCAGATTGAAAGTAATAATTCTATTAAATCGCCTCAGCCGAATGGTCTCCTTTCAGCTGTTCGATTCTTTCTCTATCACTTATATTTAATTCATGATGATTAAATACCAAATTTAATAAAATTGCAGTTATACTTCCTATAACAATTCCATTTTCCACTAGCAATTGCGCACTCGCAGGAAGACTTTCAAAGATTTGCGGAACAACCGCCGAACCAAGGCCAATCCCAATGGAACATGCAACGATTAACAGGTTTTCATTTCTGGAGAAATCTACAGATGAAAGCATTCTTATGCCTGAGGAAATAACCATGCCAAACATCGGAATCATCGCCCCGCNCAACACAGCCATCGGAATAATAGTGGTTAACGCAGCTACCTTTGGAAGAAGGCCAAGGACCATAAGAATAACCCCCGCCGCAATCACAACATTCCGCGTTTTTACTTTTGTAAGTGCTACAAGACCAACATTTTGGGAGAAAGAAGTATAAGGAAATGCATTAAAGATGCCACCTATCACAATGGCTAGCCCCTCAGCCCTTAATCCTTTTTTAATATCTTTTGAGCCAAGCTTTCGCTCACAGACATCCCCGAGTGCCAAAAACACGCCGGTAGATTCTATCATGCTCACAATGGCAACTAGAGTCATCGTTAAAATAGCTGACACATTAAAAGTCGGGAATCCGAAATAAAATGGCTGGACTACATGAAACCAGGAAGCGCTCGAAACTTCCGATAAATCTACTATTCCCAAAAAGTAAGCTGCAATGGTTCCGGCAATTAGGGACAGCAAAACGGAGATAGCTCTCATATAACCTTTAAATACACGGTTCATCACAATAATCAGGACTAATGTAAAGGCAGCAAGTAACAAATTGGCACTGCTGCCGTAATCAGCTGATCCTTGCCCCCCTGCAGCATTGTTCATGGCAACCGGAATCAGCGAGACACCAATAATGGCAACAACCGAACCTGTCACTACCGGCGGAAAGAAGCGCATGATTTTACTCATAAATTGAGATAAAATCATTACAATGATGCCGGATGCAATGATTGCTCCATAGATCGCGGTGATTCCCTGCATATTGCCTATGGCAATCATGGGGCCGACAGCTGTAAAGGTACACCCTAAAATAACAGGCAGCTTAATCCCAATATGCCTTCCCCCGATTACTTGCAGCAATGTTGCAATACCGCATGTAAACAAATCAATTGAAATTAAGTAAGCCAGCTGCTGGGCAGTAAGGCCGATTGCAGGGCCAACGATGAGCGGTACGATGACAGCACCCGCATACATGGCAAGTACATGCTGGAACCCTAGAGTCCCGATTTTCCAAGGATTTAATTTTTCCACATAATTCCCTCCAGATTTTATTCTTGGGTTACCTTTGTATGGACCAGGAACAAAATAACCATTCACCTCCCTAAAAAAATGGATATAAAAAAACCGCAGCAATAGAAAACATCACATAAGGATGTACTATCGCTGCGGTTTCATAAAGCTTCCGATAAACAAAAGCTGAAGGAACCGCTTGCATATGGTTCTAAGACAGCTGCGCTTTACGCAGCTATCCCGGCATTTTAATCTTTAAAATATATGATGGTACAAGCTTCTTCTGTAACAGGATCATAGTCTTTTAGGATCGTTTTCACCTCAAGATGCAGAGCTTCTTCAATATGGAGCTTGAATAACGATTTGAACTCTGCAATCAATGCAGAATCAACCGAAATGGTCAGGTGATGAAAATTTTTGCTTAGCATTCTCAGCGCCTGTACGCGCTTATGCTGCGCAAAAATAATTACTCTGTCATCAAAGGTTTCAATCCTCTGTTTTTTTACACCTACTCCATAGATTTCCTGGTTAATGCGGTTATAAAGATGAGCAAGATCTTTTTTAAAAGTCGGATGAAAATGGGAAGAGGTTAATGTCATAATGTCCTCCTGTTAAACACTATATTAAACAAACAGGTTTTATGCGTCAAGAATATTTTTCAGAAAATTTAGACTTGACAAAATATTAATTGAGCGATTAAACTTCAAAGCAACTCACCCCTAATTTCTATAAAAATTGGCCATAATCCTCTCAATTACTAAAAATTACTTATCAAATTTTCGTATAACCTCAAAAATTGGTTTGAGGGTCTCTACTAGGAACCGTAAATTCCTGACTACGAAAGGAGATTAGTGCTTAATCTGCACATGACCTCTTTTTTCGTCTCGGGAATTTTTTTATGTTTTTTAGTCTATTTAGAAGAAAAAGCATAATATCTTAATTAAAAAACAAACTTCCAGTACCTCTATACCTTAAATTTCAAATCTGCCAAGAGGGCTATTTTTGCCCATCCCAAATAATTAATAGGCTAGCACGTGGAATATCTTTAATTCCTTTCGTAAGGAGGCATAAAATTGAAAACCATTCAAGTAAAAGTTAATGGGGTTCTGCATTGTATTGCCTGTCCCCCTGCAAAAACCCTTCTCGATGTGCTCAGGGAAGACCTCGGGCTAACTGCAAGCAAAGAATGCTGCGGCAAAGGCGAATGCGGCTCCTGCTCAGTGCTGATTAATGACGAGGCTGCATGTTCTTGCCTTGTCCTTGCCGGCCAAGCTGATGGCCAGGGTATTATTACATGTGAGGGTATAGGCTTAAATCCGAGCCTGGACGTGATACAGGAATCTTTTGTTGAAGAGGGTGCCACTCAATGCGGTTACTGTACACCCGGAATCATCGTTTCAGCAAAAGCCTTTTTAAATGGCATTAACCATATTCCTGCTGTGGATGAAATTAAGACAGCTCTTGGCGGTAACCTTTGCCGCTGCACAGGCTATACAAAAATTATAAAAGCTGTCCAAACAGCAGCAGCCAAGAAAAGTTCAGAAAAGGAAACCGTTAAAGGATAATGGGTGATACTGCTATTCTTCTGGCTGGAGGACAGTCTTCCCGGATGGGGCAATTAAAAGGGCTGCTGCCCTGGCAGGGAAGGACATTATTTGAATTCCAGATTGAAACCTTGCTGAAATCTCCTTTTTCAGATGTCATAACTGTGTTGGGTTACAGATCAGAACTATTCGAGCCAATCGCAAAAAATTATCCCGTCAAAATCATAAAAAATAATCTGTTTCATACCGGAAAATGCTCCTCTATCATCGCTGGCTTAAAAGCAGCCGGCGTGGCACAAAATATTCTTATTTCAGCCGTTGACCAGCCCGCATCAAAGCAAACAATAGAAAGCCTTTATAGCGGGCATGCCAAAGAAAAAAGCCTGATTACAGTCCCGGTCTATAAGAATAAACGGGGTCACCCTGTTTTGTTTTCTAAGCTGTTGCACCAAGATTTATTAACTATTAAGGAAGAATCAAAAGGGCTTAGAAGCATTTTTCAAAAATATAAAAATGATGTACTTGAAATCCCTGTTAATGATTCAGGAATTCTATTGAACTTAAATACTCTTAATGACTATAAACGTGCATTAACTAAATAAAAAGGAGGTTTACATATGCTAGTTTCCAACATTGATATGATCTCCCCTTCCTCTCTCTCCGAATGCCTTGCATTTCTTTCCCAATCTAACAAAAAGCACAGGCTGATTGCCGGAGGAACAGATGCAGCTGTTCGGATGAAGGAAGGAAAATGGCTCCCTGAAATTTGGATTAATATTAAAAACATAAAAGAATTGCGCTATATCGAAGAAAAAGAAGGCTGTATCCATATCGGCCCCTTAACCACTCATACAGATATTGTGCGTTCAACCCTGCTGAAAAGAAAAGCAGACGTTCTTGTTGAAGCAGCCCGTGAAGTTGGCGCAACTCAAATGCAAAATATGGGAACAATCGGCGGCAATATCGCAACAGCTTCTCCAGCTGGAGACACCATTCCGGCTCTATATGTTCTGGGAGCCGTAATTGAACTAAGTTCTTTGGATACAAAGAGACTAGTGCCTATTGAGCAATTTTTCATAGGCCCTGGAAGAACAGTTTTGAGAGAAAACGAAATAATCACCAACATTTTAATCCAGCCGCAAAAACCGAATGAATTCGGGATCTTTCAAAAGTTAGGTCCCAGGAAAGCCCAATCCATCTCCATTGTGAACGTTGCAATTTCTTTAAAAATGATTGAAGAACGAAAATGCCATACCGGAAAAATTGCATTTGGCGCTGTCGGTCCAACGATCATTCGTGCTAAAAAATGTGAGTCACTACTTTCACAGGGACCGCTAACGGAGGAGCTGATTCAGAATATCGCCAAAATCGCCTGGAAAGAAGTGATGCCAATTACGGATGTCCGAGCCACTGCTGCCTATAGGCGTGACATGGCAAGCGCACTGCTCGAAAGAGGACTATACAGATTGATGAGGAGGCGGGAAACCCGATGACCGATTATTCAGCCAATCCCGAGTCTCTAAAGTGGGTTGGAAAAAGAGTCAAAAGAATTGATGCTCCTGAAAAAGTGACTGGTGAATTGAAATATATGACGGATTATCAATTTGAGAATATGGTGTGGGGAAAAGTCCTCAGAGCCCAATATCCCCATGCCAAAATCAACAAGATTGATATCGAAGAAGCCCAAAAACTCCCAGGTGTCATTTGTGTCCTGACACACAAGGACATACCGGGCTTTAACGGATTTGGCATCGTAGTGCCCGACCAGCCCGTCCTCTGCTCAAAGGTGGTCCGCTGCACTGGCGATGCGGTGGCGCTTGTGGGAGCGGAAACACAGGAAATCGCCGAACAGGCTCTCTCTCTTATAAAAGTGGATTACGAGCCGCTGGAGGTAGTTACAGATGCCGAGTATTCCATGTCCTCCTCAGCTCCTAAGCTTCATCCTGATGGCAACATTCATAGCCGTGCAGCCATCAAAAATGGAGATACTAAAAAAGCATTTCAGGAAGCGGATATTATAGTTGAAAATACCTTTTACTCTCCCCGGCAAATGCACGCGTTTATTGAAACAGAAGGCGGATGGGGTGTGATGGATGAAGAAGGATTTATCACCATTCGCTGCCCAGGCCAGTATGCATACCGGGACAGGATGCAGATAGCCCGGGCACTCGCCTACAACCCTGAGCGAATTAGGGTCGTTTCAAGCCCGATTGGCGGTGCATTTGGCGGAAAAGATGAAATCACAGTGCAGATCTATCTCGCCCTCTTAGCCATGCATACGGGAGGAAGGCCGGTTAAAATCCATTACAGCCGTGAGGAATCTGTTATTGCTGGCATAAAGCGCCATCCATTTAAAGTTCATATGAAAACGGCAGCCAAAAGTGACGGAACACTCATCGCAAATGAGGTCAGGGCAATTGGTGACACTGGTGCTTATGCTTCACTTGGCGGTGCTGTCATTGCCCTTGCTATTGAGCATTCCTGCGGCCCTTATAAGATTCCAAATGTGAACCTCGAAGGATTCTGTGTTTATACGAACAATGGAATTTCCGGAGCTTTTAGAGGTTTTGGCGTTAATCAAGTATGCATGGGAATCGAAACCCATATGGACATGATTGCAGAAAAACTGGGAATCGATCCTATAGAGCTGCGCAAGAAAAATGTGTACCATCAGGGAGAAGTTTCAAGTGTAGGCCATATCGTCAAATCGAGTGTCGGGACTTTTAAGACATTGGAAACAGCTGAAAACTGTGACCTATGGCGAAATCGGGACAAATATAAAGCTGAAGCAAGTGAACCGTGGAAAAAAAGAGGCGTTTCAGTCGCAACCTCCTTCCATGGGATCGGAATGGGGATCGGGCTGCCGGACTATGGGGCTGCATCCATCGAATTGCTTCCTGATGGAAATTTTTTGGTTGGTGTAGGGTGTGAAGAAATTGGCGGGGGCAACAGTACTGTTTATGCCCAGGTCGCAGCTGAAATTCTTAATTGCGACATTTCCAAAATTCAGGTTGTTCAGGGTGACACTTCACGCACCCTCGACGGCGGTACTGTTACAGCATCCCGTTCAACATATACAGGGGGACGCGCAGTAGCGGTCGCTGCCCCGAATATGGTGAAATTACTGACAGAAACAGCTGCAGAAATGCTCCAAATACCTGTTTCAAAAGTGGAAATCAACACAAATTATATTGCTGGAGAGGACCAAAAATTAACCTATCAATCTATCTATAAACACCTATTTGATAATCGAAAGTCTGCAAGAGTTGAAGGCCACTTCTACCTGCCAAAAGAAAAAGAAGAGATTGAAGGATCAGGCGGAGCTCCGCATCACCTGTACGGCTATTTAACACATGTTGTGATGGTTGAAGTCGATACGCTGACTGGAGAAACAGATGTCCTTCGAGTTGTTTCCATACCGGATGCAGGTAAAGTTATGAACCCGCAAGGCCTTGAAGGCCAAACGGAGGGCGGAGCCGTAATGGGCATTGGATATACGTTATTTGAAGATGTTCTGATTGAGGAAGGCTATCACAAAACCCGTAACTTTACAGACTATATTATTCCAACCATTCGGGAAACCCCAATAATCGAGACCTTTCCTGTAGAAGAAGAGGAAGCCTCAGGTCCTTTTGGGGCAAAAGGAATCGGTGAAGTGGTGATGATCCCTATTATTGCTGCGATCATGTCAGCAATATATGACGCAACAGGTGCAAGAATTTATCACTTGCCTGCTACACCTGAACGGGTATTTAATGCATTAAAATCCCTTAAAAATAAAAAGACTCACTCTGCAAGGTGATCCTATTTGATGAATTCCGATATGTATCAAAAACTGGAACATGCGATTCATTGCCGCAAAGATGTATTCCTGCTGACGATTACTCATCATTCTGACAGCAAGCTGATCGGATCTAAGGCTCTGCTCTACCGGGATGGAGAGCTATTTACCAATTACCCGCTCCCAGCTGATTTAAAACCTGAATTAATTAAAAATTGCCGAAAATTAATTATAAAAAAGCAGACAGGTTCAGTAAGATTCCTTTTTAACAATGTAACGGTCGAATGTTTTGCAGAATACTTTCCAGCCCCCCTCCACCTTATTGTTGCGGGTGCCGGACATGTTTGTGAACCGATGGCTGAAATGGGGAAAATGCTCGGTTTCCACGTAACAGTTATAGATGACCGGCCTGAATTTGCGAAAGGCAGCCGTTTTCCCGGTATAGATGAGGTAGTCTGTGAATCATATCTGACTTTCTTTAGAAATGTAGAAATAACAGATAATACGTATATCCTCCTATTAACCAGAGGGCACAAATTTGATGTTTTAAGCTTGACCGAGCTGCTAAACCGCTGTGAAAAGCCCGCTTACATCGGCATGATCGGCAGCAGGAGAAGAATTTCTGGGGTGTTTGAAGAAATTCGCCAGGAATTCCCGAAGGAAAATTTCGAACATCTTTATACACCAGTCGGATTGGATATTGGAGCTGAAACACCTGCTGAGATTGCGGTCAGTGTGATGGCAGAAATTTTAAAAGTTAAAAATCAAAAATCCGGGAGCTCTTTGAGCGAGAAAATCAAAGAGCAAGCCAAAAAGGGATTTCGTGAGGGGGCTGACAGATGGAACAAATGCACCTCATAAGGCGATCGCTTGAAATTATGAAAGGGGGTGAAAAAGCCGCACTGGCTACCATCATTCGGACAAAAGGGTCCACACCGAGGAAAGCCGGAAGTAAAATGATTATTTTTTCCAGCGGAAGAATTGAAGGAACCATTGGCGGGGGCTGCGGGGAAGCTGAGGTCATTGAAAAGGCACTTGAAGTGATTGCAACGAAGAAGCACACCCACCAGCAAGTAGATCTGACAAAAGGTCTTTTCTATGAAGACGGCGGAATATGCGGGGGCATTATGGATGTTTTTATTGAACCGCTGTAATTTTATGTATCAGATTAGAGCAGTTAAATCGACTTTCGTGGATATAATTGAGTTTTCGCAGAAAAATTAAAATTTGTGCGGTTATTCCCTTTTTCGCGGATAAGCTTGAATTTAGCTGTTATTAACACCTGTTGAATCATTTTTTTATAGTAGATTTTCAGTTAATATCGATTTTCGAATTTTCTCAGTTCCAGCTTATTTGCACTAGGACTTATTAACCTTAGAATGCAAATGTGAGCAAGGAGTGATCATTTTATGTCAATGATTGAAAAGGATTTAGGGTCAGGTCTTCCCCCCTCCTCTCAGGCAAGCCTTTTGGAAAAGCTTTTTAAGCTATCGGAACGGAAGACGAATGTTAAGACTGAAATACTGGCTGGCATTACTTCTTTTATGACAATGAGCTATATCATTTTTGTCAATCCAAGCATATTGGCTGATGCGGGCATACCAAAAGAAGCCGCATTGGCAGCCACCATTTATGCAAGTGTCTTCTGTACTCTCTTAATGGCACTTTGGGCGAATTTCCCGGTAGCAGTTGCACCAGGAATGGGGCTCAATGCATTCTTCGCCTATACAGTGGTGCTTGGTCAGGGGCTTTCCTGGCAAACAGCGTTAGGAGCAGTATTTATTTCAGGCATTGTATTCCTCATTTTGACAGTAACTGGTGTACGGCAAAAAATAGTTGACGGCGTTCCCGGAGTTCTTAAATCAGCGATTGGTGTCGGGATCGGTTTATTTATCGCTTTTATCGGACTGAAGAATGCTGAGCTTGTTGTAGCCAATGAAGCCACTTTTGTGGGTCTTGGAGACATTACAGGCACAGGGCCCCTTCTCGCTCTATTTGGACTGATTACAGCTGCTATATTAATGGCTAAAAAAGTGAAGGGCGCCCTGCTAATCAGCATCCTGAGCACCAGTTTACTAGCCATGCTTGTTGGATTTATCGCTTATCCTAAAGCATTAAGCGATATTGCCTCCCTTTCTTTGCCAAGCATGTCTGAAACATTTTTGGCAATGGATATTATGGGAGCCATACAATACGGTATCATTTCTGTCATTTTCTCCTTCACCATTGTTGAACTATTCGATAATTTGGCTACATTAATAGGATTGTCCAAGAAAGCCGGGTTAACAGATGAAAACGGCAGAATTGAAAATCTGGACCGTGCCCTCCAGGCTGATGCAGTTGGAACAATGGCAAGCGCAACTTTTGGAAGTACTGCGCTAAACGCATATGTTGAAAACGCTACTGGAATTTCCGAGGGTGGACGTACAGGTTTAACCGCTCTTACTGTAGGTGTGCTATTTTTCCTTTCACTTATCTTCGCTCCGCTGATCTATTTCATTCCATCCGTAGCTACCGCACCTATACTTATTCTCGTCGGTGCCTTAATGCTTAGTGAAATTAAGCATATCAGCTTTGATGATTTCACCGATGTAATCCCAGTCTTCTTAACCATCATCCTTATGCCATTAACCTTCAGTATAGCCCAAGGGCTTGCTTTTGGTTTTATCTCGTATACACTTTTAAAGCTTTTAACAGGCAAGCGGGATCAAATTCACTGGATCATGTATTTCGTCAGCATAGCTTTTATTATCAACTTTATAATGGGCGGCCACTAATCTGGAAGACTTCCAAACCAGCGAAAAGGCCATTCTCTCCAAAGCAGATTTTCATTAAGCTTCATAGAAGGTTCAAAATAGCATTGAGTTCAAACTGTCTAAACTTTTTATGGGAGGAGTTTATATGAAGCATACTCTTGAGGAATTAAAAAGAAGAATCAACGTGGCAGCCAAAAGGACTCCTGCCGACCTTGTTATAAAAAATGGGAAAGTGGTAAATGTTTTTACAAGAGAAATCCTTCAGGAAGATATTGCTATTGTTGATGGCTTTATAGCAGGGCTGGGTGATTTTGAGGGGAAGGAATCCATTGATGCACAAGGCAGCTTTATTGTACCTGGCTTCATTGATGGGCATGTCCATATTGAATCCGCCATGGTCACCCCTGCAGAATTCAGCAATGTCGTCCTCCCCCATGGAGTAACGACAGTCGTTGCAGATCCGCACGAAATTGCTAATGTCAGCGGATTATCCGGCATTGACTTTATGCTAAAATGTTCGGAGGATATTCCTCTGGATGTCTTTATCATGCTTCCTTCCTGTGTGCCTGCAACCCCTTTTGAAAATGCAGGTGCAAAACTCAGCGATTCTGATCTTGAACCATTTTACGATCATCCACGAGTAATCGGCCTTGGAGAAGTGATGGACTATCCAGCTGTTATGCAAACTCAGGGTGACATGCTAAAAAAACTTGAGGGTGCCAGCAGGAAAGGCAGATGCATTGATGGGCATGCAGCTGGCCTTAGTGCGGATGAAATCAATGTATACATGTCAGCCGGCATTCGGTCAGATCACGAATGCATTAATGCAGAAGAAGCCATCGACCGTCTTCGGAAAGGCATGTATGTCATGCTTAGAGAGGGAAGTGCAGCAAGGGACTTACTTGCTCTTCTCCAGGCAGTGAACGAACAAAATGCCCGCCGCTGTTTATTTGTAACTGACGACAAACATCTCGATGATTTAATGAATGAAGGAAGCATCGACCATAATATCAGGATGGCAATCAGTCAGGGAGTCGACCCCGTTCTTGCCATCCAAATGGCGACTCTGAATGCAGCAGAATGCTTCGGGCTAAAGTACAAAGGAGCTATTGCTCCAGGATATGAAGCTGACCTGCTGCTAGTAAGCGACCTAAATACGATAAAAATCGAAAAGGTAATAAAAAGCGGCAAACTCGCAGCTAAAGGCGGTGAAATTATAACCCCTTCACGGTGCAGCACAGTTCCTGATGCATCGATTTCCAACAGTGTCAAAATGAGCAGCTTGACCTCAGATGACCTAAGAATAGAGATAGGAACAGGAAATGCCAATGTTATCGGCATCATCCCAAATAGCATTGTCACCAGGCATTTAGTGGAGAAACTGGAAGCCTTTAACGATTGCTTCGAGCCCAATCCAGAAACAGACCTTTTAAAGCTGGCCGTAGTTGAAAGGCATCGTAACACTGGCAACCTGGGGCTTGGCATCATAAAGGGGCTTGGGATGCAGCGCGGTGCGATTGCTTCAACAGTGGCACATGATTCCCATAATATTGTCGCTGCAGGAGCCTCAGATGAAGATTTGCTTCTGGCCATTCACCATACTGCTGAAATGAAAGGCGGGCTGGCTGTAGTCAAAGATGGCAAAGTTGTCGCTGACCTTGAACTTCCTATTGCAGGCCTAATGACTGACCGGGATTCGGCCTTTATTTACGGACGTCTTTCCGAATTGAATCAAGCATTGCGTGAAGCCGGCTGCAATATGCTGTTCAACCCTTTTCTGACTCTATCCTTTTTGGCGCTCCCAGTGATTCCGGAGCTTAAACTCACTGATAAAGGTTTGTTCTCTGTGAAATCATTTCAGCATATTTCAGTCCGCGTACAAAAATAAGGCCGGGAGTTCTCCCGGCCTATTTTTCACTACTTTTTTGTTACTTGGCTATTGTCCAAAGACAGCGCCGTCCAGGCTGTTTCATCTGCAAAGAATCTGCTCCAGCTCGCTAGTCCAGCCAACTCATACTTTCTTGCCAGATCAGCACGTTTTTTTAGTGATAACTCGTCTTCAAGCCATATCTTGTAAGTAGTTTTATCTTTTTCAGAATAATATTCTGCGTAATTCTGTCCGCTCAGCTGATCATAAACCGGATTTATTTTATTATCACTAAGCCATTCTTTAACCTTGCTCATTGATAAGGCTTTAGATGAAATCTCTCCTGTATCTTTTTGCTCCCATAACCTGGCATACAATGGGACACCCAATATCAACTTCTCATTGGGCACTACCTTCAGCAGAGCTCTCAAATTTTCCTCCACCCAGGGAAGGCTGGCTACACTTCCTGCTACTTGAGAAGTTCCCCAATGCTCATCGTAAGCCATTACTACCATATAATCTGCTACTTCGGAAAGCTTTTCACGTTCATAAAACGCAGACCAATTCCCGCTCGATGAAATAAATGTTATGTCCATTGAAACAACCAAACCAGCTTCATGAAAATAAGGAGTTGCCTCACGCACAAACTGGGTTATCAGGTGCCCATCCTCCGGATTTACATTTTCTATATCAAGATTAATGCCGTTTAATTTATACAGCTTGCTGAAGTGCAGAAGCTGGCGGATCATCTTCTGCCTTGTTTCAAATGATTGGAAGGCTTCATGGGTCATATTCGGGTCAAATGCATTGGAAAACAAGCCCCATATTTGATAGCCTTGCTGCTGCGCCCATTTTGAAAATTCAATGGAGCCACGATTTTTAATGGACCCATCTTCTTTGGAAAGTTCAAACCAGGTTGGCGAAACCACATTGACTCCAGGCATCTTTGGAATCTGTGAAGTCTTTGGATTGTTTGAATAAACAGCTTCCCAGGTCAGCTGGATTGGTCCTTCCATTTTAGGCACAGGCTTCACCTCTTCCGTATAGCCGGCAGACACTCGGTCTGTTTTCCCTTTTCTTATAAATTCCTTTTTTATGTATCCTGCCGTTCCATCTTCTTTTCTTACTAAATAGTAATCATCTTTAACCTTTTCAATTCTAATTGTTTCTTCAGGAGAAACAGAAGCCGTATAAGGAGACTGCAGGCTCTCATCCATCCGCAGGCGCAGAAATTTTTCATGTGCATTTTTATCAGCCACCTGCCCGTACATTAGTTCCTCCCCGTCCTGCTGAATCCAAACAGCTCCAGAGTCAGGAAGAACTGAATAAGCGATAGGATAATAATCTGCTAAAGGCTCAATCGCCACATATTTCTCTTTCTCCTTTTGTATAAAAATACTAAAAGGTAGCTCCATAGCCTTCCCATTTACATAAAATGCAAGAGATTCAGATGGCATCTGCAAAACTTTATTTTTCGTTGTGATTATTATAGATTGCGATTTTTCGTCAAAAATGATTGTATTATCAATAAACTCTTGCAGAAAAGACAGCGGCAAATAAACGGTTTCTCCTTCTGTAATCGCATTGCCTTGCTGAGAGCCCATAAATAAAATAGGGTGCTCACCTTTAAAATAGGGTGCTTTCTCCTTTGATGCAAAAGGGTAAAGCAGAAAAAACAGACTTGAAAGAATCAGTATAAAAGCAAATAAAAGCCCCGCAAAAATGAATTTTTTTGCGGGGGATTTTTGCTTGATTGTTTCAATAACAGACATGCAGCATCCTCCCTCAAAATCATCGTATCCAAAAGTTCAGAAAATGGGAAGGGATTGTTTCGCTTGCTTCTAATTTTCACTTAATCTCTTACCCTCTTATAAAACGAAAAAAGAATAAGAAAAGTTTCAATATATTAAAGGAATTAACGCAAATTTATTTAATAAGTTGTAAAATGCGTAAACTTCTGCAGTCTATATGTTAGATACTTTAAGGCCGGAAGCATTTCATTCGTTTGATAATGATGGGTATAAACAGCCCCTTTATTTTCCCAAAGCTTAATAAAATACCTGTCAACATCCTGCATAATTTCAGAATGAGACGGGGCAATAATTTTCAAGAATGTTCTCAATTGAATACATTTCTCCCTCAAATGAAAGGCCATTCGGCAAAGGTTTGCTTGTTTGATAATAAATTGTTGCAAATATTATAAGAAGCAGGCTCAAAATGGGGATCCATACCCTTTTTCTTTTTATAAAATCCTGAACCCTTTTCACTGACACTCGCCCTAATATCAGATACCTATATATTGGCCATTTTTGACTACTAAAAACCACTTATGCTTCGAACTGCAAAATAAAAGCGCAGGCTCAACACCTGCGCCTTAGCTTATTTAATTTAATTAATCTACTAGTTTGACAAGCATGTGCGATAGCTTATGCTTTTCTTCTTCAGTGCCTACTTTCCATAGCTCCTGAAGCAGCTTTTCTTCACGATTGCGCGGCTCTTCGCTGGAAGCTAAGTAATCACCGGCTTTTTGGGCTGTATTAGCAAGCTGTTCTTCGCCCATGCCCATCTTTTTGCCCATGGATACCTTGCCGCTTAGGTATTCTTTAAAGTCATCAAAGTTTGAAAGAATTTCTTCTTTCTTTTCGCTTCCCATATTGTTAAGCTTTTGTTCTACGTTTTCTGCTTGTCCATTTGAATGATTCAAATTTTGTTCCATGCTGCATCTCTCCTTTTATTGGTTTGAATGCCGTGACAATAAATATTTACCCTGGAATTTTTTTATCAAACAAAATAGCTGCCGTTTATTTAAAGATTAGTATTTTCATGAATAAAGCGTTCATGTAAATCGGAATTATTACGAGAAAAAACAGGGAGAATGTATTTACAAATGAATTGTTTATAGGTTAGACTATAAATCGTAATAATTACTATTTATAAAACGGTGAGAAGAATGGATTCTTTGCAAATAGTGTTCGAAATCCTAAATTCGAATGGCATTCAGTTAAATGAAAAGCGAAAACATTTAATTATCCTTATGGCAGAACAGAATAAGTTTAACACTGCTCAACAGCTAAAAAGACTAATGCAAACTATTTACCCTGACATCAGTCTGGATATGATATACCGTTTCCTTAATATACTTGAATCCTATAAAATCGTTTATTCTAGGTATCTCAACGGCGAAAAACAATTTTTTATGGTCAATCAATTAAAAAAAGGGTTTGAAACTGCCATTTTCATATGTACGACTTGCAGTCAAGTTCATACCGTTCCTTACTTCCTTCCTAAAATTTTATTTTCTGATAATACGACCATCCATCATAGTTGCTTCGAAATATATGGAACTTGCTGTTTATGCAGTTCAGAAATTTCAAGGGACTAAAAAGAAGGCAGCTTCCTGTATATAAGGATGCTGCCTTTTAGTTAAGTAATGACCAGGTAATACTGTTTTTTATTAGAATGATCATCCTGAATTTCAACTTTTTCGGTATAGTCTATCCATTTATATTTCTGTAATTTCATCTCCAGCTTCTCACTAATTTCATCCTCAATATCATGCATCAGCCTAACTGTTTCATCGATTGTCAAATGAAAGCGGCTTGCAGCCTGATGATGGGGAGAATGTTCCTTTAGAAGGGTTAAAAAATGCTCCTTCGTTTTGGATTGCTGTGCCAACTGATCTTCTAACTTTTCAATAAACTGATATACCCTTTTTCTTTTCTTCGGAAGAGAGGCAACAATACTTCTTGTAAAAACCTCCATCATTTTGTCATTCATGCTAACGCTCCAACCTTCATGCAATTAATGTTATCGTTTGGCATTAAGGAAAAATGATAACTATAAAATTCCTGCAGGTGAAACACCTGTTTACCAACTGGACTTCTTAACACCAGGAATCTGCCCTTTATGTGCAAGTTCACGAAAAGCAATACGTGACATCTTAAACTTTCTCAAATACCCTCGAGGTCTCCCGGTAACCTGACAGCGGTTATGGAGCCTGCTTGGTGCAGAATCGCGGGGCAGCTTACTCAAGCCTTCATAATCCCCTTTTTCTTTCAATTCTTTTCTTCTTTCAGCATATTGTTTAACTAGTTTTTGTCTTTTAAGCTCTTTAGCCACTTTTGATTTTTTTGCCATCAACTAAACCTCCTAAATCCAAATCATTACGTTTTAAATTCAATAAATAGACCCTTCCCATTTCGTTACAAGTCCCACAGGTTAACTAAAAACATTACTCAAAATTTAAATCGGAAATCAAATTTTACCTTTTTCCTTTAATTTATATTTTTGCAGGAAGCGATCCACTCTTCCGCCCTTGTCTGTGAACTTCTGTTTTCCTGTGTAAAAGGGATGAGTATCAGAACTAACTTCTACCTTTATTAAGGGATAAGTATGTCCATCTTCCCATTCGATTGTTTCATTTGATTTTTTTGTAGAGCCTGTTAAAAACTTATACCCGCTGTTCAGATCCATAAATACAACTTTATGATAGTCTGGATGAATATTCGGTTTCATGGTATCACCTCAAATAATTATTATTAAATAGATGATAATCGAAATCATTACGTTTTGCAAGTGGTAAAGTTTTATTTTTCTGGTCTAATATCATTGCTAGTCACCTAAAACAAAAAATAGATCGAAATTATTATGATTAAAGAACATTCTGATAATCCGCTAGGTTCTAAACAGTTTACTTGTATAAAATTTATCATTTCTACTTTTTTAAAACGTCATGGTGTAGATTCTAATTTACATGGTACAATATAGTAACGAAGAAAGTATGAAGGAGAGTTTTCATGATTTATGGCATTATAATCATTCTAGCTTATTTGCTTGGTTCCATCCCTTCCGGTTTAATTGTCGGAAAAGCATTTTATGGAGTGGATATCCGTGAGCACGGGAGCGGAAATTTAGGGGGAACCAATACTTTTCGGACACTCGGTGTAAAAGCAGGGATGGCCGTAACAATTGCAGACATTCTGAAAGGTACGCTTGCTGCTGCCCTCCCTTTTTTCTTTGGATCGGACATGCACATGTTATTGGCTGGTGTTTTTGCCGTTGTTGGGCATATGTATCCACTGTTCGCGGGGTTTCGCGGCGGTAAAGCAGTTGCAACATCAGGGGGCGTGCTCTTGGCCGATGAACCTCTTATGTTTCTTATTATATTGGGTGTTTTCTTTTTAAGCTTGTACATAACGAAGTATGTATCTTTATCTTCCATTTTGGCTGCATTAGCTGCAATTATTTATGCCCTGATTATTTGGGATATTCCTCTGATAATTGTTGTTTCCATACTTGGCTTCTTTGTTATTTATCGCCATAGAGCCAATATCAAACGGATTAAAGACAAGACCGAGCCAAAGATTAAATGGCTTGGCTAAATCAATACTGCCACATATAAAGCAGCAGAATCTCTCTGCTGCTTTTGCTATTCCACTCGTGTAATGCCAAAGTCGAAAGGTCGATATGTTTAGGCCAGCATCAATTCTTGCCCTTCTTTCTCCCTGCTTCCCTCGCCCATGCTTGACGGTTCCGATCCTTTATATGTAAAGGGCTATTGGCTATAACTCTCTAATAAGCTTATGGTTGGAATTGAAAATAACTTTTACAATTTGGAATAGATTGACGAGTGATCCTCCCCTCGTCTTATGGAAATCCATTTTTCGTTAATTTTATCACTTTGAACTAGAAGATATTGTTTTAGCATATCATCTGTTTCCATTCTATTTTCTCTTCAAAGCCGTTTCATTTTGTTGATTTTTAGTTTCCAAAAATATCATACTATTCATATAAGACCTATTCCTTCTTTTTATATGTCATGAAGTTAGCAATGTGTTGATGGAGCAGAAGGCATGAGACTCATGCGGGGAGAAGCATGTCAGAGGAGACCTCACGACGTTCGCGCCGAGGAGTGATAGAACAATTCCGATACAAAAATAAACATAATCTGATATCTTTCGCCATACATTAGTTTAGGGCTGATAAATCACTTTTTACTTACACAAAAAGATAGTCATAAACTAAAAAATGGTCTCAGCCGAAACTTTAAAGTTAGGATGGTTATTATATGCACTTTACAAAAAGCCTAATAGAAAAATTGCCTTTTCCCTATTTTTTCATTAATAGTGATTATCAAATTCTATCTTCATCTTCAGAAAATAGCTGCAAACTGGCAGGTCAATTATTTACCGATTTATTGCCATGCGAAGAAGTAAGCGGCTTTAAGACCCTATTAACCGGAGACGGGAATTCAGTATTTAAATTAAAAAATGAAAATAGGTATTTACCCTATCGGATTTATCCAGTAGAGGATGAAGAAAGCCGTTTTCATTTATTCTGCTTTCCCCTATTAATCGATAACCTGGAATTTAAGAATATAGCTGACCGTGTCGAAAAAAAACTGCTTCAATTCAATCTGGAACTTCTGGAAAAAAAGAAGTACTTTGAAAAAACCGCAAGAGAGATTCATGAATCTTCACTTGCTTCGGACTATATGGCCAACGTCGGACAGCTTGCTGCTGGCATTGCACATGAAATACGGAATCCATTGACAACAGTTAAAGGTTTTATCCAGCTCTTAAAGCCCTACTTACATGATATCGGAAAAGAACAATATGCAGAAATTGCTTTGGAAGAAATCAATAGGGCCAACGATATAATCTACGAGTTTTTAAATGCCGCTAAACCGCAGGAAAATAAGAAAACAGCCATATCGTTAAATAAACTAATTAAAGAAATGACGATCTTATTTGAAAGCGAAGCCCATCTCCAAAATATTAATCTCTCAATCCAGACTTCTGATGCACATCCAGCGGTTTATGGCGATAGCAAACAGATTAAACAGGTTTTGGTAAATATTTTAAAAAACGCGCTGGAAGCCCTGCAAAATGGGAAAATCCCTGATGGCAGAATTCTTATTGCAGCTGAAACCAATGGGAAAAAAGCCTGTATTACGGTAGAGGATAACGGCCCGGGAATGACACAAAAGACTATTGACCAATTATTTGTCCCTTTTTATACAACTAAAAAGAACGGAACAGGCATTGGATTGTCAATTTGCAAGAAAATAATAGAAGAACATGGCGGCAGCATTATCATTTGTTCTCATCCTGGTGAAGGAACAATATTTAAAATTGAACTTCCGCTTTACTTAAACACATAATGTTTTGTCGTTAAATTGTCATAAAATAAAGAAAATTTAATCCCGTTAAATAGTAAACTATAAGTAGATTGAGATATGTTTAGCGAAGGTGGTTTTTATGAAAGATAGTGAAATGATAAAAGAGCAAAGTTATATCTTTACCACTTCTGTTATTGGCGGATCTTCTGAGGAAGATTTTTTAGTTGAGCTATTTAAGTTTTCTCCAGAATGTCCAGAAATGGACTGTAATGGACAGCCATTCAAAGTGCTAAAAGGTTTTGATGAATTGATTAATTTTATTGAAGAAATGGACATTCATTAAAAAAAGCGCTGCCAGCCGGCATCGCTTTTTTGTTCCAAGACGCTAAATTTAAATTTTCAAAAGCTGAAATCGGCCTCTGCCAAAGGCATCTTCAACATAATCTAGTTTTGTGTTTTCAAAATAAGCATGAATCATTACATCCACTCCTTCTATCTCCATTCCTTTATCTTCACATAATGGCTGCTCTCCCAGAGACAGCTTTAATTGCGGGCTGCCTCAACCACTACCTACCTATTGCAAACCGGATTAACAATTTATCAGCAGGTCCCGTTTCTCTTCCTTTCAATGGCTATGGAAACAACCTTAATTATACATTTCCAGTTATCTTACACATTCCATCCACCTCTAAATAAATCTCCCTTTGATTTTATCCTTTATTTGGTAAAAGAAACGACAAACTTCACCATTAAAATAACATAATTGTAGAAATTTAATGAAAAATGAATAAATTTATATTATATTAAATTTAAGATTATTTTTATAAATTTTGAGGTTAAGGAGATTGCACTTATGGATAAGAAAAAAACACTTTTGATTTCCACTATGGTTTGCACAGGACTCGTATTGCTATCATCCTTGCTTTTATTTAAAATGCATACTGAAAATAAAGCTGCAGCTGCCGTTAAAAAGCCTGCCCAATTACATTTTCAAGCCAGGCAATCTGAAATGGGAAACAAAGGGCTTAAGACACAGGCTACTCTTGGTGCAATTGGTGACATTCTCATTCATGACTTTGTATATAATGATGCCAAAACACAAACTGGCTATGACTTCAAACCAATGTTCGAGCATATAAAACCAATCCTTGGTGAACCTGACCTTCTTCTTGCAAACCAAGAAACCATTTTAGGCGGTGAGGCAATAGGCATTTCCAGTTATCCAATGTTCAATAGTCCTCAAGAGGTAGGAGATGCACTAATTGAATCAGGGATTGACATTGTTTCAACAGCAAATAACCATTCACTGGATAAGGGTGAAAAAGGCCTTAAAGCGTCCCTTGATTATATGGATCAAATCGGGCTGCCCCATGTAGGTACAAGCAGATCCCCAAGCGAGGACCGAACATTAAAAATTATGAATAAAAATGGAATTAAAGTTGCTTACCTTTCTTACACATATGGCACAAATGGCATCCCTGTTCCAAAAGGGAAAGACTATCTTGTTAATTTAATTGATAAATCATTAATGAAAAAAGAGATACACCGGGCCAAAGATGCTGCTGATATTGTCGTCATGAGCCTTCATTGGGGAAATGAGTATCAGCTTCATCCTACCGATGACCAAAAAGATCTTGCAAACTACCTTGTGAATGAAGGGGTTGATATAATATTTGGCCATCATCCCCATGTACTCCAGCCAATGGAATGGATTAATGCCAACGACGGGAGAAAATCCCTTGTTGTGTACTCGCTTGGCAATTTCCTATCCGGACAAATAAGTGACTATAAGGATATCGGCGGCCTGGCAACTGTAAATGTCACCAAATATATGAATGAAAACGAAGTTAAAATTGAACTTTCCAATCCTGATTTCTTTCCAACCTATGTAAGCAACAAACAGCGGAAAAATTATCGAATTATACCTTTAAAAGAAGCCGGAAAATTTGGATTGAAAAATGCTGATTCAAAATATAATGAAATTCAGAAGCATATGCTCGGAAATCTTCACTAAGCGCCGTAATAAGGCGCCTTTTTTATGTAACAAAATGGTAAAATAAACAAAGGCACACATGTGAGGGGGATGTTAATGGTTTTTATAGACAAAATGAGGCAGCACCTTCCTTTAATACAGCTGGTTATCTTTTTATCTGTCCTTCTGCTTTTTCAGTTAAAACTCTATACTTTCGCTTTTCTCATTGCTTTTGCACTAATTCTTTATTTAGTTTGCACATCACAGCAAGACCGTGTTTTCGCCTGGTGTATTCCCGCTTATTTAATAGGCAGTCTTTTGCTAATGTATGGTGACAGGCTGATGGATGAAGTTCCTTTTCAGCCATTCATTTTAACGATCCTTAACCGTTTCTTGCTGATCATCCCCATTCTGCTTCTTTTTTATGTATCAAAGAAATTCAATAATACAGCAAATCAATATTGGCAAAAGCCTGACTGGAATGCCCGCATTTATTTCCCCTTTATATGGAGAGGCTTTCATTCTCTGTCGGCTAAACAGTTTTTATTGGCAGCTTTACTTTTAAATTTCCTGTTTATGTCTCCGAACATTTTTTCGGTAAAAATTCCTTTTCAGATTAATTTCTTTGTATTCCTTATTGGCTTTTCGCTCGTAAATGGCATATTTGAGGAACTATTATGGAGAGGCATACTATTATCAAGGATGACAGATCTGGCAGGTGAAAGGGCTTCTGTCATTTTCTCAGGAATTTCATTTGGATTTTCCCATTTAATGCTTGGCTACTCCTTTGCTGCATGTCTTCTATTTGCCTTGGGCGGGATTTATTATGGAGCCTTGACAGTCAAAACGGGCAGCATTTTGCCAGCTGTAATATGGCATTTTGCCTTAAATACTTTAATGATCCTAAGCGGAATCATCCCCTATATAAACTAAAAAGACTATTTGCAATCTAATGCAAATAGCCTTTTTTGAATTTAATGTGCCCCTCCGAAAATAAGACCCTGCAGGAAAATCATCCCTATAGACAATAAAACCAATACTGCCATTAACGGAGCAAATAAATTTCTGCTTTTATGAAAAACGGAAACAAGGACAAAATACAAAAGTGCAGAACCCGCTACAAAAATTCCTGCTTCTGTTAGTTTTTTTCCGCCGCTCGTCTGGATAAACATTTGCAGCGCAATCCCTGCAAATAAAATAGCACCTAGAATATTAAAAAGCCGATATGATGTCATCATGTCACCTCATTTAAATATTTAATCATTCATTTAAAAAGTATTTCAAGTGGTGCGAATTGAATCATTCGCACAAATATGGAAACTGGCCTATAATATTACTATCACCCAAGAGGAGGAGTTTCAAAATGAAAATACATATTAACGATCAGGCTGCCGCCTGGTATCAGGAAGAAATGCTTTTAAGCAAGGGTGACTATGTACGCTTTTTCGCAAGATACGGTGGCTGCAGCACAGTCCAGCAGGGATTTTCCTTAGGCGTCTCTAATGAACAGCCGCATAATGCAGGTGTTCAAACCGAAAAAAATGGGATCGTTTATTTCATAGAAGAAAAGGACCTTTGGTATTTCGATAATCATGATCTTTTTGTTGAATTCAATGAAAAAGCGCAGGAGCCTGTCTTTAAATACGAAAGCTAAGAAGGGAAGCAGACTTTATCTGCTTCTCATTTTGTTTTTTCGAGAAGTTTTTAACCGGTCAGGTTTAAATGCATTCGCAATATTTTTCCTTCCTATCTGCTGCTTTTTTTCTCCAAACTGATTTTTCCATACCATGTCCTGATCATTAATTCGCGTCTCCCTGAAGTTTTTTTAACTGATCCAATAACTGTTCCTTTTTCAAAATTTCAGCTTGTCTGTCTCCAATTAAATCAAAATGTGAGTAGCCATCGTTTCTATAGTCAATCCACTCTGGTTTAAGCCCATGCTTCTTTCCCCAGGCGATCAATTTATCCATATCAGAACAGCCGACCTTTGTAACTGTTTTGCAGCCAGGGAAACGTTCATCAATCCAATAATGAGTCAGGAAAGCGATTTCACCCTGATCTATTTTCTTTTTCCATTCTCGGAGATCTTTTTTGCTAAGGCCGAAAGCCATTTATTCTCCATCCCTTTCTAGCACGCAACACCATTTTTAGCTAATAGCTTCTTCTGGCTGCTTTTTAGCTTTTTCATATGCTTCATGCCAGTCAGGATACTTCTTTTTAATTGATATTGGCCGGAAAGAATCCTGTTTGACACAAACATGCTTAGAGGTGCCTGTTACAGCTAGATCTCCATCATTATTATAAATTTCGTACCCATAGCTGACACGGAACCCGTCATATTCTTCAATCCATGTTTTAATCGTTGCAGTTTGACCATAACGAAGCGGCTTCTTGTAGGATGCCTGAATATCCAGGACAGGAGATATGATTCCATCCTTTTCCATTTCAGCATAGCTAAACCCTAAATCTTTAATGATTTGAGTCCGGCCCAGCTCCATCCAAACAAGATAATTTGCATGATAAACGACACCCATTTGATCTGTTTCTGCATATCTGACTTCCACTTCTTTTGTTGATATTAACATGGTTATTCCCCTTTTCTCATCTTTTGTAAAGCTATTTCGAAGTCTTCTCTTTCTAATATGCTTACCTGTTCACTGTCCTCCGTGCAGCTCATTTCCGAAATTAACCTCATTGCCTGAGCTTGGATCGCTTCATCAGCCAGGTTAGCAGCAAACCGGCCGTTTCCATTAACATCCATTTCAGATAATGTGCTCAACAGATATTCCTTTGCCTTTTCAGTCACCTTGTATTCGTATTGGCCAGCGTAAGAAACGATGATTTCCAGAAGCTCATCAGTTGAATAGTCAATAAAATGAAAGAACTTTTTAAATCTGGATTTTAACCCTGGATTGCTGTTAAGGAGCTTTTCCATTTCATTTGGGTAACCGGCTAATACCACGACTAGGTTCTCATTATGTTTTGTCATTTCATCCACTAATGTATCAATGACTTCCTTCCCAAAATCTCCAGAGGTTTGGGATAACAGTGAGTAGGCTTCATCGATAAATAGGACACCGCCTAAAGCTTCTCTAATCTTTTTCTTTGTTTTGATTGCCGTTTGGCCGACATAGCCTGCTACAAAATCCGCACGGCTTGCAACCATTAGATGACCTCTTTTTAGAAAACCGCAATCCTTCAGCAATTCAGCATAGATTTTGGCTACAGTTGTTTTGCCAGTGCCCGGATTGCCGGTAAATACGGAATGCAGCTGGATTGGTACAACAGGAAGCTCCTTTTCTCGGCGTATTTGCTGTATTTTTACAAAGGAGACCAGATTTTTAACTTCCGCTTTGACTGTTTCTAGGCCGATTAACCGATCAAGCTGTTCTTGGGGGTCCATTTGTTTAACTTCTTCTTCACTTTCAAAATCTTCTTTTTCTAAAAGTGTATACGCCATGACGTTTTGATCGGACTTTGATTGGGAGCCTTTTTTGAAAATCGCATCTAAAACAATATTTCTGACAGTCCTTGCATTCCCAAATGTGTCATCTACTCTTTCCTTTTCAATACGTTTGCCAAGCTCCTGCTTTGCACCTTCTGTAAGGACATAGTCATTATCTCCTGCAAGCTTTTCAGCAATCTGGAGGAGTTCCTCATTTGAATAATCAGGTAGAGCAATAAAGTTTGATTCCGGAAAACGGCTGCGAAGGCCAGGATTGCTATCGAGAAACTGTCTCATTTCTTCTGGATAACCAGCCATAATCACTGCAAACTTGCCTCCATACTCTGTTCCAGTCATTAGAGATACAAGTGTATCGATCGCAGTTTGCCCATAATCACTTCCAGTTTGGCCTTCTCGTTTTAGGCTATATGCTTCATCGATAAACAAAACTCCTCCAATTGCTTTTTCAACTGCGGCTCTGACATTTTCTTCTGTCTGGCCAACAAAACCGCCTACTAGCTGGGAACGGTCAGCCTCAATAACTTCTTCCCGAGGCAATACGCCGAGGCTATGATAAATTTTAGCAAGAAGCCTGGCGATTGTTGTCTTTCCAGTGCCAGGGTTGCCTGTCAGAATCATATTAAGGCTAAGTTCATCCTTTGTTTGAAATCCTAATGATTTACGTTCATTTTGATATTTTAAAAACCGGTAAAAATCATGAACTCTGCTTTTAACCGTCTTTAAACCAACCATTTCATTCAACTCATCCAGCGGATTCTTTTCAGGATCATCTTTATCTTTATTTATCTCAAAAACTTCTTGCCATTCTTCCTTTAGTCCAGTAATGATATTTAAGTGCTTTTTCATATCTGTATAATAAGTAGATGTATGAAAAACACCCGAAATGGATTGTTCATACTCTTCTGAAGCCTTTAAAAGCAATGCTGTTTCTTCAATTGCCTTATTTAGTATTTCTGCAAGTTTCTGGTATTCAGGATCATCATAAGCTTTATTTTTCTTTTGAAGATCCTCTATTTCATCATCTGCCTTATGAATGAAACTGCGGCAGATTTCAATAAATTGTTCAGCGGTTTTCTTTTTCGCTGCCCTGTTATCCGTTTCTCTGATCGGCGGGAATGTAAGTGAATCCAATATATTTACTTTATTTTTCCACTCCGATTTCCCTAATTGGGCTGCCGCTTTCATATTTTCCGGATCGAGCTCGACGGCTTTTTGCAGCCAAGCAGTTCCAAGATTATCTCCATTAAATTTATTGCACCTTGATAGAGCTGCTAAAGTCAATAATTCAGAAAGGAGCTTTGGTTCGTGCTGTTCATTTAAATTTTTGATAAAATATAGCATTTCTGCTTCGTTCTGTATGTAACCCTTATTCTCAAGTTCATTTTTCCATTCGTGAACCTGATTATCGGTTGGTTTATCGTGCCTAATCTGTTGTTCCACTTTTCATCACTTCTTCTCTTAGTTTCCACAACTTATCTTATCATATTTCGTCCATATTCAATAAGGAAGCGCTCTTTGGATCACTATTTTCCATAGGAAAAGACCTGATCGCAACGGATCAGGTCTTTTCGGACTTTTTTATTGATAATTGTCTTCGTTTTTGTTCCCGTTTTGCTGTGCCTGATATTCATCTTTTATTTCCTGACGGAAAGATGCAATACTTTCGCGGCGCCGCTCATTTTTGGCTTCGATTCTGGCAAGATCCTCGGCATTTGCAAACTTCATTGATTCTTCCGCTTCATCCATGTTTTCAATGGTATGGACGATCATAGATTGAAGCTTTTCAACATTATCGCTGCGGTCATCAGGATTCGGTTTGTTATGTGCCATAGTAGGTTCCTCCCTTAAATGAGTGATGGTACAGAATTAGTATGTGAAAGAGAAGAGAAATTATCTGCGGAAAAGTGTGGGTATCCCCAAGAAGTCCAAAGGCATTTTTACAAAAATAAAACCTGCCGCGTACTGCGACAGGAAGAAATCCTATTATTCACCTTTTGTTTGTATAACTTGCGGATGCTTGCCTGATGTATCCTGCATTTTCTTCCCTTTATTGCCTCCAAAGCCTCTGGATTGAGTCCCAATATGGTTTGGGGCAAAGTGTTCACGATTCTTTTTGGGGTTGCCCATCGTAATCCCTCCTCTTTTTAAGTATGGTTCTTTGAAGAGGTTTTCATGAATGGGAAGTAATGCTATTCTGCCTTATTAAGATGTTTTTTCTCAAGGCGTTCTTCAATTTTTTCCATCGCATCTTGATCTCTTAGAAGCAAGCGTTTATTTTCTAATACTAATTCAGCAAAGGAGCGTTTTCTTGGTTTTCTCATTGTACATTCACCTTCCTTTAATAACATTGTAACAGTCATTATGTCCAGAAACCGTTTAAATTATTACAACTTTTTGAAAATTTAATCCGCCAATTCATCATACGTGAAAAAAGTTCAAATGTTTCAAATTGCCTATTTATTTTGCGAATATATTTTAAAAATTGTTAAAGGTGCATGTCTTTGCTTAAAATGCTTTCCTTATTTTTAATCAAACTTATACATAACTCTATAAATAATTCCTCTTTCATATTAAAAAGCATCTGCAGTCTCCAGCAGATGCTCCACATTACATTTCATCTATATACTGTCTCATTGTTTCTAATGTCATCGCACTTAAATATTTATTCCTGATAATTCCCTTTTCATCAATAAAAAAAGTAGTGGGAATGGTTAAAATTTGATAAGCATTAACTGCTTTTTCATCTTCATCAAGCAGGATCGGAAAGTTGACTCGCATTTCTTTTGCAAATCCGGCTACATCATACTGAGGGTCAATATTGACTGCCAGGATGGCTACTTCATTGCCTCTTTCTGTATAAAACTTTTGAATGGCCGGCATCTCGGCCTTGCAGGGCGGGCACCATGTTGCCCAAAAGTTCAGCATCACTTTTTTTCCTTTATAATCGGAGAGCTTTACTGTTTCCCCTTGCAGATTCTTCAATTCAAAATCTGGAGCTTTTAAGCCTATCCCCAATCCAGTTTGATTAGCAGGTTCTGACTGGGGCTCCTCTTTCTCAACGGCCTGAACAATAACTGCAGTGATTAATACAAACAATGCCGCTGCTGCAACAATCATTTTCTTGAACATGCTGACAGTCCCTCCAGCTTTACAAGGCATAACAGCCTTTTGCTTTATTGTTTGTATTGTAACCTAAAATAGCAAAATAAATAAGGTTCTGAACAGCCAAAAAGCGAGCATAAATGTGACAGTTCCGTAAACAATTCCGCTTAGCCAGTTTTGCAATGAATCATTATACTTTTTTATTCTCCAGCCTAAATATCCAATAGCCAGAATAACCCCTAAAATAATGCCTTTCGTTCCCCCTGAAAAATACAATATCCCAATAGGATTGGTGATTACATTTTCCGTCTGGAAAAATATAGAACTAAATTTATAGGAAAACAAACCGATTATAACAGCATTCAAACTGTCGTTTAAAAAGCCCCTGCAAAATTCCTGGTTATTTTTGAATGCCAGCTTTACCGCCAAATAGGATATAAAACCCGCAAGCAAAAGAAGAATCCATTCATACTTAATTAATAAAGGCCCGAACATAAAAGCACCCAATGTTCTCCCTCCAATAACACTATACAGCTAAGATCCCTTTTCCCGTATGTTTTGTAAAATAAAAAACCGCTATGTGATGATCACATAGCGGTTGGATTCGCTCCGTCAATGTGCAATGGCGCTGCACTTTTCTTAAGTTAATTTGCTAACTTATCGCGGAGAACCATCTGAAGGATTCCGCCGTGACGGTAGTAATCTATTTCAACTTCAGAGTCGAAACGAACAAGAGCTTCAAAAGTAGTCTTGTTGCCTTCTTCGTCTGTAGCTGTAACCTTTACAAAGTCACGTGGTCTTACGTTTTCGTCGATTTGTACATCGATTGTTTCTTTTCCTGTTAAGCCAAGGACTTCAGCGCTTTCGCCTTCTTTGAACTGAAGCGGCAGAACGCCCATTAGAACAAGGTTGGAACGGTGAATACGCTCATAGCTTTCCGCAATAACAGTCTTGATTCCAAGCAGGTTCGTACCTTTTGCAGCCCAGTCACGGGAAGATCCCATTCCATAGTCTTTGCCGGCAAGAACCACAAGGCCCGTTCCATCTTCTTTATACTTCATGCAAGCGTCATAGATTGAAGTAACTTCGCCAGTTGGCCAGTAAGTAGTGAATCCTCCTTCTGTGCCCGGAGCGATCTGGTTGCGGATACGGATGTTTGCAAATGTACCGCGCATCATAACTTCATGGTTTCCGCGGCGGGATCCATAAGAGTTGAAGTCGCGTGGCTCAACACCGTTCTCGCGCAGATACTTTCCTGCTGGTGTATCTTTGCCGATTGCACCTGCTGGAGAAATATGGTCAGTAGTTACGGAATCTCCGAACTTGCCGACTACACGCAATCCTGTTAGAGGTTTAACTTCATCTGCATTAGGAGTTAACCCTTCAAAGAATGGCGGGTTCTGGATATATGTTGAATTTTCATCAAATGAATACAATGGCTCATTGCTTGTTTGAATTTCATTCCAGCGGGCATTGTCATCAAAAACATGCTCATATTCTTTACGGAACAATTCAGGAGTAACAGAATTTTTAACCACTTCGTTAACTTCAGCAGTTGTAGGCCAGATATCATTAAAGAAGACATCATTGCCATTCTTATCTTTGCCGATCGGTTCGCTTTGAAGATCGATATCAACTGTTCCAGCAAGCGCATAAGCGACTACTAATGGCGGAGAAGCCAGGTAGTTAGCTTTTACAAGCGGATGGATACGTCCTTCAAAGTTACGGTTACCCGAAAGAACAGATGTTACAAGAAGATCGCTTTCAGCAACAGCCTTTTCGATTTCTTCTCTTAATGGACCAGAGTTACCGATACATGTTGTACAGCCATAACCTACAAGATTGAATCCAAGCTGCTCCATGTATGGAAGAAGTCCTGAATCGCGCAGATAGCCAGTAACAACTTTTGATCCTGGAGCCAGTGATGTCTTTACAAACTTAGGAACTTCCATTCCAAGTTCAACTGCTTTTTTCGCAACAAGTCCAGCTCCAACTAAAACGTAAGGGTTTGAAGTGTTTGTACAGCTGGTAATCGCCGCAATCGCGACAGCACCCGTTTTCATTTTAGTTGAATCGCCGTTTGCAAACTCAACAGTGATTTCTTTATCGATTTCTTTCTTATCCAATCCAAAGCCCTGATTGCCCTGAGGTGCAGTGATTGCTTTATTGAATTCCTTTTTCATTTGTGAAAGCGGAATTAAGTCTTGTGGACGTTTAGGACCGGAAAGGTTCGCTTCGATTTCGGAAAGGTTGATCTCAACCACATTTGTATAGACTGGCTCTAGAGATGGATCGAAGAACATTCCATTTTCTCTGCAGTATTTTTCAACAATCTTAATTTGCTCTTCCGGACGGCCAGTCAGACGCATGTAATCAAGAGCTTCTGCATCTACAGGGAAGAATCCGCAAGTAGCACCGTATTCAGGAGCCATGTTCGCAATTGTAGCACGGTCAGCCAATGGAAGCTGTGTAACTCCTGGACCGAAGAATTCTACGAATTTGCCGACTACTCCCTGGCTGCGAAGTACTTGAGTTACCTTTAATGCAAGGTCGGTAGCAGTTGTTCCATTAGGAAGTTCGCCAGTAAGCTTAACCCCAACAACCTCAGGCACAGGGAAGTATGATGGCTGTCCAAGCATTCCTGCTTCTGCCTCAATACCGCCTACACCCCATCCAAGAACGCCGATACCATTGATCATTGTTGTATGGGAGTCAGTACCAACTAGTGTATCAGGGAAAGTTTCGTAATCACCTTCAGTTGTTTCAACAGCATGAACAACATTTGCCAGGAATTCAAGGTTAACCTGGTGAACAATACCTGTTGCCGGCGGAACCGCACGGTAGTTGTCAAATGCTTTCTGTGCCCAGCTTAGAAACTGGTAGCGCTCAGCATTGCGCTCGAATTCAAGCTCCATGTTTGCTTCAAGCGAATCAGGAGTTCCATACTTATCAACCTGTACGGAGTGGTCGATAACTAGATCAACCGGCTTCTCAGGATTGATTTTATCAGGGTCACCACCCATATCAGCCATTGCTTTTCGTAATGAAGCCAAGTCAACTACTGCGGGGACTCCAGTGAAGTCCTGCAGGATGACGCGTGAAGGTTTGAATGGAACGTCAACCTCTTTAACTTCGGAAGTTCCCCATTTTGCCAGGTTTTCAACATGCTCTTTTGTAATAACACGGCCGTCATATTGACGAAGTACTGATTCCAATAGTACCTTAATGGAATAAGGCAATTTGGAAACGTTACCTACTCCAGCTTCTTCCAGAGCGCCTAAATGATAGTAATGATAGCGCTTCCCGTCGAGATCAAAGGATTTGCGGGAATTGAACACATCATTCTTTGCCATATGTATTACCCCCTCTTTCATTAAACATCTTATACCAAGTGATAGGTAATTGTCGAAAAGTTTGAATTTTCATCCATCCTCACTTTTCTCACAATTTCTATATTAATACAACCTTTTATATAAGTAAATAACAAGAAAGTTATTGTTTCTGATAAGTTTTTCTTATGATAAATTTTATTTACGTTATTTAAGCCTCTAAAAAGCTGTAAATGAAAGCGTTTTTCAATTAGCTGATTAAACTGATTCTTTTTAGTTATTATGCAAAAATAATAAAAAGTATTTTCTTCTGTTAAGAATTTCAACATAATTTGTCAATTCCTCAGGAAAAATACCATATATGGAGGTGAGTATTATGGCTAGGCGAAAAGCAAACCATACTATTGAAGGAATGAATGCAGCAAAGGGGCAGGGCATGGGAGCTGGCTATAATGAGGAATTTGCCAATGAACCCTTAACTGAAGCTCAAAAACAAAATAATAAAAAGCGGAAGAAGAAACAATAAAATATGAATGAACCCCGGCTTGATTAAGGCCGGGGTAACACTTTTACATTTTTAATATTGATTAACATCATCCACCATTGACTTGAGATCTTGCTGGAATCTTTCCAGCTGTGCCCGCTGATGTTCAGAAGCTACTTCAAGTGCATTTTCAATTTGGGCATAAGCTTCATTTACTTCCTGCTTAAGATGTTTAAGCTGATGGCCGTAGCTCGCTGAATCCTTTACAATTTCAGCATATAGCTCCTGGGCATCCTCCATTCCCTGCTGTGCTGCCTGGAAAGCTTGCTGTTTATCTTTGTGGTATGGCATACCCTATTCACTCCTAATTAAAATTTGTACCATTAAATTGCGCAATAGCAGTTAAAAATATTCCGCAATATAACTTCGGAGCAAATGTTCAATTTTAGCCACATATTGCAAGGAAATTTTATCGAAAAACAAGCCAAACTAACACAAGAAATAAAGGTGAAAAGCACTTTATTTCTTCATTCATGAGGAGGGAAAGAGAATGAACAAAAACAATGTCAAAGATATGCGAAAAAATGCGCCAAAGGGCCATAATGATGGCCAGCCTGAACCTTTAAGCGGATCCAAAAAAGTGAAAAACCGCAACCATACGAGGCAAAAGCATAACTCCCACCATGATATGTAGCACTAAAGACAGCTGCCTTTCAAGCGGCAGCTGTCGCTTATATTAATGATAAGGCTCTTAAAATGATATCCTCTTCTTCTTCAGTAACCGTCCGTAAATCAAGAAGGATTTCGTCTTTATGAATTCTGGCAATTATGGAAGGAGAAGAGCCTATTCTTAACTGCCGTGTTACGTGCTCGGCAGAGAAATCTTTATGTTTTAAGATGGCAATCCACGTAGGCAGCTCAACATCAGGCATTGTTCCGCCTCCTACTTGCCCGACATCTTCCTTCATTGAAGTATGATAACTTTCAGATACCGATTGCAGCTTTTGAAGAAAATGTTCTGTTCTTCTTTGAAGCTGTTCTTTGGTTGTCAGAACATCGTGAATAACCGGTATATTTTTAAGCCCATCTTCGCCTTTGAAATAATCAAGGAGAGTGCCTTCAAGTGCCGCAAGCGTCATTTTATCTACACGAAGAACCCGGGCCAATTGGTGCCTTTTTAATTGATCGATCAGCTCTTTTTTGCCGGCTATAATACCAGCCTGCGGACCGCCTAGGAGTTTATCTCCGCTAAAGGATACAATGTCAGCTCCCATATTAATGACATTGCTGATAACCGGCTCATTTCCAATTCCCCTGCTCTTGAAATCATAAAGGGCACCGCTGCCAAGATCCTCATAAAATAGGACACCTTTTTCTTTCGAAAGAGCTGCAAGTTCCCCTGTTCCAACTTCTTTAGTAAATCCGATAATTTTAAAATTGCTCGTATGCACTTTTAGAATCATCGCTGTTTCTTCGTTAATTGCTTTCTCATAATCTGATAAGTGCGTCTTATTTGTGGTTCCCACCTCAGCAAGCCTTGCACCGCTTTCTTCCATAATGCTTGATACCCTAAAGGAACCCCCAATTTCAACTAGCTGTCCTCTGGAAACGATTACTTCCTTGCCTGCTGCAAAGGCTTTTAAAATAAAATAAACTGCCGCAGCATTATTATTGACGACCATAGCAGCTTCAGCCCCAGTCAGCTCCTTAATAAGACCCTCAACATGGCTATGTCTTGAACCCCGATGACCCTCATCAAGCTTATACTCCAAATTGGAATAATTCATAGCCGTTTCCAACATATGTATTGCGGCATTTTTGCTCAATCGAGCTCGCCCAAGATTGGTATGCAATATCGTGCCGGTTGCATTAATAACCCTTTTTAGCGTGTATCCGTATCGATTGCGGATGGCTTCCTCTGCCCTTTGAAACAGTGCATCTGTAAATTCCTTATTGCCGGGCTTATCATCCATCCAATAGCCATTTAGGATGTCCTGCCTAATACTTGCTATTGCATCCTTCAGGATGTTAGTTGTATGTATGAAATCCAGCCCATGCCGGGCCATAAGCTCTGTGAACCGTTCCTCTTTTTGCAATTCATGAACAGACGGTATATTTCTAAGCATTTTTTTCAATTGTATCCCTCCAGCACTTGCCTGATTATTATACCATTTTTCACTTATTAGCATGAAATGAATACTATAGAAGGAAGCAAGGGGGTAATGAAATGAACAAGAAGGAAAATCAGCACTCCTTTAATATAAGTGAAATGGAGAAATGGATGGAGAACTTCTTTCTGGATCCTCTCACATCCTATTTGGATCAGATCACTTTTCGCATCGATTTATATGATACAGAGACAGAAATCATCGTGGAAGCGCTATTAACCGGCTGTCTTCCAAAAAGATGTAACCGTTTCCCTGCAAGAAAATAAAGTGATTATTAAAGCGGTAAAAAAAGAACTTCCTTCGGTAAAATGTGGCCAACCCTGTGTGCGGACGGTGGAATTGCCCTTTTCAGTGATTGATAAAAAGGTAAGAGCCTCTTTATCAAATGGTATATTGGAAGTTTTCATAGCGAAAAATGAAACTGGACCTGGCTGTAATAGAAATATAGCCATTCCTAATTAAGCCTGAGATTGAGTATGCCTATTTTTAAGATGTGTTTACATAATAATATTATGTTAAATTATAAAAAACCTCCTCCCTAAAGGAGAAGGTTTAAAGATTATCTCTGCATTTTTTCAATAATATCCTTGGAATCAGGAAAAACACCTGTATCCAGTTTGGAATAAAGCTTTTCTCCATTAACTGTCACTTCAAACGCTCCGCCTGAACTAGGGACAAGCTCCATTTTTACTAGGTCGGAACGAAAATGTGTAAAAAGTTCTTCCGCGAAACTCGCGGCTTTTGGCGCATAGTTTCACATCATGCAAAATTCAACAGTAACTTCGAATGGCTTCATATTATCTCTCCTTTATGTATAATTCTATAATGTAAATATATTGACATTTTAGTACAATCTGTTGTTCTCTGCAAATTGTTTTCCCCCGCTTGCCCTTATTTGACAAACAAAGCAGTATATTAAAGAGGTGATTAAATGGATATACAGAAATACTTGAAACGCATTGCTGTTCCAGCTGAAAATAAACTGGATCTTACTTACTTGGCGCGGCTGCAGTATAGCCATATGCAAAGGATCCCTTTTGAAAACCTTGATGTAACAAGGAAGATTCCCATAAAACTTGATGCTAAAGCTTTTTTTGAAAAAATTTTGAATCGGAGCCGCGGCGGATTTTGCTATGAATTAAATGGTCTTTTCCAAAAGCTCTTGGCCGAATTGGGTTTTCAGTCACATTTAATATCCTGCACAGTCAAAAAACCAGATGGCTGGGTTCGGGAAGATTCCCATGCAGCTATTCTTGTTTACCTGGATCATGCTCCATATTTGGTGGATGTTGGCTTTGGCGATTCTGTTCGCCAGCCGATGCCATTAAATGGCGAGGAAAAGTCTGATGTAAGCGGGACTTATAGGGTAATTGAACTAAGGGATGAGTTGTTTGATCTTCAAAGGCTTGAAAATGAAAAGTGGAGAACCCTCTACCGTTTTTCCGATAAGCCAAAGAAACTTCAAGACTTTACAGATGCATGTTTGTTTAACCAGACATCCGCTGATTCACATTTTACCCATGGTGATCTTGCTACAATTGCTACAAAAAATGGCCGTATTACTCTGTCAGGAATGACCGCCACTATATCTGAAAATGGAAAGAAAGACAAATATGAGCTATCCGAAGAGGAAAAAAGCGGCTTCCTCCTGAAGCATTTCGAAATCAAAATATAAGGCTCAGTTGCTTTTTGAAGGCGAACTTAGTTTAACCAACTGAGTTGATTGTATTGGGGCACTTGATCCTCGAAAATGCATTCGGATTTTCTGCGACGAGGTGTTTATTCAAGAATGCTTTTCCATTGTCCTGCTCAGAAAAGAGGGAGTTGGGAAGACCCCACAGGCGAAGCCGAGGAGGCTCCCATTGCTCCCCGCGGGCAGTTTGAGTGTCCCGTGCTGAAATCAACGGGCAAAATTCATAAACTGAAACAACAATCTATGAGAGAAGAGCCAAATTTAAAAGGACAGCTGTATCTGGCTGTCCTTTTGTGTAAATTATAATTTTGTTTTTAGCTTATCAAACATATCTGCCGTCATTTTAGCAAGGTCAAACTCTGCTTTGAAACCCCATTCTTCTTTTGCTGCTGTGGCATCAATAGAATTTGGCCAGCTGTCAGCAATTGCCTGGCGGACAGGATCAACATCGTAAGAGATTTCAAAACCAGGGATATGTTTCCGGATTTCAGCCGCAAGTTCCTCCGGTTCAAAGCTCATCGCTGTTACATTAAAGGAGTTGCG
The DNA here is from genome assembly GCF_000518885.1 of Bacillus sp. J33. GTDB lineage: Bacteria > Bacillota > Bacilli > Bacillales > Cytobacillaceae > Cytobacillus. Next base: position 19,153 of record NZ_JAEL01000013.1, on the reverse strand, counting down.
GTGAATCAATTTATCAGCATCAGCTTCCATTAAATCAACGATCGCATTCAATGCATCCGGCATATACATCATATCCATGTATGTGCCTTTATCGATATAAGAAGTATAGCGACCATTTTTAATGGCTTCATAATAAATTTCTACCGCGTAATCCGTTGTTCCTCCACCTGGAGGAGTAACGTAAGAGATTAAGCCGGGAAAACGCAATCCTCTCGTATCAACACCGAACTTGTGATAGTAATAATCGGATAACAATTCGCCTGCCACTTTGTTTACGCCGTACATGGTAGTTGGCCTGTGGATAGTATCCTGTGGTGTATTGTCTTTTGGCGTAGTAGGCCCAAAAGCGCCAATGGAACTCGGTGTAAAGAATTGCGCTTTGCATTCTCTCGCTGTTTCCAAAGCATTCATCAATCCGCCCATATTCAAATTCCATGCAAATACTGGATTTGCTTCAGCTGTGGCAGATAAAAGTGCAGCCATATGAATGACTGTATCAATTTCATATTTTTTTGCCGTTTCCACCATGGTTTTGGCATCAGTCACGTCAACCATTTCAAAAGGACCTGATTGGGCAGCTTCCGATTCATTTTTTCTAATATCTGTAGCGATTACATTATCAGTTCCGTAAATGTCTCTTAATTTTAAGGTAAGTTCAGAGCCGATTTGCCCTAAAGCACCTGTAATCATAATTCGTTTCATTGTTTTCCTCCAACTTTTTCCTCTTTGCCTTAAAAAGCTTTATCTAAAATATAGGTTGATCCTGCAGCAGGCAAAAATTATATGATGCCCATTTCTTTGCCGACTTTTTCATATATCGCAATTGCATTATCAAGCATTTCTTTTGTATGCGCTGCAGAAGGCATGTTTCTGACACGTCCTGTTCCTCTAGGGACTGTCGGGAATACAATTGATTTCGCATAAACGCCTTCTTCATTAAGCTTTTTGCTGAATTCCTGTGTTTTTACTTCATCCCCGATAATGCACGGAGTAATCGGCGTTTCACTTTCGCCAATATCAAATCCCAGTTTCTGCAGCCCATCTTTTAAGTAGTTGGCATTTTCCCAAAGCTTTTCATTAAGCTCTGTACTTTCCATTAAAAGCTCAATCGCTTTGATGCTTGCGGCTACATCAGCAGGAGTTAGGGATGTTGAAAATAGGAAAGGTCTGCTGCGCACTTTAAGCCAGTCAATCAAGTCCTTCTTGCCAGCCACGTATCCGCCTACAACACCGATTGCTTTGGAAAGTGTACCAATTTGGAAATCGATTTTATCAGATAAGCCGAAATGCTTAACAGTTCCTGCGCCTTCTCCAAGAACGCCTGAACCATGCGCATCATCAACATAAGTTATAAGATCAAATTCTTCAGCAATTTCCACAATCTCAGGAAGCTTAGCTATATCCCCATCCATTGAGAAAACGCCATCAGTGATGACCATGATCTTGTTGTACTGGCAAGATTCCTTGGCTTCCTTTGCTTTCGCTCTTAAATCGTCCATATCCGAATGGTTGAAGCGAATGATCTTCGCACGGGAAAGACGGCAGCCATCAATAATGGAGGCATGGTTCAGCTCATCGGAAAGGATTGCATCGTTTTTATCCATAACTGCTGAAATGGCAGCCATGTTACAATTGAACCCAGACTGATAAGCAATCGCTGCCTCGGTATGCTTGAATTGGGCAAGCTTCTCTTCCAGCTTAGTGTGCAGTTCAAGCGTACCATTAATTGTTCGGACAGCACCTGCTCCCACTCCATACTTTTCAACGGCTTCAATCGCAGTCTTTTTTAGCCTTTCGTCTGTGGCCAATCCTAAATAGTTATTGGAAGAGAGATTGATTAGCTCCCTGCCGTTAATTTTAATAATTGGACCATTCGGACTTTCAAGCGGATCGATCACATTGTATAGTCCTCTTCCTTTTAAGTCCTCAAGGTTTTCATTTAAAAAAGAATCTAAAATTTTACTCGTCATTAATAATCCCCCTATACGCTTTTATTGAAATGTCGCTAACCCAAAAACAATTGTATTTTCAGCACGGACATAAAATTCACTTAATAAGCAAGGCTATGTAAAGGTTTTTCAAATAATACTTTATCACATTTTTCGATTTTGTACACTTATGGAGGACACATTTTTACAAAATAATGGCCTCCCTCTTATATTATCTTACCCTTTAATCCGAAAGTGTTTCATTTTCATGAAAAAGTTATGCTTAACAAGCCTATGACACGGTTCTCCCACTTTGAATAAATATGCATAAAATTGAGCTGTTTACTCTTTTCATTCAAAGGGAACCAAACCAACATAGTAAAAATAGATTAGGTTTAAAGCCTTTGGAGGTAATAGCATGAAACATCCATTAAATATAACATCGGAAATAGGCAAGTTAAAAACAGTCCTTTTACATAGGCCGGGAAAAGAAATTGAAAATCTCACCCCACAATATTTAAAAAGGCTATTATTTGATGATATACCATTTTTGCCGGCGATCCAAAAAGAGCATGATTATTTCGCTAATATATTAAGCAACCGGGGAATCGAAGTGATATATCTCGATGAACTCATGACTGAATCCATTCAGAAAGATGAGATCCGCTTGGCTTTTATTGAGCAAATCCTATTGGAAAGCCAATCAAATATAAACGGGTCATACGAAACGGTTAAGGAGTACCTGCTATCCCTTCCTGCCGATGAATTAGTCAAAAAAGTAATGGCCGGGGTCGTGAAATCAGATATTGAACAGGAGAAAAAAGTCCATTTGCACGAAATGATGCCAGACCATTATCCATTTTATTTGGACCCAATGCCCAATCTTTATTTTACGAGGGATCCAGCAGCTGTTATTGGCGAAGGAATTACCCTAAACCGCATGCATGAACCGGCAAGGAGAAGAGAATCGATTTTTATGGACTATATCATCAGCCACCATCCGAGATTTAGACAGCATGATATACCGACATATTATAAACGGGATGACATTTATTCCCTTGAGGGAGGGGATGAACTTGTCCTTAGCGAAGAGGTTGCTGCAATAGGGGTAAGCGCGAGAACCTCCGCACAGGGTATTGAAAAGCTTGCCCGCGAGATGTTCAGCCGCAAGTCATCCATAAAGAAAGTCGTCGCGGTTGAAATTCCAAAAATAAGGGCATTTATGCACCTGGATACGGTCTTTACCATGATTGATTATGATAAATTTACCTACCATCCCGCTATTGAGGATCGGGACGGAAGCATGAAGATTTATATCCTTGAACAAGTAACTGGTTCAGACCATCTTCAAATTACCGAAAAAACCTCCCTGACAGAGACGCTAAAAGAAGTTCTTAATCTAGACGAACTCGTATTAATCCCTTGTGGGGGAGGATGCCCAATCGCATCTGCAAGGGAACAGTGGAACGACGGCTCCAATACCCTTGCCATTGCTCCAGGTGTGGTTGTTACTTACGACCGCAACTACGTATCTAATGATATTCTCCGCCAAAATGGTGTTGAAGTCATTGAAATCTTCAGCTCAGAGCTATCCAGAGGGCGCGGCGGCCCGAGATGCATGAGCATGCCAATCTTAAGAGAAAACATAAGCTGACAAAACGGGTGGCCCCAGGCGCCATCCTTTTTTTTGTGTAGAACTATATTCATGACTGGCGCGAGTACAGCCCCCATCTCCCTAATTTCTTCAATGGATCATTTCCGCTCCCAGCGCTTACACTCTAAATTGATTTGGAGTGTTCTATTCCTAAAAGCAGTTCTTTTAAGAAATTACCTAAATATAAATATACTAATGCCTAAAAATTTTGCGTGCCTCCCAATATATTTATAGGATGTTTCTCTTAATAATTTATTTTTATTTATAATTATTATAAAAAAGTATTGATTTTATATTGATAAGTGTTATCATTGTTTTATAAGCAAGTTATTAAACTATTTATGAGGTGATTAAAGAATGACCAAAAACAACAACCTTACGACCAGCTGGGGCGCACCCGTAGGCGATAACCAAAATTCAATGACCGCAGGCTCAAGGGGGCCCACATTAATCCAGGATGTACACTTGCTTGAGAAACTGGCCCATTTTAACAGGGAGCGCGTGCCGGAGCGTGTTGTACATGCAAAAGGTGCTGGTGCACATGGCTATTTTGAAGTAACTAATGACCTCACGAAATATACAAAAGCAGCATTCCTATCAGAGGTAGGCAAAAGAACGCCTTTATTCGTCCGTTTTTCAACGGTTGCGGGTGAACTTGGTTCTGCTGATACTGTCCGTGACCCACGCGGTTTTGCGGTGAAATTTTATACAGAAGAAGGCAACTATGACCTTGTCGGCAACAATACGCCAGTATTCTTTATCCGTGATGCCATTAAATTCCCTGACTTTATCCATACACAGAAACGCGACCCTAAAACACACCTGAAGAATCCAACAGCCGTTTGGGATTTCTGGTCCCTATCACCAGAATCGCTTCACCAGGTTACAATCTTGATGTCAGACCGAGGAATCCCTGCAACACTAAGGCATATGCATGGCTTCGGAAGCCATACATTCAAGTGGGTTAACGATAAAGGTGAGGGTGTTTGGGTTAAATATCATTTTAAAACAGAGCAAGGCATTAAAAATCTTAGCGTAGAAGCTGCAGCTAAGATGGCTGGGGAAAATCCGGATTACCATACAGAGGATTTGTTTAATGCAATTGAAAATGGAGACTACCCATCGTGGAAGCTATGCGTACAAATTATGCCGCTAGAGGATGCGAATACTTACCGCTTTGATCCATTCGATGTTACAAAGGTTTGGTCACAAAAAGACTATCCATTAATTGAAGTGGGCCGAATGGTTCTAAATAAAAACCCTGAAAACTACTTTGCGGAGGTTGAGCAGGCTACCTTCTCTCCAGGGACTTTAGTGCCTGGAATTGATGTATCACCTGACAAAATGCTTCAGGGCCGTCTGTTTGCATACCATGATGCCCACCGTTACCGTGTAGGCGCGAACCATCAAATGCTTCCAATCAATCGCCCGCGCAACGAAGTTAAAAACTATCAGCGTGACGGTCAAATGCGCTTTGATAACAATGGCGGAGGTTCCGTGTACTATGAGCCAAACAGCTTTGGCGGACCAACAGAAGTGCCAGAGCACAAGCAGGCTGCATACCCTGTATCAGGATTGGCTGAGAGCGTGGCATACGACCATAACGACCACTACACACAAGCCGGTGACTTATACCGCTTAATGAGCGAAGAAGAACGATCCCGCCTTGTGGCAAACATAGTGGCTGCAATGAAACCGGTCGAGAAAGAAGAAATTAAGCTGCGCCAGATTCAGCACTTCTATAAGGCTGATCCTGAATACGGCACACGTGTAGCCAAGGGACTTGGCTTGGCAGTTCCACAAGGAGTAAAATAATAGATTTATATTCTGGGTAATCCCTTCTATTCTCATTTATATTCTCATTTTTTCAATTATAAAGGCATCCATTTTTCTCAATGGATGCCTTTACTTTGACTAAACCATGCCTCACTCAAGCATTTTATCCCTTTTTCAATCTCTTCTTCTGTCAGTCCCCCAAATCCCAGCATAATTGTTGCGTCTTCGCTAATCATAGTCTTCATCAAGTAAGCATCAGCAGAGTATATTTTTATTCCTCTCAAGCTTGCTGCCTCGATGAGTTCATCGGCTTTTCGTTTTTTTATTTTTAGCAGAATATGCAGACCCGCCTTCTCGCCTATAACCTTAACTTTATTCCCCATGAATTTTTCAATGCTTCCAAGCAGGACTCTGTGTTTACCCTGATAAATCTTTCGCATTCTTCGTATGTGGCGTTCAAAATCCCCAGAAGAAATAAAAAGGCTTGCCGCCTTTTGAATAACCGCTGGAACACTTTGTTGATAAAGCTGGCTTTCCGCTTTATAATGTTCAGCCAATTCAAGCGGAAGGACAATATAACTTAATCGTGCAGATGGAAGGAAACTTTTTGAAAAAGTGCCGAGATAGATTACCCTTTCCCCTTCATCCAAAACTTTTAATGGAGGGATGGGCATCCCCTGATAACGGAACTCCCCATCATAATCATCCTCAATAATATACCCTCCTGTTTGATGCGCCCAATTCAAAAGTTTTTTTCTCTTCTGGATTGAAAGAATCATTCCCATCGGAAATTGATGTGAAGATGTAACATAAACAGCTTTTGTGCCGAAGGGGATAGCTTCTAAATCAATTCCATCCTCCTGCAGCGGTATGGGACTAACTTGGCAATTTTCATGGGAAAAGATCTTACGTACCCCATCATATCCCGGGTCTTCAAAACCTATTAAATTTTCTTTAAGGGCAGCAAGGTCTATTAATAAACGTATGGATTGCTGTGTGCCTGAGGTAATGACAATTTGGTCTGGTTTGCAGTTTACTCCCCTGCTTATATATAAATATAAGGCTATTTGTTTTCGCAGAGCTTCCTCCCCCTGCTTATTACCATAATTAAAGGAGAATGTATCCGATGAATCGAGGGCTTCATTTAGACATTTGCGCCATTTTTTCATTGGGAAGCTTGGAATATCAATATCCCCGTATTGAAAATCATATTTAAAAGATTCACAAATATGCTTTTTAGGATTAACCGGCACCATCCTTAATGGCTCTTCTGGTCTTAGAACTTCATCTATTGGCAATACGAAAATTCCGCTTTTAGGCTTGGCTTCGGCATAGCCCTCCGCTATTAGCTGCTGATAGGCTACTTCTATTGTATTCTTGCTGACTTTTAAATTTTGTGAAAGCTGTCGGATCGAAGGAAGTTTGGAGCCTGGCGGTATTCGTCTTCCCTCAATCCCGCTCTTTATACTAATATAAATTTGTGTATATAATGGTTCCTTTTTACGTTTATCAATATAGGGGGTTATCTCCATTATTCCTCCATCTGACCCTTCAAAAAATTTCAAAACTGTCACTATGAATAGGGTCAACGCTTTTTTACAATGATTTTACCATATATAAGGAGGAGTTCAGATGTATCAATTGCGACAAAAAATGATGGAGTGGAAAGATAAACAGGAGATTGAGAATTTTTTATCTAACGCTAAGACTGGCTTTTTGGGCTTATCTGATGAAGGTTTTCCGTATGTGATTCCGCTGAATTTTTGCTGGCATAATGGATATATATATTTTCATGGAGCTTCCGATGGAAGAAAGATTGATATAATGGCTAAAAACCCAAATGCCTGCTTTACCATAAGCGAAGAGCTGGGAACCATGGCACATCCAGTTCCCGCCAAAACAGATACAGCATATATGAGTGTAATAGTTTTTGGAAAGATTGAAAAAGCAGCTGATTTGGAGGAAGCAACAGCAGCTATGCAAAGCATGCTGGATAAATATGTGCCAGGATATTACCAGAATAAGCTTGCAAGGTCACATGTGGAAAAATACCGTTCATCACTCGGAAGTAAAACAGCTGTCTTCAGATTAATCCCGCAAACGATTACTGCTAAAGAGAATCCATTGGATCAACAGTCAAGTTTTTTTCCTGGAAGAACTGTGGCTGCCGATGCAGAATCCTAAAGAAAATTCCTCCTCTCCACACGTTTCCGTCTAGTCGAACTGCTAAAAATCTAGTATCATGTAGAGATGGATTATTTATGGCAAAGTGAGGATAAAAAATAATGAGTTTATTAACTGTAGATAAATTGAGCCACACATTTGGAGATCGAACATTATTTAAAGATGTTTCGTTACGTCTGCTGGCAGAAGACCATGTAGGACTTGTAGGAGCAAATGGGGTAGGCAAATCAACTCTTATGAATATTATTACAGGCCAGCTGATTCATGATTCCGGCCGCGTAGAATGGACACCGGGAGTTGAATACGGCTACCTGGATCAGCATACAGTGCTTACACCCGGCAAAACGATGCGTGATGTTCTTAAGGATGCGTTCCTTCCGCTTTTTGAGCAGGAAAAGGAATTAAACGAAGTAACTGCCAAAATGGCAGATGCCACTCCTGAAGAATTGGAAGAACTCCTCGAAAAAATGGGTGTAATCCAGGACAGACTTGATGCTGGCGGATTTTATACTTTAGATATAAAAATTGAAGAAGCGGCACGAGGCCTTGGCCTTGACGCCATTGGTCTTGACCGCGATGTGGCAGCTTTGAGCGGCGGACAGCGTACAAAGGTGCTTTTGGCGAAACTGCTATTGGAGCAGCCGAAAGTATTGCTTCTTGATGAGCCGACAAACTATCTGGACGTCGAGCATATCCGCTGGCTGACCAATTATCTTAAAGAATATCCATATGCATTCATGCTAATCTCGCATGATACTGAATTTATGAATCAAGTATCGAATACGATTTTCCATCTTGAGTTCTCCAAGCTGACGCGCTATACAGCAAGCTATGAGAAATTCCTGGAATTGGCCGAAATTAATAAAAACCAGCATATCAATGCCTATGAAAAGCAACAGGAATTTATTAAGAAGCAGGAAGAGTTTATTGCGAAGAATAAAGCCCGCTACTCAACAACTGGACGGGCAAAAAGCCGCCAAAAGCAGCTTGACCGGATGGAAAGAATTGACCGTCCTGAAACTGCCATGAAACCAACCTTTGAATTCAAAGAATCACGCGGCAGCAGCCGTTTTGTGTTTCAAGGTGAAGATTTTGAGATTGGCTACACGCACCCATTATTGCCAAAGATGTCCATGACTATTGAGCGAGGCGAAAAAATTGCCATAGTCGGCTGCAACGGTGTAGGAAAATCGACGTTACTGAAAACGATGCTCGGAAAAATCAAGCCAATCAGCGGCAAAATTGAACAAGGCGACTTCCTCTACCCTTCCTATTTTGAACAGGAAGTAAAGGCTGGAAACATTACGCCAATCGATGACGTCTGGAGCGAATTCCCTGGAATGGACCAGCACCAGGTAAGGGCCGCACTGGCAAAATGCGGATTGAAAAATGAACACATTTCCCGCCCAATGAACCAGCTGAGCGGTGGAGAGCAGGCAAAAGTTCGCCTTTGCAAACTGTTAATGAATGAAAGCAACTGGCTTCTATTTGATGAGCCAACCAACCACCTTGATGTGGTCGCAAAAGAAGAATTAAAGCGGGCACTGAAAGCCTATAAGGGTACAGTAGTGCTCGTCTGCCACGAACCGGACTTTTACGAAGACTGGGTAACAAAAGTTTGGAATGTGGAAGAATGGTCACAGCAATTGAATCCAAACTAAGATAGGAATCCCCTGTTTGGCAGGGGATTTTTTGTTTGGCCGATAAACCTTTGATTTAGGCCGATAAAATTTATAAAATGGCCGATAAACTGGTGAATAAGGCTGATAAAATCAAGTTATACAGTGATATTCGATGTTTTTATACCTCCTTCCTCAACTTCTCCAAACGCATAAACTTTCGATTATACCTTTCTCGTTTTAATAGCTGCTCCAGCCAATAAGCTGCCTTTTCCCTATGTCCAATTTTAATAAATAATTGCATAGCACGTTTATAACCGCTGTTACAGGGTATATCCTCATCAGTTACCAGCTGAAATGCTTTTTCATAGTGATCTGCTGCCAGCTCCAAATCTTGCTGTTCCTCATAAAGAATGCCCAGATAAAAATACCCGCTGGCAATTTCTTTAACGGAAAATGGCTTTTGGACAGCTTCCTGCATAATGGCAATTGCTGGATCTCTTGACCCTGGCCTATCATATTTAAAGGCTCTGTTCACATATGGTTCCTATTTCTCTTTTCGCTTTATAAATGAAAAAAGTGTCATGTTATCACCTTTGCTATAGTTGTCCGGCATTTCCTTAAAATGGCTACATAAAAAGCAATACGGGCGAGGTTTCATAGTGTATAATAAAGTGAATTTTGAAAAATGGAAGCGGTTTAATTTTTACCAAAAAATTTTAAAAAAGGACTAATACATACATGACAACTAAAAGAATTGCCTGGATTACAGACAGTACAGCTTTTTTAACAAAAGAACTGCTGGATCATCCTGATGTATATGTCGTACCACTTACGATAACTTTCGGAGAGGATTTCTTTGAAGATGGCATTGATTTATCGACTGACCAGCTCTATGACCGCATTCGAACAGAAAAAGAAGTACCCAAAACATCACAGCCTTCTGCTGGAAGATTTGCTGAGTTATTTGAAAAACTGAAAGGGGATTATGATTCAGCTATTGCCGTCCATATTTCAGGCAAACTTAGCGGCACACTCTACAGCTGCCTTGCCGGGGCCGAGTTAGCCGCCTTTTCTGTTCGGGCCGTTGATTCCAAATGTATGTCATACACCATTACAACTCTGATTCAAAAAGGGATCATGCTCGCTAATAATGATATGCCAGCCCAAAAAATTGCCGAAATCCTGCAATTTGAGGCTGATAAGTCAGAGAATTATATTTTGCTAGGAAGCCTTGAGCAATTTTATAAAGGCGGCCGCATGTCAGGAACACAGTATTTGCTTGGCAGCATTTTAAAAATTATGCCAATTATCCGCATTAACCGTGAAGGTGAATTTGAGCTGTTTGATAAAGTCCGCTCTGAAAAAAGAGCAATTAAGAGAATGTTAGAACTGCTGGAAGAGTCATACAGCAAGCATACCATTCCGCAAGTCCAAATTATGCATGGAAATGTACCGGATAAAGCAAATGAATTGGCGGAAGAAATCAAATCACATTTTCCCCGCCTTGATCTATTCATAGGTGAAATCAGCTCCGCCATTGCCGCCCATGCCGGTGAAGGAACACTGGCTATTATTTGGCATAATGAAAAGTAAGCAAGCACTCTCCCATAAGGGAAAGTGCTTTTTGCTCATTCAACCCATGTGTACATATACTTTTTATCTTCAATTAATTTTGCCTGCTTCACTATTTTTAAAGGCCTGAAGGTATCGATCATTACAGCAAGTTCAAGCGTTTCCTTTTTCCCGATGCTTGCTTCTGTTTTTCCAGGATGCGGCCCATGCGGAATTCCGCTGGGATGAAGCGTTATGGAGCCTTCCCTTATGCCCTTTCGGCTCATAAAATTCCCCTCTACATAGTAGAGAAGCTCATCACTGTTCACATTGCTGTGATAGTATGGTGCCGGGATGGCTTCTGGATGATAGTCATACAGCCTTGGAACAAAGGAGCATACAACGAAATTATTACCTTCGAAGGTTTGATGGACTGGCGGAGGCTGGTGAACCCTTCCAGTGATAGGTTCAAAATCTTCAATATTAAATACCCAGGGATAAAGATAGCCATCCCAACCTTCCACATCAAGCGGGTGGTGATTCAGGATATGTGAATGCAAGTAGCCCCTTGTTTTCGTAATGACTTCAAATTCCCCTCTTTGATCGAAGGTTTCCAGTCTTTCCGGGCCACGTATGTCTCTTTCACAGAAAGGACTATGTTCGAGCAGCTGCCCATATTCATTACGGTATCGCCTAGGCGTGGTAATCTGGCTAAAAGACTCGACAACTAATACTTTAGTCGTCTCATTTTCATTTGGAATTACACGGTAAATAGTGCCGATCGGAATAATTACATAATCGCCAGGCCGATAAGTCAGGGTACCGAACATTGTCTCTATTTTTCCATTTCCATAGTGGATATAGAGCATTTCATCACCGTCGCCATTTCGGTAAAAGCTATTCATCGGCTCTGTAATATTTGCAGTTCCTATTATAAGATCATCATTTCCAAGCAAGTATTCCCTTGCTTTTAATGCATCGCCTTTCTTCTCAATTTGATCTGTCAGCAAATGCCGATGCTTTAAGCATTCCTGATCCTCATATTCAGGGATATATTTTCCGGTCAGCTCAGTACGTGCCACTTCTGTCGGCATATAGTGATGATAAAGAATCGATTGTGTTCCGGAAAATCCCTTAGTGCCCATAACCTGTTCCCTGAATAATGTTCCGTCCGGCTTTCTGAAAGCCGTATGCCGCTTATGGGGGATGTTCCCCATTTGGCGATAATACATATTCCCACCTCACTCTTTTGCAATTCTATTTTTTAAGATTCCAAGACCGCCAATTTCAAGCTCCACTTCATCCCCGGGCTCTAGCCAGCGATGAACATCGGTACCGAGTTCAAGGATGCAGCCGCTGCCAACGGTACCGGAGCCAATGATTTCCCCGGGGCATATGGTTACTCCATCTGATGCCCTTTCAATCATTTCGTAAAAAGAATAATAGATATCCTGCATATTTCCTTCAGATAAAAGAGTCCCATTCACTTTCGCAGTCATCGGCAAATCGTAGCCGTTTTCTACACGGAAATCTTCAAGTTCATCCTTCGTAATAATATACGGTCCAATTGAAGTCGCAAAATCCTTTCCTTTTGCCGGGCCAAGCCCTACCTTCATCTCTTCCCTCTGGATATCCCTTGCACTCCAGTCATTCAAGATGCAGTATCCAAAGATATATTTATCAGCTTCAGAAGCTTTAATGTCCCTTCCTTCTTTTCCAATGATACAGGCAATCTCTAGCTCATAATCAAGCCATTCACAATTTCTCGGACGCGTGATTTCGTCATTAGGGCCCTTTATGCCAAGATGATTAGAATAATAGAAAACTGGAATATCATACCATTCAGGTGTCATATCAAGTCCTCGGTTTGCCCTTGCTGTTTTCACATGCTCTTCGAAAGCATAAAAATCACGGAAGCTTTTTGGATTCGGAAGAGGGGCTTTTAGAACAACTTCTGATAAGGGATATACTCCTTTATCCGTGTTCTTCAGCTTTTTGCCGGCTGACAGAAACTCCATAAAAAACTTATGATTTTCCAAGAATGCAAGCATTGTTTTGGGTAGCACACCATTTGTTGCTTCATGCATATCAACAGCATACTCTTCATTTTTCAGCCATCCTGCTCTTATGGATCCATCGTCTTTTTGAAAGGTTATGAATTTCATAGCATCACCTTGGCTCCGTTTTTCGGATTAACTCAAACACATCGGTCAAAGGCCTTGTATATATATGACCTGCCATACGGCCGACAGGTTTAAGTTTCTCAGAATTGATTCTGCCATTTTCATAAAGATCGCCCGCTACATGCACATGTTCAACTTTTCCAATTACAAGACTGCCTGATCCGGCATGTTCCCCAAAATGCAGCAGTTGGTATAAACTGCATTCCAGGTGAATTTTCGAATCCTTAACCCTTGGCGGCTTAACGGCTGTACTTTTTTCTTTTGCCAGCCCGGCTGCATCCAGCTCATCTGTACCGGCTGGATAATCGGCTGCACAAATATTCATCTTTTCTGTAAAATCTTCACTCACAATATTAATAACAAACTCCTTGGTCGCTTCAATATTAGCCAGCGTATCTTTTTTGGAGCCGTCTGTTCCTTTCCTCATGGGCGAAAAGCAAATAAGCATCGGATCTGCGCAGATCGCAGTAAAAAAGCTGAATGGAGCGGCATTTACATTCCCATCCTCATCAATTGTTGTCACAAACGCGATAGGACGCGGCAGGATTGAACCAACCATTAGCTTATAGGCATCCTTCCATTCAAGACTTGCTGGATTGATTTCCATTTACATTTACACCGCCTTTTCTTTCAAAAGCTTACTGATTACCTTTATTGCTGCTTCATTGTCTTTCCTTATGCCAAGCGTCATACGAAAGGCATCCTTATAACCATTGAGCTTCATTTGCCGTACAACCAGCCCATGTGAAATAAGATTTTCCGCGATCGGATATTGGCTGAAAACGCAGACAAAGTTGGTTTGGGAAGGAAAAAATCCAATAGGCAGCTCTTTAAGCTTCTGACATACAAATTCCATTTCCGCAGCATTCTTTTCTGCACATTCCTTCACAAATGCCTGGTCATTCAGAGCTGCTGCCGCAGCTGCCTGCGCAAGATGGTTTACATTAAAAACATCCTTTACCTTATGAAGCTGTTTTACGATTTCTGAGTCCATCAGTCCATAACCGACTCTAAGCCCGGCAAGACCGTAAATCTTTGAAAAAGTCCTCAGAACAATCAAATTCGGATATTTAGCAAGAAGAGGAAGGGAATCCAGGTAATCCTTTGATCTCACGTACTCGTAATAAGCTTCATCCAGGATAATCAAAATGTTCGGCGGGATATTCTCAATAAAACAGTTCAGTTCCTCTTTTCCTACAATCGTACCCGTAGGATTATTAGGATTGCAGATAAACACCATTTTAGTTTTATGATTTATCTTCCTATACATAGCGTCTAGATCATGTTTGCCATTTTTCAGAGGGACGGTTACAGGTTTTCCCCCTTCGATGGCTACATTTGTTTCATACCTTGGAAATGTAATTTCCGCCATTACTGCTTCATCCCCTGGGGTTATGTAAGCTCTAGTCAGAAGGCGGATCAATTCCTCAGAACCATTGCTGACCAGGAATTTGTCTTCACTAACATTATAAAACTCCGCTAGCTTGCGAATCAGCAAGGAAACGGTACCATCAGGATAATAATTAAGGCTATTCATTGCTTTGCTGATGCCCTCTTTCACTTCAGCGGAACAGCCGTACACATTTTCATTATCAGACATTTTCCGGACAGCCTTTAAATTAAATTTCTCCTTAATCTCTTGAGGAGAGGTTCCGAGGGGATAAGATGCTATCTTTTCCACGGCACTTTTTGTCTGGATTTTAGCCATCGGCATTGCCTCCTTTTTCGAAAAGCGTAAGTGCCTTGTTCATCCCAGGCTAGTGTGACCTAGAGGGGCAGACGCTCCTCCAAAAAGCTAACGCTTATAGTCATGTAGCGATCATTAAACTGGCAAAATGTTTCTTGCGGATATAGACGATTATCAAAGTTGATTACTCTTATTAAAAAAGGGAGAAAGCATCTCCCTTTACAGCATTATGATTATAGATTTCCTCGCCTTTCCTGTTCACGTTCTATCGATTCGAAGAGCGCTTTAAAGTTTCCTTCACCAAAGCCTCGGGCTCCTTTACGCTGAATGACTTCAATAAATAACGTTGGCCGGTCAACAATTGGTTTCGTAAAGATTTGCAGCAAGTAGCCTTCATCGTCACGGTCAACTAAAATATTTAATTCTTTTAGCTTATCAATCTCTTCATCAATTTTTCCTACCCGATCAGAAAGCATTTCATAGTAAGAATCAGGCGTGCTTAAAAACTCCACCCCATTTTTGCGGAGGATGCTTACAGTTTTCACAATATCCTCGGTTAGAATGGCAAGGTGCTGCACACCAGGCCCATTATAGTATTCGAGATATTCCTCAATCTGCGACTTCCGTTTTCCTTCTGCAGGTTCGTTGATTGGGAATTTGATTCTGCCGCCATTATGCATGACCTTGGACATTAAAGCAGAGTATTCTGTTGTAATATCCTTATCAGTGAAATGCTTCATTTCCTTGAAGCCCATCACGTTCGCATAATAATTTACCCATTCTTCCATTCTTTCTACATTGCCGACAACATGGTCGATGCCGATGAACCCAGCATCCTCGAATGGAACATTTGTTTCATACGGTTCATAGCCAGGCAGGAAAACTCCCTTATAATTATTTCGCTCAATCAATGTATGGATTGTATCTCCATATGTACCAATAACAGCTTTTTTTACTATGCCATGTTCATCCTTCATCTCATATGGAGGCTGGATTTCAATAGCGCCCCTTGAAACTGCGGCTTGGTAGGCCTTTTCAACATCATCAACCGTTAAAGCGATATCTTTAACGCCGTCTCCATGCTTATTGATAAATCCTGATACTCTTGAGCTATCGGTTAATGTCCCGGTAATCACCAGCCGAATTTTTCTTTGCTGAAGGACATAGGAAACGGTTTCCCTGTTGCCAGTTTCCAGTCCTGAATAGGCAACAGGCTTAAAGCCGAAAGCTGTACAGAAATAATGGCAGGACTGCTTCGCATTGCCAGAGTAAATTTCTAAATAATCTACTTCCTTTACAGGAAAGAAATCCTCTGTTTTTTGTACCTTTAACACTTTTTCCTCTTGCATGCATATCCCTCCGTTTAAAAATTATTAATATTTCGAATTTATAATATATGAAACATGCAAATGTTCTCAAGAGTTCAAGTTAAAGCTATAATGCACTTCTGCGGTAAAGTAAAACGAAATTCGAACGATATAGAATTAAAATCTCTGCTGTTATTCTAATCTGCTGCTAATAATCACTGGATATAGAAGTTTCCTAAGCCATTTAGGCGCTAAACTTTTAATCTCTCTTTTTTCTTGATCGGGGTCAGGTGGATAGCCTGTTTTTTCAAAGCCTCCACAGCTTCCAGCAAACCTTCATTTACGCTTGGATGCGGATAGTTAGGGAAAATGAGATCTTCATCCCTAGCTGCCATTTCCATAGCTGTTATGCCGCTTGAAATAAGCTCAACCGCACCATGCCCCACCATATGAATACCCAGCAGCACATGGTTTTCCTTATTGCTAATAACTTTAATAAATCCATCCTTTTTACCGATTAATGTACTATATCCGTTAGCTGTTAATGGAAAGTGGCCAATTTCCATATCGTACCCCAAATCAAGCGCTTGCGCTTCGGTTAAACCGGCGCTGGCAATAGGGGGCTCAGTGTGTGCAACGATTGGAACAAATGTAAAATCGGATTCCGATTCCATACCGGCAATTGCTTCAGCAGCTGTTTTTCCTTGTTTAATAGCCTTTAAAGCAAGCGCTGGGCCTTCTGTTACATCCCCAACCGCAAATATATGATTCTGTGATGTCCTGCTTTGATGATCCACTTTTATAAAACCTGATTCACATTGCATAACCCCTATGCGATTAAGGCCGAGCTGATCCGTATTTGGTTTTATGGATGTCGATACAAATAAATGGGTGGCAGAAACAGTTTCCTTCTTTCCCTTTGAATCTACTGTTAATGCCAGACTTTCCTCCTGAAGGTGTGATTCTATTACAGCCGCATTCCTTACAACATTTATCTTTTTCTTTTTTAAAATTCTTTTGAGTTCCCGGCAGATTGATTGGTCAAAGTCAAAATCAGCCTTTCCTTCATCCAGGATAAGAGTCACTTCAGAACCAAGAGCCTGATAAGCCATGCCTATTTCCAATGCAATATAGTCACTGCCATAAACTAAAAGCTTTCCAGGTATTTCGCCCAAATCAGCAATAGAATGAATATCTAATACTCTTTCGCTATTTTCTTTAAGCCATTGAGGTTTTTTGGGTGCTCCGCCGGTTGCTATGATTGCATCTTTGAATTTAAAAACATCAAATTTGTCTCCATTTTCCAATCCAACCTTATCTTCAGCCAGAAAAAATGCGGAACCTTCAAGAATTTCAATCTCATTGGCCTGGCAAAGTGCCTCAATTCCTGTACGGAGCTGTTCAATCGTCTTCTGCTTGGATTGCTGAAGCTTTTTTATGTTAAAGGAAACAGCATCACCTTCCAGTCCCCAGTTTTCTCCCTCCTGAAAGGAAGTCAATTTCTCACCTGCCTGTGTAAGAATTTTTGAAGGAATACAGCCTTTGTTTAAACAAATGCCTCCAAGCTGGTTTCGTTCAACTAATGTAACACTGCGTCCAAGCTGTGCAGCACGGATAGCTGCATGATATCCTCCAGGGCCGCCGCCGATAATGATTACGTCACGCTCATGTGCAAGTTCTCCAACAACCATTTATACCAACTCCAGGACAAGCATTTTCGGATTTTGAATCAATTCAGCAAATCGGGTTGTAAAGCGTACCGCAGTTGCACCGTCTGCAACTCGATGGTCAAAGGACATGGATATATTCATCATAGAGCGGATTACAATCTGGTCATCGTCTGACACAACAGGCATTTTTTTCGTTTTATGGAAAGAAACAAGAGCAGTTTGCGGATACTGAATAATTGGAGTCGCTCCGAAGCTTCCGCCAAGCGGCCCAACATTGCTGATCGTGAATGTCCCGCCAGATATTTCTTTAATAGAAAGATTATTTTCAATTGCTTTTTCCGTAAGGTTTTTCATTTCTGCATGAATCTCCCGGATTGATTTATTTTCAACATGCTTAATGACCGGAACGATAAGACCCTCTTCCGTATCCACCGCAATGCCGATATGATGCTCCCTCAACAAATGAATTTCTTCCTTTTCTTCATAAAGCTCCGCATTAAATACCGGATATTCTTTTAGGCAGATAGACAAAGCCTTTAAAAAAAACGCTGTTGCCGAAATATTCTGGTTAAGGCTCTTCAGTTCTTTTCTAAAAGAGATCAGCTCAGTTACATCGATCTCTTCAAAATGCGTACAATGCGGAATAGTATAGAGCGATTGCGCCATTTTCTTTGCAATCTGTTTCCGTCTGCCTCTGAAAGGTATAACCTCTTTCACAGCAGTTGTGGATTTTAATTGCTGGGAAACAGCTTGTTCTTGTTCAGCAGGTTCCGGCTTATTCTGTGCTGATGCCATGTATTTATAGATATCTTCATCCATTACCCGGCCTGCAGGACCTGTCCCTGTGACATTCACAATATCGATGCCATTTTCGCGTGCAATTTTCCTCGTAAATGGAGAAGCAAGCACTCGTTTTCCTCTGACTGCCGCAAAAGATTTCAGAGGCTCTTCCGGCAGCTCAGAGCCGTCCCCCATAGAGATAATTAGCTCTTCCTTTTCCGTACCAGCTTGGCCTTCAACCTCTAAAATTAATAGGGTAGTCCCGACCGAAACCGTATCGCCGGGCTCAACTTTAAATTCCTTTATGATACCTCCTCTGGGAGCCGGTATTTCAGCGGTCATTTTATCAGTTTGGACTTCAACAAGCGGGTCATCAGCCTTGATGGCATCCCCCAGTTTGACTAAGAAGCAATTTATTTCTGCTTCTGTCATGCCCTCTCCTATATCATGAAGTTTGACTTCCATTGTTTTCCCTCCTAAAACTTCATCGTATTGTCAAAACTTCTATAAGAAATAGGTTATAAAATATCTCCATAGAGGGCTTTATAGGCAAAAAAATTGCCACCCCCTAAATTCTTTGGATAATTGAGGTTACCACACACCCAA
Source organism: Bacillus sp. J33 (assembly GCF_000518885.1). Classification (GTDB taxonomy): domain Bacteria; phylum Bacillota; class Bacilli; order Bacillales; family Cytobacillaceae; genus Cytobacillus. The sequence continues at coordinate 205 of NZ_JAEL01000013.1, read as the reverse complement.
CAACCAAGAATGGAAGTGACAATTTGTACCCTCAAATTATAACCTATTTATTAACTTTTATAAACTATCAAGAACAACTCATTCGAACATTGCTTACTTTATTGATTGGTAAAAGCATGTTCGTTAAACCTACTGAACAGCCCGTAAATAAACCTTATCGAAAACTTCAAGTGGATGACCTTCCGGTCATTGAAGTTCTAGAACA
>NZ_JAEL01000124.1 GCF_000518885.1 Bacillus sp. J33 | reverse complement strand
ATAGTGACCGTGGATTTCAATACACCTCTAAAGGGTTCAAACGTAAAATAGATGCGGCGGAGATGACACATAGCATGTCACGAGTGGGTCGGTGTATTGATAATGGGCCAATGGAGTCTTTTTTTGGGACACTAAAATGTGAGAAGTATTATTTACATAAATATAAGACATTTGAGGAACTTACTACTGCGATGGATGAGTACATACATTTTTATAATCATGAAAGATACCAAAAAAGATTAAACGGCCTTAGCCCTATGGAATATAGAGCTAAAGCCGCTTAAANCATTTTTATTATTTCCACTGTCTACTTGACAGGGGGCAGTTCAAATGGATTGGGGTTTTTTAATCGCTTCCGGCTATCGTGTTCTGGCTGGCGCTATGACAATATGGCGATGCGGATCATTGCCATCAGAATACGTTTTTATTCTTTTATTGTTAACGAGTGCAGTATGGATGACTTTCCTTTCATAAGAAGGCATCGGTTCCAATGCAATTTCTTTTCCCGTCTTCAAAGCTTTTTGAGCAAGTCTTTCAGCCAGTTGAATCAGTGTTTCCTGGCGTCTCTTCCGATAATCCTCCGCATCCAGAACTAGATTCAGGTACTGATCGGAATAGCGGTTAATGACAAGCTGAGTTAAATATTGGAGTGAATTGAGTGTCTGTCCTCTTTTTCCTATTAGAAGGGCAATTTTTTCACCAGATAGGATAAATTGAACATTTTTTCCGTCCTTCAATGCTTCAATTTCGATGGACACACCCATTTTCTCACTGACATCCTTGAGAAACTTTTCTGCTTCTTCAATTGGATCCATCTTCTTAACAGCTTTCACCACCGCAGGACGGGAACCAAAAATCCCGAAAACGCCTTTTTTACCTTCATCAACGATTGTGATTTCTGCGCGGTCTTCAGTTGTATTTAATTGAGCTAAAGCTGACTCTACTGCTTCCTTGACGGTTTGTCCTGTAGCAGTTACTTGTTTCACTTTTTGGCTCCTCCTGCATTTCCGGCCGCTGCAGCTTTCAGGTCCGGACCTTTAATAAAATAAGTTTGAATAATCATAAAGATATTACCAACTACCCAGTAAAGAGAAAGAGCAGCAGGGAAATTTATAGCAAAAATGACAATCATGATCGGCATTAGATAAAGCATCATCTTCATTTGTGCAGCCATTTGGCCTGTATGCTGTGTTCCCGCCATCATCATTTTTTGCTGAATGAATGTTGTAACACCTGCAATCAATGGCAATAAGTAAATTGGATCCGGAGAACCAAGGTCAAACCATAGGAAGTTATGATTTGCAATTTCGCGAGTACGTGTTATCGCATGGTAGAAGCCAATCAGAATTGGCATTTGGATCACTAATGGAAAACATCCTGCAAGCGGATTAACGCCGTGCTTTTGAAATAAAGCCATCGTCTCCTGCTGCAGTTTTTGCTGTGTTTTCTGGTCTTTTGAACTGTATTTTTCACGCAGCTTCTGCATTTCTGGCTGTATCGCCTGCATTGCTTTTGAACTTTTCGTTTGCTTGATCATTAATGGCAAAATAACAAGCCTAATAATGATTGTAACAATAATAATTGATAGACCATAGCTGCCGCCTGCAAATTCTGCTACTTTAATGATAAACAGCGAGAGCGGATATACAATATACTCGTTCCAAAAGCCTTCGCTTTCAGACGTAATCGGCTGGTTGATTTCTGTACAGCCTGACAAAAGCGCCATAACGAACACCAAACCGATTAATAGGAATATTCGTTTCTTCAACCGTTTTTTCCTCCTTATTGCTCCTGATAAATTAAATATATTACATTTGCCTGGCCTCCAACAAATAGGGACAAGCTCATATGTATTTTATTTTATCATCTTTTATTGTGAAGCGCCTTAAAATATAAAGATCGATAAAACTATTGGTTTCTAGTATTTCCAAGTCGCGGTTTATTCAAAACCCGCGATATCTTTAAAACATGAACCAGACTTTTTTTCACCTCATGGAATCCCATATCCGCTACGGGTTTCCTTGCGATCACAATCAAATCATACTGTGGCTTTATTTCTTCCTCCAGCTCTAAAAAAGCCTGGCGGATATATCTTTTAATCTGGTTCCTCATTACAGCATTGCCAATTTTTTTGCTGACCGAAAGGCCTATGCGAAAATGATCCTGTTCTTCTTTTCTTAATATATAAACAACAAATTGACGGTTGGCGAATGACTTACCCTTCTGAAAGGCCTCTTGAAATTCTTTATTCTTTTTTACCCGAAATTCTTTTTTCAACGCCATCACCTACTTTAAGCAAACATTTGGACATAGAGATAACCTCTAGCGGCCGGCTGCATATCATTTAACCCGCTTTAACTGGCAGTAAAACCCTAACTTGGAAGTTTCACTTTATCTATACATGGAAAAAAAGACCACTGACTTTTCAGTGGCCTAAGCAGATAATACTTTTCTTCCTTTGCGGCGGCGGCGAGCAAGGACGTTACGTCCATTCGGAGTGCTCATGCGGCTGCGGAAACCGTGAACTTTGCTTCTCTTACGCTTGTTTGGTTGATAAGTTCTTTTCATATATGACACCTCCCTGAGGAATTGCTGTTAAAGACAGTCTTTCTAATTATATAGATGAAACTAGAAAATTGTCAACTATGCATCGTTATTCTCTATGCCTGAAATGGCAAACAGTTACTGATCAGCCAGGCTCATTTTCCGCCTGCACTATTTCTCTATTAAGCAGATTAAATTGAACCCACTCAGAAAGTTTACCTTCTTTTTGAGTGGATGTCACCCTAAAATTCATTTTTTCCACGTTTTTCTCCTTTATCCTTCCAAAAAACTACTCTGTGGATAATTTTTCGACACCGTTTTTATTATCCACATCACATATTGACAAGTTTTTCACAAAAACAAGGGCTGTGGACAATTATTATGCACAAGCATAAACGGTTGTGGATAAAGGTTTAAAAAGCATTGCAACACTTAGGAATATCTGTTATCATTATTGTGTTTTCACACTTGATAAATCATAACACACATCATCATTATCCACAGATTGTGGATAACATGTGGACAGGTTATCCAAGGGGTTTGTAAAAGTTTGTCCACAGACAGTGGATACTGTCGAAATTCCACTTTACTTCCTTATTATATAATTTTCCACATAAACAGTTTCGTATATTTATAAACTCGGGGGTTGTACAGGGTGTATAACCTATAGTTTTTGTTGCGCGAAACTAATGGCAAAGGAGGGATATCTATTGGAAAACATTGCGGATCTTTGGAATAACACTCTCGCCAATATCGAAAAGAAAATCAGCAAACCCAGCTTTGATACATGGCTTAAATCCACTAAAGCACATGCTCTTCAAGGTGATACTTTAGTGATTAAGGCTCCGAATGAATTTGCCCGTGATTGGCTTGAAGAACGTTATTCCCAACTGATCTCCGGAATTCTTTATGATATTACTGGTGAAGAATTAGGAGTAAAATTCATTATTCCGCAAAATCAGAGTGAAGAGGAAGTTGATCTTCCGCTTCCTCCGAAAAAGAAAAAGGCAGAAGACGAGCAGCCTGAATTGCCTTTAACGATGCTTAATCCTAAATATACTTTTGATACGTTTGTTATTGGATCAGGAAACCGCTTTGCACATGCAGCTTCACTTGCTGTAGCCGAAGCGCCGGCAAAAGCGTATAATCCTTTATTTATTTATGGGGGAGTTGGACTGGGAAAGACTCACCTCATGCACGCAATCGGCCATTATGTATTGGATCATAATCCATCCGCTAAAGTGGTTTACTTATCCTCTGAAAAGTTTACTAATGAGTTTATTAACTCGATCAGAGATAACAAAGCGGGAGATTTCCGCAATAAATATCGAAATGTGGATGTTCTTCTTATCGATGATATTCAGTTTTTAGCTGGAAAAGAACAAACCCAGGAAGAATTTTTCCATACGTTTAATACATTGCATGAAGAAAGCAAGCAAATCATTATTTCAAGCGACCGTCCGCCAAAAGAAATCCCGACACTTGAAGACCGCCTTCGGTCCAGATTTGAATGGGGACTAATCACTGATATAACTCCGCCTGACTTGGAAACACGTATTGCGATTTTGCGCAAAAAAGCAAAAGCAGAAGGACTCGATATTCCAAATGAGGTCATGCTGTATATAGCCAATCAAATTGATTCAAATATACGTGAACTAGAGGGTGCCCTTATTCGTGTAGTGGCATATTCCTCTTTAATAAATAAAGATATTAATGCTGATCTTGCAGCAGAAGCTTTAAAGGACATCATCCCCAGCTCAAAGCCAAAAGTGATCACAATCCATGAAATACAAAGAGTGGTAGGAGAGCACTTCAATGTGAAGCTTGAGGATTTTAAAGCTAAGAAGAGAACAAAATCAGTTGCATTCCCCCGCCAAATTGCCATGTACCTATCAAGGGAATTAACAGACTTTTCACTTCCTAAAATCGGGGAGGAATTTGGTGGAAGGGACCATACAACTGTCATTCATGCCCATGAAAAAATTTCAAAGCTTCTTCAATCAGATTCCCAATTTGAGAAGCAGATTAAAGAAATAAATGAAATGCTCAAGGTTTAACTGTGCATAACTCGACCGAACTTACACACAGTCTGTCCACATGTGGATAGGCTGTGTTTCCTTTCGAAAAACACAGTTATCCACATGTTAACAGGCCCTACTAGTACTTCTATTATTTTTTTAAAAAAATATATATATTCATTAGGCCATTAAAATATGCTTGGAGGATTTAAAAAAATGAGATTCATAATCCAAAGGGATCGTTTAGTTCAAAGTGTCCAGGATGTTATGAAAGCTGTAACCAGCAGAACAACCATTCCAATCTTAACAGGGATTAAAATCGTCGCTTCAGAAGAAGGTGTAACATTAACAGGCAGCGATTCTGATATTTCAATTGAATCATTCATCCCCAAAGAGGATGATGGTAACGAAATTGTTGAAATTAGACAGCCTGGAGCAATCGTGCTGCAAGCGAGATTCTTTAGCGAGATTGTAAAGAAACTTCCTACTGACAGTGTTGAAATACATGTTGAAAACCATCTGCAGACTGTGATCCGATCTGGAAAATCCGAATTTAATTTAAATGGGCTGGATGCTGAGGAATATCCTCACTTGCCGCAAATTGAAGAAGAAAATGTTTTTAAAATCCCAACGGATCTCCTAAAGGCAATGATCCGCCAGACTGTTTTCGCAGTGTCCACCTCAGAAACACGCCCTATCTTGACAGGTGTAAACTGGAGAATGGAAAATGGTACGTTAACCTGTATTGCAACAGATAGCCATAGGCTTGCATTAAGGAAAGCTCAAATCGAAACAAATGCCAGCGAAAATTATAATGTTGTTATCCCTGGAAAGAGCTTAAGCGAATTAAGCAAAATTCTTGATGACAATAATGATTTAATCGATATTGTCATCACAGAGAATCAAGTATTATTTAAAGCAGAACATTTGCTGTTCTTCTCAAGATTGCTTGAAGGCAATTACCCGGATACATCAAGACTAATTCCAACGGACAGCAAAACAGATGTAGTAGTGAACACAAAAGAATTTTTGCAGGCAATCGACCGGGCTTCATTATTGGCTAAAGAAGGAAGGAATAACGTTGTAAAGCTATCCACTATTGAAGGCGGATTTGTTGAAATCTCATCCAATACCCCGGAAATCGGAAAAGTAGTGGAAGAAGTCCAAAGTAAATCGGTTGAAGGTGAAGAATTAAAGATATCCTTTAGTGCCAAATTTATGATGGATGCATTAAAAGCCCTGGAAGGGACAGAAATTGCTATAAGCTTCACTGGAGCTATGAGGCCGTTCATCATTAAACCTTTAAATGATGATTCCATCTTGCAGCTGATCCTGCCAGTAAGAACGTATTAATAAAGATGATGAGAGCTGCCGGCGATTGCTGGCGGCTTACTTTTTTACAGGCAGACTCTAGCTTATCTGCAAAAGAGCCGTATGAATATCCCTAAATCGCCAGGGAATAATGTATAGTAAAAGCTATTGCGGTTTTCTTTGTGTATCTGCGAATTATTTAGTAAAATAGAATATTAGATACCATTCTAGAAATTGTCGTGCTTGGTGCATGATAAAAGGTTTTCCGCATAGCGCATAAGTCTGACAATGGGAAAGAGTGAATAATATGACGGAAATTCAAATTGATACGGAATATATTACATTGGGGCAATTCCTGAAAGCAGCTGATGTAATTCAAACTGGCGGAATGGCAAAATGGTTTTTAAGTGAATACGAAGTCTTTGTCAATGGTGAACAGGACCAAAGACGGGGAAGAAAGCTAAGAACAGGGGATAAAGTAGAAATTCCATCTGTTGGTGAATTTACTATTGTTTAGATAACTGTTTTTAGCGCGATAACCTAAAAGGATGTAGCGTCTATGTATATAGAGCAATTGCTTTTGAAGAATTACCGGAATTACGAAGAACTAGAAGTTAATTTCGAGAATAAAGTGAACGTTATTTTGGGAGAAAATGCCCAGGGGAAAACAAATGTTATGGAGTCTATTTATGTCCTGGCTATGGCTAAGTCACATAGAACGTCCAATGACAAAGATCTTATTCGCTGGGATCAAGATTATGCTAAAATAGAAGGAAGGGTCCAAAAAAGCAATGGATCCCTGCCTATGCAATTAGTAATAAGCAAGAAAGGCAAAAAAGCAAAATGCAATCATATTGAGCAGCAAAGATTAAGCCAGTATGTCGGCAATATGAATGTTGTTATGTTCGCGCCTGAAGACCTCCACCTTGTAAAAGGGAGCCCTCAAGTAAGGCGTCGTTTTATTGATATGGAGATTGGGCAGGTTTCACCTGTCTATTTGCATGATATCAGCCAATATCAAAAAGTTCTCCAGCAGCGCAATCATTACTTAAAGATGCTGCAGATCAAAAAGCAGACTGACCATACCATGCTTGACATTTTAACAGAGCAATTCATAAATATGGCTGCAAAAATTGTTTCCAAGAGATATGAATTTCTCAAGCTGCTTCAAAATTGGGCTCAGCCGATTCATGAAGGGATTTCAAGAGGGCTGGAGACATTGAAAATTGAGTACAAGCCTTCGGCAGATGTATCAGAAGAACAAGATTTGTCGAAAATGGTTAAAGTATATCAAGAAAAATTTGAGAAAGTGAAAAATAGGGAAATTGACCGTGGAGTCACCATGTTTGGCCCACATCGGGATGACCTTATTTTTCATGTGAACGGACGGGATGTGCAAACATTCGGCTCCCAGGGCCAGCAAAGGACGACAGCTCTATCCGTTAAGCTCGCCGAAATTGAACTGATCCATTCTGAAATTGGGGAATATCCCATTCTTCTTCTTGATGATGTCCTCTCAGAACTGGATGATTACCGCCAATCCCACTTATTGAATACCATTCAAGGGAAGGTACAAACATTTGTCACAACGACAAGCGTTGACGGAATAGACCACCAGACACTAAAAGAGGCAGCAGCCTTCAGTGTTGAAGCAGGAAGAATCAATAAGATTCAGTGAGGTGATCTCATGTACATCCATGTAGGTGAAGATGTGTTAGTCCGAGCAAGGGATATTGTAGCGATAATTGATAAGGGAAGCGCTACATCTTCTGAATACGCTAAAGAGTGTTTGGAACGGCAGGATAATTCAGTTATTAACCTCGCAAAAGGATCTTATAAGTCCGTGGTAGTGACAACTGAAAAAATCTATTTCTCCCCGCTGGCTTCCGGTACGTTAAAAAAACGATCGCATAGATTAAGTGTCCAGGAATTTTAACGATTTGAAGTATTAAAATCCGATATTGGCTGAAGCAGAAATCAACAGGCAGGATTAATGAAAATTACAGTTTGGTGCATCTCAAAGTATAGCCAAGCTTTTTTATAGATTAGTGAAATTGGAATGCAAATGGAAAGTGTAGGTGACCGATGTGGCAATGGAGCAAAAGGCAGTGCAGGAACAATCCTATGATGAGAATCAGATACAGGTTCTGGAAGGTCTGGAAGCGGTTCGAAAGCGTCCAGGGATGTATATTGGTTCAACGAGTGCCAAAGGACTTCACCATCTTGTTTGGGAAATAGTCGATAATAGTATTGATGAAGCACTAGCTGGATACTGTTCAGAAATCAATGTCATTATCGAAAAGGATAATAGTATTACGGTAATTGACAATGGCCGTGGTATACCGGTCGGAATCCATGAAAAAATGGGCCGTCCGGCAGTTGAAGTTATTATGACCGTCCTTCATGCCGGAGGAAAATTCGGAGGCGGAGGCTATAAAGTTTCCGGAGGTTTGCACGGTGTTGGTGCTTCGGTAGTTAATGCCCTTTCAACTGAGTTAGAGGTATTCGTCTATCGCGACGGTAAAAAATATTATCAAAAATTTGAGCGGGGAGTTCCAAGTGCTGACCTGGAAGTGATCGGGGAAGCTGACCATACAGGAACAACAATCCATTTTAAGCCGGATGGTGAAATTTTCACTGAAACGCTTGAATATGATTATGAAACTCTTGCAAATCGTATCCGTGAACTCGCTTTCTTGAACAGAGGGTTAAAAATTACGATTCAGGACAAACGTGAAGAAAATAAGAAAAATGAATATTTGTATGAGGGCGGAATTAAATCGTACGTTGAGCATTTGAATAGAACGAAAGAAGTTCTTCATGATGATCCTATCTATATCGAGGGCGAACGCGAAGGGATTACTGTAGAAGTTTCCATTCAGTATAATGATGGATTCACAAGCAATATATACTCTTTTGCAAACAATATTCATACGTATGAAGGCGGTACCCATGAGTCCGGCTTCAAAACAGCATTAACAAGAGTCATTAATGACTACGCCCGGAAAAATGGGGTCTTCAAAGAAAGTGATGCGAATCTTTCAGGAGAGGACGTCCGTGAAGGTTTAACGGCAATCGTTTCTGTAAAGCATCCTGATCCCCAATTTGAAGGACAAACAAAAACGAAGCTTGGAAATTCGGAAGTGCGTGCTGCAACCGATACAATTTTCTCTGAAGCACTCGAAAAATTCATGCTGGAAAACCCGACAGTAGCAAGAAAGATCGTTGAAAAGGGTCTAATGGCAGCAAGAGCAAGATTAGCTGCAAAAAAGGCCCGGGAACTTACGAGAAGAAAGAGTGCCCTTGAAGTTTCCAGCCTGCCGGGCAAACTAGCAGACTGTTCTTCCAAAGATCCTTCTATAAGTGAACTGTATGTGGTAGAGGGTGACTCTGCAGGCGGTTCTGCCAAGCAGGGACGTGACCGCCATTTCCAGGCGATCCTGCCGCTAAGAGGTAAGATCCTGAACGTAGAAAAGGCCCGACTGGATAAAATACTTTCCAACAATGAAGTCCGTGCAATCATTACGGCAATCGGAACAGGCATTGGCGAAGATTTTGACATTTCCAAAGCCCGTTACCATAAGATTGTCATTATGACTGATGCGGATGTGGATGGAGCACATATCCGAACATTGCTTTTAACATTCTTCTATCGTTATATGAGACAGATTATTGAAGCCGGCTACATTTACATTGCACAGCCGCCGCTTTACAAAATCCAGCAGGGAAAACGCATTGAATATGCTTATAATGAGCGTGAGCTGGAAAAAACACTTGCTGAACTTCCGAGCCAGCCTAAGCCTGGCATCCAGCGCTATAAGGGTCTAGGGGAAATGAATCCTGGCCAGCTTTGGGAAACCACAATGGATCCGGAAACGAGAACACTTCTCCAAGTGAACCTTGAAGACGCCATCGAAGCAGACGAAACATTTGAAATCCTTATGGGTGATAAGGTAGAGCCGCGCCGTAATTTCATCGAAGAAAATGCAGTCTATGTAAAGAATCTGGATATTTAATTGTAAAAGGGAACTTCTGGAGCCGAATTTTCAAAGCAGGGGCACCGGGACTGGTGCCTCCGCTTTATTTCAGGATAGGGTCTCTCTATCCTGCTTTTGCATAATAGACCCATTTTTCTATTTTTAGTTTATGCCCACTCTACCGGGATTTATTTATAAAAATTTCAGCAACTGCAGAAGCTTAGCCTTTAAGCGATTTCTGCAGATTAAACTTAGCTAGAGCTAAATGAAAAGTAACGAGAGGATGCATTGCATCCTAAGTTTCTTTAAAGGAGGTTCCTTTAATTGGCCGATACACCTAATTCTCAAGTAAAAGAAATTAATATTAGCCAGGAAATGCGTTCGTCATTTCTGGATTATGCTATGAGTGTAATTGTTTCGCGTGCTCTTCCGGATGTACGGGATGGATTAAAGCCCGTTCATAGAAGAATTTTATATGCAATGCATGACTTGGGAATGCATTCTGATAAACCATTTAAAAAATCAGCCCGTATTGTTGGTGAAGTTATTGGTAAATACCATCCGCATGGAGATTCTGCGGTGTATGATACTATGGTACGTATGGCCCAGGACTTTAACTACCGCTATATGCTCGTTGAAGGCCACGGAAACTTCGGTTCTGTGGATGGGGATGCTGCAGCTGCCATGCGTTACACTGAGGCACGGATGTCCAAAATCTCAATGGAGCTTTTGCGTGATATCAATAAAGACACCATTGATTACCAGGATAACTATGATGGTGCAGAAAAGGAACCAATTGTACTTCCATCACGCTTCCCGAATCTTCTGGTAAATGGAACATCCGGTATTGCTGTAGGTATGGCTACCAATATACCTCCTCACCAGCTGGGCGAAGTGATTGATGGAGTTCTGGCCATTAGCCAAGAGCCTGATTTATCAGTACAAGAGCTCATGGAAATTATTCCAGGACCGGATTTCCCGACTGCCGGATTAATTCTAGGGCGAAGCGGAATCCGCAAAGCTTATGAAACGGGACGAGGCTCTATCACATTAAGGGCCAAAGTGGAAATTGAGCAGAAATCTAACGGAAAAGAAGTTATTATTGTAAATGAAATTCCTTACCAGGTTAATAAAGCAAAGCTGATCGAAAAAATTGCAGAACTTGTGCGCGATAAGAGAATTGATGGCATTACGGATCTGCGTGATGAATCAGACCGAAATGGCATGCGCATTGTCATTGAAGTCCGCAAAGATGCCAATGCCAATGTCCTGCTGAACAACCTTTATAAGCAAACAGCTTTACAGACGAGCTTTGGAATTAATCTGCTTGCACTTGTAGATGGCCAGCCTAAGGTGCTTAATTTAAAACAGTGCCTGCAGCATTACCTGGATCACCAAAAGGTGGTCATTCGCCGCCGCACAGAGTTTGAGTTGAAAAAAGCAGAAGCCCGTGCACATATTTTAGAAGGGCTGAGGATTGCCCTTGATCATCTCGATGAGGTAATCAATCTTATCAGAAGTTCCCAAACAACGGAGATTGCACGAGAAGGCTTAATGACCAAATTCAATCTATCAGAAAAACAGGCCCAAGCTATTCTTGATATGCGTTTACAGCGTCTGACTGGTTTGGAGCGTGAAAAGATTGAAGATGAATATTCAAATCTTGTAGCTCTTATTGCAGAATTAAAAGCTATTTTGGCTGATGAAGAAAAATTATTGGATATCATTCGCGAAGAACTGAATGAAATTAAAGAGCGATTTAACGATAAACGCCGTACGGAAATTGTCTCCGGCGGCATCGAACAAATTGAAGACGAAGATTTAATTCCACGTGAGAATATTGTCCTTACTTTAACTCACAAAGGGTATATTAAGCGTCTTCCAGTATCGACATATCGTGCCCAAAAACGAGGCGGCCGCGGAATTCAGGGAATGGGTACCAATGAGGATGACTTTGTTGAACACCTTATCACCACCTCTACGCATGATACGATTCTTTTCTTTACAAATAAAGGAAAAGTGTATCGCGCTAAAGGCTATGAAATTCCTGAATTCAGCCGTACTGCAAAAGGAATTCCAATCATTAATCTTCTTGGAGTTGATAAAGATGAGTGGGTTAATGCCATTATACCGGTTGAGGAATTTGCCGATGACTGGTTCCTGTTCTTTACAACTAAACAAGGCATATCGAAACGTTCGCCTTTGTCATCCTTTGCCAATATACGAAATAATGGATTAATTGCATTAAATCTCCGAGAAGATGATGAACTGATCTCTGTCCGCTTAACTGACGGCAATAAGGAGATTATCATTGGTACAAGCCACGGAATGCTGATCCGATTCCCGGAAGACGATGTCCGTTCAATGGGCAGAACTGCCACGGGGGTAAAAGGAATCAGTTTAAGCGATGGTGATGAAGTGGTTGGAATGGAAGTGCTGGAAGAAGGCACCCAAATCCTTATTGTCACGAAAAATGGCTACGGAAAACGTACTCCTGCAGAGGAATACCGTGTGCAGGGCAGAGGCGGAAAAGGAATCAAGACTTGCAATATTACAGATAAGAATGGAAGCCTTGTTTCCATGAAAGCTGTAACTGGTGAGGAAGACGTTATGCTTATTACAACAGGCGGAGTCTTGATCCGGATGGCTGTCAGCGATATTTCGACAATGGGCAGAAACACGCAAGGTGTACGATTAATTCGTTTAAATGAAGATGCTGAAGAAGCAGTATCAACAGTAGCGAAGGTTGAAAAAGAAGAAGAAAAAGATGAAGAAGAATTAACAAAACCCCTTGAAGACGCAAAATCCCTTTCTGAAGAAGAAGTCAATGGGGATAACGAGGAGTAATTTTTCAGGAACACATTATTTTGTGTTCCTTTTTTTTGTCCAAATAATATAAAATAGTATAAAAGACTCATTTATTTGGAGTGTGGAAAAAGGTGCGTGTACATATTCAGGAACTGCAAGAGGGCTGTATTTTATCAGAGGATATCTTCAGCATGACCAATCGGGCGATCATCAGCCGAAAGACTGTACTTACCAAAGATCTGCTTAAGGTTCTAAAAGTATTTCTTATTGAAGAGGCTGTTGTTGAAAAAACAATGATTAATGGAATGCCTTTTGTCCCGGCTGAAATCATTGGGGATGCAAAGAGCGCCCCTGAAACGAAAGTAAATGAATCCAGCTTTTTAGACACTTTTTTAATAGGTGTGCAAAATTATAAAAGGGAATTTCTTGCCTGGCAGTCAGGGCTGCCGATAGAGATAGCAAAAATAAGAAACATCATAATACCGCTTATCGATAAGATGGAGAGAAATCCCTCTGAAATCTTCACTTTGCATCATCTGTCCACTAATGAAGATTATTTATATCAGCATGCGGTGGCAGTCGGAATTATAAGTGCATTTATCGGAAAAAAATTAAATCTTAATAAAGGGGAAATCGTTCAATTAGCACTTGGGGGCTGCTTAGCTGATGCGGGGATGGCAAAAATCAATCCAGGTATCCTGCAAAAAAACACCTCATTAAGTTCCGAAGAATTTGAAGAAATTAAAAAGCACTCCACCCATAGCTTTAAAATGATTCAGAATATCTCACTTTTAAGAGAGAGCACAAAGATTGGGATATTAAAGCATCATGAACGCCTTGATGGAAGCGGCTATCCATTTGGTGAACAAAGCAATAAAATCAACCAAACAGGAAAAATAATCGCCGTAGCAGATGCATTTCATGCTATGACTTCTCAAAGGCTTTACCGGAGAAAACAATCTCCATATAAAGTTTTGGAGATGCTTCTCCACGATAGCTTCGGGAAATATGATATTCAATCCATCCAGGCATTAGGATCTGGAATCATGACCTTTTCCATTGGCAGCCGTGTTAAACTTTCAGACGGGCAAATTGCCGAAATTCTATTTGTGGAGGATAAATCTCCAACAAGACCTTTAGTTAAAATTGAAGGGACACAAGAAATTATCTATCTTGAAAAGAATCGTCAGCTATTCATTAATGAAGTTTTAAAATGACCGTTGAATCCGGTCATTTCTTTTCTGTTTTGTATTAAATATAGTGGAGTATAATTTCTTTTGAAAAAAACACTTGCAATTAACGTACTCGGCTGATATACTAATTCAAGTCAGCAAGAGATGAACAAAATTGTTAGATACGATTTCAAAAAAACTTGTTGACATTAAATATCAGAAATGATATATTAATAAAGTCGCTTCGAGCGGCAGATTGATCTTTGAAAACTGAACGAACAAAAACGTCAACGTTAATTCTTTAGTCTTTTTTGAAAAGACAACTTATGAGCTTAATCAACTCTTATATGGAGAGTTTGATCCTGGCTCAGGACGAACGCTGGCGGCGTGCCTAATACATGCAAGTCGAGCGGACGGATGGGAGCTTGCTCCC
>NZ_JAEL01000123.1 GCF_000518885.1 Bacillus sp. J33 | reverse complement strand
ATGTGTTAGTCTGCCCGGAAACCGCAAAAATTGGCGAATGAAATGCTGATCTATAAATGTCAGAAAGCGAAATATAATAATATCGTAGAATTTTAAGAGAAAGGCTCTTTTCTCATAAATTGTTGTCTTACTTATAAATTCTGCCCGTTGATTTCCGCTACGGGCACTCAAGCTGTCAGCGGGGAGGAATGAGAGCCTCCTCGGCTTCGCCTGCGGGGTCTCCCACTTCCCTCACTTCCCGCAGGACATTGAATAAGCTTCCCTGNCCTGGCACCGCACGAAGGAAATGCGGTAGCATTTTCGAGGATCAAGTGCCCTCCGCTACAATCAACTCAGTAAGTTAAATTAATTTTGCAGTTAAAAGCAAAAAACTTTACGAAAACAGCCAAGAGAAAAGATAATAATTTAAAATACAGCAGGAAAGGGCCAGTCTACAGGGACTGGCCCTTTCTTAAAAGACAAGAAAGTACAACTTTGAGCTTCGATAATGGTCTAGCTGCTTTCGAATAAGCTTGTTCCGAAAAGGCGCCTCCGCTTTTTTTATGCAAGCTGCTGCTCGGCAAACTCGCGGTATAACTCATGTGATTGTGTTAATTCATAATGAGTGCCGATGCCAGTGACTCGCCCTTTTTCGATAAAGACAATTTTATCTGCATCAACGATTGTGGAAAGCCGATGGGCGATAACGAAAGTCGTCCTGCCTTCCATTAAGCGTGTCAGAGCCTGCTGGACAATGCCTTCAGATTGGCTGTCGAGGCTGGCTGTGGCCTCGTCCATCATCAGGATTTTTGGATCACGCAAGAATGCACGGGCAATCGCAATCCTCTGGCGCTGTCCGCCTGAAAGCTTCACGCCCCGTTCACCCACTTCGGTATCGAGCCCTTTTGGAAAATCTTCAATAAATTGATCGGCGTAAGCCATTTTGGCAACTTCCCACAAACGTTCATCCGGGATGCTTTCCGGATTTTCCAAGCCATAACAGAGATTTTCCCGGATGGTTCCTGCCATCATGGCGCTTTCCTGTGATACATAGCCGATTTGGCTGCGCCAGGATTTAAGCGAGATTTGCTGGATTGGAGTGCGGCCAATTCTGATTTGGCCTGTGGTCGGTTCGTAAAATCGCTCCAGCAGCGCGAAAAGGGTGGTTTTCCCGCTGCCGCTTGGACCGGCCAAGGCAATCATTTGGCCTGGCTGTGCTTCCAATGAAATGTTTTGGAGGACGGGTTCCTCCTCGCTATAAGAAAAGGACACGTTATCAATGGCAATCGGCTGGCTGCTGATATCCATTGCGGCGCCATCCTGTCCTTCTTCCAGCGGCTGATCCAATATCTCGATAATCCGCTCGGTAGCTCCTTTGGCTTTTTGCAGCTGGGTAAAGAACATCGCGAATGAGGTAATCGGCATAATGATCTGGAACAGATAAAGCAAAAACGCGACGAGAGAGCCGGTCGACATGGTCCCGTTCGCCACGCGCATGCCGCCATAGGCAATGATCATGACAATGACGACCATCATGATCAGATACATCAGTGGGCCAATCATGGCGAAAATCCTGGCTTCTCTTAAGCCAAAGCCAAGCAGCTTATCGATGCCTTCCAAGCCTTTTTCCTCTTCATTTTGTTCGGCGGTAGAAGACTTCATTAAGCGGATTTCACTAAGCGTCTGCGTGATATGGCCGGTAAAAGTCGCCGTCTCGTCCTGAAGCCCGCGGGATATCTTCGCCATTTTTCGGCCAAGAGGCATCATAATGGCCAATGTAATGGGAACGGAAATGAGCATAAGCAGAGTCATTTTCCAATCCATTACAAGCAAAATGATGATCGCCCCAATGATGCTAATGATCCCGGTAATAAATTGCGGAAAGTGATTGGTAATCAGCTCCCGGACAATGCTGGTATCATTCACCAAGCGGCTAACTGTTTGCCCGCTCGATTGCTTATCAAAATAGCTGACTGGCAGCCGGATCAGCTTTATCCACATCCGGCCGCGCAGCCTGGCTACCACTTTCTGGCCGACATAGCTGAGCAGGTAGATCGAAATTCCGCTAATGATCGCCTGAATGATAAAAGCGGCACCAATCCCGATGATGAGCGGGACGCTTAACGATTCTACTGAAAAACCATCCACGAGATTTTTGGTCAGCAGCGGAACGACAAGTCCGGTCAATGTGGTCAAGATGCTGGCCGTTAACCCGATGATAAGCGCGGCCTTTGGAATTTTTGTTGATAGTATGAGGGATAGGAATGGTTTTAGGCTGGTTTGCTGGTTTTCCATTTGGGGTACTCCTGTCTTATATTTTATCGATTTTATTATATACCATTAAAACTTCCAATTCCTGTTGTGCACCCTAATGCCCATCCCATGAATAGAATGTGTTAAAAACCAAAAGGATGGATAGCCGTGGCGATTAATTTTCCTGTAGGCATTAAAACGATGACCATCAGCAGCGGGCCGACTAAAGTGGTTTATTATCCCCGGGTAACCGGGATGGAAAATAAGCAGCTTCAAAATTTTATAAACAGCACGATTGTTAAGGTGAATCAGCAGCTCATCAGCGAGCAAACAGGGGCGATGGATACAACTGTGGTGGATTTGTATGGATATTATGAGATTAAAAGCAACGAACGCGATGTATTGAGCCTGTCACTATCCAACTATGTCTATCACTATCATGCCGCGCATGGAATGACTGTTATAAAATCCCTGACGTTCGATCTGCAGAAAGGAAAGCAGGTTTCACTAAAAGATTTGTTTAAACCGGGGAGTGACTATGTAAAGAGGATTTCAGACTTGATTGCTGTACAGATCAAGGAGCGTAACATTCCGCTTCTTGTTGATTTTAAATCAATTAGACCGGATCAGGACTTTTACATCGCAGACAAAGCACTGGTGGTCTATTTTCAACTTTATGAAATAGCACCCTATGCCTATGGATTCCCGATGTTTCCGATCTCTGTTTATGATCTGCAGGATATTATTGATGAAGATGGGCCGCTGGGAAGGATGGCAGCGAATTGATGGAGGAGTCAAAAACTATTTCCTGCACACAACTAATTGTGCAGCATTCTAATAAAGAAGGTGAGCTTCTATGAGGAAGCACACCTTCTTTAAATTTTAAAATCATTGTTCAATCTTTATATTGCCTGACTCTTGGCAGACAAGTGAAAACAAAGAACAGGTAAGAAAGTTTCTATGCTGTTAAAAACAACAATGTGATTGAATTTGATTCTGAATCGTTCTGGTTTAACGATGCCATTTCCCTGGAGAATCAGATGGAGTTTGTAGTGAGCGAATTAATTAAAAGGAAATAGATTCGGGCTTTTGTTGGGTTTGACAAGTTATTTTAATTAGGCTGGAGAAGGATGAGGAGAGGGTCTAATGGGTCCTCTCTTTATTTTTTTATAGGGGATGATGGTCAATAAGAAAATAGTTAAAGCCGAGGTAATTATTTCGAAAAAGTTGAATTAACCCAGCCTCTTTGGAGGTGGAGCATAACAATAGTTGGGGAAGAATGGAGGCTGAAGGAGTAAATCCTTCTCTTTTGGTGCGGGAATCTAATTAGAATGTTTAAAGAGCAATACCTATAATTCGGTGAACCGTATCAAAAATAATAGTTATGGGTAAAGCATTTTTTAAGGAGTGATAAAGCAGTAATTAATATTTATCTTTATTAAAATACTTTATGACCTATTTGTTTGATTATATAATATAACTCAAATTATGAGCAGGGAGGGAGTGAAAATGGAAAATAGCAATCAAGTAATTTGTGAGAAAAGATCGTATTCCAGAGAGTTTATAACTCACCAGCATGAATTTGCACAAATTCTCTTTCCATTACAAGGCTCTTTAGATATACAAACAAATTGGCAAGAAATAAACCTTACCTCGAATTACTGTTTTTATCTTCCTCCAAAGTTTAACCATATTTACCGTTCTACTGACAGGAATGAATTCTTAATCTTAGATATACCAGAACATTATTTGCCAAACCATACAAATAGTATGTATATGAATTTAGATGAACAATGGTCTTCAATCCGTTTCTTGCTATTGGAAGAGGCTTCCAATCAGGAAAGCGCATCATCTGGATTAAATGACTTAACCAGATATATAACCAATAAACTGCAAATGTCTAAATCGCCTTCGATTGACTATATTCATAAGCATTACAAGAAACCTATTAAATTAGAAACTCTAGCAGAATTAGAACATTATCATCCAGTATATTTTTCGTCATGGTTTAAACAACGAACGGGCAAAAGTCCAAAAGTTTATATTTCTGAACTACGCTTGAAAGAGGCAAAGCATTTGCTATTGACCACAGCATGGTCAATTTCGAATATTGGCGAGGAATTAGGTTTTGAAAATTCTTCATCATTTACAAGATGGTTTGTGAGATGTGAGGGAATGCCTCCGCAAAAATATAGAGTCCTTAAAAATGGATAAAAGGAACATTAAACTTGGTAAAGAAAAATCAGCGGGAATTTTCTATTATGAGTTTAAACGTTCTTTTTATTTTTTTTTGGGGTGAGCCAAATGAATGAAAAATTTTCGCCATTTTTGATTTTACTTGCTGCGATACTGTGGGGAACAACTGGTACAACTCAAGCACTAGCACCGGAAACTGCACATCCAATTGCTATTGGTGCAACTCGCTTAGCAGTGGGAGGAATTTTTTTATTACTTATCATTATCATACTTGGGCAATTGAACATTAAAAATTGGCCAATTAGGTCAACTTTGCTGGCTTCATTATCTATGGCGTTCTATCAACCATTATTTTTTTCTGCAGTAACAATTACAGGAGTAGCTATTGGAACAGTCGTAGCAATTGGGAGTGCCCCCATTTTAGCTGGTGCCATAGAATGGGTCTTTAAAAAAAAGCGTCCGTCTAAAATTTGGTGGTGCTCTACTTTCACATCTATTGTTGGATGCTTAATGCTCTTTATAAATAAGGATTCTCTATATGTAAATCCTCTTGGGATCGTAATGGCTATTGGTGCTGGATTAACGTTTGCAGTATTTGCTCTTGTAAGTAGAAACTTGCTTGAGAAACATTCACCTTTAGAGGTAGTTGCTGTTGTCTTCACATTAAGCGGAGTCTGTTTATCACCATTTTTATTTGTTTATGATATGTCCTGGATAGCTAGTTTTCGAGGTGTTGGTGTCAGTCTTCACCTTGGGATTATAGCAACTGGTATAGCATACTTTCTCTTTGCTAAAGGTCTTAACTATGTATCTTCTTCAACTGCAGTCACACTTTCGTTAGCAGAGCCGCTAACAGCAGCATTATTAGGAGTATTTTTACTAGGTGAATACTTGCATGTAACATCTTGGATAGGGATTTTTCTCTTAATACTAGGGATCGGAATGTTAATATGGTCATCCGATAATACAGAGAGTACTCCTTCCGGGCAGGCGGCTGCGGGGCCTGCGAAGTAAAAGTAGAAGGTGGGCAGGTTGGTCATTTTGATTCGTTCCTGACCGAAGAGCAAAAAAGTTCCATGCAGACAATATTAAGTTGTGCTTCTCGAGGGCAGGGGAGGCTGTTGGATTTGTAACGAAAAAGGTGTTTCCCAATAGTGATGCTTACAGTAAGCTTTATTTTTCATTCATTAACTGTTCAACAGCCGGCACATCCGCAGGAGCCCATACCAGCGAGCCAAGATTTTCCCGCTTCAGCCAAATCAGCTTAGAATGCTCAGCCGGAGCTGGCATGCCTTCAACAATCCTGCATTTGATTGAGATTAAGTTGATTATTATACTTTCATATTCATGGATATTGTCATGAAATATGTCTGCTGTTTCAATTTTACACCCTAATTCCTCATCAATTTCTCGTTTTAACGCAGAGAATAGATCCTCATCCTGTTCTACTTTACCGCCTGGAAATTCCCACATGTTTGCTTGCGACATTTTCGGGGACCTTAGTGCACAGAGTATTTCATGTTGGTCATTTTCAATAATGGCTGCGACTACTTTGATCTGTTTTTTCAAGGGTGGTTCCTCCTAATAGGGTATGTAATTCTATGATACCACTATTAGGGAACCGCTTTAAGTGAGCATGGGAACAAGCTTTATCGGAATTCAATCAAACGTTTGATTGAATTTCACAAGCATAAGAAAAGCCGCTCCTGCTAGAGCAGGAAGCGGCTTTTTATGTGATTGGAGGGCAGCACGCCAAAACGTTACGGATAGGTAACTTTTTGATGCGTTACACTTAGTTTCGGATCAGATAGTCAAAGGCACCTAGAGCTGCGGTTGCGCCGGATCCCATGGAGATGATGATTTGCTTGTAGGCACTGTCAGTACAGTCTCCTGCAGCAAATACGCCAGGGATGTTTGTAGCGCCGTGCTTGTCCACAACGATTTCGCCGAAGCGAGTGCGTTCGATCTTGTCGCCTAACCAATCTGTGTTTGGAACAAGGCCGATTTGGACGAATACACCTTGCAGTTCAACGTGGTGAACTTGTTCTGTTTCACGATCCATGTATGAAATTCCGTTTACTTTGTCAGTGCCGGTGATTTCTGTTGTTTGAGCGTTTGTGATAACCGTTACGTTTGGAAGGCTATTCAGACGCTCTTGTAAAACGGCATCTGCTTTCAATTCAGCATTAAATTCAAGGACAGTAACGTGGTTTACGATCCCTGCAAGGTCGATGGCTGCTTCTACGCCGGAGTTTCCGCCGCCGATTACAGCTACATCTTTGCCTTCAAACAATGGACCATCGCAGTGAGGGCAATAAGCCACACCTTTATTCTTGAATTCTGATTCGCCTGGTACGCCTACGTTTCTCCAGCGTGCACCCGTTGAAAGGATGACCGATTTACTTTTAAGAACGGCACCGTTCTCGAGTTCAATCTCAACAAGTTCTTTCTTGTCGAGGCTCTTGGCACGCTGCAGGTTCATGACATCAATGCCATAATCTTTAACGTGTTCTTCAAGGCTCGCAACAAGCTTAGGACCTTCTGTGTGCTTAACACTGATAAAGTTTTCAATGCCCAAAGTATCCATAACTTGTCCGCCAAAGCGTTCAGCAACGATTCCTGTACGGATTCCTTTGCGTGCTGCGTAAATAGCTGCACTGGCTCCCGCAGGGCCGCCGCCGATAACAAGTACATCATATGGATCTTTATCAGCGAATTCTGATGCATCAGGGCCAGTTCCCATCTTGGCTAGAATTTCTTCTAGGCTCATACGGCCGCTTCCGAATTCTTCACCATTTAGGAAAACAGTTGGCACTGCCATGATCTGTTTAGCGTCAACTTCTTCTTTGTAGGCTGCGCCGTCGATCATGGTATGAGAAATATTAGGGTTTAGAACACTCATTACGTTTAGAGACTGCACCACATCAGGGCAATTATGGCAGCTTAAGCTGACATAAGTCTCAAAGTGATATTCTTCCTTAATATTTTTTACCTGGTCAATTACTTTTTGATCTACCTTAGGTGCTCTTCCGCTAACTTGAAGCAGAGCAAGCACTAAGGAAGTGAATTCATGTCCAAGAGGAATGCCGGCGAATGTGATGCCAGTGTCTTCTCCAGGGCGGTTCACACTAAAGCTTGGTGTTCTCTGCAATTCAGCGTGCTCAACTTTAATGTGGGAGGACATGGCAGCCAATTCATCCACTAAAGCCAGCATGTCGCGAGAAACATCATCTGATCCTGCGCTGACTTTTAAAAGGATGTCGCCTTCCATCATTTGAAGATATTGAGCTAATTGTGCTTTTATATCTGCATCAAGTAACATGTTTATCTTGCTCCTTAAATTTTACCTACTAGGTCAAGGCTTGGCTTAAGTGTTTCAGATCCTTCTTTCCACTTAGCTGGGCAAACTTCACCTGGGTTATTGCGTACATATTGAGCTGCTTTAAGCTTGCTTACAACTTGGCTTGCGTCACGGCCAATGCCGCCAGCGTTAATTTCAACTGTTTGGATAACGCCATCTGGGTCGATGATGAATGTTCCGCGTTCAGCTAGTCCTTCTTCTTCGTTTAGGACATCAAAGTTGCGGGATAATTTTTGGTTAGGGTCACCGATCATTACGTATTCAATCTTTCCGATTGTTTCGGAATTATCGTGCCATGCTTTGTGAGTGAAGTGTGTATCAGTTGAAACAGAGTAAACTTCAGCTCCCATATCTTTTAAAGTTGCATATTCGTTTTGAAGGTCTTCTAATTCAGTAGGACATACGAATGTGAAGTCTGCTGGATAGAAGCAAACTACGCTCCACTTGCCTTTGAAGTTTTCCTCTGTAACATCGATGAAATCACCGTTATGGTATGCTTTTGCTGAGAATGGTAGTACTTCTTTGCCGATTAATGCCATGATAAAATTCCTCCTTAAAGTGATTAAGTATTTAATTATTAATTAAATAGCGGACTATTTAATAATAATTCTAATTCGGTAATCATTATCATATAGAATACATTATTTTGTCAAGGGATAAGTTTTTAAAATGTTTCCTCTTTCCCCAAATTGAGTTGATGCCTGTTATAAAAAGTTATAAAGCTCAGTATTGAGGAACTTTTTACTGAAAGTTTTTGCTGAAATCAGATTATGGAAAATCATAAGACGACAATGGAACCCGG
Organism: Bacillus sp. J33; assembly: GCF_000518885.1. GTDB lineage: Bacteria > Bacillota > Bacilli > Bacillales > Cytobacillaceae > Cytobacillus. Next base: position 6,087 of record NZ_JAEL01000123.1, on the reverse strand, counting down.
GCATAAATGTTTTGCCTCCCTCAATCTCAACTAATGTAATTTCTATGTTAACAATTGAGAATAAAATTAATTTCGAATAACGAGTCACTAAAAAAGCTTCTGATCCCCATTATCTTGTTATTCCCTTTTAGTCTAAAACCAATCAGTGTTTTTCTCCAAGTTCCTGGTTTCTCTGCGAAAACAGAACTTGATTTTAATCGAGAGATTAGTGATAAAAAATTTACATAAGATCCGGATGGATTTATTTCAGATATTTGGGCTTGGTCCTGTATTTAAGTAATTTCCATTATTTTTCAAAAATACCTTGCATTACAATATAGTGGTTGTTACAATGATGACATATCTTGTATTGCAAGGTATTTATATTTTAAATGTATGTCTTGCATTACAAGGTAGTGGAAGGAGTAAATTTTCGATGTCAGATACGACTCAAATGCTAAAGGGAATTTTGGACGGTTGCCTATTAGCCATTATTAAAGAAGGAGAAATTTACGGATATGAGCTGGCAGCAAGGCTGGAGACCTATGGATTTCAATCTTTCAGCGAAGGTACCATCTATCCATTGCTCCTGAGGATGCAAAAGGAAGGGCTGGTTAGTGCTACTTTAAGAAAATCAACAGCAGGCCCCAAGCGGAAATATTACACATTAACAGACAAAGGGGAGCAGGAGCTGGAACTATTCATTGCCCGCTGGGATCAGCTAAGCTCGTCTGTTGACCATGTATTGAAAAAAAGGGGGAAGTAAAATGATATCAAAAGAGTCGGAACAGTTTTTGACAGAACTACGCTTTTACTTAATGTCAAAAGGAAAAAACGATGAAGAAATTGATGATATAACAGAGGAGCTTAAAGTTCATTTAATGGAAGCTGAAGCGGATGGGAAAGATGTGTCTCATATAATAGGGGAGAGCCCCAAGCAATATATGAAAAGCATTGGAGAATCAATGAGGACAGATTATCGGCAAATGGCAGCGTTAGTTCCAATGATGATACTTTTGCTGGCTTCTTACCTTAGCATAGGACCAGCGATTGAGGGGGAGTTTTCACTATCTAAGGGAATGCTGTGGATAGCCATGTTAGCAGGGGTGATTGGTGCTGGAGTTTATAGTCTGATGATTTTTAAAGTGCTGCCTAAACTAATTCATTCTAAATGGGGATATATATTGGTTTTAGGAACAAGCATTGCTGTTACAGGATTAGGGGTTATTGTATTGCTTTGGTATAAGAAGCAGGGATTTGAAACGGTTTTTGTTGCGACCCCTTTTCAAAATAATGTGATTGTCGCCATTTGCGCAGCTATTTTTATTGCTGCTGCCATCTATACGAAAACCTGGTTTACGGTTGTGATTCCCTTGTTTTTATCAATGGGGCCTATAACCAATCGCCTTATCCCGCAGGATGTTAATGAAAACCCAGCGTATATCTTTTATACTGTAATAGCATTGCTAATATGTGCAGCGGCTGCCATAACCTTTTTTATTATTAAAAGAAAAAAGCTGCTGAACGATGGAGGAAAACGAAATGTCTAATTTGCCAAATTGCCCGAAATGCAACTCAGAGTATACGTATGAGGACGGAACCCTATTTGTCTGTCCGGAGTGTGCGCATGAGTGGACTGCAGAATCCGAAGCTGAGAGCCATGAGGAAGCAAAGGTAGTCAAGGATTCGAATGGGAATGTGCTGAACGACGGTGATACTGTTGCGGTCATTAAGGATCTTAAAGTAAAAGGATCTTCTTCCGTTATTAAAATCGGGACGAAAGTGAAAAATATCCGCCTGGTGGATGGCGATCATGATATTGACTGTAAGATCGATGGCTTTGGTGCGATGAAGCTGAAGTCGGAGTTTGTGAAGAAGGTGTAATAAAAATGGCCAGCTCTCCCTTTGGAACTGGCTGTTTTACATTTGTGGTTTGGGATCATGGATCTCTTAAAAAGAAATTATAATATACTCATTGTGCTTCTATAACACCACCTAGGAATAAGGCTGCTGATAGTAGGTAAGCCAATTCCTCCTTACGAAATAGGCATTTTTAAGTGCTGTACATTCTCGGACTTAGAAAAAATTTTTCTGTATGGACTTCCAAAATTGTTGTGGCAGGGCACACAACTCTGGTTTATGATAAAGAAAGAATATTATGAAATTGAAAAAAATAGGTGGGAGTCCATTGATACTTTTTGACTACATTGTTAATCTCTCCATTTTTTCTTTATTTGTCAGTACCCCCTTCGTCATACGCTCGTTTATCAATCATAAGCCTTTGAAGCAGCTCTATTTATGGGGCGGACTTTATGCAGGGATTGTATCTGCAGTTCTTGTGGGCCTATCATTTAATGAACAGGGATATTCTTACGATATACGCTACGCCATTCTGATTTTAGTCTTCTCTTACTTTGGGCAAGGGGCAGGGTTCATAACCGGCATTTTCGCCCTGGTTTCGAGGCTTGCAGCGAGTGAGAACTGGGAGCCTGCAATTGCGGGATGGCTGATTATTATGGTTGCTTTTACAGTTATACATAAACTTAGCTCCCGGGCTAATCCCATTAAAAGAACGGCCATTTTATCCGGGGCCTATTTGATTATTTATGTGATTACGGTACCAATTATATTTAACGTTTTCAGGGATAATCCTATTTTTCACCTCCAGTATTTAGTGTTTGTCATGCTCGGTGTACTGATAGGAAGTTTATTGATCGAGTCCTATGAAAGACTGATTCGAATCATTGCGGAAAAAAAGAGGATGGAAGAGACGCTGGAGGAAAGTGAATCTAAATATCGGCTAATTGCCGAGAACACGTCAGATCTTATTGCGGTGATGAATCGGGATCTAACTTTAAGCTATTTATCACCGTCACATGAGTTTATTTTAGGGTATGAATTGGCGGAACTAAACAAGATGAAAATAGGCGTCATTGTGCATCCGGATGAGGCAGATCTTCTTCTGGCCAATCTTCAAATGATATTTGAAGACAATGGGGCTATGCCAATGGAGTTCCGGCTTCAGCATAAAGAAGGCTATTGGGTCGAATTTGAGTCACGCTGTATGCCTGTTAAGGGCAAAAATGGGATAATCGAACATATTGTAATGATTAGCAGAGATATTTCCGAACGGAAAAAAGCAGAAGAATTTCTATTGCAATCAGAAAAATTATCAATTGTTGGAGAGCTGGCAGCTGGAGTGGCACACGAAATCCGTAACCCGCTTACCACCATCAAAGGTTTCGTACAGCTTTATAAAAGCGATAACAGGATAATTAATGAATTGCTGCTGAGTGAGCTGGAGAGGATTGAAAATATCACAACCGAGATGCTATCGCTAGGAAAGCCGCAGGCCATTCAAATGAACAAGGCCAATTTAAGGGATATTATTGAGAATACTATAGAGTTTTTATCTCCGCAGGCTAATATGAATTGCATCCAATTTAACCTCAACTTTGAAGAATCCTCATTTTTTATCATGTGCGAAAAAAATCAAATCAAGCAGGTCTTCCTGAATCTTTTAAAAAACGCTATGGAAGCTATGGATAAGGGAGGGGACATCGAGATTTCCCTCCGGCATGGCAGAGAAGGTGAATGTGTGGTTTCCGTTCGGGATCAGGGCTGTGGAATCCCGGAAGAACTTCTGCCGCGTTTGGGCGAGCCTTTTTATACATTGAAAGAAAAAGGGACAGGCCTTGGGCTTATGATTTGCCATAAGATTATTAAGCAGCATCATGGCAGCATTACGTATAAAAGCAAGGTGAATGAAGGAACGTTAATTGAGATTTCATTGCCGCTGGCGAAGTGAAGAAAGAGTGAATTCCTATAAGCGTATTCTTTTACTTGAATAAAAGAAGTAAATCCTTCAACAGGAAAATGAAGATGTTCCTATTATGAGTCTGTTCCGATCGGGGACAGGCTCTTCATTATACTGAAAAAAACGAGACGCTGTGAGAACGCCTCGTTTTCCAATAAAACCTCCCATTTTCTTAACCTTCATAGTTAAAACAACTGTACCAATACCATTATGCTTCCAGGTGTACACGGGAGCCCCGCACATTTTCCCTTCCTTTTATTTCGTTTTTTCCTTTATTTGTTCGCGGATGCTTTCGAGCTCTTCCAATGATAAGGATCCTAGCGATTTCTTTATTTCTTCTTCAATTTGTTTTTTATTTTTTTCCCTATACTGATCCCACCACTCCCGAAGACCTTCAGTATGGGTGAGAAGATATTCGATATCAATTTCTTCTATTTCATCATCAGATAAATAATCTAAGACAGCTGCCAGCATCCGATTTAGCTTGGTGTTTTCATCTTCCTCTTTTTCCTTTGCGGGAGACGTTTCCTCCTTTACTGTCGCTTTTTTCTCGTCTTCTTCGCTTGCTGCTGAAGATTTTCGCGGCACGGGATATCCCTCCTAGTAATAACATGAAATTTACTTATAGTATTGCCTTAAAAATAAGAATAAAAAGAGTGAACGATTTTTCTGTTGAACCGTCTTATTTGTAAAAAGCATAAGTCTGGGGTGCTGTGATGATGAAAGAATGTGAAATTCAAATTCATACAGATATAATCCTAAAAGGAACGGCAAGTTTTCCGGAGAAGTCAAAAGGAAAACTTCCTCTCGTTGTTATTCTCCATGGATCAGGTCCGGTTGACCGGAATGGGAATGCGAAAAGTATGCAAATGAACGCCTATAAAATGCTGGCTGAATTTTTTGCTTCCCATGGAGTTGCGGTTCTTAGATACGATAAGAGGGGGGTGGGCGAGAGCGGCGGGAATTATTATGAAACAGGCATGTGGGATTTAGTGAATGATGGAGAGGCGGCTGTGAAAGCGGCCCAATTACTCCCGGAAGTTGATCCTGACAGAATCTTTATGCTCGGGCATAGTGAGGGGTGTACCTTAATTCCTCCAATTAATAGGAGGGTAGATGCTGCTGGCATAATCCTGCTTGCCGGGCATGCTGATAATGTAAGGACGGCTTCTGAAATGCAGACCAAATTGCTTGAAGAAGAAGTAGCCGCAATGAAAGGATTTAATGGAATGCTTCTTCGTGCCTTAAAAGTGCATAAAACCACAGCCTCTAAACAGAAAAAAATATTTGATGAAATGATGGAATCTGATGAGACAGTGATGAAGAAAGGGTTAACAAAGATTAATGCGAAGTGGGCACGAGAGCATTTTCAGTATGAAATGGAAGAAGATTTAACTGCAATTGCTTGTCCTGTGCTGGCGATTACCGGAAAAAAAGATGTTCAAGTGAATCCGGAACATGTTCACCTTTTTGCTGAAAAAGTGCATGGACCTGCAGAAGGATATATTGTAAAAGAAATGAATCATCTGCTGAGAGACCAGGAAGAGCCTGTTTCTATGATTAAACTAAAAGCTATATATAAAAATTGCCTAACTAAGCCCCTAAGTCCTGAAATGTTGCATTTAATCAGGCAATGGGCTGAAAAGTATATTCTATAATGGAAGAAAGGATGTGTGCTCATTTAATCTTTCAGCGATTTTTCAATGGGTATGCACTTTTTTTATTTTAGGTGTTGACTTCTGCTCATAAATTATTGTAAGATGGTTTTTGTCGCTGAGGGGCAATCGCTCAACGGCAACGAAAAACCATCAAATCTATTGAAACATTAGCAAAAAAAGTTAAAAAATAAAGTTGACTTCTTCGATAGAAGATGATACAATGAATTTCGTTGTCACTTCGAAAGAAGATCAACAAATTAGTTCTTTGAAAACTAAACAAAACAGAAACGTCAACGTTAATTCTTTAGTCTTTTTTGAAAAGACAACAGCGGATCGTCGATTAAGTACGCCACGTCCTGTGGCAACATCGACGCCAACACATCCGTGTGTAAGTGAGCTTAATCAACTCTTATATGGAGAGTTTGATCCTGGCTCAGGACGAACGCTGGCGGCGTGCCTAATACATGCAAGTCGAGCGGACGGATGGGAGCTTGCTCCCAGACCGTCAGCGGCGGACGGGTGAGTAACACGTGGGCAACCTGCCTGTAAGACTGGGATAACTCCGGGAAACCGGGGCTAATACCGGATAATTCTTTTTCTCACATGAGGGAAAGCTGAAAGATGGTTTCGGCT
>NZ_JAEL01000122.1 GCF_000518885.1 Bacillus sp. J33 | reverse complement strand
GCCTACTCCCAGTGGAATGTAGTCATAACGGTTATATTCATTCGGACGGCTGTTCACTGGAACACCGTCTTTGATTCTTAGTATTTGGCGTGCATAGTACTCAAGGAAGTCAATGGCTTCCGCAGTATCAGCATCTGCCTCATTCCAAGGCTTTCCTGCTTCCTTTGTTAAAAGGGCAGAAAACTCATGCTTGCGGCGGCGGATAATCGCAGCAGCTTTGAACAGNACATCTGCGCGTGTTTCCGGCTTTACTTTTCTCCACGTTTTGAATGCTTCCACAGCAGCCTGCATCGCTTTCTCGGCAAGCTCGCGGTTCGCCTTCGAAACACGGCCAACCACTTCTTCTTTATTAGAAGGATTGATTGATACGATTTTATCTTCAGTAGAAATGCGCTCTCCGCCAATTAATAGATCATAATCCTGGCCCAAATAGCTTTCTACTGTCTGTAAACCCTTTAAATACGCTTCACGATTTTCTTCTATTTTAAAATTCGTGAATGGTTCATGCTTATAAGGTTGTACCATTTTTACCGCCTCCTATGTACAAATATACAAACGCCAGATCCTAACAGCGCTGTCCCTATAGCCTGGCACAGTTACTGCTATTCTCTTAAAACGTTTACATCCATCACTTATATTAACATGAAATTATCATTATCTTCAAACTTTCTCCGCTTATGTTATATATTAACACCCAACTAGACGATTAAATGGTTTTCTTAAGGAGGATAAGGGTTTCTGATCGTTTTGACGAGAGCCTTGTTAAGGCTGTTACATATTGTTTGCAGACCCTGTTTTGGTATTTCTTTTTAAGTTTTTCTTCCCTAAGATCCTATATGGTAATCATGCCGGCTGCACAATTCCAACTTTATCTTCTCCGTGAATTTCCCATAAAAATTGCACCTAAAAAACCCAGAGAGCTCTCCCTGGGTTTTTTAAGTGCTATTGATAAATATGGACAAATGGTTCGCTTTGGTCTGCTTTGCGGACGACAAGCGCTTCTGGGCCGTTTACCGACGAAATGTTTACCTGAACAGAAATATATTCTGGGAAGTGTTTGACGACCAGGCCTGTTACATATTGCGTAAAGCCTATTCCTTCTGCTTTTCCATAGAATTGGATTGGAATATCAATATTTACTTCCTGCAATTGATCATGGGCATAAAAAGCTTTTCCGATAACGCCATTGAAATTCGGAAAGTATTTTTCTACATCCTGTTTAAAATTAAGAAATGCAGTCAAATCATCACGGTGATTTTTCTCAGCTTCATTGGATGGAAAGAGGACATACTTTTCATTGATCTCTTCCCAGCCGCCAAGCTCGCTGCTTCCTTTTGACGCATTGGCATATGCAAAAAAACTGCCTGGCACAACAGAAGTGCGTGATTCCTGTTTAAACAATGCAATCGTAATAGGAACATCTTTTAACCCCTTGATTTGCCGGACCCTCCGCAGAACCTCGTCTGCCATCTTTTTGCCCTCTCTTTCAAGGACATCATGGTCAATCTTGGTCTCATAAGTGGCACCATAAGCCTCTTTCTGATAATAATGGACAGAATTCATCGCAAGGCCGATCACAACCCCACCAAGCACTGCTTTATCTTCATTATTTTTTACAAGATAGTTATGCTCAAGGATATGTGCAAGATATATGGGGCTTTTTTCATTATTTTTATCAATATTCCCGCCATCCGCAATGATAGGATTCAAGCCAATATTGTCCTCGGCCTTTAATTTTTGCTCCTTCAGCTGCTCTTCAGTGAATTTACGGTTCAGCCATGAGCGGATTGTATCTTTTTTTAGATACTGCCCTTCCTGGAATAAATACTTATCCGGATCAAATGCATTTTGGGCGACCCGCATGAGACCCGTTTCAAATTCATTAATATCATATTTGGTGCTAATATTATTGACTACAAGCCCTCTTGATTCACTTGGTTTAAAAGGCAATAGTGTACGATAATATTTATCTGAAATTTTATAGTTCGGAATGATCGCCTTATCTGTTTCGTTCATATCTTCCTGAACGACTTCCTCCTGCTTGTTAAAGTTAGGCGCACAGCCTGCAAGCAGAAGTGAAAAAGATAAAGCAAGCATCATGAGTTTTTTCACGGCGCTTCCACCCTCTTACTTATTTAATTCTTCAGCCAGTTTCTCCTCGTTCCAAACTTCTATCCCCAGCTCCTGGGCCTTGGCCAGCTTGGAACCTGCATCTTCCCCTGCGATTACAACATCTGTTTTCTTGCTCACACTTCCGGAAACCTTTCCGCCCAGCGCTTCAATTTTTTCTTTGGCTTCATTTCGGCTCATGATTTCGAGCTTTCCAGTCAGGACAACTGTTTTGCCGGCAAAAAAGCTATCTGAGCTTTCTATTGATACAGGCTTCGGCCCTTTATATTCCATGTTGACTCCAGCCGTCTTCAGCTCTTTCAGCAGCTCATGGGCTTCTTCCTGCTCAAAGAAGGTAACGACAGAGTCTGCCATTTTTTCGCCAATTTCATTAATTGCGGTTAAATCTTCACGAGTCGCCTTTTCAAGCATCTCCATATTGCCAAACTCCTGGGCAAGTGTCTTCGCTGCTTTTGCCCCTACATGGCGGATGCCCAGGCCAAACAATAATTTTTCCAAAGAGTTCTGTTTGGAGTTTTCGATTGCCTGGAGAAGATTATTAACCGACTTTTCTCCCATTCGTTCCAGTTGAATAAGCTGTCCATAAGTTAATTTATAAATGTCTGCCACATCTTTAATCAAATTTTCTGCAAAAAGCTGACTAATTACCTTCTCACCGAGTCCGTCAATATTCATCGCATTGCGGGAAACAAAGTGGATAAGGCCTTCACGAATCTGAGCAGGGCATTTTGGATTGATGCAGCGTAAAGCCACTTCACCATCAAGGCGGACAAGCTCGCTCTCACACTCAGGGCAATGTGTCGGCATACTGAAGTCCTGTTCCTCGCCCGTTCTTTTGTCAGCGAGTACATTAACAACCTCAGGAATAATATCTCCTGCCTTCTTGACAACCACTTTGTCGCCAATTTTAATATCCTTTTCGCGAATTAAATCTTCGTTGTGCAGCGACGCCCTCTGAACGGTAGTTCCAGCTACACGAACTGGATCAAGGATTGCTGTTGGCGTAACCACTCCAGTTCGGCCGACACTCAATTCAATATCCCTCAAGGTTGTCACAACCTCTTCTGCAGGGAATTTATAGGCAATCGCCCAGCGCGGGCTTTTCGCAGTGGTGCCAAGCTGCTCCTGCTGCTCCAGCGAATCCACCTTTATGACAATGCCATCAATATCATAGGACAGGTTTGGGCGTTTGTCTGTCCAGCTTTCAACATATTCGATGACTTCTTCAATATTTGCACATTTTTTCCGTTCTTTATTGGTCTTAAAGCCAAGGCTATCCAGGTAGTCAAGGCCCTCGCTATGGGATACAACACCGGTATCGCCAGTATCTGCAATTCCATACACGAAGATATCCAGATTTCGTTTTGCAGCGAGACGCGGATCAAGCTGCCTTAAAGAACCTGCTGCAGCGTTTCTTGGATTGGCAAACGGTTCTTCTCCATTCTCTTCCTTCGCTTTATTTAATGCTTCAAAGGAACGCCTTGGCATGAAAGCTTCACCGCGGACTTCCATGCTAACTTCTTCTTTAAGGCGCAGAGGAATAGAACGAATGGTCTTCAAATTGGCGGTAATATTTTCGCCAATTGTACCGTCTCCCCTTGTTGCTCCCAGTACAAAAAGCCCGTCCTCATAGCGAAGGGAAACAGCAAGTCCATCAATTTTTAATTCGCATACATACGTGACATCTTCTCCGGCTCCCTGGCGTACGCGGCGGTCAAAGTCTCTTAAATCCTGTTCATTGAATGCATTTCCCAGGCTCAGCATTTGGGATTGATGCTCCACTTTTTCAAACATATCAAGGATTTCTCCCCCTACCCTTTGAGTAGGAGAATCCCCTGTTTTCAGCTCAGGAAATTGATCTTCTAATTCTATAAGTTCTCTCATAAGCCTGTCATACTCTGCATCAGGAACAGATGGCTGGTCAAGAACGTGATACTCATAATTATATTGGTTCAGCAGGTTATGCAGATCTTTCACCTTTTTTTCTGCTGTTTGAAGGTCCATACATCCAACCCTTTCCAAAAAGATTAGACCTGGCAGACACAGCCACCCGGTCTGGATCTGTTAGTTATTAGAATAAAACAGCTTGTTTACGCCTTTGTAATCGGCGCAAATTTGGCCAGCAGGCGTTTAATGCCTACAGGTTTCGGGAACGCAATATCAAGCTCTGTGCCTTCTCCGGAGCCCTTCACACTGACAACTGTCCCGGTGCCCCATTTGCCGTGCTGAGCTTTATCGCCCACTTTCCAGTCAATCTCATCTCCCCCTGTGTTCGATGCAGACGGACGGACCACCGCTTTTCTTTGCGGCTGGGCCTGTCTGGACACTCCCGGGGATCCGAATGGCGATGAACCGAATGGTGAAGATTTCTTTGCCGGCTCCGGCTCAAGGCCATCAAGCAATTCAGCCGGAATTTCTTTGATAAAACGGGAAGGAGGATTCATATTCGTACGTCCAAAAAGGGTACGCATTTGGGCATTCGTAATGAAAAGCTCTTCCTCTGCACGAGTGATTCCCACGTAAGCCAATCTGCGTTCTTCTTCCATTTCCGCTTCCTCCATCAGTGAGCGGCTATGCGGGAAGACCCCTTCTTCAAGGCCGATTAAGAAGACAACAGGAAATTCCAGCCCTTTCGCTGAGTGAAGCGTCATTAGGACGACAGATTCAGCCTTCTCGCCATCATCATCCAATTTATCAATATCAGCAACAAGAGCCAAGTCCGTTAAGAATGCGATTAACGATTTATCTTCACTTGCTTCTTCAAAGTTTTTCGTAACAGACAGGAATTCATCAATGTTTTCCAAACGGCTTTGTGCCTCGATGGATTTTTCGGCAATAAGCATATCGCGGTAGCCCGATTTTTCCAAGAGCTCTTCCACTAATTCTGTAACAGATAAGTATTCTTGCATTTGCGTATAATTTTTCACCAGATCCCTGAACTGTGCAGCCCCTTTTGTGATTTTCGGGCTTAATCCAATCAGCTCTATGGACTCAAGCGCTTCAAACATACTCATTTCATGGAGCTGTGCAAAGTTCGCGATTTTATCAACCGAGCCTGAGCCAATACCGCGCTTAGGCACATTAATTACACGCTGAAGGCTGATATCATCATCCGGATTAGCAATTAAGCGCAGATATGCCAGGATATCCTTAATTTCTTTACGGTCGTAGAACTTAATGCCTCCGACAATGGAGTATTCAATATTCGACTTAAGCAGCACTTCCTCCATTACACGGGACTGTGCATTGGTACGGTATAAAATCGCAATATCCGATAAGCTTCGCTTGCCGCTATTAATATATTCCTTAATTTTGCCTGCTACAAATTGCGCTTCTCCCTGCTCACTATCAGCACGATAGTAAAAGATCTTATTGCCTTCCGCATTTTCCGTCCAAAGGTTTTTCGGCTTTCTATTCATGTTCTTGCTGATCACTTCATTCGCAGCTAATAGAATTCTTTTCGTGGAACGGTAATTTTGCTCCAGCAGAATTGTTTGTGCATTCGGGTAATCTTTTTCAAATGATAAGATGTTGGCTATATCCGCACCGCGCCACTTATAAATAGACTGGTCGGAGTCACCTACAACACAAAGGTTTTTAAAGCGGCTTGCCAAAAGCTTTACAAGCATATATTGCGCTCTGTTTGTATCCTGGTACTCATCCACATGAATGTATTGGAATTTGCGCTGATAGTATTCAAGCACTTCGGGAACGCGCTGAAATAACTGGATCGTAATCATGATTAAATCATCAAAATCAAGTGCCTGGTTGCGGCGCAACCTCTTTTGGTATTCTGTATATACATCACTGGCAACCTGCTGAATATAATCCCCTGCCGTTTTCGCATACTCTTCAGGGGTGATCAATTCATTTTTCGCCGAGCTGATGGATCCCAGGATTGCACGCGGATCAAACTTCTTTGGATCCAGGTTTTTATCCTTAAGGATGGATTTAATGACCGATTGCTGGTCAGTAGAGTCCAAAATGGTAAAATTGCGGTTATATCCAATCCGATCAATATCTCTTCTTAAAATCCGCACGCACATGGAGTGGAATGTCGAAATCCAGATTTCATCTGCCGCTCCGCCCATCATGTTATGAATACGGTCACGCATTTCGCGTGCTGCCTTGTTTGTAAACGTAATAGCCAAAATGTTATAAGGGTTAACACCCTTTTCCACCATAAGATATGCAATCCTGTGCGTCAGTACTCTTGTCTTGCCGCTTCCCGCTCCTGCCATAATTAGCAGAGGTCCGTCCGTTGTTTTTACCGCACTCTGCTGCTGCGGATTTAATCCATTTAATAATTTATCGGTTAAAAATTGCATTCCTTTTCTTCACCACCATAGAAACATATGTTCTTATTCTTTATTCTATCCTGTTTAGGAAACTGCATCAACTTGAATTTTTTTATTTTCCTGGCGTGAGCCCATGCAGCTCAACGTCTTACACCGATTCCCAGGGGGGCTCAGCGCTTTTCTATTAAGCACGTGATGCTTCCACAGTTTTGAGAGCTGCCTGCAAATCTTTATAAATAATATTTCCGACCACAATGACATCTGCATGCTTAGCCATTTCCTTTGCCTGCTCTTCATTTTCAATGCCGCCTCCGTAAAATAAAACGGTTTTGTCAAGTGTTTCTTTTACTTCGGAAACAACAGCAGCATCACCGTACTTGCCGCTGTACTCCAAATAAAAGATTGGCAGGCGGAACATCTTCTCTGCCATCATTGCAAACGCCCTTACCTCATCCAAAGATAAATTCGTACGGGAATTGGTAACCTGAGCTGCTTTGCAGTCCTCATTCAATATACAATAACCCTGAACGAGAATTTCTTCCCAATTCATGATATCTCCGTATTCCTTAACGGCTTCATGGTGAAGTCCGGTAATCCACTTCACGTCCTGGCTGTTTAGGACCGTCGGGATAAAATAAAGATCAAAGCCAGGGGTAATGGAATCAATCGTTGAAACCTCCAAAACACAGGGGACAGTATACCTGCGGATCCGTGCCATTAAATCGAGCACCTTTTCAAGAGTCACCCCATCGGTTCCTCCCACAATAATCGCATCCGTCCCTGACTCACAAACCTTTTCCAGGTCTTCGTCTGATATATATTTATCCGGATCGAGCTTAAATATATGGCTCCATTCGCGAACATTGTACATGCAAAATTGCCTCCATTCTATCATTCCATTTCATCATTATATCACTTAGGAAAGAGAATAAAAAATAAAAGCGGAAGCGCCCCGCTGCGCCCCGGCAAGCACTGGCCGACTAGAGGCGCCATGTCTTCGGCAATGTCGGCACTGGTGCATCCTGTCCGCCGGAAGACCACTAAATGAAGCAGTTTTTTGGCTTCATCTGCTGGACCTAGAGGGGCTAGAAGCTGAAGCCGGATAAAAAGAAAAGCAGGATGTAATAGAACCCCCTTGTGAAGACAAAGAAAAAACCGCGGGAACATCCCCATCGGTTTAAGAGAAAAATGATTATTTACGCTTTTTCAGCTTCTTCTTCCTTAATTCGCTCCAATGCCATTTCATATGCATCGTTCCCATAGTTCAGGCAGCGTTTTACCCGAGAAATGGTTGCCGTGCTCGCACCCGTATCGGTTTCAATTTTATGATACGTTTTGCCTTCGCGAAGCATGCGGGCTACTTCAAGGCGCTGCGCCAATGATTGGATTTCGTTAACTGTGCATAAATCGTCAAAGAAACGGTAGCACTCTTCCAAATCCTTTAAAGATAGAATCGACTTAAATAACTGGTCCAGTTCTTTTCCTCTTAGCTTATCAATTTGCATATATTGCATACCCCTTTATCAGATAATAGTTTTCAGATTATTGCTTTGACTGTAACGAAACCGTTTGCTCAAGACCGGGGCTTGAGGGAACAATATTGATCCAAGTCTTACCCGGCACTAGGCCGGCTTGTTTGCCATCTAGGACAGGAAGAATTCTGCCGTCCTTATTTTCCCACTCAACTTCTGTCATTTTTCCTTTTTGAAGAAGGAAGCCTTTACCCCCAGAAGTTAAGTTAATATCACGGCGGCCTGCACTGTCAACTACTTTATGGGAAGCTTCTGCGATGAAAATATTATCCAGCAAAACAGGTTCACCAGAGTGGTAATCAGCTGTTAGTTCACCATTCGAATATCTTTTGTACTTTTTAAGATTCTCATCATATTCATAAATGACATTAAACAATTCATTGTTATAAGAAACCATCACTGACTTGGCCGTTGTACCCTCAATGGCTTTTGCCTCCTCTTTTGATAGAAAGGCAAGTGAAGGAGGCGATTCCTCCATCGAATAATGGTTCTGCTCCGCGCCCTTCAGTACATTGTCAAATGAAATATAAGAATTATGCGGAGCCTTTCTGAAGCTTGCCCTTTTAAATAAAGTGCCATCATACTCCATTCCGTTTAGGTTATCAATATACCCCTTGTCTAGCAGCTCTCTGGCTTCCGGGCTGTAGCCATGAGCAATGTAAAGGCTGTTATAGCCTTTCGCAAGCTCGATATAATAGTCCCTTGAACTTCTTACAGGCCCTATTTCTTCAGGCTGCTCGCTCTGGAAAATGGCAAGGAAACGGGTCACATCCCCTTCAGCCAGCAATTCATAGACGATATCAGCCTGATCAAGGCCTGATTGCGGGCGGGCATTGGGGTGATTGTTGATCATCACCGCTACAGCCCTTCCTTCCACTTCCGATTCCGATCCAGTTCCCGTAAGCGGATAATGGAATGGAATCTCATTTTCCTCATTTGTTCCTTTTGTTGCTTCTTCAGCTTTTTCCGTTTCCTGCTTTGCAGGCTTTTCTGTCTTTTCACTGCTGCATCCTGAAACTAAAAGCATTGCGGCTGCTGAAACAGCTATCCATCTTTTAAGCATTTTGCACCCCTGTATTCCCTTTTTTGCCTCGATGCAGTTTTTTCTATGTTAGCTCTTCAAAGTAGTTTCTTTTATCTCTAGTATGGCATCTCTTTTACATTTTAACGCATTATCGTTGGAAAGAGTACCGTTTTGTTCATGACGTCATACATTCCCTGCTGGGTAATCCTGATATACGGAAGATGTGTAGAGGAGAAAAAGAGCAATGTATACATCGGATCTTCATGCCTGTAGCCCTTATCCCGCAGATAATGAACGAGCTGTTTCTCTTCCTCCATTAATTCTTCAACCTTTTTATCTGACATAACCCCTTTTAGCCTTAGCACCATCTCCTGAACGATATTTCCTTCTTCAGAAATAACAATGCCTCCCCCTATTTCCTTAAGACGATTGAAAGCATTCAGCATTTCGCTCTTGCTTTTACCGATTAAAATAATATCGCCTGTATTGGAAAAGGAGCTGGCCATACCGCCAAGGCTCTTCGCGAATCCTTTCAATACTGTATTGATCCGCCAATTTCCTTCCCGGTCCACAAGCATAAAAAAGCACTCATCATGGTCCCTCTCCAGCTCTTCTGAGGATACATCAATCGCAATGGAATAAGGCTTCGTGATAACCGCATTCTCCATGTTTATCCCAAACGGCATGGAGAACTGCATATCATCTGAAGTTAGATCCCAATCGATTTTCATCGGTTCAAAGCCATATTCATCCCATGGAACCGATTCATACGCATTCAGGTTTACACCGTCCCTTTTTACCCATTCACCTTTTGCCAGGACGGAAACTGGGGTTGGATCCTCTTCACTTGAAAGGAAATTAATATTGGCAACTCTGCCCGTTGCGATATTCCCATGCAGATAATCAATTCCATAATGTTTTGCCACATTGATGGTGGCCATATTATAAGCATCAATAACCGGTACGCCCTTTTCAATCGCGATCCTGATCATATGGTCAATAATTCCTTGTTCATAAAAGGACGAGAAGGACCCATCTGTCGTAAAAATAATCCGATCGTACTGATTAATGCCCAGCTCATGCATTTCCTCCAATAAAACCGGAAGATCGGGCCGTATTGAAGAATATCTGAGAGAGACGGTATATCCCTGTAAAAGGCGATTATAAACATCCTTTCCTGTCATGGATTCATGATCGCAATCAGCACCGAGAAGCATAAGCTTGGCCAGCGTCTTTTCGGATGCACCCGGAAAGTGCCCTTCAATTTTCTTTCTCATCCGTTTTGTTTCCTGAATCCAGTGGAGCATCATATCATCGCCGTCCAAAAGCTTTGGCCACCCAGTCAGCTCTCCTCCCTGAAGTACAGCATCGTGCTCAAGCCACGACTTCACATTTCCATGTGAAAAAGTCGCTTCTTCATGCTGTATCTCTGTTTGAGCATCAAATCTGCACCACCAATACATGGTCGCAGGGATATTCCGCATCTCTTTTAAAAAAGAAAACGCTTTCTTTTTATCATGCTGTAAAGCCAAAACCATATTGTCATTAATTAATGTGGTTGTGCCGAACTGTGATGCATAGCTTGCAAAAGAATGGGGATTATATAATTGAAATGGGTGGGCATGCGGCTCAATATAGCCTGGAACCAGCGTCATCCCAGTACAATCAACGACTTCACATTGATCTATTTTCTCAGGCAGTTTTTCCCCCACATAGACAATGCGGTCGTCATAAATCCATATATTAGCCGTTATCCAATTACGAAATGCCTGATTAAGATAACGTGCGTTTTTTAGTAGTATCGTCGGTGACAGTTTTCCGTCAAGTACGGAAACATGTTCACGCAAGTGCTTGTTTTTCCAACGGTAACGCTGTTCCAGCACCTTACTCCCTCCCTTTTTATTATTTCTTTATATGAAAAAGAACATTTTATTTATCATTGAACTTACCTTGAAACGGCTTTAAAACAATAAAGAAAGCCCTTACATTCTCTTGTTTTTCTATAGTATCATATTTCACTGTTTAACGCATTAAAGAAACAGTAAAAGATTGTAAAAATTTTGTGAAAGAGGTGGCCGCAATGAATGTTAAACCAAACATCGGGATTTTAAATTCCCTAATTCGCATTACGATCGGCTTTACCGTTTTAGCCTGGAGCACATCCAAACTTGTCAAAAGGCCTTGGCGGGACTCCTATTTAATGATGGCCATGCTCGGCGGCATGAAAGTGGCAGAAGGAATCGTCCGCTTTTGTCCATTAACGGCTCTTTTTGAAAGGAGCCAGGTTATGGTGCAAGACATGAGGAATCAAGGCGGAAATAGCGAAACGATGGAAATGGCCGAAGAGGTTCTGCCGCAAAACCCTTCCTAAAAAACAAAAGCCCCCTTAATTGGGGGCTTAAAGACTCCAATGGCTATCATAAAAACTCTAAAAAGGAGCTGACATTATGTTTTGGGAATACGTGATGGATATGTCGTTTGTTTTAATAGCACTGATTGGAAGCATTGTGGCAATTCTTTATGTGTTTATCCGCAAAACTAAGAAAGGACGTGCGAGATAGCTTTGTTGGCAATATCTTTCCTGTAAAAGACACCTTCGCACTGAAGTTTTTCCAGTTCGCGATAAACTTTTTCCTGTGCATCCTTCAGGCTTGCCGCTTTAGCGCCTGCAAGAAGGACACGGCCGCCGTTTGTCACATACTCTCCTGAGCTATTTTTATCTGTACCAGCGTGGAATACTGCGACTTCCTTGCTTATTTCCTGAAGACCGTTAAGAACAGCGCCTTTTTCATATGATTCAGGATACCCTGCCGAAGCAGCAACAACTCCTACCATTGCTTGATCAACCCACTGGATTTCAGGCTTTTCCCCTTTAAGGACAGCAAGCATAACCTCTGCTAAATCAGATTTCATGCGCGGCAAAATAACCTGTGTCTCGGGATCCCCAAAACGGGCATTAAATTCAATAACTTTAGGGCCTGCTTCTGTTTTAATTAAACCGGCATAAAGAATTCCGCTAAAGCTGCGGCCTTCCTGTACCATCGCTTTTGCAGCTGGTTCCAATATCCTTTCAACAGCAGTTTCAACTGTCGCTTCTCCGATATGCGGCACAGGTGAATAGGCACCCATTCCGCCTGTATTCGGTCCCTTGTCACCGTCAAAAGCACGCTTATGGTCCTGGGCAATTTCAAGAGGCACAACATTTTCTCCGTTTACAAAGGCCATCAGGGAAAATTCTTCACCCTCCAGAAACTCTTCAATGACAACTGTTGCGGAGGCTTCACCGAATTTTTCATTTAAAAGCAGCTCTTCAATTCCCGCTAGTGCTTCATCCAGGGTCATCGCTACTATAACGCCTTTTCCGGCGGCAAGGCCATCCGCTTTCAGGACGATCGGAGCTCCCTTTTCTTCTATATAAGACTTTGCTGCTTCATATTCACTGAAAACAGCATACTCTGCAGTCGGGATATCATATTTTTGCATAAGTTCTTTCGCAAAGGATTTGCTGCCCTCAATTTCAGCAGCTGCCTTTTTTGGGCCAAACACTTTTAACCCAGCTTCCTCAAAACGGTCAGCCAGACCCTCTAACAGCGGTACTTCCGGGCCGATTACTGTTAAACCAATCTCATTTTCCAGGGCAAACTGAACTAGCTTTTCCTGATCGTTTTCCTGGATGTTCACCAGCTGAGCAGAATCTTCCATCCCAGGATTCCCCGGTGCCGCAAAGACCTTTTCTACAGAAGTGCTTTCATTCATCTTCCAGCAAATCGCGTGCTCGCGGCCGCCTCTTCCAACAACTAATACCTTCATAACGCCACCTCCGTTGAAATGTCAGCTATATTATCGAGGAGCCTGGTTAAGGACTCCCGGATGTTTGTAATTGTCTAGCTTTAGCGCTTATTCATGGCGCTTCCGCTTTTCGTATTAATGTTTAAAATGGCGCACGCCTGTAAATACCATTGCAATGCCGTACTCATCTGCTTTTTTGATTGAGTCTTCGTCGCGGATGGAGCCGCCCGGCTGAATGATCGCTGTGATGCCAGCCTTGGCTGCGACCTCGACTGTGTCATTCATTGGGAAGAATGCATCAGATGCCATTACGGCTCCGTTTGCTTTTTCCCCAGCCTGTTCAAGCGCAATTTTGGCAGAACCTACACGATTCATCTGACCAGCCCCGACTCCAAGCGTCATATTTGCATCATTGACGACAATTGCATTGGATTTCACATGCTTCACGACTTTCCAGCCGAGCTTGAGTGCTTTCCACTCTTCTTCAGTCGGCTCCCTTTTCGTAGCAACTGATACTTCCGCATTTTCTAGCGTGTATTGGTCATATTCCTGGGCAAGCAGGCCGCCTTCGATTGTGGATAGTCTCATCTCAGCTTTCTTTTTTCCTTCAAATGGAATGGTTAATAAGCGAAGATTCTTTTTACCCTTCAAAATCTCAAGCGCTTCGTCTGAGAAGGATGGTGCAATGATGATTTCAAGGAAGATTTCATATAACTTTTTGGCTGTCTCTGCATCCACTTCCCTGTTTAAGGCAACGATTCCGCCGAAGATAGAAACAGGATCAGCTGCAAAGGCCTTTGAAAATGCAGCGAATACATTTTCTCCAGTGCCCACTCCACAAGGGTTCATATGCTTAACAGCAACCGCTGCCGGCTCTTGGAACTCTTTTACAATTTGGAGAGCCGCATCGGCATCATTGATATTATTGTAGGATAACTCTTTTCCGTGAAGCTGCTCGGCATTGGCAATCGAAAATTCAGAGCCAAGCGGCTTGCGGTAAAAAGCAGCCTTTTGATGAGGGTTTTCTCCGTATCTTAACGTCTGCTTCAATTCATAGGTAACCGTTAGTTTTTCAGGTGTTTCTTCATTAGCCAAATCTGTCATATACTCCGCGATCATTGCATCATAAGCAGCAGTATGGCGGAATACTTTTGCAGCAAGCTTGCGGCGTGTTTCCTTTTGTACTTCCCCGCTTTCTTTTAGCTGAGAAAGGACTGTTTCATAATCCGCAGGATCAACTACAACTGTTACGTATTCATGATTCTTGGCTGATGCGCGAAGCATGGCCGGACCGCCGATATCGATATTCTCAATTGCATCCTCAACTGTCACATCCGGCTTTGCGATTGTTTGCTGGAAAGGATACAAATTCACGCATACAACCTGAATTGGCTGAATCCCATGCTCCTCCAGCTGCTGTTTATGTCCAGGTTCACCATGCTTAGCAAGCAATCCGCCATGGATCATAGGGTTTAATGTTTTTACACGGCCTTCCAAAATTTCCGGAAAACCTGTAACATCGCTAACGCCTACAACTGGAACGCCGCTTTCTTCCAATGCCTTTTTCGTTCCGCCTGTGGAAACGATTTCGAATCCAAGTTCACTCAATTGCTGAGCAAATTCCGTGACTCCATTTTTATCAGAAACACTAATCAGTGCCCGTTTTTTCATTTCCGCTCCTCCTGACTGACTACACGTATTGTCAAAACTTCTATAAGAAATAGGTTATAAAATATCTCCATAGAGGGCTTTATAGGCAAAAAAATTGCCACCCCCTAAATTCTTTGGATAATTGAGGTTACCACACACCCAACAACCAAGAATGGAAGTGACAATTTGTACCCTCAAATTATAACCTATTTATTAACTTTTATAAACTATCAAGAACAACTCATTCGAACATTGCTTACTTTATTGATTGGTAAAAGCATGTTCGTTAAACCTACTGAACAGCCCGTAAATAAACCTTATCGAAAACTTCAAGTGGATGACCTTCCGGTCATTGAAGTTCTAGAACAGCTTGATTATCGAGTT
>NZ_JAEL01000121.1 GCF_000518885.1 Bacillus sp. J33 | reverse complement strand
TGACTGCACAATTGTGTAAGTGATGTGCTAGCGATTTCTTGACTAAGCCATACGCAAAGGGCAATGAGTTCGTTTGCTTGATACTTACTAGATCGCTGTACAAAGCCAACTTGTTTGGCGATATCTTGTAAGACTACTGGAGATAAAAAGTATTGTAGTTCTTGTGCAAAAAGATTCAGTTCATTTGAAATGATAGGATTCATCAAAAACGCCATCCTTTCTCGTAAACTTCTTACGATAAGCATAGCGTTTTTTCATTTTGAGGGTATGATTTTAACTTCGCTTGATGGGCATGTGACGGTACCCCTTGTTCAACAATCGAGCCCTTTTGCGGAATAACCACCAATCCTTGTTTGTCATTCGTATGATGTATTGAGCTCTCGTTCTTCGTTAGCTTAACGAAGAGGCCTTGATTTTTTCTTGTTTGAGATTATTATTTGCTTTTCATTTTTAGACAAAATCCAGTCTGCAACCAATCGCTGCTGCTTTTTTCAACCCGTCTTGTCCTCTCTTCATATCAGTCTATGAACGGGGCGGGAAGGCTGCCATAAAGAAAGAACGGAAGCCGCGTTTTCCGCGCAGCTTCCGTCCCGATCTTCCGGACAACTAACTCAAATACCGATTTCGGATGACCCCCATGTGATGAATCTCGTGTCCTGCGATGCCGTACGCGAGGGCACGCGCCGTAATGTTTGCGTTGTTGGCTGTGCCTTTGCAGGACCACGCCTCCGCCGGTAACCCGCGCAGCAGTGTGATCGTCGATTGCCGTACGGCCCGGTAGTCTTCGGCCAATTGCGCGGTTATCCAGCTCCCGAAAGGAGGCATGAACAATTCCTGGTCGAAACCGGACAGAGGCGTCTGGTCCCCTCTTGCGATTCGGAGCAGGCGGTAGGTCATGACGCGTTCTCCGTCTGCGATGTGGCCCACGACTTCTTTCAGCGTCCATTTTCCTTCCGCATACCGATACGCGCCATGGGGCTTTCGGCATGGAAATCCCTCTGAGTTAGCGAAAACGCTTCGTTCTGGAATTAATCAATCGAACACACCAATCAATGCCAACCAACCATTGGTTAATGGAGAATTTCCATTGGATAAGAAGAAGCTTGATCAAATTTTCGGTAAGGAAGGATCTTTAAGTAATGGTGTTTACAAGATTAGTTTCCCGCGCTCTGAACAAATCAAAGAAAACGGAATGGTCATTCCTCCGTCAATGGGGACGTCAACAGCAATTAACTTTCAACCGACTGGTGGACAAAATGCAGCGATTACAGGAGATTTTGTGTTAACAGCAGAAGAAGTGAATTCAGTAATACGTGTTTTACGAAAACATGACATCGAAGTAGAAGCTGTGCATAATCACATGTTATTTGAAGAACCACATCTCCTTTTCGTTCACTTTTGGGCGAATGACGATGCAGAAAAATTAGCGAAAGGACTTCGTAAAGCGGTCGAAAAAACCAATTCTAAATTACCTGATAAAGATTAGATCAGACCAAAATACTGAATACCATTCATGTTCCGATGAATGAAAATTATAAGAGAACCGATTTTTCCTTCACCGAAAGGGAGCATCGGTTTTTATATTTAAATTGAGTAACATGAGAAATTCGTTGTTTTTGCGAGGTGTTTGAAATAATCTTCATACATCATATTTATTTTACTTTTATTTATTCTTATTGGGGTAGCGTCAAGGCGGTCAGCCCCAATACGAAAAAAAGTACAATTGGGGACAACAAATTCCCGACAACGATATCGAACATGATGTAAATTCAACTCCTTGCAAAAAAATAACCGGTAACTTCAGGGTGTCCTGAATTACCGGCTTAACTTCAACGGATCCTCTCGGATCTTTCGATTCATCTGCCAATACGCATTATTCAATTAATTTCTTCTCCAGATTATCGGAGAGCACGAACACCATTACTCTTTCCCCTGTACGCGTGCTGATATCGGTGTGGAAGCTGACGACTTGTTCCCCCGTCAACTCAAGGATCATCTTTCCAAGCTGTTCTCTTCCCGATTCCACCAAATCTGCCCTGATGCGCTTTACAGACAGCATACCCTCCGATGTCCCGGCCAATTTTTGGTTCAGCGAGAGTTAATATCCCTTTAAGTCCCACAATAATCATATTGCGCATGATGTCCGTTTTGACCAATACCGACCCCCGTCCCAAATATTCCTTCTCCCATTGCGTTAAAATTTTGCTTATCTGCCAATTCCCCCTTTTGATATGGAACAGAGCATTCAAATCCCTCCAAATAAAAAACGCTACTTCATATGGGCGAATGTGATCCCAATGAACATACCGATTTATCTTCAACTTATTTAGCAAAATGAAATTACTTTTTCATCCTGTCAATGCACATAATGCGAAAGCAACGAGTCGGCAAAATGGTTTGAAGATCGTTCGTTTTATGATTGAACCTTACATTTAGTATACGTGTTCCTCTCTGTCAATGGAAATTCATTTTATTGGGTATTTTTTTCGATTCGAATGGTTAAATTACAATTATATATTTCATGGACAAAATGTCAGGCGATGATCGGGAGGTGACGATAAAATTCAAAATAATATTTCTGCGTTGCAAGGTTACTCCATTCTTTTACTTTCGATCGGCCTTCTCAATCATGTGGTCTTGATTCCCATATTGTTGGACGCAGCGGGAAGAGATGCTGTAGTCTCCGTTGGGATGGTATTGGCCTTGTTGCCTGTTTGGGGGGCGTGCCTAGTCTATATCATGAAACACAAGGGTCAACAGCCGTTCTCCGATTGGTTGCAGCACCATTTCGGCAAAGGCTTGTCCGTCATTATCCTTGCGGCAGTCAGCATCTACATATGGCTGCAGGGTTACGTTACCCTCTTTTATTTCATTGTATGGACCCATTCGACTTATATGCCGCATACACCCAAATTCGTGCTTGCTCTTCTCGTATTAGCCTGCTGTTTCTTTCTTGCAACCGGGGGCCTTCGTTCCATCGCGATTACGTCGGGTATTTTGCTGCCATTTGTGGTGATTCTCGGAGTATTTGTTATGACCTTCAACTTCAAGCATAAAGACTACAGTCTTGTTCTCCCCCTCCTTGCCGATGGATTCGCTCCCGTTTGGCGGGGCAGCCTATATGCGGCGAGCGGAATTTTCGAGCTTGTGCTTCTTCTTTTTTTTCAACATCGTCTGATCAATCGCCCTTCATTCGCCGGCGTGCTGTTCATGATTTTTTCGCTCGCCGGATTGACAATAGGCCCTTTAATGGGAGCGATTTCGATTTATGGGGCAGAGGAAGCTGCTTTGCAGAGATATCCGGCATTTGAACAGTGGCGTGTTCTCGAACTGGGAAAGTACATAGAACATTTGGATGTTTTTGCAATCTATCAGTGGGTATCCGGAGAATTCATTCGCCTTTCGCTTTCCCTCTTCATCATTGCGGATGTGTGGAAACCGAAAAACAGAACGCCGCTTCTGCTGCTTGCGACCGGAACTCTGCTTATTGCCATTTTGGCGCCGATAAGTGACGTACGGTTTTTGCAATTTCTAAAAACGATGTATTTCCCATCCACCTTCGTCCTGGTAATCGGACTCACCTTCTTGTTTGCGGGAAAAACATGGATTTCAAGATGGAGGATGAGGGGATCATGAAGAACTGGTTGATGCAATGGTTCCGAAAGCGGTCTTATCCACCTGCTTCGTTGCCTGCGGAACAGAAAATCGGGCATTCCAACGATGCTTGCGCGAATGACCTGGGCTTGACCGAACAGGAGATCACCGGTTTATTTCAAAATTCCGCCGATGTCAAATCTGTTTCTTGCCTGTGTGACAGGCAGAATCCGAACTCCTCTGTTTTATTGCTTTATTGCGAAGGGTTGACGGATCCAAGGGAATGGAAAGACATCGTTCTGCCGCGTTTAAGGCGGCTCTTTAGAACAACAGGCTTCAATGGCGACTCCATGACCCGCAATGATGAGCTGCCGCTAGAGAAGGTAACGGGCAACGGGCTGATGTTGAGACGGCAAATCGTACAGCATGTGCTGGATGGAAAACTCATTATTTTTACGCCTGTTCAACAGTGCGTGTATGCATGGGATATGGCCAAGGTGCCTCAGCGAAAACCGGAAGAATCCAGTATCGATGTGTCGATCAAAGGTCCTAAAGACGGTTTTGTGGAAGAGATTGCGACCAATGTCGCTTTAATTCGCAAGCGCATGAGAACAGGCTCCTTATGTTATGAACAGGTAACGGTCGGACAGCGCACGCAAACCCGAATCGGATTGCTTTATTTGCAAGATGTTGCGAACGCGGCGCTGGTTGACAATCTTCGAACGAAACTGCAGGGTATCAAATATGACGGGATATGCAGCGCCGGGCAGCTGCAAGAAATGCTTTCGACTCCGAAATCCATATTCCCGATGATGGCCTATACAGGACGGCCCGATTTCGCCGTGGCCTCGCTGCTGAGCGGTCGTTGCGTCGTTCTAACGGAGGGTACGCCCAGCGCCCTAATTGCGCCGGCCGACGTCTTCTTACTGTTGAAGACCGCAGAAGATATCCATTATCCCGCGCTGAGCGTTGCTGTAGCAAGAGGGCTCAGAATAGTCGGGATTTTGACAGCTCTGTTATTGCCCGCGCTATGGACTGCGCTGCTAAGCTTTCACATCGAACAAATACCAATATTGCTATTGGCTACCATTTCGGTACAGCGGCTGGGCCTCCCATTCTCTGTCGCTCAAGAAATGTTTCTGACGCTGATTTTCCTGGAAGCTTTTCGTGAGGCGGGAGCGCGGTTGCCTGCTTCATTAGGACAAACGATTACTGTCGTAGGAGGACTGATTATTGGCGATGCCACGATTCGGGCAGGGTTTATGTCGCCCAGTGTTCTGGTTATCGCCGCGATTACCCATGTGTTCGGCTCTATGGTGCCGAATCATTCGTTGAATGCTACGGTCAGTATACTGCGGTTTGGCCTTTTCTTTGTTTCTGCCGCCTTCGGTTTATACGGTTTTTTTTGCGGAGTGGTACTGCTGCTTTCCTATCTTTCCACCCTGCAGTCTTTCGGATTACCTTATTTATCTCCTTTGTCGCCGCTGGACAGGGCAGACTTGCCTCAAGCCCTGTTCAATCTTCCATGGGCTTGGCGGCGGAAACGTCCGAATGCCGTGAATACGCAAGATTCAACCCGGAAAGCAGAGGAGGACTCATCATGAAGGCGATTTTAATCTTGGTCGCGGGAGCGAGCTTGCTTCTGACGACAGGATGCTGGGGCTCGTTAGAAATCCAAACGATCCATTATGTTACGGCTATTGGAGCCGACTACAAAGATGGAGAGTATGTTCTTTATGCTCAGATGTTAGACTTTTCGGATGCAGCCAAATCGGAAGGGCAGGCAAAAACAAAACAGCCAACCAGTTATGTAGGGAAAGCGGCGGGAAAAAGCCTTTGGGATGCGGCCAACAAACTGCAAGCTGCATCTCAACAAGCGCTTTTTTGGGAACAGGTATCGACGATCGTCGTTACCGACAATGTATTGAAGGCGGACAAACATCTGGAATTTCTGGAGTTTACGAATCGCTATAAAGAAATACGGTACAATACATGGATATTCAGCACAAAAGAAAATATCGAAGATATCTTCAAAGCCCAAACCTTTTTCAAATTTTCTCCGCTTTACACCCTGTTGCATGAACCGAAAGATCAGTATCGCCAAAGCTCCTCGATTTCCCCCGTCCGCTTGTATCAATTTATACGTTCATTAAAAGATAAGGCCAGGTCAAGTTATTTGCCGTCATTGACATTAAACGCCGCTTTTTGGAGAGAGGACGGTAAAAACATGAAGCTTTTGGAAATTGATGGCGCGGATCTGTTCCAAACGAAACGATGGAACGGCTGGATCAGTCGAACCGATCTTACGGGCTGGCAATGGGTGAATCCAAAGACGCAAAGCTATCCCGTTGCTTTATTGTCCGACGATGATATTTCGGCCGTCATGCTGTTTAAAAAACCGCGCATCCATATTCGACCTCAGGCGAAATGGGACAAAGCCTATTTTGACATGACGATTACATTGGACGCGTATCTTGTCGAACTGCGCGAAGCCATGACGGAAAATGAGTTGATGGAACGATATACAAAACTTTTGGAAGGTCAAATCCTCCATGTTTTTCGCGAAGGTATCCGCATCCATACCGACGTGTTGAACCTGGGAGATACACTGTATCGATCCAATCCGCGTGTATGGCAACAGATGGCCGATGACCATTCATTCGTTCTTCATAATGACGCAATTCGTCATTTGAAAATCAATATTCATTTCAATGATACGGGTGAATATAAGTTTGTGCCGCAAAAACAAAAAGATGAGGATAAATAACCAGAAGTCAGCGGCAGCACATGGAGCGTTTTACCAGGACGCAGAGACAAAGGCTAGGCTTCGATCATAACCTCGTTGTCATGCCGGCTTATACGCGGCTTCTCCCGGGCGCTGGAAGATCTTCAACAGCCAGTTGTACATAGAGGGCCTCGTAGATTATTTATCCTTTCTCTAACGCCTCATGATCATTGTCACTTGTCATTCTTAATCCCTGGCATATTGCATCTAATCCGGCAGCGTTGGTCAAGTCGCCGCCGCAGCCGTGAATGCTCCTTATAATTGAAGATTAAAATATAAATAAATACAGTGCTAATAGATATATAAGAATATACACCACAGAAGCTATTCTTCCGAAAGTCGTAATACAACCTTTGTCTTCTCTTAAAAAGATTAAATATAAAATACTTAATACAACCATTAAAATATACAATGGTGAAACAGCAAGTTGTGCAAATTCATTAGCCATTTGATAATTCACACCCCTATTAAATGCTAATCCTTATTTTATCAAAATTAAGAGTCCTTTCGCTTATTTTCATTAACTATATAATTTTCTATGCCAATTAATAAAGAATAAAATAAATAAATAGACACCTCTTAAGGAAAACTATATTTGATTAAGACTTTTCTGGAGGTGTCAACATTGTTTAGTAAGAAAAAAATCTTTTTTGCCCTCGTAATGTTTTTGTTAATTCCCTCAATCGTTTATGGGAATGAATCGAGACTTCTAGAAGCGCCTATTTGGGGTACGGCAACCAAAACGACTTTCAACCGCCACATCTAAAAATTTTTCCATATAAGGAATCAACCTACCATATATATGGGTAGGTTTTTATTTTATCATTAAATAAACTAAAAAGTCAGAAAAATAGACGTAGCAAAGAAGGGAACTCTATTGCCTAGTATTCAAGATACCATTTACCCTCGAATTAAGAGTAGTTTAACTGAACAAGACTTACAAGAAGTCTATACTCCTAGAAGAGAAGAAATTGAGTGGACAGATACTAAGTCTAGAGGAAATATTCAACAGTTAGGATTATTGGTGCTGATTAAGACCGTGCAAAAGCTAGGTTTTTTTCCTCGAATGTTAGATATCCCTCAAACGATCATTGAGTATATTGCCAGTAGAGTACAATTACCTCTACCTAGCAAGGAAGATTGGATAGCCTATTGTGAATCTAGAACATGCCAAAGGCACTATCGTTTCGTTCGAGATTACCTACAAATTCGCCCTTTTAATGAGCAAGCTCGTCAATTCATGATCGATACGATGGGCAAACTGTCTTGGAGCAAAGATGAACCTGCTGACCTCGTTAACGCAGCTATCGAAGAATTAATTTGCCAATGTTATGAACTCCCTGTTTATAACACATTAAAAGAAGCAGCGAACGAAGTTCGTAAGAAATCATATCGTGTGATCTATGAACAGATCAACGTTAGATTGAGTGAAGGACAAAAAGAAACGATCAATGAACTTTTCCAATCCACAGAAGGATCGACTTATAGCCTATGGAATAAGTTAAAAGAAGATGCGAAAAGTGCAAAGTTATCTCATCTAAAGGATTTGATTGCTCATCGTGACTGGTTGAAACAACAACAAATCCCCCGTGAAGCATTGAAAGAAATCCCTATCATCAAAATCAAACAAATGGCAGCAGAAGCGAAAACCTTAGATGCAGGTCGGATGATGAAAATGAAAGGAGATAAACGCTACGCTCTTGCGGTTTCACTTGTTTATGTTCAATATTCAAAAGTATTAGATGATATTGCTGAAACCATGATTAAACGCATGATGAGTATTCATAAAAAAGGTCGTCAATTTTTGAAAGACTATAAAGAAAAGACACAAAGGAAAACCGATTCATTGGTTGAAACGCTTCATCATTTACTGTTGGCTTACCAACTTGAAGGCGAAGCTGAAGAGCGCATTCAAGCGATGCAGAAAGTGCTTGGAGATCGAGAAGAACAGGTATTGCGTGATTGTGAAAATCATTTAGCACTTAGTGGAGACAACTACTTTTTATTCTTATGGCGGTTTTTTAAGAGTCATCGCTCAACTTTCTTTAAAATTATAAAATCTTTACCCTTACGTTCTACTAATCAAGATACAGCTATTGAAGAATCTGTGTCGTTTCTGTTATCCCATCAGTATACTCGTAAGGAATGGATTTCAGTGGTTCACGTGGAGAAAATTGGTCCATGGAAAAAAGAAGTAACTCCTTTAATTGACTTATCCTGGGTTCCTGATAGCTGGTGGAGATGGCTCAGTCGCAAACGAAAGAAAGAAACTAGACCTGAGGAAGTAAACCGTCGTCACTTTGAAGTGTGTTTCTTCTCACAAATCATACTGGAGTTAAAAGCAGGAAACTTGTACATTGAAGGTAGCGAAAAGTATGCCGATTATCGGGAACAGCTGATTTCATGGGAAGAGTATGAGGAGAGTGTGGAAGAATTTTGTGAGCAAGTTAACTTATTCCCTATTGCAAATGATTTTATCCAAAAGATGCGTAAGCGATTTCAAAATGTGGCTCGACAGACCGATCAATCCTTTCCACGTAATGAACAAGTACGTATTGAAAATGGCGAAGTTGTCATTAGCAAGATCAAAAAGAAAAAGCTTCCCCCAGGATTGAAAACCTTGGAAGCTTATATTGCTCAAAAACTTGAACCAATCAATGTACTAGATGTATTAGCAGATACGGAGCATTGGCTTAATTGGACTCGCTTCTTTGGTCCGATCTCAGGGCATGAAGCCAGAATAGAAAATCCTGTCGAACGATACTTAGTGAATACCTTTTGCTATGGATGCAACCTAGGTCCTACTCAAACGTCTCGTTCATTGGGAGAACTGGATCGAAAACAAATTGCTCGGATTAACCAATATCATGTGACCAATGAGGATTTGGATAAAGCTATTCGATACATTATTAATGCTTATAACCAGTTTGATCTCCCGAAACATTGGGGAGATGGTAAGCGTGCTTCTGCGGATGGAACCATGTGGGACTTATATGAACAAAATTTGCTCTCAGAAAATCATATTCGCTATGGAGGATATGGTGGGATAGGATATTATCATGTATCAGATACCTATATTGCTTTGTTCAGTAACTTTATTCCTTGTGGGGTTTGGGAAGGAATTCATATCCTAGACATTCTAATGAATGAAGGAAAAGTGGACATTCAGCCCGAAATTCTTTATTCCGATACACAAGGGCAAAGTGTAACCGTCTTCGGACTCTCTGCGCTTCTCGGTATTCAACTGATGCCCCGGATCCGTAACTGGAAGGATTTAAAGATGTTTTGCCCAACCAAAGAAGATGTGTATGAAAACATCGACGATTTGTTTTCAGACGAAATTGATTGGAAACTGATCGAAGATCATTATGAAGATATGCTTCGAGTGGCGATGTCGATTAAATCAGGGAAAATTACTCCTTCAATCATCCTTAATAAACTGGGAACCTATAGTCAAAAGAATATTCTATATAAAGCGTTTCGGGAACTTGGAAGAGTCATTCGTACCCTGTTTCTTCTTCAATATATGGCAGATGAGGATTTAAGAAGTACGATTCAGTCTGCTACTAATAAAAGTGAAGCGTTTAATGGATTTACCAAATGGTTGTTCTTTGGTGGACTTGGTATTATTGCAGAAAATGATCGCGAGAAACAACGGAAAGTGATTAAATATAATCATCTCGTAGCAAATAGTTTGATCTTTTATAATGTGTTCTCTTTATCTCGTATTCTCCAGGATTATATTCAAGAAGGGAATGAGTATGAGGAAGAATGGTTGTCTTATTTAAGCCCATATGTTACGGCACATGTTAATCGGTTCGGTAAATATCGAATTGAC
Organism: Bacillus sp. J33; assembly: GCF_000518885.1. Classification (GTDB taxonomy): domain Bacteria; phylum Bacillota; class Bacilli; order Bacillales; family Cytobacillaceae; genus Cytobacillus. Next base: position 4,840 of record NZ_JAEL01000121.1, on the reverse strand, counting down.
TTTAATCGTAAACCCCCAAAACTTCCATTTGATGTTCCTATTGCAAGAGACAGCAGTTTGTCTTCAATAAAGTGAGAAATAAAGATAGATATGCATCTCTTTAAGGGGTACGACAACGATTCCTTCCTTTTCATGTCATAAGACATTATTTTACAAATAAAACCCTCGGTTTCTATTTGTAAATGGGAATATTTTCAGATGTGGCGGTTCATTCTTCGAATCGTTCACTTACCCCTGCAAGACAATTCCACCAGGTGATTTATCCCTATTCAGAATCGTCATAATTTCTTCTGCGGATGTACCACTCCAATCGAGTGTATCTACTGACCAAAGAATGTTTTTAAATCCTAGTCTTTCAAATATAAGGGCATCTGCAGATGTAAAATCGCCATATGGCGGCCTAATTAATGTAGCTTTTACTCCTGTTACCTTTTCAATTATTTCGTTCGTAGATTTAAGTTGCTGAATAACCTGGGACGTATATAGTTTTGAAAGTTCCGGATGATCCCAAGTGTGATTTGCAATGGTATGTCCCTCGTCTACCATTCGTTTTGCCAATTGTGGAAAATAGGAAACTTGCTCTCCAACAACGAAAAACGTCGCGGGAACACCTTTTTCTTTTAATATATCTAAAATTTGAGGTGTAATAAGTTTGTCAGGACCGTCATCAAAAGTTAATGCAATCTGCTTTTTAGTTGTTTCGGCTTTTTCATAAGCGATTGGCTTATTCGCTTCTGGCGTGTTTGTCTGAATAAAGGTTCTGTAAATCTTAGGATCATAGGTAACGGTCATTCCCAACTTCTGTGCAGTCACTAATAACGGAACATATGGTCGTCCATCAATTGTGGTTGTTGTCGTAGCTAGGGACTCACGGATCCATTTGTTTTTTTCCTTAATGTAATAGTCCATATATGTTTTACCTAATGGCAGGGCAACAATATTATTTCTCTCAATAGCGATAGATTGATATTTTTCATTCCGATCAACAGTAGCACCTGTATGCTTGAAAAATATATCTGGTACCATCAAACGACCATTTTGCATATAATAGCTCGTCTTAATAAGCTTTCCATCGACAGAAATAGAAGCGTATGATACTGTTGAGGCTTGGGCTGGCGCTATACCAAAAAGGCCTGAAATGATGAAGGAAATGAGAAGAATTGCTAAAAATGCTTTTTTTCCCTTCATTTTGTTTAATTTGAACATGATTATCCCCCTGTTTTTCTATCTTTATTTATACAGAAAAGATTCTATCAACAATTTTCTGAAAACGATATAGAATATTGCTGGAAATATATGTGGTAACATTAGGATAATAGTCTCTTTCGGAAACCCGGATTTTTACACAGTGAGTTTTATAAAATATAACTAGGAAGCCTCGTTCTAATGCAAGAAATCTATTAAACTCAGATTTGAATAAAGTAGAAAAAACAAATGTATATCCTATATATTTTTAGTTAACTATAAAGCGGAGATTCGATTGTGGTAGAGAGTTTTTCGAGATTAGGTCGAAGTACAAAAGATTTGATCGAGTTAGTTGAGTACTTTGAAAGCAAAAATGTAAAATTGATTAGCATAAAAGAGAATTTTGATACGAATACACCACAAGGGAAACTGATGCTTACTGTTTTTCAAGCATTCAGCCAATTCGAAAGAGACCTAATTGCTCAACGAACAAAAGAGGGGTTAGAGAGTGCAAGAGCCAGAGGAAGAAATGGCGGCCGTACAAAAGTGAAAGAAAAACAGATAAAGAAAGCTCTTAATCTATATAACTCTAAGGAATACAGTATTAGCGAGATTGTGGAAATGACCGGAATAAGTCAAGCAACACTATATCGTTACATACGAACAACAAGGCAAAGCAAAGAGGAACAAGCTCATATTGATATAGAAAACACTGCAAAAATAAGAATGTGGCTGCGAATAGAAAATAACAATAAATTTGTACGTAGCAAAGGAAAGGTAAGAGAAAGTGTCGAGCAGATCCTAAAAGATAATTACAAAATGGAGATCATAGCTAACGAGTATATAATCTACGTCCCTTATACAACTGTCGATGCGTTAAAAAAGACAGTGTATGATATTCTCGCTGAATTAGATAGTGAGGCTGATATGAAGAATTGTTTTATTGAAGCAGATGTTTATTGCGATGAATTAGGACTCTCATGGTAATTTCAAGGATTTCTCTTTTATTACCATATTAAATAAGTAAATTAATTTTACTGGAAGAAATCCTGCGGACTAGAGCAGCTACCCTGTCACTAGGCCTTATTCAAGTAAGCAATCGATAAAAGAACGCGAAAACCTGTTAGACCGCGACTTTACTACTACGACTATTAATGAAAAATGGGTAGCTGATATTACTTATATCCACACTCTTAAAGATGGATGGTGCTATTTAGCTTCTGTAATGGATTTGCACTCTAAAAAAGTTGTTGGATACTCTTTTTCACAAATCATGAATACAGACTTAGTGATGAAAGCATTAGATAACGCATATTTGGCACAAAACCCAGCAAATGGGCTTATTCTGCATACAGATTTAGGCTCTCAATATACCAGTGAAGAATTTCGGAATTACGTTCAATCAAAGGGTACCCTAATGGAGTTCTCGATCTCTTGTGGTGTTTTATATCCCAAACTACCATGAATCCTTTTACGATTATACCAGCCTTCAATGTATTGAAATAAAGCTATCGCAGCTGATTTGTGATCTAAATATTTAACATGAGGGTTTTCTTCTTTCTTCAGGGATTTTTATGCAAAAAAAAGAACCGGTTTATCTGAATCCCCTTCCGGCTCTTTCCTCAAAAATCTCGTATTTTAACAATCTAAGTTATTCCGAAGGCTGTTTTTCGTCCGTTTTTTTAGTCAGAAACCAGCCAGCTGCGGCAATCCCAATCAAAACAGTATAGAAGATGAGCTTCCATTCTGTTGAATGTGCAAATTCATATGAAATAATTCCGACATCTGGATGTCCTAATGTAAAGACGGCAAGTTTTACACCAACCCAGCCGACAATCGCAAAAGCGGCAATTTCAAGACCTGGCTTTGCATGAAGCAATTTCACAAAGAAGTTAGCAGCGAAACGCATGATAATTAAACCGATTAATCCACCGGCAAAAATGACGAGGAACTTACCACCATCCATACCCCCAATGTTCGGAATATTTGTGTTCGGAAGGGTCATAGCCAGCGCAACAGCAGCCAAAATTGAGTCAACAGCAAAAGCAATATCTGCCAATTCTACTTTAAAAACTGTTCCCCAAAAACCGGATTTCTTTTCTTCCTTTTTTGCCTTATTCACATCTTTATTTTTAATGACGAGTTTCCTCAAAATATGATTGATTGCGATGAATAACAGGTATAAAGCACCTATAGCCTGTACCTGCCAAACATCGACAAGGAAAGAAATGATGAATAATGAACCAAAGCGGAAAACGAAGGCACCTACTAGTCCATAGAAAAGTGCTTTTTTTCTTTCGTCCTCAGGAAGATGCTTTACCATAATGGCCAGTACAAGCGCATTATCCGCTGCCAACAAGCCTTCGATGGCGATTAATAATAGCAATACCCATCCATATTCTAATAAAATTGAAAGTTCCAATTAAATTTTCCTCCTATTAAATAGTTCTATGTCTAAAAATAGTTCTAGCTGTGTCATTATTTCTAATATCCTCAGTGATCCGAATAGCATCCTGATCCAAGCTTTCTAGACTTTTTTTGAAAGCTAGTCTTGTTTTAAATCGATAAGATAATGTGGCTGTCGATACTCGGGTAGAGTTCGGTAGCCGGAAAAGATAGCATCTGCCTGAATACACTTGGTTGTTAAAATAGTAACAGAATCAACGATTTCTTCGTTTTTCTCCTCCCTATCCATTAGGACCAAATCACAATCGATCCGTTTCAGTTGTTGTAATATAGTTCCACCTTTAATCAAGAAATATCCCTTTACCTGCTCACCTGCCCTATATGTTTCCTTTTCAAGTATAAGATCGATCTGTGTTGATCCTATTCCTAATAGTGCCCTATATTTCTCAGAATCATGAATGTCTTCCTGTTTTTATTTCGGGATCTTTAGCCACTTATTTTTTGGGCATTACATGTCTTGCATCGAGCCGTTCCTCTATTTTTGCAACCTGCTTTTTATCTTTCAAGAGATCCTCTTTATTTTTTTTTGACCAACTCCACAAAGGATGCTTTTCTTTTCATAATCCTTCTCACCATTCTTTCTATAGTTTGATATCAAAAAGTCCTATTCATGCAACTCAGATCTGGAAAAACAAAAAGACCTTTACCAATAGGCAAAGGTCTTGCTAACAACGAATTCGCTGCCAACAAAGCCGAGAGATTAGAAATCTCCGAAATGACGACTTTGGTGTAAAAGCTACTCCCCTTTTAAAAAGGATATAGTATTAATGTATAGCTTTAGTTTAAATATTAAGTCAACCATTCTTTCTCACTTTTTAGTTCTAAGGATTACTATAACTTTTATCTAGCTAAGAACTTCAATAAAGCTATTATATTCTATTAGGGGTACCGCCACATGCCCATCAAGCGAAGTTAAAATCATACCCTCAAAATGAAAAAACGCTATGCTTATCGTAAGAAGTTTACGAGAAAGGATGGCGTTTTTGATGAATCCTATCATTTCAAATGAACTGAATCTTTTTGCACAAGAACTACAATACTTTTTATCTCCAGTAGTCTTACAAGATATCGCCAAACAAGTTGGCTTTGTACAGCGATCTAGTAAGTATCAAGCAAACGAACTCATTGCCCTTTGCGTATGGCTTAGTCAAGAAATCGCTAGCACATCACTTACACAATTGTGCAGTCA
>NZ_JAEL01000120.1 GCF_000518885.1 Bacillus sp. J33 | reverse complement strand
CCTGTTGATTTCAGCACGAGGCACTCGCTTTCCGCGGGCGGTCCGACGCTCCTCGGTGCATTCGCACCTGCGGGGTCTCCCGCTGACACGCTTCTCCCGCAGGACATTGAATAAGCTTCCTCGAATGAACACCGCACGAAGAAAATGCGATAGCATTTTCGAGGATCTCGCACCTTCCGCTCCAATCAACAGGGTGCTAAAATCAACAATAAGCTTTAACACAGCCAATAAATAAAAACGTGCCCGAAAGCACGTTTTTATTTTACCCCAATAAAATCCTTTAAAAACGAGTATTCGCCAATCGATTTAAACTTATTATATCTGTGGTCGACCAGCTGTTCTTCAGTTAGAGTCAATAATTCTTTTAATGAGGTATAAAGGACCGAGTCAATTTCGGCTGCCTGGGACTTAACATCTTTATGGGCGCCGCCTTTAACCTCTTCAATAATCTCATCCACGACACCCAGATCCTTTAAATCGGGAGCCGTAATCCTCATTGATTCAGCTGCTTTTTTAGCCTGTGAGGCATCTTTCCAAAGAATTGCAGCAGCTCCTTCTGGCGAGATGACAGAATAAGTTGAGTTTTCAAGCATATGAATATGATTGCCAACTCCAAGAGCAAGCGCTCCGCCGCTTCCGCCTTCACCAATGACGATACAAATGACCGGCACCTTTAAGCTAGCCATTTCAAATAAATTCTTGGCTATAGCCTCACTTTGTCCCCGTTCCTCAGCAGCCTTGCCAGGATAAGCTCCTTTAGTATCGATAAAACAAATAATCGGTCTCCTGAATTTATCCGCCTGCTTCATAAGCCTCAATGCTTTACGGTATCCTTCCGGATGAGGCATGCCAAAGTTTCTCCGGATATTTTCTTTTGTATCTTTTCCCCGCTGATGACCAATGACTGTTACTGGAAGTCCCTTAAACTTCGCAATTCCCCCAACAATCGCTTCATCATCTCCAAAAGCACGATCCCCATGGCACTCGAAAAAGTCTTCGAACAGGTATGAAATATAATCAAGTGTAGTCGGCCTTGCAGGATGCCGGGCAATTTGCACACGATCCCAAGGTTTCATATTTTCATAAATATCCGTTTCTAATTTTTCCAAGCGTGCTTCCAGTTTCTCTATCTCTGAGGATAGATCAACATCGGCCGTCTTCGTAAACTCTTTTAATTCTGCTATCTTTTTTTTCAGCTCCGTTACCGGACGTTCAAATTCTAATTCTCCTGCCATTGGAAGTCACCTCCTGGTTGATGTATGGAAAGAATAGTGGATATTTTTTCTTTTAATTCTGTTCTTGATATAACTGCATCCAATTGGCCATGTTTCAATAAGAACTCTGCTGTTTGGAAATCCTCAGGCAATTCTTCCCTGATTGTCTGTTCAATAATGCGGCGTCCAGCGAAGCCGATCAAAGCTCCTGGTTCAGCTAAATTATAGTCTCCCAGGGAAGCAAAGCTGGCTGAAACTCCTCCTGTTGTTGGATGGGTCATGATGGAAATGATTAGTCCGCCATTATCACTGAATCTTTTTAGGGCTACACTCGTTTTGGCCATTTGCATCAGGCTGAGAACACCTTCCTGCATCCTCGCACCGCCTGAAGCTGTAAATATAATAAAAGGTATTCCCAATTCATCCGCTTTTTCAATGGCACGGGTTATTTTTTCTCCGACCACAGAACCCATACTTCCCATCCTGAACGTAGAATCCATGACAGCTACTGCTATTCTTTGGCCATCTACAGTGCCTGTCCCAGTGACAACCGCCTCATTTATTTTTGTCTTTTCACGGTCTTTCTCCAGCTTTTCAATATAACCCGGGAAATTCAATGGATTTTCAGAAATCATATTAGCATTAATTTCTTCAAAGCTATTAGGATCTAAAAAGCTTGCCAATCGTTCTTTCGAGTTCATAGAATGATGATAATGGCAATGGAAGCAAACCTTTAGGTTCTTAACGAGTTCCTTAGTATACATGATTTTTTTGCAATTTGGACACTTGGTCATGATTCCTTCCGGCACATCCTGCTTTGCCGTTTCCGATGGAATCGTTGCATATTTCTTCTTCTTCGTCTTTGTAAAAATATCTTTAAGCAAGATGAAACCTCCTTGATATCGATGAATCATTTTCCATTATCTTCAACAGTGGTCAGACCACTGGTTTAAAAATGAATGCCTAAATCCCAGGCTTCTTATACGGCTTGTCTGATTCTTTAAATATAGAGTATATCAACAATAAAATCAGCAAAAAAATGTCGTTAACTCTTCGACAATTTTCTTAGATTTCGATATACCCGGATAGCTTCAGATTCATTCTTAGAGATCAGTGTGTCAATCAGCTCGGCGTACTCGGTTTTAGAAACCATTATCCTCTTTAAATCCAACGAATTATAATAATCTTTTAAAATCAACCATATCCGCAAAAAAAGGTGATTATCTGCAAGTGTAACTACTTCCAGAAAAAAATCATCATCTGAATATTCCGCTTCTAATGCCCACTTTTTGAACATAAGAAGCTCATTTTCATCAGCCTTCTGAATGATTAGCCATAAACAATCCAGCTCAATTAAAAACTTTGTTTCTTTTACATCCCGAATTGCTTTTTTGTCCTGAAGAATGAACGTACTAAGCAGCTGTACAAGCTGATTTCCTCTGAAATCCCGAATAAAAGTGCCCTCACCTCTTCTTGTTTCAATCAAACCAAGAAGTTCAAGGGCCCTTAGCGCTTCCCGTACGGAAGAGCGCCCGACATCCAGGCGCTCTGACAGCTCTCGTTCGGAAGGCAATCGATCACCAGGCTTAAGGCCATCATGTTCAATCATGGACCTAAGCTGCTTGACAATTTCGATATAGACCTTTGTATTCGTTTGAGGTGAATTCATGAAAGAAATTACTCACTTTTTCCAATAACTGCAAGGCTTTCCGTCTTTTCCTTCACTTCTTGAGGATCAACCTTGATTCGGGCAACGCCTGTTTCCATAGCGGCTTTAGCTACTGCTGCTGCAACTTCGGGTGCGACACGCGGATCAAATGGTCCAGGTATCACATAATCAGCATTGAGCTCGTCCTCTTTAATTAAGCCTGCAATCGCTTCTACAGCAGCCACTTTCATCTTTTCATTGATATGTGTAGCCCGCACGTCCAAAGCACCGCGGAAAATCCCTGGGAAAGCGAGTACATTATTCACCTGATTTGGAAAATCCGATCTCCCTGTTCCAACTACCATTGCCCCAGCTGCCTTTGCTTCCTCAGGCATGATCTCAGGTGTAGGATTGGCCATGGCAAAAATAATTGGATTTTCGTTCATATCAGAAATCATTTCAGCCGTTAATGCCCCTGCCACAGATACTCCGATAAACACGTCTGCACCTTTAATTACGTCTGCGAGGCTTCCTTTTTCATTATCACGGTTAGTATATTTTGATACTTCAGTCTTAATCTCATTCATGCCCTGAGGACGGCCTTCATAAATAGCGCCTTTTGTGTCGCACATAATGATGTCGCGTACGCCATAACTATACAGAAGTTTAATAATCGCAATCCCAGCTGCTCCAGCTCCGTTTGCAACTACCTTGATTTCATTCATTTTCTTGCCAGTTAGCTTTAAGGCATTCACAAGACCCGCAACGGTTACAATGGCAGTGCCATGCTGGTCATCATGGAATACAGGTATATTTGTTTCTTTCTTCAACCGTTCTTCTACATAAAAACAATGAGGGGCCGCAATATCTTCCAGATTCACGCCTCCAAAAGTCGGTTCAAGCAGCTTGACTGTTTCTACGATCTTATCTACATCTGTCGTATTCAGGCAAATTGGAAAAGCATCCACCCCTGCAAAACTCTTGAATAATACAGCCTTTCCTTCCATTACAGGCAAGGCTGCCTCCGGCCCAATGTTTCCAAGCCCCAAAACAGCTGTACCATCGGAAACAACGGCTACCATATTGCCTTTCATTGTATACTCATACACCGTTTCAGGCTTATCATAAATCTCCTTGCATGGCTCAGCGACACCAGGGGAATAGGCAAGGCTCAAGTCTCTCGCATTCCGCACCTGAACTTTTGATTTAGATTCTAATTTTCCCTGGTTAACTCTATGCATATGCAGTGCTTCTTCACGTAAGGTCAAAATGTTCACTCCTCAATTATCCTCAGCCGGACAGGAATTTGTATATATTAACATAGCTAAATGAACAAATACTAAATAGGCTGCCCGCTATCCCAGCGAGCCTTCCAAATTGATTTGGGGCAGGCTGATAGATGACAACAGCCATCTGTTCGTTCCCCAGTGGTCAGACCAGCTTAATTTCTTCTTACAAATATACCATATTTGCAATTGTTGTAAAGGGCCATTACTTTAGAACAACATTGTTCTTCCCAAGCAAACGAATGAGCTGATTCAAGAAATCTTCCGATGGCTGAATCAGGTCCTCTTCTCCAAGGCGAATGCTTTTTTTCGTGCTTTCGTAATATAGTACAACCTGTATATGCCCTTCATTTTTCTTAAATATTTCCTTCAGCAGGCGGAGATTCTCAGCTGTTTCCTGATCCTTTGTAATCCGAAGATATAGGACGGGATCCTTGTTTTGCATCTTTTCTATGGCTTCCTTTGCCGAATCAAGGTGCTGCACAATCAGCTGCCTTTTTCCATCCCGGTCTTCTGCCTTTCCTTCCACATAAACAATGTTTCCCTGATAACATAGAAGCGAATAGCGATTAAAGACCTTTGGAAAAACAACTGCCTCCATATCTCCGGATTGGTCGCTTAAGGTAAGGAAAGCCATTGGCTCCCCTTTTTTTGTGCGGATTTTCTTTATTTCTGATACATAGGCAACAGACTTGGCCTTTCTGCTTGATGGTTCAAGTTCCAGCAATGGAGCGGCCCCAAGGTAATTAAAGTGAGGTTCGTAAACCGAAACTGGATGATCCGATAAGTAAAGTCCGAGCACTTCTTTTTCAAATTTCAGCTTATCCTCTGGCCTAATCGGGTCAACTGAAGTATATTTCGGTTTCGGGAAGAATTCCTCGTCTTCAAAGAAATCAACCTGATCATCGTCGGGTTTAACCAGCTGTGCATGCTCTGCTGCAACATCCAGGCTTGCAAGCAGCACTGCCCTGTCTTCACCAAACTCATCAAAACTGCCTGAATGGACCAATCCTTCCAAAACTTTGCGATTAACCGCTTTGGCTGATACTCTTATACAAAAATCGAATAAATCATCAAACCGCTTGCTCTTCCTGACCATAAAAATATCTTTTAAGGCAGCTGCCCCCACTCCTTTAATAGCAGCCAGACTGTACCTCACAGCGTCTTTTTCAACTAAGAAAGAATAACCGCTATAATTGATCGAAGGAGAAAGAATGGATAAGCCCATTTGCTTCATCTCCCTGATATATTGAGCAATTTTCCCCTCATTTCCAATGACTGATGTAAGCAGGGAAGCCATGAAGTGGAGCGGATAATGGGCTTTTAAATAGGCAAGCTGGTAGGCTATAAAACTGTAAGCGACAGCATGGCTCCGGTTAAAGCCATAGTTGGCAAAACGGACAATCAAATCATAAATATCGTTGGCAGTCTGTTCGCTGTATCCTTTTTTCAATGCCCCGTCCACAAAATGGCTCCGCTCACGATCAAGCACTTCTTTTTGCTTTTTGCTGACTGCCCTCCGGAGCAAATCAGCCTCCCCCAGCGAAAAGCCTGCCATTTTAGCAGCAATTTGCATAATTTGTTCCTGATAAACAATAACTCCATAAGTATTTTCAAGGATGGGCTTCAGGTCCGGATGCGGGTAGGTTACAGCCTGTCTTCCATGCTTTCTATCTATAAACAGCGGAATATTTTCCATTGGTCCCGGGCGGTAAAGGGCATTGACAGCTACTATATCTTCAAATCGGGTTGGCTGCAGCCTGGTCAGGACACTTCTCATTCCTTCTGATTCAAGCTGGAATATACCTGTTGTATCACCCTTTCCAAGAAGTCTATACACAGCATCATCATCCAGCGGAATCCTTTTGATATCAATCCGCTTTCCTGTCTTTCTCTGTATGGAACTTAAAATACTTTCTATCAAGGTCAAGTTCCTAAGCCCAAGAAAATCCATTTTCAATAAGCCGACATCCTCCAGATGCTCCATTGAGTACTGGGTCAAATAAACATTTTCATGTCCTTTTTGGATAGGAATTGCCTCAACCAAAGGATGCTCGCTGATCACAACGCCTGCAGCATGTGTAGATGTATGCCTTGGAAGGCCCTCCAATTTTAGAGCGGTTTCAAAGAGCCTTCGGTTTAAATCCGATTCCTGTGCGAATCTTCTTAGCGCTTCCGATTCTTTGTATGCTTCTCTCAGGTTGATGCCCAATTTTGAAGGGACTTTTCTTGAAAGAATATCCAGCTCTTTGGGATTTAACCCAAACGCCCTGCCGACATCCCGCAGCGCCGCTTTAGCCGCCAGTGTCCCAAACGTAAGAATTTGGGCTACATGCAATTCTCCATATTTTTTGGATACGTATCTGATTACTTCATCTCTTCTGTGATCCGGAAAATCTATATCAATATCAGGCATTGAAATTCTTTCGGGGTTAAGGAAGCGTTCAAACAGCAGCCTGTGCTCGATTGGATCCACATCTGTTATGTAAAGAACATAGGCAACCATCGACCCTGCAGCAGACCCGCGCCCTGGGCCAGTTAATATGCCATTGTTTCTTGCAAATTTCATAAAATCCCAGACAATTAAGAAATAATCACTAAATCTCATGTCTTTTATTACTTTCAGCTCGTACTTCAAACGCTCACGGTGTTCTTCCCCTGCATCTGGATACCTATCAGCAAATCCCTTCCAGCAAACTTCATCCAAGAGGCTATCTGCACTCTTTTCCGCAGGATATTTCGGAAGGTTTTGTTTGTTCAGCTCCAGCATGACATTGCATTGTTCAGCAATTAAAATCGTATTCTCCAAAGCTTCAGGATATCCGGACAATAATTCTGCCATTTCTCTTGAAGTTTTTAAGTAATATTCCTCACTGTCCAGACGTTCCCTGGCCTGATCCTGGAGCTTCTCTCCATTCTTGATCGCCAAAAGGCATTCATGTGAAAACGCGTCTTCCTTATTGAGATAGCAGACACTATTGGAAGCCGCCAGACCAATGCCTGTTTCTGCAGAGAGCCTGGCCATCCCTTTCTGCACATTTTTCTCCACTGTCAGTCCATGGTCTTGCATGGAAAGGAAAAAAGAATTTTTTTCAAAAATAACCCTATATAGTTCTGAAGCACCTTTGGCTTTCTCATATTCACCAGCTGCCAAATATCCCTCAATCTCTCCATCGAGGCCGGGTGTTAAAGCAAACAGCCCCCCGGCATAATGCTTTAGCCATTTCACGGGGATCCCTTCAGGTGTTTTTGTCTGGACTGTACTTGTGATTTTTAAAAGGTTTTGGAATCCTTGCTTGTTTTTCGCCAAAAGGACAAGCGGATATGCCTCCCCTTCATCCGACTCACTCAGTACATCCACAGTTAAACCCATGATCGGTTTAATTGAGTGCCTTAAGCACTCTTTATAGAACGCAACAGTACCGTACATCACATTTTTATCTGTCAAAGCCAGGGCAGTAAAGCCTTTTTCCCTGGCGCTTAAAACAAGCTGCTCTATTCTTGCTGTGCTGGACAGCAGGCTATAGGCGCTATATACATGTAGGTGAACAAATGACACGATTCTCACACCCTTAAATTCTCTGCTATTTATTATTATAGAACGCGCTTTTCCAAAAAGAAAATATGTTCTCTTTTTACAAGGCTCTGCTGGACTTAAGTTTTGATTTCTGCGGCAGCCACTCAGCGGACCGCGTGCGCTCCTCCTACATTTCGCCAGCGGTGTCTCTATTAGGTGCGCTTTTCCTGCCGGACATGGAAAAAGCACCCTTGACACACAAAGGAAATTTGAATGAAGCTTTCACGCGCTTGCGCTCCAGTAAACATTATGCTAAATCAGCTTTTCGCCTTATCACAGCTATTTATCAAGACTGCCAAAAACATATTTTTATAAGTTTGTCCATATGATGAAGTATAAAGATAATTCAGGCAGGATTTCCCCTGCAGTTAGGATGGATGAAATGAATACCCAGCCTTTTTTTTCTACTCTAATTGAGAGTTACTTTATTGCTCTCGGTGTTTTAGTAGGCGGTTCAATAATCGGCGGATTGGCTGCTTTCCTGACGGGCAAGCCCCCTTTGAATGAAATCTTCCAGATTTCCAACATGATTCGAATTTGGGCCATTATTGCAGCGATCGGAGGCACCTTTGATACAGTTTATAGCTTTGAAAAAGGAGTGCTGGATGGGCAGACGAAAGATATATTTAAACAATTCATGCTGATCCTTTCCGCTCTTGGCGGAGCCCAGACCGGTGCAATGCTGATTAATTGGCTGACACAGGAGCATATTTCATGAGAATCCCGCCATATTATCGCCTTCCGTCCTGGCAGCGCTTTTTTGCGGGCATGGCTATAGGCGGCATTATCAGCTGGTTTATTTTTCTATATATTTTTGGGGAGTGGCAGGAAAGATACAGCAAGGAAATCAAGCTGCAAAAAGACGCCATTTATGAGCTGGAAAAAGATAAAGATATTTGGCAAGAAGAATTCAAAAAGCTAAATAAGGAAAACCAGAAAAAGCTGACTGTCCAGGATATAAACATAAAAATTGTTAACAGTGACAAATATAAGCTGGATTCCTTCAGCGTATTTCAGGTTGAAGATTCAATTAAAGAGGATATTAGCATGATGCGAGCCAAAGACATTGATACAGTTTACAAAAGCAGTGAACTCATAAAAAAAATAATCGAAAATAAAACCCATCGAGTAAATGAGAAAAGATATCGGGTGGAAGTAAAAGAGATGGTCATTTATACAACTGTTTCAATTGAGTTGAATATTATGCTGGATTGATGCCCGGACAAATCCGGGCATCCTGTTAATGTTCTTTGCAGACTTGCTCCAAGTCCCTTACAACTGATTCAAGATCTGCCCAGGAATATATGGATGCTCCGGCAGCAAGGGGATGCCCCCCGCCATTATACCTTCTCGCAATTTCATTGATAATTGGGCCCTTTGAGCGGAATCGGACACGTATTTGATCACTTTCCTCAATAAAGAAAACCCACGCTTTAATTCCCTGTACATCTCCAAGAGCACTAACAAGTAGAGACGCTTCCGAAGGCACTGCATCAAACTCCTCAAGCAGCTCTTTTTTCAGAACCATAACAGCCGCACCATAATTTTTCATTTCAAAGTTTTGCAGGACATAGCCTTTGAGTTTTATGATATTTGTTTTTAGTTCGTACATTTTATTAAAAAGCTCAGGCCGGGAAAAATTATAATGAATCAATTCCCCTGCATAGGCAAACGTTTTTTCCGTTGTGCTTGGATAAAGAAAACGGCCCGTGTCTCCTACAATACCAGCAAATAATAATCTTGCAGCCTCATCGGACATTTTTAAGCCCTGTTTTTTTCCGAAGAGATACAATTCATAAATCATTTCGCTGGTTGAGCTTGCATCTGTATCGACCCACATCATATCCCCATATGGATCCATATTTGGATGATGATCAATTTTAATTAGTTTATCCCCCTGATTGTATCTGCCATCACAAATCCTCTCAGCATTTGCCGTGTCACAGACAATTACAAGTGCCCCATTATATGTATCGTCAGGTATACTATCCAGCCTTCTCATGAAATGGAGTGTTTCTTCTTCTCTTCCTACAGTATAGATATTTTTCTCAGGGAAGGATGCTTTCAGGATCTCGGCCAGTCCTCCCTGTGAACCATATGCATCTGGATCCGGACGGACATGCCGATGGATAATGATTGTTTCAAATTTTTTAATTTCATCAAGTATCTTTTGTTTCATGGCGTGCTCCTTTTATTCGGAATACTTTATTTTTACCACAACATGGTGAAAAAGAAAAAGAAAACTCAGCTGGCTTATAGCATTTTTTTATTAATGCAGGTAGAATAATAAGAGATTGTCGAAATTTGGAGGTAAGGATATGCCAATCTTTGTAATCTTGATTATTCTCTCTTTTTCTTTCTATATTTTCTATAAAGTAAAATTCTTCAGAAGCAAGCAGCCCGCTGAAAGGCAATGGATATCCGCGAAGTCAAGAACTGCTCTGGGTGCGTTTGTGGCATTTTTTGGATTGAATCAGCTATTTTTATATGATACAACTGCCTCTCTTATTGTCGGCATTATTTTTATCCTGGTTGGCGGATTAAGTATTTGGGGCGGCATAAAAGCTTATAAATTTTACATGCCTCACGCAATAAAGGAAGCTGAAGAAGCAAGAAGAACATAGAAGGCCAGCATAAAATTATGCAATGAAAAAGCCGTTTCCTTTCATGGGAGCGGCTTTTTTCTATCCGTATTTTTGCTCTGTTAATAAAGTCCCTTTGTTTTCCTCTCCGCCACCTTTAATATCAACAGGCCGAAAAGAAAAACATCGGGCTTTTGCATAACAATTTTAATAGCGCAGTCTTCGTAAAATTGCTGCTTTCAGGGCTAACAAAGTTTAGCCAGCGGAGATGGGCGGGCAGAATTTATAAGCAAACACAGCAATTGTATGATAAAAGAGCGCTTAATAATTAATGCCGATCGATCAACTGGCACATCATCATTGCCTTGCCTACAAGGACACCTTCATTAAAGACTTCCACATCCACTTTACCGAATTTCCGTCCAACTTCCAGCACTTTTGGATAGATTTCAAGCATACTGTCAATTTGTACAGGCTTGATAAAATAGATGGTCATATTTTCAACTACAAGGTCACCTTTTTTATAGCTTCTTAAAACTCTGTTAGCAGCTTCTGAGACAATCGTCGTAAAAACGCCATATGAAATCGTACCAAGATGGTTGGTCATCTGAGGTGTCACTTCACAGCGATAAACATCATCGCCTTTCGTCTTTCCTCTTGTCAGCACGAGCTGGTTTGTAACAATATCATCAATGGTTTCACCAACTTGAGGCTGCCGCTGAATCATTTGCAAGGCTTTTAATACATCCTGCCGGCTTACGATTCCTTCGAGTTTATTAGCTTCATCAACAACAGGAAGCAGCTCAATTCCTTCCCAAACCATCATATGGGATGACGAGGCTACACTGGTTTTGCCGCCAACTGTCATTGGGTTCTTTGTCATAATTTTTTCAATAGGCGTATCCGGTTCATGGCCCATAATATCCTTTGAAGTAACTACACCCTGAACCTTCAAATTATGATCGACAACCGGAAAGCGGCTATGGTTCGTTTCACGATTGTACCTGAGCCAATCAGCAATCGTATCAGTTGTTTTTAACACAATGGCGTCCTGAAGAGGAGTCAGAATATCCTCTACAAGCACAATCTCTTTTTTGATTAATTGATCGTAAATGGCACGGTTAATCATTGTTGCAACCGTAAATGTATCATAGCTGGTCGAGATGACCGGCAGCTGCAAATCGTCAGCCAGCTTTTTAACATTCTCCTCCGTATCAAAGCCGCCTGTTATTAAAACCGCCGCTCCAGCTTTTAATGCCAGTTCATGGGCCTGTGTTCTATTTCCGACAATCAGCAGGTTTCCTGCGTCAGTATAGCGCATCATTGCTTCAAGCTTCATAGCCCCAATTACGAACTTGTTAAGTGTCTTATGAAGGCCGGCTCTTCCTCCAAGCACTTGGCCATCAACGATATTAACAACTTCAGCAAAAGTCAGCTTCTCGATATTTTCTTTCTTTTTCCGTTCAATCCTGATCGTCCCTACACGCTCAATCGTGCTCACATAACCTTTATTTTCAGCGTCCTTAATCGCCCTGTAAGCAGTCCCTTCACTGACTGCAAGCGCCTTGGCAATCTGTCTGACTGATATCTTTTCCCCTACCGGCAATTCATCAATGTATTGTAAAATTTGCTCATGCTTAGTAGCCAAGACTTTCACCCTCTACAAATTATTCCTATATTTTCATTATAAGGGTAAAAAGGCCTTGATACAATTGGCTTCGGGCAAACTTGTAAAGGACTCCTTCACCGGGAGCATGGCACACCTTATCTGCCGAACGAGCGAATTCTCTTTTTAGCGATCATTTGACTTGTCCTTTTTTGGTCAGCTGCTGCTTTTTTCGGTGCATAAAGCAATGCAGTCAAGTTTCCCGCAATGACAAACAGCGCAAAAGCCAGCCAGCTTATGGCAAATATCCCCTCAGTGCCGCCATTGAAAACTCCAAGCCTGGGCGCCGCAAAATAAAGCATTAATCCACAAAGCAGAAGACATAGCAAATATCGATTTTTGTTCATTTAGGCTTCCTCCTTTAATGCATCCTCTCTAAAATGTATGCGGACAGGCCAGGAAAATGAGTTGTTTTTAAATACCGCCAGTCTGGGAAGGGATTAGTGCGATTTGGGGGATTTGCTGATATTTGCAGCGTTGAAATATTCATTATAAAACTATATTGGTAACTTCACTTATCTTTCTGGTTGATAAATCGCTATTTCCACAAAAAACTTATAGAAAAACGCAGCCTCCCTTAGCAGAAGCTGCGTTTTTTGATCATAATTCGATTGATTCTCCGGCTTCAAGCACTTGGCCAACACCATTTTCAAGCATATTTGTAAATTTATGCGGATCCTGCTTGATCGGCGGGAATGTGTTGAAGTGTATTGGCACTACTTTTTTGGCTCCAAGAAGCTGAGCTGCATAGGCTGCATCATCCGGACCCATTGTAAAATTATCGCCAATAGGCAGGAAGGCAAGATCAATCGGATGGCGGTCTCCGATGAGCTTCATATCAGAGAAAAGCCCTGTATCTCCTGCATGATAAATCGTTTTTCCTTCTAGAGTTATAAGGACGCCAGCAGGCATACCCAGGTAAATAATTTCATTATTTTCGGTTTCCAGGCCAGTTCCATGGAAGGCTGGTGTTAGCTTAACTCTGCCAAAATCAAAATCATACCCTCCGCCAATGGACATTCCATGGGCATTAACACCCTGCCAGCCCAAATAAGTGGCAAGCTCAAAATTGGCAATGACAAGAGAACCGCTGCGCTTTGCCAATTCAATTGTGTCTCCAAGATGGTCGCCATGTCCATGTGTAACAATAATAACATCAGGCTTCTGTTCTTCTGCTTTTAAGTCGGTTAAGGGATTTCCTGTAATAAACGGATCAATTAAAATGGTTTTCCCCTGTGACTCAATTTTAACAACTGAATGGCCGTGATAAGATACTTTCAATTTTTTTGCTCCTTTCAATATTCATGCTATGTAATTTTACTTTCAACGAAAAACCGGTTTATCCTGCTAACCATTTAAAAATATACCCTGATTTTAAATCTTTAAAAAGTTTACTTTTCCTGATTTAATTGCTACGCTCATGATAATAGTACATAAGGAGGTTCATTATGAATAATAGATTGCAAAAACTTTCACAGTGGATGAAGGACCATGATATTCAGTTCAGTTTTGTGACATCGCCTGAAAATGTTTTTTACTTGAGCGGCTTTTTAAGTGATCCGCATGAACGCTTGCTTGGGCTAGCTGTTTTTCAGGATGAGGAGCCATTTCTTGTATGTCCGGCAATGGAAAAAGAAGATGCCAAAAATGCCGGCTGGGGCCATGAGATCATTGGTTACAGTGACATTCAGAATCCATGGGAATTCATTCAAAAATCTATACATAGCAGAATAGGAAAAGTCGGAAAGGCTGCGATCGAAAAAGAACATATGAATGTGGAAAGATATGAAGCATTGACAAATCTGTTCAGCAGTGCTGAATTCGTATCAGCAGAAGAAAAGCTGCGGAAACTTCGTATGGTCAAAGACGAAAAAGAATTGGAGATCATCCGCGAAGCGTGCGCATTGGCCGACTTTGCCATTGAAACAGGGTGTGCTGAAATCCAGGAAGGAAAAACTGAGCTGGATGTTTTAGCAGCTGTTGAATACGCCCTAAAAAAGAAGGGCGTAAACGAAATGTCGTTTTCCACGATGGTGCTTACAGGAGCAAACGGAGCTTCCCCGCACGGTACGCCTGGAATGACAAAAATCCAAAAAGGAGATTTGGTTCTTTTTGACCTTGGCGTTGTCTGGAACGGCTACTGCTCTGATATAACAAGAACTGTTGCTTACGGAGATATAAACGATAAACAAAAAGAAATTTATGATACCGTACTAAAAGCCCAGCTGGCAGCGGTAGAAAAAAGCAAGCCGGGAGCTCCATGCTCTGAAATAGACCTGACAGCAAGAAACCTGATAGCAGATGCCGGATATGGCGAGTATTTTCCACATCGATTGGGCCACGGACTTGGTGTCAGCGTCCATGAATACCCTTCATTGACCGAAACCAATTCACTTTTGCTGGAGGAAGGAATGGTTTTCACCATTGAACCGGGCATCTATGTTCCAGGCGCTGCCGGAGTAAGAATTGAAGATGACCTTGCCGTAACGGCTGATGGAGTTGAAATCTTAACCAAGTTCCCTAAAGAACTTCAAATCATCAAGTAATGCATGAAAGTCAAATTCGACTTGGAAAAAGGAATTCTCTTTATTGAAGGCAATGAATACGAAGGGAATATTACGGAACCATCAGGATGCCCTAAATGCAAAGGGCCGCTTGTGTATTCTGGCCAATATGATGCCATTTTTTGCCCTAGCTGCAATGAATGGAACGAAAGTGCATGCAATGATCCAGATTGTGATTATTGTGTAAATCGTCCAGCAAAACCTTTAAAAAATCCGGAGTTTTAAGACTCCGGATTTCAGACTGTCGACAAACTCGATGAAAATCGTGCTTGTCTGCAGTCTTTTTTATTTTAAAATAGAAGTAATACAATGCTTGAGGTGATTTAAATGCTTTCAAAACATAATCCAATTCAACGGGATCAAATTGAAATGGTTGCTTTAGACGAACTTGTACCGGCGGACCATTTGGTCCGCAAAATTGAAGCGGCGATTAATTTCTCATTCATCTATGACTTGGTAAAAGATAAGTATTCAGAAAAAGGCCGCCCAAGTATTGACCCTGTAATATTAATTAAACTCACATTTATTCAATA
>NZ_JAEL01000119.1 GCF_000518885.1 Bacillus sp. J33 | reverse complement strand
ATATTCATCATTACAATTATACAAGGAGACAAAAACGATTAAATCGACAGTCTCCAGTAAATTATCGCCGCCAGCACCTTATAGCATAAGGAAATGGGTCCCCAAAAAGGAACACACAAAATATTTTAAGTGCACTACTTGATATGGAGCAACGCATGATACCTTATTGGGGAGCTAGTTGTGTTACAAACTTGGCTTTCTAGCGTGGAAATCATGCGTGACGAGGCTCNATGTCAAGTAAATAAAAAGAATGAAATAACTAAAATATCAAAAAAAGGGAGCCATTTCCATGAGGATACAGCTCCGGTTTTTTAATATCTATACTATATGGGGGCTTGACCACATTGGGCTGGTTTTTATCTTGTTTAGACTAAATCCCCCAAAATAGTTTTCATTATATTTGCCTCCCGCAGACTCCCGAATCTACCTGGTTTCCTTCATCTGCCCGATTCCTCATCCAATGCACCAAACAATGAAATTACATCTTACAATGAATGCTCCTAAAAAAATGGGGTAATAGAATAATAGCGTTTTTTAAATCAGGATAAGGAGTTGAATGGAATATGCGTATATGGGTGTATGCTATTTCTGCTGCAATACTGCTCGCTGGCTGCAGTGCTGATGAAGAAAAGAATACTGCTTCAGAAGAAGAGGCAGGCACGGAAGAAAATAAAAGCGAGGACTATAATAAAGCAACGAACACAGAAGGCGAAGAGAAGCCTCTTTCTGTTGCAGAATTAGAGGGACGAATTGAGGAGGGTATGAATATTGATGCATACTCAGCGGAAGTTCAGTCCTGGGCGGAAAAAGGACAGCTTGAAATGGAGGATACCGTGATCATTGATGAAGAGGATACTTCCTCTGCAGATATACTCCAGCTTGCAGATGGGTTCCTAGGCGTAGCTTATGACGAAAAAGAAGTAACTGAAGTAAAAATGTTTCAATCCGCAGAGAATGCAAAAGAATATTTTGAATCCCTTTAAACACATAATAAGACCTTCTAGTGATATGATCCCCTTTAAGTTGACAGTGTAAAAAGACCATTATAAAAAATGGTGTTACACTTAACTTGGAGGGGATATTTCACCTTAATGGCTATTAACCATGATCGCAGCTACCTGAATTAATCGATCATAAAATAATGAAGATGCAGGATTTTTATCCAGGCCCGCTTCATTGAAAGCTTCCTTCATGCAGTTAAGCCACCGTTCTGCTCTTTGAGGTGTAATTTCAAAGGGCATATGACGCTGTTTCATTGCTGGAGGGCCGAATTCCTGGCTATAGAGGGGAGGTCCCCCAAGAAACTGGGTAAGGAACATCCGCTGCTTTCGCTTGATTTCCTCCATGTCCCCTTCAAAAAGAGGACTCAAAATTGGGTCGGCATAAACACGGGGATAGAATGCCTCTACTAATTTTTCAATTGCCTCCGTGCCGCCTATTTCTTCAAAAAGAGTTTTAAATTCCTGCACGACTCTTCACCTGCTTTATTTCCATTATTCTTATAGTCATTATATAGTAGGGTTTCTAACTTAAACGTGATATAAATCACAGTTCAAACGTTTTCGAAACTTTTTTAAATCTACAACGTATAGTAGAAAGAGAATGGAAAGGGTGAAAACATGGAAAAGAAAGGCTGTATTAAATGCGGGAGCAGTAATGCTGCTCAAAAAGAAGTTGCTGTGACTGGTACAGGGCTTTCAAAAATGCTTGACATTCAGCATAATCGGTTTCTGGTGGTGTATTGCAAAAACTGCGGCTACTCAGAGTTCTATAATAAAAATTCTTCTGCTGCAGGAAATGTTCTGGACTTTTTCTTTGGCGGTTAAATATCTTGATGCTTAGGCATTGCCGAATATTTGGCAATGCCTTTCCATTTTTAAGCAAAAAATTTTATTTTGTAAAACAAATGTGAGAAAATTACCCAGTAAACAAATTATGATAAGAGGTGGAATAATGGAAAATCTGCAATCTGCAACAACTTTACATAACGGTGTAAAAATGCCATGGTTTGGCCTTGGCGTGTTTAAAGTCCAAGATGGCGAAGAAGTGGTCCATTCTGTTAAAGCTGCCTTAAAAGCAGGCTATAAAAGCATCGATACTGCAGCAGTGTACAAGAATGAAGAAGGGGTAGGCAAAGCGATCAAGGAAGCTGGTGTACCTCGGGAAGAGCTTTTTGTTACAACAAAAGTCTGGAATTCAGATCAGGGATATGATTCAGCCATACAGGCATTCGAGACCAGTCTTGAAAAACTCGGCCTTGATTATATAGACCTATACCTTATTCATTGGCCGGTTGAAGGAAAATATCAAGAAACCTGGAAAGCGCTCGAAACTCTTTATAAAGAAAAACGAGTAAGAGCAATTGGAGTAAGCAACTTCCATATCCATCACCTCGAGGACCTCATGCAGACAGCAGAAGTAAAACCAATGGTTAATCAGGTGGAACTTCATCCATTGTTGAACCAATCCGAATTAAGGGACTTCTGCAAAAAGCATGAAATCCAAATAGAAGCCTGGTCACCTCTGGCACAGGGTGAACTTCTTGAAAACGGCGTTTTGAAAGAAATAGCCCAAAAGTATAATAAATCAGTTGCACAAATTATTTTAAAGTGGGATCTGCAGAATGAAATTGTTACAATCCCTAAATCAGTGAAAGAACACCGCATCATTGAGAATGCCGATATTTTTGACTTTCAACTTGCTCCAGAGGATATGGACAAAATCAACAGTTTAAATGAAAATCGCCGTGTAGGTCCGGATCCTGACAATTTTGATTTTTAGCAAATAAATAAAATGAACAAACCGGCTGGCAAAGAACCAGCCGGTTTTCTTTATAACAAACTGCGATTTACTCCTCAAAGTAATCTCGAAATTCTTCTGTTTCCGTTTGAGCTTTATTTTTATAATAAGGATTGTCTTCAGTCGAATCTTTTGGATCTAGATTTGTCTTTATAACTAGTGTTGGACCTGTAGTATGCTTTGCAATCATCCGGTCATCCAGTTCTTCAAAATCCGGCAGCTTTTTGCTTCCTGGTTTTAATGGTTCCATACTGCACCTCCCAGTCCATAGGGTGCAATTAGCAAATGGAAAATATGCATGAATGGGAATAACAAAGCCAAAAAAATGTTTGTATCTTGCTAAAAAAGGTAAATAGGGAAGAACACAACTTAACTAAGCAAAATCAAATGAAAGAAGCGTGTTGATTGTTATGAAGGCTCTTTTCAAGTTTGTTGCTTTTTGAAGGCGAACTTTGTTAAACCAACTGAGTTGATTGTAGCGGAGAGCACAGCGGGAAACTCCACAGGCGAAGCAGAGGAGGCTCGCAGCGCTCCCGCGGAAACAAGTGTCCCGTGCTGAAATCAACCAGCAAAATTTAAATGCTTTAGAGGTTTACAGTTGGCAGCTTAGTGTTAATGGAGGAAAGACTATGAGTATTTTCGAAAACATTCTGGATATTTTGGAGAAGAAAGGCCCATTATCAATACCCTCACTGCTAGATGAGATGAACAGGCTAAACCGTTTTCAAAATACAAATGGTAAAAAAATTGAACTTTCTCATGTTAAATCAGTCATTAACAGAAAAAGAGAGCTCTTTCATATAAAAAATAATGTTGTCAAGATAGATCCTGATAAGGATCCAGTCCTTTTAAGCTTTAACCTTGGCGGTTATCCGGGACCCTGGTACAAAATTGAAGTGGATTTTAATAATGACCGCTTTGTTTACTATGAATGGCATTTAAGCTTATTTTCTCCTAGGGATGAACTGCCTAAAGTGTCAGGGAGCATAGAAGATTTTAAAAAAGAATTATACCGGCTTAAAATCTGGAACTGGCAGTCTGAATACAATCATGCAGGCATCATTTTGGATGGAATAACATGGTCCGTGAAACTGGTCACAAAGGGAAATATTTATGAGAGCAGCGGTGTTCAATCATTTCCGAATGGCTGGGAAAAGTTTTGCAAGGCTCTTTCAATCCTCACTGGCAAATATATATGCTAAAAAGCTGCAGCTAATGGGTAGCTGCAGCTTTTAGTCTTCATAGGTAAGCAACCTTACTATAAACCACTTATTTTCTTCGTCAATAAACAGGCAATACTTTTCTTCCTCAGTAATCTTCAAAAGTAATTGCAATTCCTTTGGAATATGAATGGAGCCATTTTCAGAGATAAGCCGCTTGTTATGAGTAGATTCCAGATTGGCATTTTTTATAATAATTTGGTCATGATCGAAGAGGAGATCTACCAGCCTGCCTGGAAGAAGGCCAAATTCTCTGCGCCACTTGCTGGGCAGCAGTATTTTTCCTGATTTATTAAAATTTTTGCATTTATACATTCTCAACATGCTGTTCAGCTCCTTGTGTCATTGTTAATCTATTACACATATTTGAACGTTCAAAACACTTTTTAGTGAAATTAACAGTCTTCATAGAGTAAATGAATAATTTTCCCTGCTTTAACAAAACCTTTAAAAAAAGGTGGGGTACGATGAATAAGAAGCTTGCATTGGTGCTGGTAGTCCTTCTTTCCTGGCTGACTGTTCCTTTCATTGGAAAAAGGGATTTTAAACGCTACTATCCAGCAGCTATCTTTATGGGTGTCTATATATTATTTGAAGGAGCTATTGCCGAAAAGAACAAATGGTGGACAATCAAGGAAAGGTTCCATCCGAAACTAAGCGGCGAATTGCCGATGATTATCGGGCCCTTCTTTGCCGGCTCCATATGGATATTAAAATTGTCCTATGGAAAACCTTTGCTTTACTTGCTGCTGAATGCGATTGTAGATGCCTTTTTCTCATATCCTTTTTATACTTTTTTCAGAAAGCTAGGCATATGGAAACTTGTCCGTTTTTCTCAGCTTCATCTATTCATTTTGTTCATGCTTAAATCTATTTTAATGTACGTTTTTCATGCTGTTTTTGTGGATAAAAGGGTATTATCCAAATTACTTGCTAACAAGGGACAACAGGGCCAGCCAGCTTTCAATGATAGAGAGGAGAGAGCATAATGGAAAAACGAAAAGACATTGCATGTACGGATGAGAGAGACATTCTCCATCACCTCATGGAAGAGCAAATTGCGTATATTTGTGTCGATGAAGAAGAAGAGCGTATGAGGGAAGAAACACAAAACGAACATGAATAATTGAAATGAGGATTCTAATGAAGAAATTAATGATCAGCCTAATGGCTATGACTTTCTTAATGGCATCATATAGCATCCCGGCATTAAGCGGAGAGGCTTATGCCGAACGGCCAGAACCTGCTTATGCAAAATGGGGGAGATTAGCGATGAAGACAGCAAAAGAAAAATATCCTTCCGCTAAAATTCTTGATTATTTGCATATCGGCAGGGAGAAAAAGCAGAAATCAGAAATCGAAAAATTCAAGCTGTGGATTGAAGATGGAGGGAAAGAATTCGGGCTGTATATTGATATTGAATTTGATCCCAAAACCGATAGAGTAATCCGAATTAATACTCGAAAATCGGCTAATTAAACTGGTGCAAACCATGCATCAGTTTTTTTATTGGGAAAATTTTAAGCTGTATGAGGAATAGCGTTGAAAATCTGCTATAAACAACACTGCTTCGAAGACTGCATCTTTCACCAATAAGGATTAGACTATATCTGAAGTACAGGTTATGCCAGGTTTTAAAACAGGGAAGAATATTATAATGATGCAGTAGACTGGATTAACATGCAGGTGCTGCTCCTAAAAGGAAAGGCCCGCAAGTTTCGAAATGTAAAAAACCGTGGCTTATCTAGTTCAGCCACGGTCTTCACAAGCGACTGTTTCAAACTTGGAATAACAATCGATAACATAATCAGCGTAAGGGTTAGGATTGCGAAAGGCGCAGGTACTAATGCCAATTTTCCTGGCAGGGATCAAATCTGTTTCCTGGTCCCCAATTGCGAGATCGATTTTATAACGGCGATGAAGGTATTCATAAGATTCAGGGTGCGGTTTTAATTCAAAGCCATCAAATTCGGGGCAGATGACCCTTTCAAAATAAGGTGCAAGATTCCAGTACTCCAGTAATTCCTCCGTGGATTGCCTATTTCGATGTGTCACCAGAACATTGAGATTCGTTTGCTCCAAAATATCCCTTACAAACGGAAACAATGGTTTTTCTTCATGTTTGAAAGTTCTTTCTGTTTTTCGAAAGTCGGTAATTTTCTCAGAAGGAACACCATATATCTCAAAGGCTTGGCCGTTTTTCAGCAAGGGAAGAACCTCTTCAGGATCAAGCTCTTTTCCTGATATTTGAATAAATGATTGAACTAAAGTAGGCCATGAATCTAAAATCGTACCATCTAAATCCCAGAGAATATTCATCCTAACCTCTCCTTCCATTATTACTTATTGTAAATGGTTTTTAAGGGGAAAGGCAACAATGGTCTACATGCAAAAACCCGGCAGCTGCCGGGTCTCCATTTTATCTTAGAACATTAAAGTACCTTGCTTCCGGATGTGCAAAAACCATGGCTGATACAGATGCCTCCGGCTCCATCATGCAGCCTTCCGTCAGGTGGACGCCAATATCTTCCGGCTGGATAAGCCTGAAGAGCTTTTTCTGATCTTCAAGATCAGGGCATGCCGGATATCCATATGAAAAGCGCTGTCCCTGGTATTTGGCTGCAAAGCGGTCCTTCATCGTCATTTCAACTGGGTCAGGGAAGCCCCAGCGGTCACGAATCTGGCGATGAATCAGCTCGGCAAATCCTTCTGCTGATTCAAGGGCAAGAGACTGAAGAGCATGGCTTTCAAGGAATCTGCCTTCCTCTTTTAAGCGGTCGGCAACTTCGCGAATCCCTTTGCCGGCCGTAACGGTGAAAAATGCAACATAATCCATTTGGCCGCTATCTTTTGATTTTAGAAAATCTGCCAAACATAAGTATGGATCTGTCTCCTGGCGGGGAAACTCGAATGTTTCAATAACAGTCTTTTCATCCTCTGCATAAATGAATACTTTATCACCATCCGATTGGGCAGGGAAGAATTGATAAACTGCCTTTGGATCAATCCAGTTATTCTCCTTTGATTCGGCAATAAGCTCATCCACCATCGCATTAACCTTAACGGCTTTTTCATTTCCTTCAGCCAGAAGCTTTTGGAGGTTGCCTTTCAGGCCAAGATGATGGCCAATCAGCATTTGCTTATTAATATAAGGTTCGATATGGGATAGAGAATACGTTTTTAGCAAATGCCGCTTCAGGTCTTTCGGAACAAATACAGGAACTTGCGTGCTCACTGTTGGTTTAGGTTTAACTGCTACAGCAACCGATCCGCGGTCAAAAGGTACGGCGTTAAGTGCAGCAGCCTGTTTTTCTGCCTGCTGGATTTTCAGCTTTTCTGCTTCTTCAGGCTCCTGAAGCTGATTGGCTAAAGAGAGGCCGTTCATGGCATCCTTTGCGTACAAGACAAGGCCGTCATATTCCTTGGAAATTTTGGTGTCAGTGAACTTTCTTGAAAGGGCAGCTCCGCCAACTAATATTGGTATATCAATGCCCGCCTGCTTCATGTCATGTGCTGTGATGACCATTTGCTGTGCTGATTTAACAAGCAGCCCGGATAGGCCTACAATGTCCGGCTTTTCGCGCTTAATATTTTCAATCAGTTCGGCAGGGGAGACCTTAATTCCAAGATCAATTACTTCATAACCATTGTTGCTTAATATAATGTCAACCAGATTTTTGCCAATATCATGAACATCGCCTTTAACCGTTGCCAGGATGATTTTCCCCTTGGAGGAAGACTGTGCGGCATCCTTTTCCATATGCGGTTCGAGATATGCTACAGAAGCCTTCATAACCTCTGCACTTTGCAGTACTTCAGCAACAATGAGCTGGTTATCATTGAATAGCCTTCCGACTTCTTTCATTCCGTTCATTAATGGGCCATTAATAATATCCAAAGGGGCAGGGTATTGTTCAAGTGCCAGATCCAGATCAGGTATCAAACCTTCTTTTGTGCCTTCAAGGATATAATAGGCAAGCCTTTCTTCAAGTGTCATATCAGGCAAGGCACTTTTGTTTTCTTTCTTTTTATCGCGATAAAAATCAGTGAAAACCGCAAGCGATGCATCTGTCGTTTCAAACAGCAGCTTTTCTGCCAGCACGACTTCTTCTTTTGAAATTGAAGCAAATCTTTCGAGCTTTTCTGTATTCACAATCGCGTAGTCCAGTCCTGCCTGTGTACAGTGATACAGGAATACAGAGTTAAGGATTTCCCTTCCAACTGGGGGAAGGCCAAAGGATACATTGCTGATTCCCAAAATGGTCTGTACTTGCGGAAATTCTTCTTTAATAAGCCTGATTCCATCGACTGTCGCTTTTGCAGATCCGATATACTGCTCATCGCCAGTGCCGACAGGGAAGACAAGCGGGTCAAAAATAAGGTCCTCAGGCGGAATATTGTATTTATTCACTAGCAGATCAAAAGAACGCTTTGCAATCTCAAGCTTCCTTTCCGCTGTGACTCCCATACCTTCTTCATCAATCGTCCCCACAACAACAGCAGCGCCAAAACGGTGGACGAGAGGGGCAATCGCCTCAAAGCGTTCTTCTCCATCTTCAAGGTTAATGGAATTAATGATGGCTTTCCCCTGTGAGTAGGTAAGGGCTTTTTCAATCACTTTTTCATCTGTTGAATCTATTACAAGCGGAACTTTAATTTTCTTAACCAATTCTTTCATAAAGTTCTCAACATCCTGCATTTCATCCCGATCAGGGTCGGCTAGACAGATATCAATGACATGGGCTCCGCCTTTCACCTGCGCTCGGCCTATCTCAGCAGCTTCCTCAAATTTGCCTTCTGCAATGAGCCTTTTAAACTTCCGTGAGCCTATTACGTTCGTTCGTTCTCCGACCATGATTGGCCTTAAAGTTGGATCATCATAAATCAGCGGCTCAATCCCCGATACTTTGTGAAGAGAATTCTCCTCATAATTACGGGGATTATAAACCTTTACTGATTCTGCAATTGCCTTGATATGTTCCGGAGTCGTACCGCAGCATCCACCGACAATATTCAGCCAGCCTTCCTTTGCAAAACCTGTAAGCTTGCTTGCCAAAGATTCCGGCGTTTCATGATACTGACCTTCTTCATCAGGCAAACCAGCATTCGGATAACAGCTTACTGCAGTTGATGCCAGACCGGACAGAGAGCGGATATGGTCCTGCATGAATTCAGGGCCTGTCGCACAGTTAAGTCCAACAGCAAGTGGGTTCATGTGTTCAAGCGAAATGTAAAAAGCTTCAATGGATTGGCCGGCAAGAGTGGTGCCCATTGGTTCAATGGTCCCTGAAACAATCAGAGGGAGTTTTTTTCCGGTCTTTTTAGAAGCATTTTCAATGCCGATAAATCCAGCCTTCACGTTCAGCATATCCTGGCTCGTTTCCAAAAGAAGAAGGTCGGCGCCTCCATCAATTAACCCCTGCGCTTGTTCTTCGTATGCTAAAGCCATCTCTTCAAAAGTTGATCCCCCGGTTACGCTTAGCGTCTTAGTGGTAGGACCCATTGCTCCTGCCACATATCTCGGCCATTCTGGGGTAGAGACACTGTCAGCTGCTCTTCGTGCAATTTCAGTTGCCTTTTTATTTAGTTCATATGCTTTATCTTCGAGGTCGTAATCAGCGAGTACGATGCTTGTGGCGCCAAAAGTGTTCGTTTCGATTATATCGGCGCCAGCTTTTAAGTATTCAAGATGGATATGTTCGATCACAGAAGGAGCGGTTACATTCAAGAATTCGTTGCAGCCTTCATAGTCCTCGCCGCCAAAGTCTTCTGCTGTAAGATTTGCTCTCTGGAGCATGGTGCCCATTGCTCCATCCATGATCAAAATTTTCTTTTTAAGCTGATCTTGCAATGATGGTTTATACATGTTGTTTCCTCCTAGAAAGCCGTTCAGTAGCCTCACGGGCATAGTTTGATAGTTCGACAGACATTTCATAGCGCATGAAAGGAGTGATCAAATAGATTCCATTAAAAAGCTCAGCTGCCGCATCTATCAGCGATTTTGCAATTGCAATGCCTTCACGGCCAGCCTGTGCAGGATCATCCTTTAATTCAGCCATTCTGTTTCGGATGCTGTCAGCTATTTTTATGCCAGGCACTTCATTATGAAGGAACTCGGCATTTCTGCTGCCTGTCAATGGCATAAGCCCTATATACACTGGTGCTTTTAAGTCTTTGACAGCTTCATGAACCTCAAGCAATTTTTCCTCCGAGAAAACCGGCTGTGAAATGAAATAATCTGCTCCGTGCTCCATTTTCTTTACGAGCCTTCCAACAGCCTTTTCCAAGGAACGGACATTGGGATTAAAGGCGCCAGCCACTGAGAAGTCAGCTTTTTGTCCAAGGTCTTTGCCCGAAACCGATAATCCTTCATTTAACTGCTTAATCATGCTGATGAGTTCAAAGGATGAAACATCATAAACAGAGGATGCACCAGGAAAGTCGCCGACTCGGGCTGGATCTCCCGTCACCGCCAATACATCATTTAATCCAAGTGCATGCAAGCCCATTAAATGGGATTGCAGCCCAATAATATTCCTGTCCCTGCATGTAACATGGACAAGCGGCCGCAGACCGGTTTGCTGCTTGACCAAATATCCCAGAGCTGAATTGCAAACCCTTGGCGAGGCAAGGGAGTTATCTGCGAGTGTAATAGAATCAATTCCGGCTTCTTTTAATGCCTGAGCACCTTCAAAAAAGCGCGTTGTATCCAGCTTCCTTGGAGGATCAAGTTCAACAATCACAGAAGGCCTTTCTTTCACAATTTCGTGAAGGGGAGGAAGATCCCTGGCTTGTGCTGGTTTTTCTGATACAATGATTTTCTTTTTGGTTTTCACTTCTTTTTCCTGAACTGGCGGCAAACCATTTAATTCATCAGCAAACGCCTTAATATGCTCAGGGGTGGTCCCGCAGCAGCCTCCAAGAAGACGAACGCCCTGATTGCGGAAATCGATCGCTGACTGGCGGAAGTAACTGGCATCTCCTTCATAATGGAATTTGCCATCTGTATAAGCAGGGATGCTAGCATTAGGGTAAGCGGACAGAAATGCCTGTTTAGGCAGCGGCACACTTTCAAGAGTTTTCAGCATATGATGCGGACCAAGCCTGCAGTTTAAGCCCACAACATCAGCTCCAATGCCTTCAAGCCTTGAAAAAGCATCAGCTATGGGAGTCTGATCCTGAAGGACACCTGCTTCCTGGAGCGATACCTGGGCTATTATCGGCAAATCAGTTTCTTTTCGGGCAATGGCCAGCACCGTTTCCAGCTCCTCAAGGTCATAATAGGTTTCTAGCAAAATACCATCTATATCCTCAAGCAGAAGGCAATATAGCTGCTCGCGAAAGCTTCTTTTAATTTCTTCAAGCGAAACCATATTGGGTTTGATTCCTCTAATACCGCCTATTGTGCCAGTGACATACGCTCTTCCGTTGGAGGCCTTTTTGGCAATTCGCGCTGCAGCACTATTGATTTCTTTAACAGAGTCTTCCAATCCATAACGCTGCAGCTTCAAATAATTAGCTGCATAGGTGTTTGTCTGGATCAATCCGGCACCTGCACTGATATAGGCTTCATGAATGTGCCTGATTTGTTCAGACTGTGACAGATTTAATTCTTCAAAACAGCTGTCTGTACCATAGGAGTAAAGAAGAGTTCCCATAGCTCCATCAGCTATGATTATTTCATTCTTTAATTTATCAAGGAAATCCAAATGCTCACCCCCGCTGTAAAGTCTTTTGTTTTATTTGTTCGGCAGCAGTTAAAGCTGCCTTGAAATCTTCAATAATATCATCGGCATTCTCCAGTCCAACAGAAAGGCGGAGAAGACTGTCCGTAATTCCTCGCTGTTCCCTTTCAGATGCGGGCATAGCTGCATGCGACATTTTGGCAGGGTAGGAGAGGATGGACTCGACAGCACCAAGGCTTACAGCAAAGACAGGGAGTTGTACCTTTTCTACAAAGGTTCTCATTGTTTGCTCATCTTCAAGCTCAAAAGATAGGACAGCTCCTCCGTTTACTGCCTGCTTTTTCTGCAGTTCATAGCCCGGATGATCCTCAAGGCCAGGATAATGCACCTTCATGATTGAAGGATGTGCCTTTAGAAAAGCAGCAATTTTCTCAGCCGATTTTACTGATTGCTCAAGCCTGACATGAAGGGTTTTTATGCCTCTAAGCACAAGCCAGGCATCCTGTACACCTAAAACAGCCCCAAAGGAATTCTGAAGAAACGCTAATCTTGCAGCCAAATCAGGATCTTTCACTACTGCAAGACCAGCCACGACATCACTGTGCCCGGATAAAAACTTGGTCGCGCTATGCAGGACTATGTCTGCGCCTAACGCAAGCGGTTTTTGAAGGGCAGGGGTAAGGAATGTATTATCAACAAAAGTGAATGCACCATGCTTTTTAGCAATTGAGCTAATGGCCTGAATATCCGTCACCTTTAACAATGGGTTGGAAGGCGTCTCCACATAAAACAACTTAGTGTTTGGACGAATTGCTTCCTTTACCTTATCAAGATTCGTCATGTCAACAAAAGTGTGCTCAATGCCGAATCGTGTCAGCACCTCTGTAACCATCCTGAAGGTGCCGCCATATACATCCTCAGTGATGACAACATGGTCATCTTTGGATAAAAGAAGAAAAGCCGTAGATATGGCAGCCATACCTGAAGAGAACGCAAAACCTCTCGTTCCTTCTTCAAGTTCGGCGATAACTTCTTCCAATGCTTCCCGTGTTGGATTCAGGCTGCGGCTGTAATCATATTTTCCAAACGCATCAATATCCTTTTGATGAAAAGTGGAGGCATGCTGAATCGGTACACTGACAGCTCCTGTTTCAGGATCATATTTATGATTATTGTGAAGCAATTTCGTTTGAAATGTATATTTTTTACTCATCTTACAGCCTCCTTTAATACACTTGCAAAAGCATGCTCCAGGTCAGCCTTTAAATCTTCAGCATTCTCGATGCCGACAGAGAATCGAAGAAGCCTGTTGCAAACACCCGTCTCAATGCGAACTTCTTCTGGAATATCAGCATGTGTCTGAGTTGCAGGATACGTAATGAAACTCTCGACACCACCCAGGCTTTCAGCAAAGGAAATAAGGGAGAGGCTTTGAAGAAAAGGGTTCACCCAGGACTCTTCCTTGATCCGGAAGGAAATCATTCCTCCATTCCCAGGATACAAAACATCTGTTACTGCATCATGGCTGGTTAAAAACTCAGCTAATTCCTTCGCATTTTTCTCATGACGCTCCATGCGCAGGGAAAGGGTCTTCAACCCTCTGATTAATAGCCAGGAATCAAACGGGCTTAGTACTGCACCGGCAGCATTATGGTTCATTGCCAGTGAGTCACATAATTCTTTTCCTTTTGCAACAATCAGCCCCGCAAGAACGTCATTATGCCCGCCAAGATATTTCGTAGCACTATGGATTACAATATCTGCTCCAAGTTTTAGCGGCTGCTGAAGGAGGGGAGTGTAAAACGTGTTGTCAACGATCAGGAGAATATTATGCCGCTTAGCAAGCTCAGCTGTTTTCAGAATATCTGTTTGTTCCATGAGCGGATTTGTAGGTGTCTCCAGAAAAATAGCCTTTGTATTTTCAGTAATTAAGTTTTCAACATCCTGCAGATTGCTTGTATTGACATATTTGCTTTGCAGTCCCCACTTTTTGAAGCCCTGCTCCAGCAGACGATATGTACCGCCGTATAAATCCTTTGATACAATCCACTCATCTCCTGATTTAAAAAGAGATAGTATCGTGAGGATAGCAGCCATTCCAGAGCTGCAGGCATAGCCTTGATCACCCTCTTCAAGGTCGGCAATTGCCTTTTCAAGCAGCTGCCGGGTAGGATTGCCTGTACGGCTGTAATCAAAGCCTGTAGATTGGCCAATGCCTTCATGGCGGTAGGCTGTAGAAAAATAAACAGGCGGATTTACTGCACCTGTTGCTGTTTCGCTTCTGTTTCCGATTTGGGCTAATTTGGTATCAAGTTTATACATTTGTGTTAACACTCCTTATATAAAATAAAAAAGCCTTCTATAAGAAGAAGACTTTTAAATGTTTTTAGCCATTCTTCTTATCTTTCAAGTTTCAAAAAAACTTGCAGGAATTAGCACCTTTTCAATCAATTTGCGACTGATGGTTGCTGAGGCGTCATCGGGCCTTACCCTCGACCTCTCTGGATAAGAAATCTAATATTGAATTTTCTCTAAACTTTACTACAGTAAACTGTTAATAGTCAACACTTTTTAAAAATAATTTTAAATAAATTTAATTTTTCAAACCTAAGTCAGCCTTTAGAAGCTGCAAACTTTACTAAAAGTGTTTTACAAAAAGAAAAAGGCTTCCATCCAAAAGGAGGAAGTCTTTTGATCATTATTCTTCAATCAAGCTGTTCACAGGAACATCCATTTCATTTTCCGGATCTGCTTTCGTATAAATTCGGGCAGTCTTTGTTTGCTCATCCACATGCTGAATGATAACGGGATTGCCGTTATAGGTAACACCAACCATTTCTGCAGACTCAGAAATTTCTTTGGCTCTTCCAATATTCATGTAGAAAACCTCCTGAATTAAATAATAGTAATTTGCCTTAAATAGAAATATTTATTCTTTGCTCAACTGGCTAATGGCATAAAATGTTATGATTGTACCACTTTAAAGTTCAGAATATTTGATTTATAATATAGGAAAGCAATCTATTTTTCTGTGGAGGGAAGCGATCATGCAAGAGCATAGTCACTGTCACCATCGTTTTGAAGAATTTGGAGGACCAGCAGTTTTCCAAACGGAAGATGGAATTGAGGTTAATGTTTCATGTACAGGATTTCAGAAATGCACGTCTTGCGGCCATATTGATTTTCCGGTAGATACAAGAGAAGCAATTGAATCTTCCCTAAAAGAAAACAGAAAAAAGCCTGCAGCAGCAAAACAGATTTATATTAACTTAGTGGAAACATTTTAAAGCCGATTAATAAAATCGGCTTTCAGAGTGTAGACAAACCCCTTTTTCAAACAGCTATTTAAAGAAAAAGGGGCTTTTTATCTTTTTTAACGGCATATTTAGGTGTGTGGATTAAGATAGAACCCCATATATTGATTGGGTAATAATGATAAAAAACGGCTGTCGACTTTGTCGACAGCCTGAA
>NZ_JAEL01000118.1 GCF_000518885.1 Bacillus sp. J33 | reverse complement strand
TCAGTCGTTTCATCGAAATGACGTCTCTGTCGGATAAAGAAAAGAAGAGCGTTAGCTCAGCCAACACTCTATGCGACTGCCCGTCGCACAAAAAGCCGCCTGGTTCGGCAGCTAAGCTTGAACATAAGCAACCCGTTAACTTAATAAGCAATACTGTTATTGTAATGGATTTTTCTTTTCGTTTGGATAATCAATTGAATTAGCTATTTCAACAAATACTCCAGGAGAACCTTATCAGAAACCCTTTTATCAATACCAAGCATGTATTGCCAATTATCTCTTTCAAAGACCAATGCACAAAAACCTCTAAACTCCATATATGCTGCTTCATTTCCGTTCTTTAGTTTAAATACTTTAACAATGTACTTTTCCTTGAATGAGATTTTATGCTTAACAGGTCGAACAGCTATTTTGTAATGATTTCAGGTGATTCATCACTTATAAACTTCAATTCAAAAGAATTATTTATGTTGCCATCTAAATCACTAAACCTTCCAAAATAATGAGTAAAGTTTATAGGTGCGATCCTAAGAGGTAGGGCTGATTTTTCACTTCTGATAGCTTTCTATATAATCAGAATTTGGGTATATTTGTAATTTCATAAATTTGATTACATTCATATTCCCTTCCTTATATAGCTTAACTGACAAAATGCACGGTTAAAAGCATCCTTGAATAAGGGTACTTTTTGAAAGATGCTTTCGGGTGATTAATCACTCCCCTGAAATTTAGGTGATTCAGGAAATACAGTGCTTATTCCAACTTTTCGAGGGGATCGGCCAAAACACCCTGGCAAGGATTTTTGCTAAATACAATGAAAGTAGCAATAATAACTAATATAAAAGAGACAATACACCAAAAACAAACTGCCTGAATAACGAAAACCTCAAGATATGTTAGATAGATAGAAAAGAGTAATCCTACTATCGAAACCATTTTAGGAATAAGGGAGGTGGACCCTATGAAAAAAGTTGAAATAAATAAAATCGTGTAGAAAACTAATCCTAAAATCGGTAATGGAATCCCGGCTAGACTTGCGTACTGACTATTATTCACTTTCACACAATCTCCAATGGGACAGAAAAAATTGCCAGACAAATGTGCTAACAAAAGATTCATACAAACCAATAAACCAATGATTGATATAACTTGCAGCAAAGCTGCCCTTACACTTCTTTTTAGCGTCATAAAGCATCTCCTAAAAGATCCTCGAGCTGTTTTTCATCATAACCGTTTAGTCTTTGAGCAACTTTCCCCTGTTCATCAATTAGATAAAAAACGGGGAACGTCTTGAAATTCATTTCTTTTTTGATGTCTTCGTTCGCAGAAATAATTGGGAAAGTAAAGTTATGATTCTTCTTAACTTTAGCATATTCCGTTTGATCACCTTCTCCAATCATCACAAACGATGTCTCAGAGAAGTCCTCATCTAATTTTTCAAGGGTTTGATAAGATTCTTTACATACATCACAGTCTACACGACCAACCATCACTACAAACTTTTTTCCTTGATACTCATCTAAAGAAGCAGTTCCACCATCGACTTCACTCCCGCTTACCAGTGGCATATCTTCCCCTTCTTCAATACCGCCCATATCAAAAACAACTTCAATTGCTGCTTGAGGATTATTATAAGCCCAAATTCCGGCCCCAAGGATAAGAACAACAAGACTGATTCCAGCAATTAAAAAAATTTTTTTCATGTGACAACCTCCATAGTCTTCTTCTCAAATTGTTTTTGAAGTAATTCTTGATACACAACGCCTGATGAAAGTAACTCAGTGTGTGTGCCAGCTTCAACAATCTTCCCTTCATCTACAACGAGAATCCTATCTGCGTTTTTAATTGTGCTTAACCGATGGGCAATTACAATACGTGTGCATTCTAAACCTTCTAAGTTTTTGTGAATACGTTCTTCAGTGACCGTATCTAGTGCACTGCTTGCTTCATCTAAAAGCAAAATGGATGGACGATGGGCAAGTGCTCTAGCTAAAGCAATACGCTGTCGCTGTCCCCCAGAAAGGTTATTTCCTTCTTCAGAAAGTATAGTTTGATAATTCATTGGCAGTTTCATAACATCATCATGAATTTCTGCCAGCTTCGAAGCTCTAATAACTTCATCTTGAGTAATAGCCGAGTTATGAAATGAAATATTTTGAAAAATGGATGAGTTAAACAAATGTACCTGCTGAGTGACCAAACCAATTTGATGACGAAAACGTGGTTTATCGAGTTTACTGATATCACAACCATCAAATAATACTTGCCCCTCTGTAGGCTGATAAAGTCCCATGAGTAATGATGCTAACGTGCTTTTTCCTGATCCCGTTGTTCCGACAATTGCTACAAATTCACCAGGTGAAATTGCAGCAGAAACCTCCTTTATAACAAAAGGTCCATATCGGTTATAACGAAAACTAACATTATCCAGTTTAATTTCCCCTCTAAGGGACGGTGGTTCTATAACCTTTTCA
This sequence comes from Bacillus sp. J33, assembly GCF_000518885.1. Taxonomy (GTDB): domain Bacteria; phylum Bacillota; class Bacilli; order Bacillales; family Cytobacillaceae; genus Cytobacillus. Next base: position 13,224 of record NZ_JAEL01000118.1, on the reverse strand, counting down.
TCATCCTGTTCTGGTTCGGCTTCTAAAATATCTAGTATTCGACGGAAGTAAGTGCCCATCAAGACCATTTGATTTGTAGTAGTAACCAAAGAGGCCAAAGGTGTAAAAAAGCTAATGGCCAGCGTATAAAAAGCAAGCATGGCCCCTAAACTCATTGCGCCATCCATTACCAGCTTTGTTCCTATTAGTAAAATAATCAAAGGCGCTGCAATACGTAACGTTTGCATAGAACTCTCAATATAGGAAGAGAAAAAGCCCCTTTTTTGAGCAGATTTAATTTGTTCCCCAAATAACCCGGACCACTGTTTATAAACGCTAGACTCTACCCCTTCTCCTTTAACGACCAAAATGCCGCGCAAAACTTCTGCCAAATAGCTTGAAGCCTTCGTTTGACGTAAAATCTCCTCTTGGGATAATCGGCCAATATAGCGATTACTAAACACAGTTAATACAATTTGAAGAGCTGCAATTGCGATGACATAGATGGACAAATAGGCTGAACTATACAACATATAAGCCAAGAAACTAAGAACCAATCCTCCATCCAACAACATTGTTACCGTTCTCGTAGACAAAATTTCCCGTATAATCATGTTGCTATTCGCTCTTAAAATTAAGTCTCCACTGGTTCGCATTTGAAAGAAATGGTACGGGAGTTTCAGTAATCGAGTGAAAAATTCTGTCATTAAATTCCAATCCAACCGATTTTGAAGATGAACCAAGGTCCTTGTTCGTAGTAATGAAAAAACAAACTGGATAATCACAATTAAAACGATCGGAATAAAAAGAAAGTCTATATAGGTCATATTTTCCTTAACAATAACGTTATCAACTATAAACTGAACAAACATGGGCGTAGCCACAGCCATGAGCTGAACAAACAATGAAAAAGTGATTATGGCTATGACAAGGCGAGGCTCCTGTAATAAAAAACGAAGGTATTCCCTCCACACCTTCTTTACCTTTCGAATTTTGAGCTCGGGTGCAGGTTTTAATGATAAACAAACTAAGGAATTAATTTCATTCAATTCTTCAAAAAGAATAACCCTGCGGCCAATAGCAGGATCTAAAATATATACTTTATTTCTTCGTACCTTTTCAATCACAACAAAATGATTACCCTGCCAATGTGCAATGGCAGGAAATTGAATCTCATTTAAGCTTTGAAGCGGAACCTTTTGAGCTATGGCTCTGAGATTAAGTGATTCAGCAATTTTCTTGAGAATAAGGAGATTAATTCCTTCCCGTCCGCCCCCCCAGTTATTGCGCAATTCCCAAAGGGTGTACTCACTCTTGTAATAAGAAAGAATCATTGCCAAACAGCATAGCCCACATTCTGATTGTTCCATTTGTTCAACAAATGGAACACGAATACGAGTAGTGGTCATTCCATTGGTCCACCTAACACAACAATAGGAGGTACCAATTGCGGATCAGCAAGTCGTAACAATCCAAATCCAACACCAGCTAGTCCAAGCATTAAACCTGGTGTCTCTTCATTTTGGGGTATCCCGCAAAACCATCCTTCACTCTGAGATTCTTCAATAATTGAAGATGCAATTTGGAGCGCTTTAGCTTTTAAGGATGAATCATCTAGGATATCTGAAGCTAGAAGCAGGACTTCTAAGTTTCCGAAATCACCATGACACTGACAGTGACTCCCCCCAAACCCTTCTCTGATTGTTGTATTGATAGCAATCTCAATTTCCTCCATCATAGAACTATCCTTCCAATGCTTTAATGTCATTAGCCGCCCGAGAGCAATTCCTGCTGCCCCGTGGCACCATTGAACCGGCGTTGTAATGCCAAGACGTTTGCGTTCATCGCGATAACGCAAATCAGCCCAGTTTCCTTCTTTTTCAATAAAACGACTTCGTTCGTACATGATAGCCTGCTTACTGTATTCAAGGTACCGTTCATCATCTGTAAAAGAAAAAAGTTCTGCTAATGCCCATCCAATTCCAGCTGCACCATGGGATAATCCTACTAAAGCAGTTTCCCCATCCATGGAAGAAACCCATCCATAGCCTTGTGCTCTTTTGCTGGCATGATGAATCAGATGATCACCACATTCTACAGCAATGGATCGAGCTTTCTCTAATCCTGTTAGTTTATAAAGTCTCAAGGCAACTAAAAGTGTGCCAGAAACGCCTCCAATTAAATCAAACATCTCATCCTTATGGATCCATTTCTCACATTTAAGCAGATAATTAATAGCTTCATCTAGATATGATTGGTCTTTCCACAGGACACCCAAATGGCTTAAGACATAAGCTACAGAAGCATAACCATGGAATGCGGAAAGAGAGCCTAGTCCATCATACCGGTCTAAGAAATCATAAGCTGATTTCACAGCTGCACGAGCTACATGCTGGTATCGTTCTTCTCCAGAAACCTCAGACAGATAAGCATAGAAGAGTGCCACACCTAAAACTCCGTCATACATCGTTGCATCCAGAGGTGTAAATAACCAGCGATTATTAAGCGAAGCACCTACTCCAATCCAACTAACATCTTCTTTGCCGTCACCCCAGAAAGCCGTCTTCATTAACTTGTCACCAATCGTTTTTGCTTGCTGCAAAAAATCTTCCTTTGTTGCAAGGGAGTCTGGAACTTGATGTGCCACATCACTGCGGTATTCTTTGAAATCCCAACGCTTTAGCATGGTAGCCATGGATGTTCGAATATACCTAATTTGTTTTTGACAGTCTTCTGTGCTGAAGGCTTTAATGCGAGCTAACGTATGCTCGAGTGCTGAACGATCGTAAAACCGTACTGTTTCTTTCCCACGGCTATCCCAGACAGATGTAGAACTTACTTTAGAAGAAAAGTATGGAATATCGGCAGATAATAAGTCTTTCGTTTCAGATGGGATGGTATTCCCAAGCTTTTCATTAAGGTCAATAATCCGCCAAAGGTAATCGAAAAGTTGTACGCGGTCTAAGCCATTTTTCAAGTTATCAGGATGAAGGGAGGCCTCCAGCATAGTGGAATATGATTGAGTATTACGAAGGATTGAGCGTACATGATCCTCCTGGAAGGCCATAATGGGACCGGTCTCAGCTACCAATTCTTCTTTATATTTCTCAAGTAATAGATAGACATTTTCAAAGCCTTCTACTATTTCCTCGAGATAATTTTCCGGGAGAATTTCTTCACCTGGCAATGAAGGACGATTATTTGCACCTTTGTGATACCCAACAACTTTAGACATCCTCATTTCATCTGTCTTTTTATTCGCAAACTTGTAAATCGGTCTTGGAAGTTTCTGGCCTGCATGTCCTCCAATCCCACTTACTTCAATGGATCGGAAAGAACCTGATTTGAATAGCGAAGCTGGTAAAATACCTGTTCTAAGAACTGACTGCGTCAGCTCTTCCGATGTTTTTTGTAAGGCAGTTAAATCCCTTGCATCAATAGGATTAAAATTTTGAAAGAGAGATTCAAGATCTATAAATTGAGGATGCTCCCCTGAAGCCACCATATTTTCCATATGAATATCAGTAGCATGAAGCATATGAAAGATAGCTATATAACCACCTAAACGTTTGTAAAAATGTCCAATCTGACTTCTATTTTTACATTCTTCATGGCATGCATATTCTTGCCAGCCATAAGCGCCACAATCAATAACTTTAACAGGATGAAGTGTTGGCGTATTCCCTTTTTCATTCAGCCATTTCAATAATTGATTAAAATGAACATCTATGGACATCGAACGAGGCTTATATACCAGACGTTCACCTGAAGCAAACATCATAATCAGGACACTTCGACCATCTCTATGCAAATCCCCACTACCAGTTTGAATATGATGTAACTTTGAAAAATCCCCATTAAACTCGTCCATAATTTTAGGAAGATCTTTAAGTAAGCGTTCAATAGATTCACATAAAGCTACCTTCCATCGGCATGAGGTCTCTACCATTAGTCTCGCAAGAACAGGGTATTTGTTTAATAAGGTATAAATATCCTTTTCATCTGAAGTATACCGTTTAATAAAATCAACAAATCGATCTTCCGGTGTTTCTCCAATCAAACATCCCTTAATACGCTTAAGATTTAATTCGTAAATAAGAACACGCATGGAAAGGGTTAACAAACTTTCACCAGCAGCCTTTAACAAACTGTTTTGTATAACAGCTTCTGCGAAAGGCACGTCCTCAAATTGCTTTTTCCACGCTTTGTATGTAATTGAAATTTCAAGGCTAATAAACTTTAAAAAGGGCTGAACAAACGGTAAAAATTCCTTGTTATGTACGTCTTCATTTTCAAATTCAATATCTTTTTGCAAAAGATGAGGTCCATTAAAGATTTCAGTCATGGTTTGTATCCAGTCAACTTTCTCCTTCGCAATTGGATTATCCTTCCCAGCTAAGATAGATTCAAAATCGCCAGGTGTTAAGCCATCTTCGGCTAGACGACGCTTTCTTTGATCATGAGGTAATCCCGTTTTCTTAAACCAGTCGTCCGCCTGAGCTTCCTCAACTTCCACTATTTTTCCCAATAAGCGTTCGTGTAAGTAAAGTCCACGGTTCCAAGCCTGGAAAGCGTTATCTGTCGAAGCTAATTGATGCGACATAATATTTCCCCCTGAACAAAACAGTTTTGTATGACACGCAATTGACTATGAAAAATCTTCTATCAAACAATTAAGACAAGGGGAATATTCCCCCTTGCCTTAATCAATTTAACTTATAGTTATTAGCAGCAAACGAAAACGCTATTAGGGCAGTCATCAGTGATTGTACAAGTCCATCCGCAGCCAGCTGCACCTGAAGCCTCTTGTAATTCCTCATCAGATAAAGTTACAACTACATTTTTCAAATCTTCCATTTTAAAATTCCTCCTCATAATTTGTTTTAGCAACCATGGCGCCTAACAATTGGAATTATATACATATCTTTTTGGAAAGAATAGTAATTTTATGTAAAATAATAACAATTACACTAAAAAAGGATAAAAATGTATTTAGGGAAGGTCGTTGTACCTGATTACTTCCTCACAAATACCTTTATTTGGATAAAGAGGTGTCTTTAAACTGAAATAAATTACATTTATCCCCTTTATATTGACTTTTTATTACTTAATGAAAAACTTGGAATGGAAAACAAGCAAAAATAAATAGATTGTAAACATAAAAGCCGAAAGTTTTTTTGAACTTTCGGCTTTTTAAGGTGTTAAGATATGTAAAATAAACAAAGTAATTATCCATTACGTATTGTCAGACTATGGATATCCCCACCTAAATGGCCTAGAACATCAACGATTTTTTGAAAAAAGACTGGACGGTTATCTCCTCGATAAATCTCATTATAAAGCTTGCCGTCTTTGATAAAAATCACTCGTTTGCAATAGCTTGCTACTACTGGATCATGCGTTACCATGAGAGTGGTTGCCTTTTCACTGCGATTAATCTCAGTAAGAGTTTCCATGACGGCTTTAGATGATTTTGAATCAAGATTTCCGGTTGGTTCATCGGCTAGAATTAAAGAGGGTTTATGAATAATAGCTCGAGCGATTGCTGTTCGCTGCATTTGTCCGCCTGAAATCTCATAGATTCGCTTGTTTAGGAGAGATTCGATACCAAATTGTCGAGAAATGCGTGCAACTTCTTTGTCCATTTCATGAGTTTTCACCCCATTTAAAGCCAACGGTAAGACTATATTTTCTTCCACTGTCAGCGTATCAAGAAGGTTAAATTGCTGGAATACAAAACCAAGTTCATTCCTTCGAAAAAGCGCTTTCTCTTTACGATTCATAGCATGGGGATTTTTACCATTTATTAGAATTATACCATGAGATGGTGTATCAATCGTCGCTAGTAAATTAAGCAAAGTCGTCTTTCCACTGCCAGAGGGGCCCATAATTCCAACAAATTCCCCTTTATCGATTGAAAAGCTAATTCGATCTAGAGCGCAATGAGAAACCTTCCCCTTGTAAATTTTACCCAATCCTTCAACCTCTAATATTTTCATCTAACTCCCTCCTAAGTAAGGATAGTATAGCGCTAGTACAAGGAAGGATAAATTGATTAACCTTACAATTCGCTTACAAACTTGTAATTCACTACCATTTAAGGAGAGCGCAAGCGCCTTGCCCACGAATGAACGCAGACTAAGAACGCCACGTCCTGTGGCAACGTCTGCATGACCCGCATCCTCCCAAAAGCTGCCGCTTTTGATCGTGTGATGAATATGCTGACGAAGCTTTCCTTGTCCTGCGGGCCTCAGGCATAAGATGGTTCCAGTAAGAAGGTGTTCTTCCTTCTGAAAGGAAACCGCTTATGACCTCGAGGAGTCCCTAGGAGCCGCAACAGGACAAGCTTGTGACCTCGAGGGGGTAGGCGCTCCTCCTAAAAGCTAACGCTTTTAGTCGTGCGATGATTAAGCTGCCGTAGCGTTCCTTGTGGAGCTAGACAGTTATCGAAGTTCAAAGTTATCCTTTCCTTTTAAAATAGATTCGAACGATTGTGCCTTGATTGAGTTCAGATTCTATTTCGATACGGTGTCCTAATTCATCAAGAATTTGTTTAACAAGAAAAAGCCCCATTCCTGTAGACTCTTGAAACGAGCGTCCGTTCTCACCAGTAAAGTAAGGCTCAAAAACACGAGGTAAGTCACTTTTTGGAATCCCAATTCCATAATCACGTACAGTAAGAAGAACTTCGTCTTTCAATTGTTTTGCCTCAAAATGAATTTTCTGCCCGTCATCTACCGTGTATTTAATAGCATTAGTGATGAGTTGCGTAAAAACAAAAGAAATCCATTTTTCATCTGAGTGGATGTGAAGTTTTGAATCGATCGAAATTTCTGGATAGATATGATTCCGTATGAATAATCGTTTCAGTGCAGAGGTTGTTTTTCGAACCAAAGAATAGAGGCTAAGAGATTCCACATAAAAGTCTCGCTCAAAGGAATCAAGCCGAGACGTACATAATACGATGTCCAATCCATTTTTCAGGCGTTCAATCTCATCGTTAAGAGATGAAGAAAATTCATCATCTCTTTCTTGTGCCATAAGGTGCATAACGGAAAGAGGCGTTTTCATTTGATGGATCCATTGATTTAGGAACTGTATATGCCGATCAAATTTGATCTTGTAACTATCCAATTCCTGTAGATAGTATTGACGCAGTTCATCTTGAAACCTGTCTAAATATTGAGTAAGAGGAGAAGATTGACGTTCCATACTCAAATCATCCAATGATTTTAAAGGTGTTGAGAGCCTTTTGTAAAATGTTTGGTTTCGTAAGTATCGAACCACTAGGTAACAAACAAAGAGAATAAGACTTAAAATGGATGCATACAAAGCTGTAGGTGCATGGCGATATCCATCAAGCCAAAAAATCATCATTATAAGCAATAATTGTCCGACATACAAACAGCAAAAAGAAACGTGATCCCGGAAAAATAACTTCATTCTCCCTTCTCCCAGTTGGGAATGAGACGATATCCTTTGCCTCTCACGGTCAAAATGGCGTTATGAATGTGGAGGTTTTGAAGCTTCTTTCGCACACGATTTATATTAACGTTTAGTGTATTATCGTCCACAAATGCTTCCTCATCCCAAATTTTCTCAAGTAATCGGTCACGACTAATAACAGATTCAGGCTTGCTTAAAAATTCACTCAGCACTCTTGTTTCCGTATGACTTAACTCGACTTTATTGGAGCCGAAACTTAAAACCATTCGATCCACATCAAGAGAAAGTCCCTCAAGGGTTATCGTTCTGCTAGATTGATTCGTTGCGTAATCACCATAGGACCGCCGTAACTGACTTCTTATTTTTGCAAGAACGATCTCATATTCAAAAGGCTTTGTAATAAAATCGTCCCCACCGTTTTCCATGGCCATGACCTGTTCCATCTTTTCGTCACGAGCAGAAATAAATAAAATAGGACAAGTGGAAAACTGACGAATTTGTCTGCACCAGTAATACCCATCGTATTTTGGTAAATTAATATCCAATAAAACAATATGTGGAGAAAAGGCTTTAAACTCTTCAACCACACACTCAAATTTTTGAACGGTGCATGTTTCAAAATCATATCTCTGAATATAGTTTTCAAGGAGAGATACGAGCTTCTCATCGTCTTCTACAATTAAGATACGAAACATAGATTTTCACTCCTTCAACGAAATTTTCCATATGTAGAGCGTTAAGTGTCTCTTACATCTAACAGCTTATTTTAGCATATCCTTCCATAATTTAAATACGTAGTTAAAAGCTTAGACAAATTCCCCAACTTTATCTTACAACATCGTAAGGTAATGAAAGGTTAATCAATGGTAGTCAAATAGCCTTCCCATTATATTAAAGTTATAGATAATTTGCTCAAAGACGCCATGTGTAAAAGCCTTAACGGGTTCTTTGGCAATAATAAAGGCAGGGATAATAATGAATAAGGATGCAGGAGAAGTATTAGTATCTACAAAGAACTTAACAAAAAAATTTGGAGATCAGTTTTCAGTTGACCATGTAAATTTAGAAATTAAACGCGGTCAAATTTTTGGATTTCTTGGGCCAAACGGAGCAGGTAAAACCACTTCCATCCGAATGCTCCTCGGACTAATGAAACCAACAAAAGGTGAAGTAAAGCTATTTGGCAAAACATTTAATGAAAACCGTATTGATAATCTTCGAAAAGTAGGTGCTCTTGTCGAAGCTCCTTCCTACTATCGAAATTTAACCGGGTTCGAGAATTTAAAACTCTCAAGTAAAATATTAGGAGTTTCGAATGCGCGAATCGAAGAGGTGCTGGAAATTGTCCGGTTATCTGAAGTTTCCAATAAACCAGTGAAACAGTATTCTCTAGGAATGAAGCAAAGACTAGGAATAGCCCTCGCTCTACTAGGTTCTCCTGAGCTATTAATATTAGATGAACCTACAAACGGTCTTGACCCAAGTGGCATTCACGAAATTCGCCAGTTAATTAAACGGATGCCCAAAGACTTTGGTATAACCGTGTTAATTTCCAGTCACAACCTTGCTGAAATCGAAATGATCGCTTCTCACGTAGGTATCATTCAATCAGGCAAACTAAAGTTTCATGGCACGCTGGAAGAGTTGAAGGGAGATCAAAAACCCCGCATTGAAATCAAAGTCAATAATTTAATGGACGCAAAAGAGCTGCTGCTACAGCAAAAGGTTCAAGCCAGGATTGAAGAGGATATGCTGCTGGTAGAACAGCCAAGTGAATCGGTATCAGCCATCAACAGAAAGCTTGTCAGCAATGGATTTGAAGTCTCTCATTTGGTAGAGACTGTACAAACCCTTGAGGAAATCTTCTTGGATTTAACAGGAAAAGAGGGGGCCATCTAGATGTTTCATAAGGTTCTTTCAGCTGAATGGGGAAAGCTTCGCAACAATTGGATTGTTTTTCCGGTCGTTTTAGCTCCAATCCTTATTTTGCTGTTACAGTATGCCAATTTTCGAATTCGCTATACGAGTGTAGTTAAAGAAGGAGATGTACCTTGGACCATTTTTATTGAACAGCATGCGATAATCTGGGCAGTTCTCATACTCCCAATCCTAGCAGCCGTTCTATCTAGCATGCTTATAATGAATGAAAATACAGATAACAACTGGAAGTACCTCCTCGCCCTTCCAATCAAACGAGGAGATGTGTACTTTGCAAAAATCATTTTGGTCATCTTTTTCTTACTTGTAAGCTCTATTTTGCTTGGCATTGGCATGCTGGGCAGTGCAACTATACTCCAATTACCTGGCGAAATACCGTATAGTCAGCTTATTCAAACGCTCAGTGCTGCGATGATTGGCGCTTTTGCTGTGCTATCCATTCAATTTTGGCTCAGTATCAAATTCCATAATCCTGGCATTCCTTTAGCCGTCGCCATCTGTGGTACGGTAGCTGCCATATTTCTATTGCAATCAGCCCTAACACGATGGCTGCCTTGGGTTTATCCTTATTTGGTGCTTCCGATCCGGTTGAATGAAGAAATTAATATTACATGGTATATGGGACAGTCCATGGTGGTGGGTCTTTTATGTTTAATTATAGGGTATCGGGAATTTTCCCAACGAGATATGTAATAAATATATGAAACAGAAATGAAGGTGAATGCAGCATGACGTTTGGAAATGTATTAATGATGGAGTTAATGAAGTTAAAGCGCTCCTATGTTTGGCTATTGATGTGTGCAGCGCCTCTATTAATGGTGACATTTGGGGCCTACAATTTTGTCCGTTATCAGGATGTATTTCTTCAAGGAAATGCGGTTCCCTGGGAAAAACTATTAGGGCAAATCGTAACATTTTACGGACTCCTGCTTCTACCGTTATCGATTGCGGTTATGGCCGTTTGGCTTGCTAGAATTGAACACTCAGAAAACAATTGGAAATATCTATTTACTTTGCCTATGCATTTAAAATCCATTTATATCGCTAAAACAATTATACATATAGGATTCGTCGGTCTTTCTATGTTCATTCTTTATGTCGGAACGATTGGAGCTGCGATCATTGTGGGTGTAGGGAACATCCCCTACGGTACGATGGCCGTTAATACACTCATTTGCTGGGTAACTTGCCTGCCTATCTTGGCCCTGCAGATGATTCTAAGCATAAGGTTCCCTAATATTGGAGTACCCGTTGGCATCAGTTTAGCAGCATCGATTACAAGTGTTGTTATTACAAACAGCGCCTATGGAAAATATTATTTCTGGTCTCTCCCCTCACTGACTTTAATCCCAAATTCAGGGGGGATGAGAAATCTTACCATCTCTTACTCTCTCACCCTCTCATTGGTGGCCTTCGTGTTCATGATGGTAATCGGCTATGGGCTCTTTCGGAAACATGAAGCATAGAGTGAAACTTCCATCCCCCACTGATGGTTAGTTGAGGCCCGCAGGACAAGGAAAGCTTCGTCAGCATATTCATCGCACGACCAAAAGCGGCAGCTTTTGGGAGGATGCGGGTCACTCAGACGCTTCCACAGGACGTGGAGTCTTTAGGAGTTCTGATCATCGGGCTTTTAAGGGCAGTTGACATTTTTGTCCACTCAAAGTCTTGAAGTGGGATTGCCCGTTAATGCGGGATAACTATTGCACCAAACATTAACTTACCAGGAAGGAGGATATCATGACATTCCGAAAACTAGCTTTCATTAACGTCGTGAGAAACAGACAAATTTATTTAGCCTATTTTTTAAGCAGTGTATTCTCGGTTTCTGTTTTCTTTATCTACGCTCTTTTTGCTTTCCATCCAGCTTTCACCACAGAGAAAATTGGCGGATATGTCTCTGTTGGTATGCATTTCGCAGAAGCGATTATTTATGTTTTTTCTCTTCTTTTTGTACTTTATTCTATGAGTTCATTTTTGAAATCACGAAAAAAAGAATTTGGAATTTTAGCGATCAATGGAATGTCGGATAAACAATTGCGAAACCTGATTTTTTTAGAAAATATGCTTATGGGATTTGCAGCCACAATTTCCGGTATAGCTATTGGGTTACTGTTTGCGAAACTTCTGCTTTTAATTAGCGAATATGTGTTAGGAATGTCCAATGAGCTTCCGTTTTATTGGCCCTGGCAAGCTCTTCTCCTAACTTCCGTTTCTTTTAGTGTGCTGTTTCTAATTATTTCAATCTTTACGACTTCCTTTGTCCGATGCAGTCAATTAATTGATCTCTTCACAGGAAGCGCAAAACCGAAACGTGCACCTAAAGCGTCTCCTGCCCTTTCCATTTTTTCTGTTTTCCTTCTGGGCGGAGGCTATGCTGCTGCGTTACTCGTACAGGAGGCTCTCGTTTTCTTTGCTATGATTCCAGTAACCATCATTGTCATTCTTGGAACCTATTTCTTTTACACCCAGCTTAGTGTCTATTTCCTTCACAGCATTAGAAAACAAAAGAAAATATATCGACATAAAGTAAATATCATCGTTCTTTCAAACTTAATTTATCGTCTGCGCGATAACGCCCAAATGTTATTTATGGTAACTGTTGTTCTTACCATAACCTTCTCATCGATTGGAACCATAGTTGGTATTCGAACCATGCTCCTTGAATCGGCGAAAATTGCTCAGCAAGGTATTGATATTGTCTTGTTTATTGGCTTTTTTATAGGAGCAGTCTTTTTCATATCTTCCGCAAGTCTTCTTTATTTCCGGCTTTATACCGATATGGAGGGAGACAAACGCGAATATGAAATGATCGCAAAGTTGGGGCTTACGGAAAAAGAGTTATCAACCATCATTACGATTAAATTAGGGGTCCTATTTTTTATCCCGTTATTCGTTGCCAGTCTCCATGGCTTCGTAGCCCTTATTGCCATGCAAAACATGTTTAGCTATTCACTTATAAAAGAATCCTTGTTTGTCCTATGCGTCTTTTTCGCCATCCAAGTAACCTATTTCATCATTATGAGATCTCAATATCTAACAAAAATTAAAAATGTTTTAAACGTAAATATATAGAATAAACAACTAATGCAAGAGCTTAATTTAACGATACAAGTGATAAATAATTTGAAAACAAACCAATAAATTATATTAACAAAAGGAGATAATATTATGAAGGCAACTGGCATTGTGCGAAAAGTTGATGAATTGGGACGGATTGTTCTACCAATAGAACTCAGAAAATCCTTTGGAATCAATATAAAGGATCTAATGGAAGTTTTCATAGATGACGATCAAATTATTATTAAAAAATACGTACCAAATGAAGAAGTTTGTCAGGTAACAGGTGAAATATCTCCGAACAATTTAGTCCTGGCAAATGGCAAAGTAATATTAAGTCCAAAAGCTGCAAAAACAGTTATAGAAGACATACAAAAACACATACACAGAGATTTTAGTTAGTTCTAAAATACCTTTATCGTATGTAAAGCGATAGCAACAAAAAGATAGCATTTCATATCACTAAAAAGCCAAAACACGTTACACAGCTATTAAACCATCTAGTGGCAAAGATCGGATAGGAACTGAATGACATCCGATAATAATGGCTCCATTCCTCCCGGACAACGGATAATGGAGCCACTTTTTGAACTCAAAATCTAACATTATTCATAAAATCCCTTTCCTCCAGGGGTAAGGAAACGATTCGAGAAATGAGGGTCCACATGTGTAAAAACTTCCCGTTTTCATCACCTACTAGAAAAACTGGCGACCTTTTTCTCTCTGCTGAACCAATTTCCGGCCTCATGGAAGCTTTATGGCGACCTTTTTCTCTCTGCTGGACCAAATTCCGGCTTCATG
>NZ_JAEL01000117.1 GCF_000518885.1 Bacillus sp. J33 | reverse complement strand
GAATTTAAAGTATAACCACGGAAGCCGCACATTTTGGGCTAAGGGATATTACGTGAGTACGGTGGGACTCAACCAGAAAACAGTAGCAAAATATATCCGCGAGCAGGAAGCTGAGGATAAATTACGCGACCATATGACAAAGAGGGAATACGTCGATCCATTTAAAGATAAGTGACAGGAGTGAACGGTTGACGGTCAATTTAGAGTCCCCTTTAGGGGATTGTCAGTAAAGTGCCCTTATAGGGCGAAATTAAAACCGCCCGTTTTACGGGCGGATACTTACTTTATAAGGATAACTTTGAACATTCGATAACGCAAGTGCCCGTAGCGGAAATCAACGGGCAGAATTTATAAGTAAAAACAACAATTTATGAGAAAAGAGCCTCCCTTTATCTCAGAATAAGGAACTCAGACTAAAAGTGACCAAGATCCTGTTGGGCCTCAGTCCACCACGCTCTGTCGATCGCACTAAGGAAAGCTCCTAAGAATAAGCTTCGCAGGAACAAGCGGCTTTTGGCTTGTTCTGAAGGGTGCCTCCGCATTTCTAATTTTCATAGTTTCATGGTTTTACGAACGTATTTTTATATTTTTAATAAAAATGTTCGTGTTTTATTGACTATAGCACATTGCCTTGTTAAACTAAGATGGTTGAAAAAAGTAATTCTGTTAAAAACTAATTTAGATAAAAATTATAAAACCATGGGATTCCCGGAGGTGCTTTTTTATGTCATCAGTAGTGGTAGTTGGAACACAGTGGGGAGATGAAGGAAAAGGAAAAATCACTGACTTCCTTTCTGAAAATGCAGAAGTAATCGCCCGTTACCAAGGCGGAAACAATGCAGGCCATACAATTAAATTCAACGGTGAAACATACAAGCTTCATCTCATTCCATCTGGAATATTCTATAGCGATAAGATTTGTACAATCGGAAACGGTATGGTTGTAGATCCGAAGGCGCTGGTAAAAGAATTGGCTTATCTGCATGATAAGGGTGTCACAACTGATAACCTGCGCATCAGCAATCGCGCACATGTAATCCTTCCTTATCACCTAAAGCTTGATGAGGTAGAAGAAGAACGCAAAGGCGCTAATAAGATTGGTACAACGAAAAAAGGAATCGGTCCTGCTTATATGGATAAAGCAGCACGCAATGGAATCCGCATTGCTGATTTGCTTGACCGTGAAGTTTTTGAAGAAAAGCTTGCGCGCAATCTTGAAGAGAAGAACCGCTTGCTTGAACGCTTCTACGAAACAGAAGGATTCAAAATTGAAGATATCCTTGAAGAATACTATGAATATGGACAGCAAATTAAACATTATGTTTGCGACACCTCTGTAGTGTTAAACGATGCTTTGGACGAGGGACGCCGTGTGCTATTTGAAGGTGCGCAAGGCGTTATGCTTGATATCGACCAGGGTACCTATCCATTTGTTACTTCTTCTAACCCGGTAGCTGGCGGTGTAACAATTGGTTCTGGAGTAGGACCTACAAAAATCAAGCATGTTGTCGGAGTATCAAAGGCATATACCACTCGTGTCGGAGACGGTCCATTCCCGACGGAGCTTGATAACGAGATCGGCAACCAGATCCGTGAAGTTGGCCGTGAGTACGGTACGACAACTGGACGTGCCCGCCGTGTCGGCTGGTTTGACAGCGTCGTTGTCCGCCATGCCCGCCGTGTCAGCGGAATTACAGACCTATCCTTAAACTCAATTGATGTATTAACAGGGATTGAAACGCTAAAAATTTGTGTAGCATACCGTCATAATGGTGAGGTAATTGAGGAGTTTCCTGCAAGCTTAAAAGTGCTGGCTGAATGTGAACCAGTATATGAAGAGCTTCCAGGCTGGACTGAAGACATTACAGGCTGCAAATCACTGGATGAGCTTCCGGTTAATGCCCGTCATTATCTTGAGCGCGTATCCCAGCTGACAGGCATCCCATTATCCATCTTCTCTGTTGGCCCGGACCGCACACAAACAAACGTAGTCCGCAGCCCTTGGAGACAGAACTAATATTACTTGAAAGAGGTTTCCTTCGAAATAAGGAAGCCTCTTTTTGTGATTTTAGGTGAAATGGGCATAGCGGTTGATATATGCAGAGTTTTTCTCTGAAAAATAGCCTCTGTTAAAGCTGAACCTGTTTTTATGCGTCTGTTTTGTTTTTTATGTTTCACTTTTAAAATTTATGGACTAATTACCATGAAATATGCGTCACTTTTCTGCTTTTATGAACTACTTTTCAAATATATGCGTTACTGTGCATCAGATTATGTTCTAGAAAAAGGCTTTCTTCTTAAAGTTTATGATTTTTGAAGGCGAACTTAGTTTAACAAGCTGAGTTGATTGCAGCGGAGGGCACATGACTCCTGCTCCGAAGAGAGGGAAAGTGGGAGCCCCCACAGGCTCGCACCGCTCCCCGAGGAAAGCAAGTGCCCGGAGCGGAAATCAACGGGCAAAATTGATAAACTAAAACAACAGTCATGAGAATAGGGCCTTGAAAAATAAGCAAATAAGCAAGTAATAATCAGATTAGGTTTTATGATGCAGGGTAAAAGTATAAAAAGATTTCTTTCCCCAAAAGTTTTAAAATATTTAAGAGAAATATTTTAAAAAAATCATTGCGCTCTTATTATTCTCTATGATATTATAAAAAGCGTCGTCACAGAGATGACTTAATTCCGAGCTTCATGTTAGGAAGTTATATAAAGTTTGAGCCATTAGCTCAGTCGGTAGAGCATCTGACTTTTAATCAGAGGGTCGAAGGTTCGAGTCCTTCATGGCTCACCATTTATCTTTTATATGGCCCCTTGGTCAAGCGGTTAAGACACCGCCCTTTCACGGCGGTAACACGGGTTCGAATCCCGTAGGGGTCATGGCAAATAACCGTCAGCAGCCAGCTGGCAAGTCCAGCTGTAAGCTTTCGGTTATTATTTTGGTCCGGTAGTTCAGTTGGTTAGAATGCCTGCCTGTCACGCAGGAGGTCGCGGGTTCGAGTCCCGTCCGGACCGCCATCTTTATTACATAATTTAACCAGTACAAACTCAATAAGGCTCAGTAGCTCAGTCGGTAGAGCACGTTTGAATAAGCTTCATGAAATGCTTCAGCGTACCGATTGAACCACAGCTTGAATATGCTCCCTGAAATCGGGACGAAGGACGAAACCAATGGTTGGTTTAGGTTTAATAATTTAATAAGGCTCAGTAGCTCAGTCGGTAGAGCAAAGGACTGAAAATCCTTGTGTCGGCGGTTCGATTCCGTCCTGAGCCATCCAAAAAAAAGAGTATGAAATCATTCATACTCTTTTTTGTTACATTCTTGTAATATAACTAACTTTCTGCTATTTATCGAGTGTAATAGTCCATGCGCTCCTTCCCACTTTCCGCTATATCTTTTTCAAACTTCAATAAATCCTTGTTTATAGGGATTTATTCCTAAGTACTGCCTCTTTTTTTCGACAAATATATCCTTTTTCATTCCAAAATATCACTATTATATAGTAATAAAATGTCAGGTATTATACATTTTTGTTACATTAGAGAGTCTATTAATCTATTTGATACTGTGTATGGTAAAGTAGATATTGTGAAAAAATTTAGGTAAATAAATTAGTAGTTACATAGCACTAAATGAAAGTGTTGTTACCGTAGTCTAGGGGGATGTAACCATGTTTCAATGGGTGAAGAATTTATCTTCAACTGCAGAATATACAGCCAAGGGCTTTAAAAATAGGATCAATAAAACAGTTGCGGCGGGAATTGCAGCCGCGGCTTTAACGCTTGCAGGGAGCGGTTCTGCTCTTGCGAATGATGATAAGCTAATGACTGTTTATTATGTATATTTGGACGATCAATATATCGGAACCGTATCAGATAAAGGGGTTATCGAGGACCTTGTTGATTCGAAAATTAAAGAGCTTGAAGGCTCTTATAAAGGTTTAAACCTGTCTCTTGGCTCTGACTTATCCTTTATTCCTGAACAAGTTTTCGAGTCCAATTCTGAGGTTAATGACTCGGAGGCTGTAAATGGAATTAAAGATGATATTGAAGTACACGCTGAGGCAGCTGCCCTGGTTATTGACGGCAAAGAGGTCGCTTATGTTGAAAATGCAGAGCAGGCAAAAGCAGTATTAACCAAGATTAAGGCTTCATATGTATCCGAAAAAGAATTGGATGCATTGGAAAAGAGAAAAGAATCCTCTGCTGAATCCTTACCCCAGTTGAAGGAAAATGAAACTCGTATAGTAGACGTTCAATTCAGCGAAAATGTTTCAGTTTCACACACAAAGGTTAAGCCGGACCAGATTATTAGTGCAGAAGATGCAGTAAAACTTCTTCAAAAGGGAACTCTTGAAGAAAAGAAATACCAGGTAAAAGAAGGAGATGCACTGACCAGCATTGCAAGTGCCTATAACCTTAAAATGAATCAGCTGATGGAGCTGAATAAAGGGTTAAAGGAAGACTCAGTCCTTAAAATTGGACAAGAGTTGAATGTCACCGTTCTAAAACCATATGTGAAGGTTATTGTGAATAAAGAAGTGTTCAAAAAAGAAGAGATTGCATATGAAAAAGAAGTAATTGAAGATAGCAGCATGCCTAAAGGCGATACCAAGGTGAAGCAAGAAGGAAAAAATGGTGTCCGTGCTGCAACTTATTTAATCACTGAAGAAAATGGACAAACAGTTAAAAAAGTCGTATCGGAAGAAAAGGTCCTTGAAGAACCTGTTAAGCATATTGCCATTAAAGGAACAAAAGTAATTCCATCCAGAGGAGAAGGAAGCTTTGCATATCCTGCAGTCGGAGGCTATATTTCCAGTAAGGTAGGATACCGTTGGGGGAAAATGCATAAAGGCATTGATATTGCCAGACCTAGCGACCGGACGATTAAAGCAGCTGATAATGGTGTGATCGTCTCTGCAGGATGGGATGGCGGATATGGCAACAAAATTGTGATTGATCATAAAAATGGCTTCCGCACCGTTTATGCTCACTTGGATTCGATTAGCGTAAGTGCCGGCCAGACAGTTTCAAAAGGATCAAAGATTGGTGTAATGGGCTCTACGGGAGACTCCACAGGTGTCCACCTTCATTTTGAGCTATATAAAAATGGAAAGATGCAAGATCCGCTTAAATATATTAGTAAATAATGTGTGCTAAAAAGTCTCTAGTTTTTATGCTAGAGGCTTTTATAGTTAAGGCTAATCTCGTAAAGTTAGTTGCTTTTTGGGCGGCTAACTAAGTTTAGCCAACTGAGTTGATTGTAGCGGAGGGCACTTGACTCCTGCTCAGAAGAGAGGGAAGTGGGAGACCCCACAGGCGAAGCCGAGGAGGCACTCATCCCTACCCGCGGAAAGCAAGTGACCGTAGCGGAAATCAACGGGCAGCATTTATAAGTAAAACAACATTTTTTGAGAAAAGAGCCTATAGTGAAGACTACTATGCTTAAGATATTGCATAATGAACCTAAGAAAAGTCATCTTTTTCAAATAGATGATTTCCCATTGGTAAAATGGTAAAGTAAAGTAGATATGATATGATTTCAGAATTTTACTGCTCCCAAAATAAATAAATTATGCTAGGAAAAAGGAGATAGGTATGGATAAGAAAATTCTAGTTGTAGATGACGAGAAACCAATTGCAGATATTCTGCAATTTAATTTAAAAAAGGAAGGCTATGAGGTTGTTTGTGCTTATGACGGCAATGATGCCTTGGACAAAGTAGAGGAAATTAAACCTGATTTAATCCTTCTTGATATCATGCTGCCTCAAAGAGATGGCATTGAAGTATGCCGGGAAGTCCGTAAAAAGTATGATATGCCAATTATCATGCTGACAGCCAAGGATTCTGAAATCGATAAGGTTTTAGGGCTAGAGCTGGGTGCAGATGATTATGTAACAAAGCCTTTTAGCACTAGAGAGCTGATTGCCCGTGTTAAGGCCAATCTAAGGCGCCATCAGCAAATTGCTTCGAAGGCTGAGGAAGAGGAAGAAACGAATGAAATCGAGGTAGGATCGCTCGTTATCCATCCGGATGCTTATGTAGTGTCCAAGCGCGGCGAGACGATCGAATTAACCCATCGTGAGTTCGAGCTTCTTCATTATCTGGCAAAACATATAGGACAAGTTATGACAAGGGAGCATTTGCTGCAGACTGTTTGGGGCTATGATTATTATGGAGATGTACGTACGGTCGACGTGACAGTGAGAAGATTGCGCGAAAAGATTGAAGATAATCCAAGCCATCCGACATGGATTGTAACAAGAAGAGGAGTCGGTTATTACTTGCGGAATCCTGAACAGGAGTAAGGGGCTAATGGAAAAGGTTGGTTTTTTTCGGTCTATTCATTTAAAGTTTGTGATTATTTATGTCCTCCTGATCCTGGTAGCCATGCAAATTATCGGCGTTTATTTTGTCAGGCAATTGGAGTCTACTTTAAAGGAAAATTTTAAAGATACCATTCAAGAAAGGGTAAATTTGCTTACTTATTACCTGGAGGAGCAGATGACCAAAGAAAGGCTTCCGGATGAGGAGGGGCCAACACTGGAGGAAGACGTCGATAGACTATTAGATGATTATTACTCTACTGATATTACGGAGGTCCGTGTTATTGAGGGGGACTCATTTAAAATATTGGGGACATCTGATCCGGAAAATGAGGGTGTAGTCGGCCGGAGGTCAACGGATAATTTAATTAAGATGGCTATAGCCACCAATCAGCAGGTATCTGAGGATTATGTTGATCCCTTTGGCAATCGGATTTGGGTGCTTGTAACCCCTATTAAAAATAATGGGGATGTTATCGGAGCTACTTATCTGGTTGCGAAAATAGAAAACATCTATGACCAGATGAGGCAAATTAACAATATCTTTTCTACCGGTACAGCGATTGCGTTGGCCATTACAGCGATTCTGGGGATCCTCTTGGCCCAGACAATCACCCGCCCAATTTCAGATATGAGAAAACAAGCGCTCGCCATGGCAAAGGGGAACTTCTCCCGAAAGGTAAAGGTTTATGGCTATGACGAAATTGGCCAATTGGCGATTACGTTTAACAGCTTAACAAAGAAGCTCCAGGAAGCCCAAGCGACCACGGAGGGAGAACGGCGCAAGCTTTCATCTGTACTTTCCTATATGACAGATGGGGTCATTGCAACCGACCGTAAAGGGCGTGTTATTTTAATCAATGAGCCTGCTGCCAAAATGCTGAATGTTTCACGTGAAACGGTCCTCTCTTCTTCTATTGTTTCCTTATTGGGCCTGGAAGAGGAATATACTTTTGAGGAGCTCCTGAATGAACGTGAGTCCGTGATTCTGGATTATAGCAGCAAGGCGAATACGCTGATTTTGCGAGCCAACTTTTCCGTGATCCAAAAAGAAACGGGATTTGTAAATGGATTAATTACCGTTTTGCATGACATTACGGAGCAGGAGAAAATTGAAATGGAACGCCGTGAGTTTGTGGCAAATGTGTCACATGAACTTAGGACTCCGCTAACGACCATGAGAAGTTATTTGGAGGCTCTTGCAGAAGGGGCTTGGAAGGATGAAGAAATTGCTCCGAACTTCCTGGATGTCACTCAAAATGAAACGGAACGCATGATTCGTCTTGTGAATGATTTGCTGCAGCTTTCAAAAATGGATAGCAAGGATTACCGTCTGAAAAAAGAATGGATTGATTTCATCTTTTTCTATAACAGGATTATCGATCGTTTTGAAATGAGCAAGCAGCAGAATGTGACGTTTGAAAGAAGGCTCCCTGACCATTCAGCTTTTGTTGAAATAGATGAGGACAAGCTGACTCAGGTGCTGGACAATATTATTTCCAATGCATTGAAATACTCTCCTGAAGGCGGAAAGGTGACCTTTAGCATTAAAGAGAAAGAAAAGTTTATTATCGTCAGTGTTTCTGACCAGGGTGTAGGCATACCAAAAGAAAATATTGATAAGATTTTCGAGCGTTTTTATCGTGTGGATAAAGCCAGAACTAGAAAACTCGGGGGGACAGGCCTCGGACTGGCTATTGCGAAAGAAATGGTAGAAGCACATGGCGGAGAAATTTGGGCAGCCAGTACGGAAGGAAAAGGAACAACGATTTCATTCAGCCTTCCATATGTTCGAACGGAAGAGGATGATTGGGAATGACATATGAAAATATTAAAACAATCATACTAACCATTCTGGTTGCAACGAGTGCGCTGCTAACCTGGAATCTTTGGACTTATCAGCCTAACTATGAAACGATGGAACCGACAAATACGGTACAGGAAATAGCGATTGCTGCAAAAAAAGATGTCAGTAAAATTGTAAGGCCAGATACCCTTTTATTTCACCATGGCGGCAATCGGCATTACGGAACGGTCAGTCCAAGCGAAATAGAAAAAATAATTAAAGAAATCAGCAGATGGAACTTTACGGATTTTAAAAATATCACATCTGAAAAGGATACGTCATTTGTGCACAGTGAGGGAAATACAGTTATCGTTTACCCTGATTCTATACCAATAGACTTATATAAAATGGTTATAAAAGTGGGTGATAAAAATCCCCCTGACTTTCAATTTGATCGAATCGTCATTGATGTGGATAAACCCCAAAAGGACGACGGAATTGTCTATTTTGTTTCCATGGACAGCAAGCAAGTCTATAAAAGCCATGTCCCTGCATCTTTTATCCAGAATTTCAATAGTGAATTTTTTAAGGACACAGAGTCCAGCCCGGAGTACAAAGAGTATTTTTCATATGAAGGTTCGGAAACTCTTTTCCTTCCAGCGGAAGATACAAAGATGACAAGATATCAATTTTTGACAAAAGAGCTGGACTCAGAAAAATATAAAAATGCTTTATTCAGCGACCCAAGTGTTGTGCAAAAAAACTATCAGCAGTCAGAAGAGGAATATGCAGATAATTTAAGCTTGCTTCGAGTGAATTCTGATAAAAACACGCTGCGATATGTCAAACCGGCTGCCGGCAATAATCCCACTTTCCCGTCTGCAGATCTTTTGAAAAAGAGCATTGATTTTGTAAATGAACATGCAGGATGGACGGATAATTACCAATTTGTTGATATGGATGAACTTAACCATAGAGTGATATTCCGTATTTATGATTCCTCCGGCTATCCGGTTTTCAGTGATGATCCCAAGATTTCCGAGATACGTCAAGTTTGGGGACAAAATGAGATTTATGAATATTATCGAAGTAATTTTCAACTGGGCTTGCGTACGGAAGAAAAAATTGAGGTATCCCTTAGTTCAGGAGATTCTGTTATTGAGAGACTTAATAGGCTAGAAGGATTTGATTCCAATAACCTTGAAGATGTTAAATTGGGGTACAAAATGATTAAAGACCCACAAACAATTCGATTAGAGCCTTCCTGGTTTTATCGCTATGAAGGAGTATGGAAAAGCATTTCTTTGGATGAAACAGGAGGGATGAATAATGGATTGGAGTAAGATTAAAACAATCTTTATTTTAACCTTCCTCGTTCTGAACATTTATTTGATGTATGAGTTTTTTAAGTTAAAGGATGGAAGCCAGTATGAACCCATGGCACAGGCAACACTTGAAAACCGCCTTAAAACGGAAGAAATCGAGCTTGCAGTGGATTTTCCAAAAACGAATCCAAAAGACAGGTATTTAAGCGCCAAGCCGATGGTTTTTGATATGGATGAAATTGAAGAGGCCAAAAAAACAAAGCTGAAAGGACAGGATATCACGATTACCGATGGAACGGTACTGAACTCAGCCCTGGACGAGTCTTATAAAATAAGCGAGAAATTTGACCCCTCTGAATTAAATACATTTATCAAAAACAAAGTTTTATATGGAGACCAATATCGTTTTTGGGAAAAAAGCAAAAACGGCAATACACTGACTTATTATCAGCAATTTGAAGACAAGATGTTTTATTTGAATATAAATGGTGCACTTACTTTCTACTTGAATGATGAAAATGAAATTGTATCTTATAAGCAGACAATGCTTGAAGAGATTGAAGAGATGCAGGAAGGCGAGAAAGTGATCCAGCCATTAAAGGCAATTGAAACACTTTATAACAACGGATCACTAGAGCCGAAATCCAAGATCACCAACCTGGAACTTGGATACTTTACTCATGTGCCTTTAAGCTCATCTCTTGTATTGACTCCTGCTTGGCGGTTTGTCATTAATGACGAGGAAAATTTATTTGTGGATGCCTTCAAGGGTGAGATTATCCAGTTAACCAACGAAGAGAATGAAGCAATGGAGTGAGAAAAAATATGTCTTTGCAATTCAGCGTTCTCGCGAGCGGCAGTACAGGGAATGCGATCTTTGTCGAGACAGAGGAGCATTCCTTTCTGGTTGATGCCGGTCTAAGCGGAAAGCAAATGGAAGCTTTATTTCAGCAAATTGGCCGGGATATAGGGAAGCTGTCAGGGATTTTAGTTACCCATGAGCATAGCGACCATATTAAAGGCGTCGGCATTCTCGCAAGAAAATATAATTTGCCGATTTATGCGAATGAAAAAACATGGCAGGCCATGGACGGTTTAATTGGACAGGTTCCCGTTGACCAAAAGTTTCATTTTGATATGGAAACCATTAAAACATTCGGTTCGCTTGATATTGAATCGTTTGGCGTTTCCCATGATGCGGCTGATCCCATGTTTTATGTGTTCCATCAGGATGGGAAAAAGCTTGTGTTAATCACTGATACAGGTTATGTCAGTGATCGCATGAAGGGGCTTATTTCGAATGCAGAAGCTTATGTATTTGAAAGCAACCATGATGTTCAGATGCTGCGCATGTGCCGCTACCCCTGGAATATAAAAAGAAGAATCCTAAGCGATGTTGGGCATGTGTCCAATGAAGATGCCGCCATTGCTATGAGCGAAGTGGCTGGAGATCGTACAAAAAGCATTTATCTTGCTCACTTAAGTCTTGATAATAATATTAAGGATCTGGCACGAATGTCGGTTACACAGACGCTTGAAAGCCGAGGAATCATTGTGGGTGAGCAATTTGACCTTTACGATACCGACCCAAAGGTCCCAACCATTTTAACAGCCGTTTAATACTGCTGAATGAAGAGGAATGTGCCGAGAAGCTGCGCATTCCTTTTTACTTGGTTAGAAAATGATAAAATCTAATCAGGTGAATCACTTTGTGAAAAGTTGTCTGCATC
Source organism: Bacillus sp. J33 (assembly GCF_000518885.1). GTDB lineage: Bacteria > Bacillota > Bacilli > Bacillales > Cytobacillaceae > Cytobacillus. The sequence continues at coordinate 4,906 of NZ_JAEL01000117.1, read as the reverse complement.
TAGCTTCAGCCCCTAGCCTCTGGGCTGATCAAGTCGCTTCCGCTTTTGTTATGTTGCGTTTTTTAATAAACTGAAAAAAAAGTATGAACAAAGTCGTAAGATTTCTTCAGTCAATGCTTTATGATTAGATTTTTAAAATCGAGAGAGTATAATATTGGATATAAAGGTAGAATAAATTTTAGCAATTATTCTTAGACGGCTTTTTCCAGCATCGCAGGAAGAGGAGCGTTTTGTAATTTAGAAAGAAAGGATTGGTGCGGCTTGGGTTATTATGATCAAGATCATCAGAACCGATATAAGGAGCAAAAAGGCAACAGAGGCGGTTATTTTCTGGCCAGCCTCGTTGGCATTATATTAGGAGCCATTCTTGTCATTATCGCAGTACCTAAACTATCCGATTATAATGTCCTCCCTTATACGGTTGAACCCGATGAGGAATTGCAGGATGAAGCAGCTGAAAACAATGGCAATGCCAATGTTCAAAATGTCTCGCTTGACGTTGTAACTGATGTAACTAAGGCTGTCGATAAGGCAGGTGATGCTGTTGTGAGCATTACCAACATCCAAACGGCCGGATTTTGGTCCAATGGTGAAAATGGCGGAGGACAACCTGCTGGAACAGGATCAGGCGTCATCTATAAAAAAGAAGGAAATACAGCCTTCATTGTCACGAACCACCATGTTGTGGAAGGTGCACAAGAACTTGAAGTAAGCTTGCCTGATGGCACCAAGATTCCAGCGAAGCTGGTTGGAAGTGATATATGGACTGACCTGGCTGTATTGGAGGTAGATGGAAAGGATATTAAGACAGTAGCTGAATTTGGGGATTCGGATACGCTAAAGCCAGGGGAACCTGTTATAGCCATCGGAAACCCTCTTGGCCAATTCTCTGGCTCTGTTACACAGGGCATTATCTCGGGTGTAGAACGGGCGGTGCCAGTGGATATTGACCAAAATGGCACAATCGACTGGCAAGCAGAGGTTCTGCAGACCGATGCTGCCATCAACCCAGGAAACAGCGGAGGGGCATTAGTCAATATCAGCGGCCAGTTAGTCGGCATTAACTCCATGAAAATTGCCACAAATGCTGTTGAGGGGATTGGTCTTGCCATCCCAATTAACTATGCACGCCCTGTAATTGATGACCTCGAGAAGTTTGGCGAGGTAAGACGTCCATATATGGGAATTCAGTTATCTTCGGTAAGTGATATTCCTGGCTACTATCAGCAGGAAGCATTAAAACTGCCTAAGGATGTAAAAACAGGCGTTGCCATTACTTCTGTAGAACCCAATTCCCCAGCGGCACAGGCCGGATTGAAAGAGATGGATGTGATCGTTGAGATGGACGGAGAAGAAATAAAGGATATTATCGAACTGCGCCAGCATCTTTATACGAAAAAAGCCGTAGGAGAACAAATGAAGATTAAGTTTTACCGTGAAGGAAAACTGCAGGAAACAACAATTAAATTGACCGGTGAGACATTTTAAGAGTGAATGGGAAGAATAAAACGGGAAGGCAATAACGCTTTCCTGTTTTTTATTGTTTTGTTAAGATGGGATGTGGATAAGTTGTATACAAAGCAGAATGATAGTTATCCACAGGATTAGAATAGAATATGACTGCACACCCCGAAAGGAGAGAATGGCAAAATGATTTACTGCTGTGAAGAACATGTTGATCTGGCAATAGATACAGTCGTTGACGAGTACGAAACATTCCCGCAATTAGCAAAAATTGAAGGTGAAAAAAAGTTATCAACACCCTGTGAATATTGTCAAAATAACGCAATATATGTTGTAGCGAACGAATGATCTCATACAAGATGTGGATGAAAAATGTGGACATGTGGATAACTTATGTGGATATCTTGTTTGTAAAGTGAGGACGAGTTGTGAATATCTCGATAATTACAGTTGGAAAGCTGAAAGAAAAATACTTGAAGCTGGGAATTGACGAATACTTAAAAAGGCTGTCGGCTTATGCAAAAATGGAAATCATCGAGGTTCCGGACGAAAAAGCCCCTGAAGAATTAAGTGAAACGGAAATGATTCAGGTTAAACAAAAAGAAGGAGAGAGAATTCTCTCAAAGGTTCATCCAGATGCCCATGTTATTGCCCTGGCTATTGAAGGCAAAATGAAATCTTCTGAGGAGCTTGCTGATTCACTGGATAAACTGGCTACATACGGCAAAAGCAAAATTGCCTTTGTCATTGGAGGATCGCTAGGATTGAGCCAGGAAGTTTTGCAGCGTGCAGACGAAAAGCTCTCTTTTTCCAAAATGACTTTTCCCCATCAGCTGATGAAGCTAATCCTTTTGGAGCAGGTTTATCGGGCGTTTCGGATTAATCGGGGGGAACCGTACCACAAGTAACAGTATTAATTTAGACAGTACCAGCAAATGCTAGCTGCAAACCAAAGCCTTAACCTTGCAAAAGCAGGGTTAAGGCTTTGGTTTTTTAACAATCCCAGACTTATGGGCAGAATTCTCACTTTTTTAACAGCTCTAAATAGTTTATAATAGTTAGATAATAGTGGGTGTTTAAATCTATTAGTAATTATAATAGAATAGTATATATGGTTTAAAGTGAGACGGAAAAGGCGTGTTCCTTGGTGGCGCCTTGCTTTTTGTGACAACTAAGTACTCAAATATAGAGGATAAGGAAGGTTATAATGAGCAGCGTACAGAAAAAAACAGATGTTATCTTAATTGGTGCAGGAATCATGAGCGCAACTTTGGGATCTTTACTGAAAGAGTTAGCACCGGAATGGGAAATTAAAGTATTTGAAAAGCTCGATAAAGCAGGGGAAGAAAGCTCGAACGAATGGAATAATGCCGGTACGGGTCATGCTGCCCTGTGTGAGCTTAACTATACATCCGAAAAACCGGATGGGTCGATAGATATTAGCAAGGCTGTCAAAATTAATGAACAGTTTCAGCTATCCAGACAGTTTTGGTCTTATCTTGTAAACCGCAACCTGATTCGCAATCCGCAGGACTTTATTATGCCAATCCCACATATGAGCTTAGTTCAAGGGGAAGAAAATGTAGCGTTTTTGAAAAAGAGAATGGAAGCGCTGTCAGATAATCCGCTGTTTCAAGGGATGGAATTTTCGGAGGACCGCGAAAAACTGAAGGAATGGGTTCCGCTTATCATGGAAGGCCGTACATCGAATGAACCAATAGCGGCAACAAAAATTGACTCTGGAACGGATGTAAACTTTGGTGCTTTAACACGCATGTTATTTGACCACTTAGAGAGACAAAACGTCGAAATAAACTATAAGCACAGTGTTGAAGATTTTAAAAGAACTGGCGATGGCTTGTGGGAAGTGAAAGTACATGACATCGATAGCGGCAATATTGAATACCACACCGCCAAATTCGTCTTTATTGGCGGTGGGGGCGGAAGTCTTCCTTTATTGCAAAAAACGGGTATTCCTGAGTCAAAGCATATTGGCGGATTTCCGGTAAGCGGATTATTTATGGTATGCAAAAATCAGGAAGTGGTAGAGAAGCATCATGCAAAAGTGTACGGAAAGGCTAAGGTTGGTGCTCCTCCAATGTCAGTTCCGCATCTGGACACAAGATATATAGACAATAAAAAATCATTGCTGTTTGGACCTTTTGCCGGCTTCTCTCCTAAATTTTTAAAAACTGGTTCCAATCTCGATTTGATCGGTTCCGTAAAACCCAATAATGTCATCACTATGCTGGCAGCGGGTGTAAAGGAGATGGCATTGACAAAATATCTGATCCAGCAAGTCATGTTATCGAATGAAAAGCGCATGGAAGAACTACGCGAGTTTATTCCAAACGCCAAAAGCGAAGATTGGGATATTGTTGTAGCGGGACAGCGTGTGCAAGTGATTAAAGATACTGAGGCCGGTAAAGGAACTCTCCAATTTGGTACAGAAGTGGTCAGTGCTGCTGATGGCTCAATTGCAGCATTGCTTGGTGCTTCTCCAGGTGCTTCTACTGCCGTTAACGTAATGCTTGAAGTATTGGAAAAATGCTTCCCTCAGCATATGATGGAATGGGCACCGAAAATAAGAGAAATGGTTCCATCTTTTGGGGAGTCACTGGTAGATAACCCAGAGCTTTTCAAAAAAATCCATAGCTCTACATCAGAAACGCTTGGTTTGAGCGAAAGAGTACCGGTTTTAAGTTAATCATTGGAATGCATAAATAAAGGCAGTTTAAGAAAATAATAGATTCATCAAAGATACCTTTAATTCTAGTGGATTAAAGGTTCTTTTTTATTTTTACACATGACGAATAACGAAAAATGAGCCTTCATAGTAATGAAGGCCAAAATCCGAGTAGAAAGGAGAAGAAAAGTCCTTCATCGAGTCAAGTCCAGATTATTGTGTAAAATTCTATACAATGTTTTCAACTAGCTTATTATGGTATGTTGGGGATAATTCAAAGTATGAGAAGGCCCTCGCTATCTTAGATGAAGGGTTCGAAGATACCATACATCATACGAACATCAGATGAATCTTTCTTAGGTAATTTTTCAATAATATTTCGTTTGAAATGTACATTGCATCTTTGCCAGCAAGTTCCTACAAACTCACGTTGTATGGCCTTTTGTAATCCTTGGTGAGCATCTGAAATCACTAATTTTGGAGATTGAAGTCCACGTGATTTGAGCTGTTGAAGAAAACGACTCCAACTCTCATAATTCTCCGCATGATCTACACTTAAACCAAGTACTTCGCGAGTATTTTTATCCGTAATAGCCGAGGCAATATAAACGGCTTTGGAGACTACTTTATGATGTTCCCGGACTTTAATATACATGGCATCTACAAAGAGATACGGATAATATCTGGTGTTTAAAGGGCGTTTAGCCCAATCATTTACGATAGGATCTAGTTTCTGAGTCAGCGAAGAAACAAATG
>NZ_JAEL01000116.1 GCF_000518885.1 Bacillus sp. J33 | reverse complement strand
ACCACGAAATGTACTTGTGCTATGCCTAAATAGGCTAACGCACGTTTTAAGTTAGTGGAAGCTCCTTTATACGGAAAGATAAAATGTGAAAACCCACGAATATCAGAGTGCTAACCGCAGTTGAGATTTTTGCCTTCGTGCCGTGTGCTTAACTTTTTATATCAAAATGAAAGGAGAAATTTATTCATTCTCAGCTTTAAAAAGTATCTCAATCTCCAAATTACCTGTCAAGGAAATCACTTGACAGCCAATTTGGAGATTGAGGAGGAGTCAGTAAGCTGAGAACATTAAATCGGGACGGCTCAACTAATATTAGTCCCATGTCATCATCATGGGCTCTGGGGGATTGTATCGTTCTTGGAATTGGCTTAGGTGGAAAGGCAATTGAAAACCTAAATCACCATAAGGAGTGTGTAATAAATTTACCTAGCCCAAACCTGTGGGAAAATGTAGAGAAAATCTCTTCTTTTACGGGTAAAAAAGAGAATCCTCCTTATAAAAAAGAGATTGGATTTACATATAAAAAAGAGAAATACCAGGCGGCGCAATTAAGCCCGTTAAAATCAAAAACAGTATCACCTACTCGCATAAAAGAATGCCCTATACAGATTGAAGCCATTGTTAAAGACATTCGCATACCAGAATATAACCCGCAATTTGCTATTGTAGAGACACAAGTTTTACACTTCCATGCAGATGAAAATATTGTTCAAAATGAAAATTATATAAATCCATCCAAGTGGAGTCCGCTTATTTATAATTTCAGACATTATTTTGGTTTAGGGAAAGAATTAGGAAAAACATTTCGTTCTGAAACGTAATATTTTTGATGTAAGTTGCGTTAGTCATATAGGACTAACGCTTTTTTCATCTTCAAGGGAATTTCTCATTTTCATTTTTTAGTATCCTTTTTCCCATTGCTATTTGTATAATTATTTCTTTATAAACTAACCGGCCCATTCGTTGAACCAAAAGCGGCTGGTTCAGGAGCTGTCTTAAACATAAATATATGAATTACATTTCAAAAAAGTTATCTCTCTCAACTTTGCAAACTCTCAATGCGAAGCTTTTGTACCATTCTTTTTTACCTCGTTCTTGCGCAACTTTATGTGCTGCATTTTCCTTCCAGTTCTTTATTGCGTCTAAAGACTCCCAGTATGAAACAGTAATTCCCAAATCATTATCACGAGCACTTTCTACGCCTAGAAAACCCTTCTGTTCAGAAGCTAACTCTACCATTTTTTCTGCCATTTCCCCATAACCTCTATTACCTTCAGTTCGCTGTGAAGTAAATATCACAGCATAATACGGCAGTTGAGGAGTTTTTGCAATTCCACTCATATTTAGTTCCCCCGAGTTTTAATTTAAGATATTACAGTGTGTAAGTTTTAGCAAAAAAGGTTAATATCTCATCAAGTGATCTGTCTTGATAATTCTGAACACTTTTGAAGTACTGGGAATTCTATTCAAATCCTAGTAAATCTGAAATAAATGCATTTATATTTCCTTTTAAGACTAAACCATGCCCTGTACACAAATATTCTGCATCAAATTGATTAATAGCCCTCAAACCTTCTATAAATAAACGAAAGTTATGCTGTTTTCTCATTTCATCGTTTTGAGACCAGTCAGATATAAACTTTTTAAAGTCTTCTCTTTCCAATCTGCCTTCTTCTATAATACTGGTGCCACTCAAAGGTTTTGCAAAGAAGCAGATATGGTCCCCACAAAATAACGCTTTGCTTTCCTGATGATATAAAGAAACAGAACCTTTGGTATGGTGTCCAAGGAGAACACATTCTAAATCACTTACAGTTTGTCCGTTATCTGGGAGAGTCATATTAAATTTATTTTTAAGATTTTCTGGAATCAATTCTAAATCTTTATTATGAATAAAGCTTTGAATTTCTCCTAGAAATTGTATTCCACCTATATGGTCTCTATGACCGTGTGTTGCCACAAATTTAGTTATATCGTTTTTGCCGAGCTCAATGGTTTCTATTGCTGTTTCAAGAAACCTAAAATGTTCTTTCTTTCCTGAGTCAATGAGAGTTGCTTCATTATGATCAACCAATATATAACAATTGTTGAACGATTTCCACGATTCATCCCAGAACAAAAGCCCATATACATTTTCCGTTATCTTCTCTATATAATTTTCCATTAATGACCTCTCCCTTCTAATTCTCTTAATCATGTACATGTAGAGGCGACCTATTGGCAATTCCTCATGCACGTTCTTTGCACCTCGATTAACAACTGTATTAGATTGTTTCATTATATTAGATGGAGCTTTAACTGTATTCTCTAAACCTGAGTAATCTTGAGCCTGATGAATGAACAATTCCCTATTTGAATGTACTTTTACTCTTTTGTATTATCCTTTTTGAACTTCCCCCTCAATAAAAGAATCCTGTTGTCTAAGATTTTCACCGTTACATACCTGCCGCAATGGTATAACATCCGTAAACGAAACGTACTCTACCAAACTATGTTATTTCTTTTGAGAAATTTCCCATTAAATCGTATAGGCACACTTTCTCCTTCCTTTTCTGCATGGATGTGCAAATGAGGTTCGGTTGTATTTCCTGAATTGCCAACAAGACCAATTTGCTCGCCTTTTTGTACAAGATCACCTGCTTCGACATCCACACTTCCTTCTTGAATATGTGCAATATAGATATTTGCTTCCTCACCTTCGCATTTTATGTTGACAAAATTCCCTTTCGGTCTATCCGGGTTTGCATCTGGCGGTGTTAAATCAGCTAAATGATCACGAGCCTCAACCACTTCTCCATTACAGGGGCTATACAATTTATCTCCATAAATAACGTATTTATCAAGCTGCTGCGGATATATACCGGCAGCCCGCTGGCCAAATTTATTCAGTTTAACAATGTCTAGGGCATAACCTTGTGCGGGATAGGCATTATGGTAATTAATTAGCACATGATTTCCGCCATGATGGATATAATACATTCCGTTTTTCAATGGAAACTCCAGTTCAATCGCTTGATCTTTGGTTGAATAACCACTAAACATCAAAACATTATAGGCTCCGAAAATAATCAAAAGGAAGGCATTGATGCCGAGCGACCATTTCTGTTTACGATTCAATTTGCTGCGATTCGGCAAAGGCCTTATTCTTTTCCATATTTTATACAGCGCCAGAAATAGGAAAATCAGCCATACGTACCTAACTGAACCAATCCCATTGTGCTGAAAAAAATAACCAGGTTGTGTAAACAATAGTAAACAGTGACTGAATCATCCATTCGAGCCTACTTTGGAATACCCCTCTCCATAATGAATAAATGAATACTGCAGGTAAAATCAATTGAATGAAGATTAATTGAATAATCACAAATGTCACCTATTCTATCCTCCCCCTGCTGCATTTGTTTGATGCTAAAGGTTAATTTTTAAACTTCGTTTGACGACTGGCATTCTAAAAATTTGACCAAAGATAGCATGTAGTCTCTTACAATTCTAATATGGGCGCTTTCCGGTTTTACTTCTTCTTTCAATCCCAAAATAGAGTGATAAATTACTGAACTTTACTGAAAAAAACCTCTTCCCTTTCCTACGATTTAAAGATAGCAAAAGTTCCGAATAAGCAGATTCCAGAAAAAACTGCCGGAATGACAGCCCTGCCTTTCGCACTCGGTAGATTCATAAAAGAATGCAACTGCCAGGTACAGACGACCGTGCATACATTTGGGAAAAGGGAGTAAACACAGGAATAACAACGTAAAACCTGCATACTGGTCAATTATTGACCATAAATAAAACAAAAACCCTTATTTCATGGCTTCTTCCGAAATAAGGGTTTTCATTCTAAAAGGCTAATTGCTCATTTCTTATTCATATCTTCTAATGCCTTATCATAATCGAATTCCACTAACGCTACTATCATCTGCTTTATGTTTTCAATAAAGCCCTTAATCAGTTCAACCATTACTTGGAGAATACCTCCTTTCTCTTCAAATTTCCCACATGGGTGATGAGGACACTAAACATAATTTTCTTCATTTATTTTTTAACTATTCATATTTTTAAAAGAAAATAAACTCCTCTTTTTCACTTTACTTCGTTTATGTTCTTCCCCCTTTTTCAATTTGCGGGCAACACATATAAACCCGATAATGGTACCTTTATTTAGGCCGCTAGGATAAAAACCTACACAAAATGAGGATGTTCAAAATAAACTTTTAGGGCCACCCTCTTTAGATTATTTATTGTTTAGGTGATTTTTTATTAGGAACCAATATTCTTTCGCAAATTCCGTTAATTCCGCCATATTCTGACGCTGAACAGTTCCTGTACAGGAATTGTTCATTAAAGTTTAAAGCGGACGCAATATATTTTTGTTCCGTTTCTGGTTAAACTAGTTAGCATTACGCACTAAGGACTTTGCCTCAAAAGTAACCGATTTAAAAAAACGAATTGGAAGAATTCCAATTTAAAGTAAATTAAGATTGGAGGGTCTATTTAATGCCTATTTGGCTGAACGTTATTTCTCGAGTAATTTTATTTATGATTCTTCTGTTTTTTATCACAAAATTATTAGGCAAAAAGCAGCTATATCAACTTTCCTTCTTTGAATATATAACAGGTATTACAATAGGAGGGATAACAGCAATCGTTATTATTGAAGTAAAACATAGTATCATCATAGGCGGATTAGCCATTCTAGTCATGGCTGCTATACCCTATATAGTTGGTCTTATTGCTTTAAAAAGTACAAAGTTCCGTGATTTTGTAGAAGGCAAAGGAACTGTATTCATTAAAGATGGGAATATCATGGAAGATAATTTAAAAAAAGAAAGATACACAACGGATGAGTTATTGGAACTGCTTCGAAAAAAAGATGTTTTTCAAGTAGCTGATGTCGAATTTGCTGTATTAGAACCTACTGGGGATTTATCGGTATTGTTAAAAAAAGAAAATCAACCTTTATCAGCAAAAGATGTAAATTTAAAAGTTACTTCAATCAAAGAGCCTCAAACGGTTATTATGGATGGTGAAGTAATGGATGAACCATTATCCACAAGCGGGAAAAGCCTTGCTTGGTTACATACTGAATTAGAAAAGTTAGAAGTTGCGATTGAAGATGTATTCCTTGGGCAGGTTAATTCTTCTGGAGAGCTAACAGTTGATCTTTATGATGATAAATTACAAGTCCCATCCCCTCAGGCGGGGCATTTAATCCTTTCTACCTTAAAAAAATGTCAGATGGATTTAGAATTGTCTGCTCTGAGAACTGAATCAAACGAAGCGAAGCATGTGTATAGAAAAAATAGTGAAAAATTACAAAAAGCGATTGATAAAATAAGCCCATTTTTAAAACAATAAGGATTGTTGTTAAATAAAAGAAATACGTTCTGCCTTTTTGGAAATTCGAGTTAAAGCCTTATTATGTTTTCAATAAAGGTGATCTTTTTTTGAGGTGTTTTACATGTTCGTCTTTTTAGCAAAATCCATTTTAATCTACATCTTGTTTATTTTGGCTATAAGGTTTTTAGGGAAAGCAGCACTAGCACAACTTACTCCTCATGATTTTGGTGCGATTCTTTTTTTAGCTTATTTAGCATTCGGTTCTATAAAAGTTGAAGAAACCATTCAGGGGATTATTGGTATCCTTGTTTTAACATGCATTCATCTTATTATTTCAAAATTAAGTTTATTAAATTGGTTAAATCCTTTTATTATTGGGAAACCAACGATTTTAATTAAACATGGTAAAATCATCAATGAAAATTTAAGAAAAAACAGATACCCTTTGGCTGAATTATTATCAAATTTAAGAACATCAGGATATCCAGATATTCAGGATATAGAATATGCAATTTTGGAAGCGACCGGTGAAATAAGTATTTTACCTAAAAAAGAGGTAGTTGCTGTTACCCCAAAAGATTTACATATGAACGTTTCAAATATAGGGTTACCCCTTGCCATTATAATTGAAGGGAAAGTACAAAAGTATAATCTCAAATTAATCGACAAGAATGAAGAGTGGATAAAGGAAGAATTAAGTGCAAAAGGATATCACCAAATCAAAGATATATTTTACGCGTCTGTTCGAGACAATGATCATTCATTAGTGGTTACCACATTTTCTGTTAATGATTAGATGGTTTCCTCCTTTTATCTGTAATTGCTATATGAACTATTGTGGAAATTTGCAATTTCATAAGCAAGAAACCGAATACAAAAAACTGCAGGTGAAAGAGCACATTCCTCTTCCTCCTGCAGTTTTTTTGTTTAGGGGCAATGTCAAGAAATTACGAATTACAACAAGTGAAATTCAATTTTATGTATAATCGCCTTTATATTTCCCTGTTCTTTTAATTAATGGTCTCTGTACCATTGATTAAATAACCTTGCAAAATCAGGCTTTTTGAACTCCATTGCTTCAGCATTATTATAAAATTTGATCAAAAAATACTTTACAACCCCATTTTTTACGATAAATAACAAGAAACCTTTTTTAAATAGACTGATCAAATTTTAAACTGGAAGAGCCTCTTTACCTACTTGCTGCAAGATTGATTTTCCATTCTCTACAATGAAAGAAGCGCGCGTTTCTATTGGAGCTCCCGGTCTGGAGACATATGGAACAACCAGATAATCCGTTTTCCAATTTTCAGGAGTTACTGTACAACGTACGTAACCTCGTTGATTATTAAAGAATTTAATATGTGGATTTTCTTGCAGGATTTCTTCTGTATCCTCTCGTAAATCTGATCCATCACCACCAGAAGTAATTGACGTTCCGACAAACTCGACCGCAACATTTTTTGAGTTTTTTTCATCAAAGTTGGCTTTTACCTCATTTGCCCAGCTTGAATGAACATCACCAGTTAGTACAACAGTATTTATTATATTTCTCTCGTTAATATGATCGAGAATTCGTTGGCGTGAAGCAGGGTATCCATCCCAGGAATCCATTCCATATCGTTCAGCATCTGGACCAAATCCATAATCTCGCCGAGCGAAAAAGACTTGTTGTGCAAGAACTTTCCATTGTGAATTGGATGCAGCAAGACTATCTAATAACCAATTCTCCTGTTTTTCGCCAATCATGGTAAGAGAAGGATCCATGGACTCAGGAGTTGGAGGGCCCCAACCGTCTCCATCAGCTTGGTCATCCCTATACTGACGTGTGTCAAGTACATTAAAATCAACTAAGGTTCCAAAGGTTAATTGTCTATATAGTTGCATACTGCTCCCATTCGGGAAGGACGTGCGGCGAAGCGGCATATGTTCATAATAGGCTTGAAAAGCAATGGCTCTGCGTTTTAAGAAATCCTCTCTAGACTGTTTTTGCGGATCTTGCGGAACATCTGCTGCCCAATTGTTATCAACTTCATGGTCATCAAGCGAAACAATCCATGGGAAATTAGCGTGTGCCGATTGCAGATCACTGTCTAACTTATATAAAGCATAACGGTTTCGATAATCTTCAATCGTGTAGATTTCAGGGAATTCCATATCTATAGGACGGACACTGCCGTTTGAGTTATGAGCACTTTCATAAATATAATCCCCTAAATGAACCACCAAATCCAGATCATCATTTGCCATATGCTGGTATGCTGTATAGTAGCCTGCTTTCCAGTTTTGACATGAAGCAAATGCAAAACTTAGCTGTTCTACTTTACTGCCATACGCTGGAGCCGTCTTCGTTCTTCCTATTGGACTGAAATCTGATTGGCATTTAAAACGGTAATAGTACCATACAGAAGGTTCTAATCCATCAACTTCTACATGGACAGAATGGCCTAATTGAGGTTTTGAAAGTTCTGTTCCTCTTTTAACAACATTTTTAAAACTAGAATCAAGAGAAACCTCCCATTGTACAGGGAATGGATGGTTTGGCATACCTCCTCCATGCAGTGGGTCTGGAGCAAGTCTTGTCCACAAAACCACACCATCTGGCAATGGATCACCTGAAGCAATACCTAGTGTAAAAGGATAAGCCAGGTTGCTGGACTCAGATGAACTATGTAAATCAGATGACTCAGCTGATGCAAAGTTCAATGGTAAAGTATTGATAATTGAAGCACCTAGTGCAATTCCCACTCCTTTTCCAGTTCTCTTTAAAAAATTTCGGCGATTAACATGGGTTGTCTCTTTTTCTTTCATTTTTATCCCTCCTCAACAGTCAATACCATATTAAACACTAACTATTTAGGCGCTGTAACACTAATGTGAAAATTTTGTAAATATATTGGTGAATTTGTCAAAAAATATCCTTAATGTAAGAGTTTCAAAGATAAACGCTTATAAGAGAGAAAGCCTAAAATCTATAGAAATAATGAACTCGTCCCATACAAATTTGAATTTTCTCCATATATATGTAAGGAGAGAAAAATTTAATAGAAGAAAGGAAGGTATTGAATGAAGCTTTATTTAGATCCAGGCCATGGCGGATCGGATCCTGGTGCTGAGGGAAATGGACTGAGTGAAAAAGGGATTGCTTTAGATATTGCACTTAAAATACGTTCAATCTTAACTTCTAAATATAAAAATATTGAAGTGAAGATGAGCCGTACAGACGATACGACAAAGAGCTTAAGTGATCGGACAAATGAGGCGAACGCTTGGGGAGCCGATTTTTATTTGTCGATTCACTGCAATTCTTTCAATGGATCCGCGAGAGGATACGAAGATTATATCCATTCGAGCCTATCCGACAATTCTGTGACCGCAAAATATCAAGATATCCTCCATGAAGAGGTAATAAAATTTAATCAACTGCAGGACCGCGGCAAAAAAAAGGCGAATTACCATGTTCTGCGTGAATCCGCGATGCCTGCGCTTTTATCAGAAAATGGCTTTATCGATAATGCACAAGATGCTGAACTGATGAAACAGTCATCATGGCGCCAAAAAGTGGCACAAGGTCATGCAAATGGAATAGCAAAAGCATTTAATCTATAACGAAAACAACAACAGGATGATTCCCATACAGGTAGGGTATATAAAGTCATTACCGGGTCATTCAAATCAAGAGATAATGCGAAACAAGGTGTCACATTTCTTTATTCTAAAAGGATTGAATCGTTTGTAGATGCCGTATCCATCTCAGGTTCCACCTGGGAAAGAGTTCAGGTAAAAGTTTTTCAAACCGGGATAATGCAGAAAAACGTTTGGAAGAATTCAAGACAGGGATTCGTAATGCATTTAATATTGCTGAGTCAAGCAGCCCCAGATGCAGAAAGTCCATCCTGATATTCCATATTTGGCCAAACTTTTCCACTCCGGAACATATAAATCTATTTGTTAAAAATGTCAACCCAGATGCGGTAGTGTTGGGGATTTATTATTTAACGTTCGGAGAATATTTTTGGAATCAGTGGTGACATTGCCTTTGCAGAAGCCATGCATGAAACAGACTATCTCCGATTCAATGGGGTTGTGCAGCCTGAGCAGAACAGCTTTTGTGGATTGGGCGCAACAGATCCGGATAACCCGGGCACAAACTTTGAAACACCAAGTCAAGGTATGCTTGCCCAATTGCAGCATTTAAATGCCTATGCATCTGCTAATCATAACCTGATGAATATCTATGCTCGTTTTGATCTTGTAGAAAGTGGCTTGCTCCTCCCCCACCTGGCGTGGTCACCTTTGTTGTGAATTAAAAACTTATGCTGCGGGATTTTTCTTTCCGGTTTGAGATTAACCTTGGCAGAAACACTTGCATTAAATTCAATTCTTTCCCCTCCTCTTTAATGGTTGAGTAACCCACCCCACTTAACCTAACTATATTTATGTATGATTTAGAAAATTAATCAATTATTTTTTAAAACTTTCAAAATTTCATACTGATAACAGTTATAAACATTTTATGATGCTTGTTTCTTCTGCAGCTGGTTTATTTCCCTCTGCTCAAGTTTCATAAAAACTTGGTAAGATGTCCGCATCCAGATATAACTTACAGTACTGCCGCTAAAAAAAGGAATTAATCTGGTGCTTTAATCATGAAAAAATAAAGACACACTGTAGCAGCAAGCATTACTAAAGTGTTTAATGGTGAAACCAAACTTAGCAAGAAAGTCCTTTTTATAAGTTGCAAAAATTTTAAATCAAAATGGGCATTTACTGGAAAAATGCACATACAGAAAATCAAAAAGTACAGCATGGTGCCGAATAAACCCACACTTAATATCTGATAGATTAGTTGATCGCCGGAAGGAAATAATACTAAATCAAAATATAAAATGTACCACCCAAAAATTAGAAAGAATCATAACCGATTTGCCTTCCAAAACTCTTTACGATACGTTTGCCAAAATTCCTTGAATACCCTGACGTCTGTTTCCCCCATTATCCATTTCCGCACCACCGAAAACATAGCGGCTGTTGCCGGGAAGAATCCGAATAGGACGATACCTAAAAGACTAAAGGCAATCCATAACAAGTTTAAATACACCAAACGCATAATCCATTCGGAAGTACGATATAACACCCCGATAAATCTATGATAAATCCATTAAGTTCCATTATATCCCTCTTTCTTTTTTATGTTATTGGTAAAAGGATTGAATTAGGGATGAAAAAATACGTTTTGATTAAAAGAGTTTCTAATACCATGAGGTAAATTCGTATGGCTTAATGTAACCGCGATAAAACAGCCATTTATTTTTTTTGAACAAGATGCAGTGTACCTTTTATAGAATCCGAAAGTTCTAAGTTAAGCCATATGCAATTTCTCATATAAAAACAATTAATCCCTATACAAAAAAATGGTTAGCCACAAGGCTAACCTGACTTCTGTTTATACGATGACTAAAAATAGTAAACTTGGAAATTATGTAATAAAGTAACAAATATGCTATTTTTGATTCATTATTTTTGTATGTACCTTTTCTGCTCTCTTTTCTATTTCTGAGCTGTGCACTAATTTAATGTTTAATTTGTTTTTCTTAATTTCTATATACCCGCTATCATAAATATGTATAATCTCATACTTTTTCCCGTGATATGTCACAATTTCACCTAAAGCAAACAAAATCTCACCTCCTTATCCAGTACTTACCCTAATGAAAGAATGCCTAAACCATTTTTTATGTTTGCTCACTGATTATTTTCATTGAAGAATCACGCCAAGCTTATTTTCTCCCTCCAAGAATAGGCTCTGGCCAAACTTGTCCATAATTAATAGATCTGACGTATAACCTGACCGTGTATAAAGATAATCTTTTCTTACATACGTAAAAGCTTCATGGATGGCTAACAGGAGAAAAAGCTACAAAGAAAAGCAGCCGCTAAGGGACTCCTACATATATAAATAAACTTTTTTCTATATGTAAATAACTAGCCACATCCTTTGGATGCAGCTAGTTTTTTTATCAAGGGAAGTATACATCTTGTATTGGACATATTTCGCTGTTTGCCCAACAAACACTAATGCTGGTTTACCTGCATCTCCAATAATTTTGCAGCGTTTAAATATCCATTCCCTTGGATATTTGGGTCTTGTCCCATATCTTCACATGCGTTAATTAGCTGGAGTTTGATATTGTCGGGAGATTGATTTGGATTTCTTTGCAGCATTTGTGCGACTACGCCAGCACAGATTGGGGTAGCCATTGAGGTTCCTGATAAGGAGATATAATTTGAATCGACACGTGCAGATGAATTAGTTTTATCTAGGAATGATCTCGGTGCACGTAAAGAAATAATATTCACCCCAGGTGTGACGAGATCGGGTTTCATTAGACCATCAATGGTTGGACCACGGCTGGAAAAGTCTGCGACTATATCATCAGAACGGTCAACTGTATTGCGATCGTCAGCAGCACCTACCGTAATCGCTTTTGGGCTAATCCCAGGGCTTGCAATCGTGGATGGCTGAGGACCAGAGTTTCCGGCAGCTACACACACAACCATTCCATTATCCCATGCCTTTTCTACAGCCCTTACGACAGGATCATCTTCAGCGGACTGCTGTGCATCACTGCCAAGCGATAATGAAAGAATATCGATATTCAGTTGTGCTTGATTTTGGATACACCAATCCACCCCAGAAATAACAGTAGAAAGTGAGCCAGATCCCATTTTATCAAGAACCTTTACTCCGACTAAATTCGCCTCAGGTGCAGGTCCTTTATATTTTCCGCCGGATAATGTCCCGTTTCCTGCTGCATCTCCTGCACAGTGTGTACCATGGCCATTATCATCATATGGAGCCGTTCGATTATTAATAAAATCTTTAAATCCTATGATTCGTCCTTGTAAATCTTCGTGTGGGTGGATGCCTGTATCAATTACTGCTATCGTTACATCTTTTCCTGTTAAGCCGGTTTGCTGTAATTGGTCGGAGCGAATGGATGGTGTGGCGGTATCAAGCAGGGCTGTCACTTTTCGATCATAATAGATTTTCTTGATGTGACTGCAATTATCGAGTAAGTGTTCTATTTTTTCGATAGATAATTTGGTAGAGCAGCAGGAAATGGAAGGATACTGATTCAGTTTGCCGGAATTTGTATTTCTAACATCATTAATGCCCTCTTCAAAACAATCAGCCTCAAACTCAATAACTAATGGCAACTTCTTTCTCTTCTTACTTACGTATTCTATGGGGCGGTGCAAAAAGCACGGAATGTTGCGAAAAGGTGAATAGATTTGCAGTAATTCTTGCCGAATGTTTTTATCAAGTTTATGCCCATTTCGCCGAACCAGCTGAATCACTGAAAAACCTAACATGAACATTCATTCCTCTCTTAAAATTTTTGTACAAGATATCCTACGCAACTTTCTAATAGAGGGAATGATTAAAACGTTTAGAAAAAAACAAAAAAGGCAAAAAACTATAAAAAAATTAGTCTTTTACCCCTTTTAGGACGATTTCCTTTGTGCTCTTAAACATTCTTTCATACAGGTTCAAAGTGTTATTGTTTTTTTTAACATCACCGCCGTATGTTTTAAAAAGGCTCTTTTCTCATAAATTGTTGTTTTTCACTTATAAATTTTGACCGTTAATTTCCACTGCGGTCACTTGCTTTTCGCGGGGAGGAATGAGAGCCTCCTCGGCTTCGCCTGTGGGGTCTCCCACTTCCCTCTTCTCCCGCAGGACATTGAATAAGCTTCCCTGACCTAGGTACCGCACGAAGGAAATGCGGTAGCATTTTCGAGGATCAAGCGCCCCCGCTACAATCAACTCAATTGGTTAAACTTAGTTTGCCATTGTAAAGCAACAAACTTTACGAAAAAAGCCTTTAAAAACAAAAATGCCGCCTCAACTGGCAGCAAAGCGGATAAATATTAATCCTTAAAATTCAATAGTTTATAATAAGCGAGAGTAAAGAAGACGAGACCAAATCCCAATATAATACCTCCGGCTGCCAAGAAGCTGTTAATATACCCTTTAACAATAATGTGGTAATAACCTGTATCTGCCCCGCCCCGGCTAGATAACCATGAATCTGCAAGCCAAGTCCCAAACCTAACACTAAAAAAAAGCATTATAACTCCAGACAATATTAGCAAGACGTTAATTATAGCAAAATTCTTTAATTTTTCCGATGTCACCCTATCCTCTCCCCTCTATGAATAATTTAACACAATTTTCCAAATACGAATACAGATTTAATAATCTTATTCAACTTGCCTACTACAATTAAAAAAGCTGCCTCAACGACAGCCTGGTCTGCAGCTCCAGCACGCGTTCAAAAAGAAACTTAAAAAGCTGGCGGAGTTACAGAAAATAGTATGACAGCATTTTTATTAAAATTATTTACCCATTTGTGCTTCATATATGCTGGTATTTTGACACTGTCGCCAGTTTCTAATATGTATTCTTCATTATCTAAATACACCTTAATTTTCCCCTCTAAAACAAAAGCAACTTCTTCTCCTTTATGTTCCAAAAGTTTCTCGGACGAGGATGAATTCGGAGGAACATTCATAATAGCTGATGCAAGTGTCCCTGTAAAATCAGGCGATAACAACTCATACGATAGGTTTTCAACAACCATTTTTTTGCGTTCATTTGACCTAACAACTAAATCTTCAGTATTTGTTTCTTCAAGTAAAAAACTAAAGGTAGGAACATCAAGGGCTTTAGCTAGAACCTTTAGTGTCTGAATGGAAGGGTTTGCCAGACCCCGTTCAATTTGACTTAACATTGAAGGTGTTATTTCAGCTATTTTCGCTAATTCTCTACTGCTCCAGCCCTTTTCTTTTCTGTATTTTTCAACTTTTTTGCCAATGTCTATATTTTCCATCATCATTCTCCTTAAAGACAATATTAAAAATTATTTAATTTTATTAAATATGAATAACCATTCAAATGAATTTATGTTAAACTATATTTAATATTTGTTAAATATGATTTTATCATACTGCATCTCTTAAGTCAGTAAGGAGTGGAGAAAATGAATGATTTCTTGACATTTTTGGTTCTTTCATTATTTGTTGTAATGAGTCCAGGCATCGACACGGCCCTTATTACAAAGAGGACGATTTCAGACGGAAGAAAAGATGGATATAAAATGGCTCTTGGTATTACAACTGGCTCTTTGGTGCATACATTTGCTGCTGCTTTTGGGCTTTCAGCTATTTTGATGCAGTCTGCTGTTGCTTTTGAAATCGTTAAATATGCAGGTGCAATCTATTTAATATACCTCGGATTATCTTCTTTTATCTCAAGGAAAAAGAAAACTACTGGTGATGAAAATCATACGAATACTGGGATAAAGAAGTCCGCTTTTAAACAAGGTCTCTTGTCGAATGTACTCAACCCAAAGGTTGCAATATTCTTTTTAACCTTTTTACCACAATTTATTAAAACAGGTGAAAATGCAACGGGGCAGCTTATATTCATGGGAGTGATTTATACACTGCTATCCATCTCATGGTTTTTTATTTATGTATTTTTCATTAACTATTTACGTTCATGGCTTATGTCTGCAAACGTACAAAGGATCATGGATAAAACAACAGGTCTTGTTTTAATCGGATTTGGATTAAAGTTAGCCTTGGAAAAACAGCATTAAAATAACAAAAAACATTGGGGATTCCAATGTTTTTTAGGCTATTTTCTCATAAATTGTTGTTTTTACTTAAAAATTTGCCCGTTGATTTCTGCACGGGGTAATTAGCTGTCCGCGTGAAGGAATGATTCATTTCTCCATAAGTTTAATTTTTTTATTTGTATATATAAAAGGTGAAGGAATGTCCCTTCACCATTTTCGTTTTTGAATCTAATGTCCGTTTAGCTTCATAAAAAATCTATCGGCACCTGTATTTTTTCCACCTTTAAACAGAGAATTTAGGCGGATTAAAGTCATAGTAACCTTCTTTGCATAAGGTGAAGTATCTTTAAACAAACTATAAAAAACTCCGAAGGATTGATAAAATGTTACAAGTAATTATTCGAGTCAGCTTAATATTAGTCTCAGTACTTTCAGCGTTTTTCATCCCAAAAAAATCCCTGGTAAAATATCTGCCTGTTACTTTATTTTCTTCAACTACCCTGCTAGCCGAAATCCTTTATTTTACCACTCATAAAATGTGGACAGTTAAGAATGCGCAAAAAGAAATGACAAGCACCGCACTTTCATTAGTCCTTGGACCTTATTTTTTCTCAAATCTATGGATTTTTCATTTATCAAAAGGAAAATTCTTTCGTTACTCATTATTTAACATTATTGCAGATTTCATTTATGCCTATCCTATTATTAGTTTATTTAAAAGGCTAAACTTCTTTAAATTAAAGGTGAGTCCCTTTCAGTTTTTCTTATTAATCTTTGCAAATGCCAATATTAATTTTGCATTTCAAAAATTTTATGAAAAATTCACTGTATTTGGCAAGCAAAAAATGCATGAAACGGCAGTTTAAAATGTAACCACTTGCCAACATTATTGCTAGTTTTGTAATAATGACTCTTTATAGCGATGACTGTCTCCATTGAATACCACCAGGTGAGAGTGGTGGATCAGCCGATCAATGACTGCCTCTGTCAAGATTGGATCACCAAAAACATGGTTCCATTGACCGAACTGCAGGTTGGTCGTAATGATGATGCTTTTGGCCTCATAACACATTGAAATGACCTGGAATAATAGCTCTCCACCTTGTTTATGTAAAGGGATATAACCCAGTTCATCG
>NZ_JAEL01000115.1 GCF_000518885.1 Bacillus sp. J33 | reverse complement strand
AGGTAAAAGTTCATTGATGATACATGATCGTCATGCGAATTTAAAGTATAACCACGGAAGCCGCACATTTTGGGCTAAGGGATATTACGTGAGTACGGTGGGACTCAACCAGAAAACAGTAGCAAAATATATCCGCGAGCAGGAAGCTGAGGATAAATTACGCGACCATATGACAAAGAGGGAATACGTCGATCCATTTAAAGATAAGTGACAGGAGTGAACGGTTGACGGTCAATTTAGAGTCCCCTTTAGGGGATTGTCAGTAAAGTGCCCTTATAGGGCGAAATTAAAACCGCCCGTTTTACGGGCGGATACTTACTTTCTCGCAATAATAACTGGTTATTTTTTACATATATACATATCAGACCATTTGATTAATATTGGAAGAAAATGTCGAAAAACCACAATCCCAACACGAAAACACTGTCGATTAAAATTCTTTTGGAAAAAGAATGTCTAATATTGCGAATCTATTTACATTTATAGAAATTCTTGTAATAATGCTTCAAGTAGCCACATTTTATTTATTTTATCGGACAAAGGGATAGGAGTAGGAGGAAAAAGAAGTTGCGCCATAAAAGGACATTATTGCTGGCTGAAATTCAGCAAAAAAAAGAAATGATGATTGAGACAGCAAAAAGAAATGGACTAGCCAGTGACGAAACCATACGATGCAGTCAAGAACTTGATAAGTTAATTTTTGAATACCAATGTATCATTAAAAGTGAGAAAGAACAGAAGAAAAGAATGAGGATTTCATTCAGGCAAATGATTCTTTTATGGAAGAAAGCGGTTGTCTAATGGCAATTTGCTAAACATATATAATAATGAAAACAAAAACTTAAGCAGAATCTTGGAATGAAATTTTAAAAAGGATCCAGTGAGGATCCTTTTTACTGGCTAAAAAAAATCAAAGAGAAATATCATAAATAAAAGTCCAGTTATAAATGAGTATGTTAATATTCTTTCATTTCCATCACCATGGCTCTCAGGAATTAACTCCTTATAAATGATAAAAAGCATCGCACCTGCAGCAAAGGCTAAACCATATGGAATAAGAAACTCAATATAAGAAGTCAAATAGAATCCAAGCAGTGACATGATTATTTCGATTGCCCCGGTTAGAGTAGCAATAATAAAGGCTTTGATGCTGCTGATTTTCTGATTGATTAAAAACAGCGCTACGAGAAGCCCTTCAGGGGCATTCTGAAGCCCAATCGCAAATGCAATTAAATTCCCGGTATCCTGGGAATTGGATGCGTAACTAACGCCGACTGAAAGTCCTTCAGGTATATTATGCAGGGTAATGGCTGCAATAATGAGCATAGCTTTCTCATCAAATTCAATTCCCTTGCGCGAATGCTGAAGATCCATATGAGGGATGTTTTTTTCCAAAAAAGTAAGTGCCAAAACGCCCATCAAGACCCCGGCAGCAAGAGGGAAAAATCCCCCTTGGCTAAGTGCTTCAGGTATAAGTCCCATCGTTGAAGCAGACATCATAATCCCCGCTGTAAAAGCAAGCAATGTATCACGCCATCTGTGTGTAACCGAGCCTTTCATAAATAGAATAAGCAATGCACCTAATCCTGTCGATAAGGCGGATAGCACACTGCCAATGAATACCTCTGTCATTATCATTCCCTCACTTTTCAAAAAATGGCTGTGTTACTGCACATAGTTGTTATTGGCATCCTGTTGATTGAAGCGAAAGTCCTGGATCCTCGAAAATCATACGCATTTCCTTCGTGCGTTGTTTATTCATTGAAACTTATTCAATGTCCTCCGGTAAGAGCGCCTGCAGCGGAAATCAACAGGCAAAATTAACAGAGCTAAAAAAATAATTGTGTAAAAACCTTTACATTCTATTTATATCCATAATGTGATTTTTGTCATTGTTTAAATTTGAATATTCTTTATAGTATAAATTAATGAAATCTATAAATACAGGGTTTCACATATTCTTCTATTCTTACACTTTAATGTTATCTGCAAACATTTTATTTTTTCTAAGACTGGAACTAATAATGACCTCCAAACTTAAGACATCAGATTAAAAATTTTCCTTATCATATGCAGCAATTCTAATAAATTCTTTTAATGTTAGTACTATGCCTGTATTGCGAATCATATATCGTAATACATAGCATTTTTATATAAAAAATTGGCTCTTTTCGTAAAGTTTGTTGCTTTTTGAAGGCGAACTTAGCTTAACCATCTGAGTTGATTGTAGCGGAGGGCATTTGACTCCTCGAAAATGCATTTCCATTTTCTTGCGACGAGGTGTTTATTCAAGGATGCTTTTACAATGTCCAGCGGGAAAAGAGGGAAACGGGAGACCTCACAGGCAAAGCCGGGGAGGCTCGCATCGCTCCGCGTGGACTGCTTGAGTGTTCCGTGCTGAAATCAATGGGCAAAATTAATAAACTAAAACAACAATCTATGAGAAAAGAGCGTAAATCTTAAAGCGAACCCCTTTATAACAAGCTTTAAGTTAAGAGGAGGGAAAGTAAAGAATGCATATAGTCGTCTGTGTCAAGCAAGTGCCTGATACAAAAATCATCAAAATTAATCCCAAAACCAATACGCTTGACCGCCGCAGTGCGCCTGCCATTTTAAATCCCTATGATGCGCATGCAGTACAGGAAGCTGTGAAATTAAAAAAGGAGCTGGGAAAAGGAACAATTTCTGTATTGTCCATGGGACCTCCCCAGGCAACAGCTGTTATTAAGAAAAGCATAGAAATCGGCGCTGATCGGGGATATCTAATATCGGATCGTGCATTTGCCGGGGCAGATACACTAGCAACAAGCTATGCACTATCTAAAGCATTGGAACGCATTTCAAAGGAAGCACCGGTCGATTTAATCATTTGCGGAAAGCATGCAATTGACGGCGATACCGGCCAGGTTGGCCCTGGAATAGCGCGCAGGCTGGATATCCCCCCTGTAACAAATGTTATAGAAGTGTCAGAACTGAGTGAAAATGAAAATACAGTGCTGCTGAAGAGAAAAATTACCAACGGATATGAATTGATACAAGCACAAATCCCGTGCTTGCTAACAGTGGAAAAAGAGATTAATAGCATTCAATATTCGCCAATGCCAAATATGATTAAAGCTGCGAGATATGAACCTGTTGTTTGGTCCGTAAATGACCTCGAGAATGTAGACCGTACACAGCTTGGGCTTAAAGGATCTCCTACGATTGTTGGGAAAATGTTTACGCCTCCAAAGCCTGAAGGAGGAAAAAAGCTGGAAGGGACTGCTGATGAACAGGTTAAGCAGCTGATGGAGCTGCTGAGCGACAAAAAAGAATTATTCGCAAATCAGTAACAGAAAAGCAAGGGGGGATCCTAATGATGGAGGAATACCGGGGGGTATGGGTATTTATAGAACAAAATGATGGGGAAATTGAAGGCGTTTCCAAGGAGCTGCTTGGCGCCGGCAGAAAGCTTGCAGATAAACTGGAAGTGCCCCTTTCAGGCGTTCTTTTGGGCTATAAAGTAAAGTCATTAAGCCAAGAAGTTATTTCTTATGGAGCAGATCAGGTTTATGTTGTAGACCATGAAGTAATGAAGGATTACCGGACAGAATCTTATATGAAAGCAGTTATTAATTTAGCAGAAAAATATAAACCTGAAATTTTCCTTTATGGAGCCACTTCGAATGGAAAAGATCTTGCGAGTGCTGTTGCAACAGATCTAAGTACTGGGTTGACAGCAGATACCACTATGCTGGATGTTGAGGTAGATAAAAGATTGCTTGAAGCAAGCCGTCCTGCTTTTGGCGGAAACATTATGGCGACTATATTGTGCAAAAAGCACAGGCCGCAAATGGCCACTGTCCGCCCAAAAGTAATGAAGGCCCTTGAACCTGATCCTGGCAGACAAGGCAAAGTAATAGAAGAGCCTATCATGTTAAAAGAAGAAGAGATGCGCACAAAAGTGCTTAAAATTGTGAAAGATGTCACAAAAAAGGTGAATTTAGCAGACGCCCATGTAGTAGTCGCCGGCGGAAAAGGGATGGGCGATTTGCAGGGGTTCCAGCTGATTCATGAACTTGCTGAAACGATTGGGGCTACTGTTGGCGGAACAAGGGATGTAGTTGAGGCAGGCTGGCTTCCGCACGAGCAGCAAGTCGGACAGACAGGAGAAACCATTACGCCAAAGATCTATTTTGCCATTGGGATTTCCGGGGCGATTCAGCATGTTGTTGGCATGAAGAATTCGGAATTTATCATTGCAATCAATAAAGATCCGGAAGCCCCAATTTTTGATGTGGCCACCTACGGCATCGTTGGTGATGCGATGGAAATCGTGCCGAAACTAATTAAGCAGTTTAAAGAAGCACGTGAAAGAGGAGGTGAAATGAGCTATGTCTGAAAAATTTGATGTAATCGTTGTGGGAGCAGGACCTGCAGGAACTTCCTGTGCATACACATGTGCAAAAAATGGCCTGAAAGTTTTGCAAATCGAAAGAGGAGAATATCCTGGCAGCAAAAATGTGATGGGCGGCGTCTTATACCGCAAGCAAATGGAAGAAATCATTCCTGAGTTTTGGAAAGAAGCGCCGCTAGAACGGCCTGTCATTGAACAGCGCTTCTGGATGATGGATAAAGAGTCTTCTGTAAGCTTTGGATATAAGGGGCTTGAATGGGGGAAAGAGCCCTACAATAATTTCACTGTGCTTCGAGCCCCATTCGACCAATGGTTTGCTAAAAAGGGAGTGGAGCAGGGAGTACTTTTAATAAACGAAACAGTAGTCCTGGAATGTATAACTAAAAACGGAAAAGTAGTTGGTGTCAGAACGGACCGACCTGATGGTGATGTTTATGCGGATGTTGTGGTGCTGGCAGATGGTGTAAACTCCCTCCTCGCAAAACAGCTTGGCTACCATAAAGAATTCCGGCCTGATGAAGTGGCGTTAACAGTAATGGAAGTTATTAACCTCTCGAAAGACAAAATAAATGACCGCTTTAATCTTGAAGACAACCAGGGCTGTACGATTGAGATTTTTGGAGATTCAACGAAAGGCAACCTCGGAACCGCTTTTATTTATACAAATAAAGAAAGCATCAATATAGGAGTGGGGACAACGCTCTCTAGTATGATAAAGGCAAAGATGAAGCCATATGATTTGCTTGATTATTTGAAGACCCACCCAATGGTGAGGCAATTGATACATGGAGGAGAGTCTGCTGAGTATCTGGCACACCTCATTCCAGAAGGGGGTTATCACTCTGTCCCAAAAGTAGCCGGAGATGGTGTACTTCTGGCAGGTGATGCTGCACAGCTTGTTAATGCAATACATCGAGAAGGATCCAATATGGCAATGGCATCAGGCAAAATGGCAGCTGAAACCATAATTGATGCGAAACAACGCGGAGACTTTAGTGAAGCAAGCTTAAATCAATATAGGGAAACACTGTATCAAAGCTTTATTATTAAAGACTTGGAAAAATATAAAGATGCTGCCCACACTTTTGAACACTACCCTCAGTACTTCAAGGAATACGTACCAATGATGAACCGGGCAGCAAGCAAATTCTTTACAGTCGATGGAACCCCTAAGAGAGAGAAGCAAAAAGAGATTATGAAGAGCTTCACAAGTGAACGCGGCACCATTCGTGTACTGCAAGACATGTACAGAGCATGGAAGGCGGTGAAATAATGTCAACAAAGACGATCGAAGAAAAACAGTATTTGGTTCGTTTTAAGGCAGACACAAAATCACATCTTACCGTATTGGACCATGATATCTGCATGACAAAATGCCCCGACAAAATCTGCACTATATTCTGCCCTGCAGAAGTCTACAAATGGGAAGGATTAAGAATGCAGGTGGGATATGAAGGCTGCCACGAATGCGGGAGCTGCCGCATCGGCTGTCCTTACCAGAATATCAAATGGGAATATCCTAAAGGCGGGCATGGAATTGTATTTAGGCTAGCCTGATTTTTAGGGTTGAATAGTTTGAATTTAGGGATGTTGCTGCTATCAGTTTAAAGAATTTGAAAATAAAAAACCGGCCTTCCTTTAGCGGCCGGTTTGAAAAGGGGGGTCAATGAAAAAGGTTTTTTTCGGTACATGTTTATTGTAGCCAGAATTTATTAACAAATTGTTAACAAGTTTTATCTAAACAATTAAATATTGCTTCATATTGAAAAGTTTTTTCACTTAAATGAATCAATTAGGTGTTTCCGAAAGCTAAGCAACCAGGGCTGTACAACTAGGCTGAAGAATTGTAAGGGAATGGATAGTGCATCAAGGTATTTTACCACTTTAATACTTTTACGCAATAGTGCTTTAGTATCTTAACATTAAAAGAATAAACTGTTAAACTTAAGTTGGTCGGACTTTTAATAGTTGACCCCCTATAATCTTTGAGCCTAGAGAAATTCTAGGCTCTTTTTTTTAAAGAAAAAATGACTTCCTAAAAAATTTATCTTTGTAAAGGGCAGCTAATCGGGAGGAGATAACACCCAAATATTAAATTTTTAACTTTCTGCAAAACTTTACAGGGAATGCATTATTAATAAAAGGGATTTATTTAAACAGAAGGGTTGTAAATACCTATATGTATGTTATTTCACATTTGAAGGCAAAAAAAGGATGAAGCATAAAGGGGAGTTATTTAAGGGGTTAACTTATTTTTTCTTTACTTTTTAAAAAGCCAAGCTGGGAATTTTTAACGTTCTCCTCGAGTTCCTTCGCGTGATCGAAGGCTTTATGGATGCATTCATAAAGCGAAGAATAAACTTTTTCTTTCCATGAAAAACTTCCTTCTGAATTGGATGGATAAACTGAAACTTTCCAGCAGTAAAATTCCTTTTCCTGTTCCTTCCGCTGACCTTCAATTGCGATTAACCAGTGGGTATGACCGGCTGAAAGGGCTGGGTCGCCAACACCGGCTGGGAGCAGGCACTTTTGATAAAAATCAATATAATTTGGATGATACATTTTTTTAATCCCTCCTAACATTTTTTAAGTTGTTTTACTATGCTAATCAGGTGTTTTCTTTAATAAAAGGTCAATGTTACAACTGCAGGTTTGGCTGTAATTAGTATCTTACCTTTATTATATGGCAAAAAAGGGGAATATTGCACCCTTAATTATTAAAATTTTTAGAAAATTTTTATCCTAATTATGTACTCTATAGTGATGGCTATCACAACAAAATTTTTCAATCCCTTTTATACTGAATGTATTAAACAGAGGAGGAGTTATTAGTATGGAAGGTTGTATGAGTTCAATGTTGGGAAATGGTGCAGCTGAGCTTAGTAAAGGTCTCAAACAGTTAAAAGAGGAGCATCCTCCCTTGCTTGCTATGCTTGAGGAATTGCTTCAGTTAAGTTTAAAAATTGAAGAAACTCCTGACAAGGGTTTTTTTGAGCAGCTGACTGAAAAAGTTCAAAATTTCATTCGGGTACTTGACCCTCACTCAGAAAGGGAAGAAGGAGTCCTCTTTCGCATGATGGAGCAGTACCTTGGAAAAGGCACTGGCCCTATAGCTGTTATGGAATATGAACATGATCAGGCAAAGGGATATATAAAAGCTTATATGGATGCTGCAGAAAAGCCAGAAAGTATGTCTGAACAAGAAATGGTTTTTCATGCCGGCATGATTAAAAATGCATACTACACTCTGACACAGCATTTTGCAAAAGAAGAAAATGTCCTGTTCCCTATGGCAGAGAACCTTCTTTCGGAAGATGAAAAAGAAGAGCTATACAATAAAATTAAAGAAATATAGATAACAAGGAGGGGTCTCCCCTCCTTGATCTTTTTATCCATTCCATTCTGAAACCGTTTTGTCTGAAGGAAGCAGCAAAGTCAACAATCCCAGCACGGGAAGTAAGCCGGTGAAAATAATCATATTAGCCAGTCCGAATGTGTCAGCTATATATCCTAAAGCAATGGAGCCGATTGCACCCATTCCAAATGCAAGCCCTACGGTCAAACCCGCCATAGTGCCGATTTTGCCTGGAACTAGTTCCTGGGCATACACTACAGTGACAGAAAAGCTGGACATTAAAATGAACCCGCCAAGTACCAGCAAGATAAATGCAATTGGTGAAGAAACAAAAGGGATCAGAGTCGAAAGTGGTACTGTTAGATTCATAGATAAAAAGATGATCCGTTTTTTGCCAAAACGATCTGCAAGCGGTCCGCCGAAAAAGGTTCCGAGTGCTCCTGATACTAAAAAGGCAAATAAGAAGAGCTGGGACTCCCCGATCGAAAATGAATATTTTTCTATCGCATAAAACGTATAGAAATTTGTCATCCCAGAGATATACCAGGAGCGGGCAAAAATTAAAAAAAGGATTAAGGCCAAGGCCCTCCATACGGCTTTGGAAATCTTCTTGTTTTGATGAACCTGCGAGTTTTTTTTCCTGCTTATCAAAGATCCTTCATGCTGAAGGCGACCTCTATACCAGAAAGCAATATACACTAATAATCCTGCAGCCATGGCAGCGACCAGTGTAAACCAGGCGGCTCCCCTTTGGCCAAGAGGGACAAGGATAAGTGCTGTTATAACAGGTGCCAATGCCTGTCCCGTGTTTCCGCCAACTTGATAGATGGATTGCGCGAGGCCTCTTCGTGGGCCAGCTGCCATATAAGCAACCCTTGACCCCTCAGGATGGAAGACTGCTGAACCCAATCCAATGAATAAAACAGAACCAACAACCCACTCAAATTCTGGTGCAAATGCCAGTCCCAAAACTCCCAGCATAGTAAAAGTTAAACCGATGGGCAAAGCAAAAGGCACGGGCTTTTTGTCCGTAGCCATACCTATAACCGGCTGCATAATGGAAGAAACCATATTTAAAGAAAATGCAATTAATCCGAGCTGCGAAAATGAGAGCCCCATTGATTTTTCCAGTATGGGAAACATAGCCGGAATAACGGATTGAATTGAGTCATTTAACAAGTGGCATAGTCCGATGATAAACAGGATCCGATAAGACGTATTCTGATCCGGTCGGGATACGTGGTTTACTGAAACTGCAGAAGTGCTCATAATCCTGGACTCCTTTAAATATAGGCTGTGTTAAAGCTAATTGTTGATTTTTGGACCCTGTTGATTGGAGCAGTAGGCACAAGATCCCCGAAAGTGCTACCGCATTTTCTTACGACAAGGTGTTCATTCGAGGGAGCTTATTCAATGTCCTGCGAGAGGAGCGTCGGACCGCCCGCGGAAAGCGAGTGCCCGAGCGGAAATCAGCAGGCTAAAATTACAGGGCCTAAATATAAAATCATTGCTTTGTTAAATTTGCCTGTGGATGACTGCTCAAGAACATCCCTTGCGTGGCCTGTACCGCTCCTCAGAGATGGCGCTCTTGCGGGTATTCTTTTCTTGCTTACCTGCAGGAGATTGAAACAGCATCATCGAATAAACAAAAAAAGGAAATGAGAATGAATTTTCGAGTTCGTACACGGTCTGTCAACATCTAAATCACAAAAAGCCAACACGGCTAAAATAATAAAAACTTTCGTGGAACTAAATATGATTTATATCTAGTTTACATCATTCTGTTATCTACAAAAATAGCTATTTTGCTTTATTGAAAATATCATATAATTTGAGTTTTGGTGACGAAAAAGGAAAGCGGGAGTTATCGATGGAAAAAGATGTTGAATTCTTACTGACAAGTGATATTCTAAGCCATTTTTTTCATTCGTATTCATTGGACGCATTGAAATATAAGAAGCTTGGGGATTTTGAAAACTATGTATATGAAGTTTATAAAAATGAAACGTCCTACATATTAAGGGTTACTCACTCTTCCCATCGAAAAAAGAAGGAGCTTTTAGCAGAGGTGGACTGGGTAA
The DNA here is from genome assembly GCF_000518885.1 of Bacillus sp. J33. GTDB lineage: Bacteria > Bacillota > Bacilli > Bacillales > Cytobacillaceae > Cytobacillus. The sequence goes on along the minus strand of NZ_JAEL01000115.1, from coordinate 6,816 downwards.
ATTTTTTAAATACTAAAGGTATAAGTGTACCAAAGGTATATCAATCTGATTTTGGAAAAATTGTTGAGATGTCAGCTGCTGAAGATGGATCAATCTTCTATGCCAGCCTTTTTTCCAAAGTTCCAGGCAAGCCGGTCAGAGTGACGGCACCCGAATTTAATAAGCGTCTATTTAAAGCATGGGGAAGAGCAATTGGACATATGCATGCAGCAACAAAAACATATACACCTGCAAATGCAATCGCTCCTCGTATGCTATGGGAAGATGAGGAACTCCTGCAAGTTGAAAAATATGTGCCTGAAACAGATAAATTGGTTATTAAAAATACTCAGGCGCTCTTACTGCAGCTGAAATCCTTGCCGAAAACCAAGGATAATTTCGGTCTGATTCACACCGATGTCCATTCAGGGAATTTCTGCTATGACGGAAGTGAGATTCATATTTATGATTTTGATGACTGCTGTTACCATTGGTTTGCTTCCGATATTGCGATCCCTTTGTATTATTCTCTTTTATACCGCTTCAAAGAAAATAATGTGGGGAAAAGGGATGCATTCGGAAAAAGGTTTTTAGATTCTTTTATAGAGGGATATCAGGAGAGAAATACTCTCCCTGATGATTTGGAAATGCAGCTGCCGTTATTTTTGCGCTTAAGGGATGTGACACTGTATTCGGTACTCCACAAGAAAATAGCACCTGAAGAAAGAGATGAAGAGCTAGAACTAATGATTCAGCAAATTAAGAGCAGGATTGAAAAAAATGAATCAATCTATTAAGTGAAATATGAAAAGGTGCCATCACATATGTGAAGGCACCTTTAAACTCTTCTTTATTTTTGGTGGTTTTGAAGGGGCAGGAAAATATCGACTTGTGTTCCTTTGTTCTCCTTGCTAGTAATAAAAATTTCCCCTCCAAAAGACTGGAGGATCCGCCTGCAAACAACAAGTCCGAGTCCGGTGCCTGCGTCTTTTGAGGTGTAAAAAGGATTAAATATCTTTTCAATTTCACTTTCTGGTATTCCGTATCCTGTATCAGTTATTTTTAGCTGGGCCTTGGTTGGAAGCCTGCTCAGTTTTATTGTCAGCTCTCCGCCATTTTCCATTGATTCAAAGGCATTTTTGGTAATATTCAATATAACTTGTTTAATTTGATCCTTGGTGCAATCTGCTTTTACAGGTACATCTGGCAGAAAAATATGGAAGTGGACATTGTTCAAATTTGCTTCCGATATAATTAAAGGTTCTAATTCCAAAATGATATTACGAAGATCAAGGGTTTCTGTTTTCTGGGCTGTTGGTTTCCCCAGGATTAAAAACTCACTGACTATTTCATTGATTCTGCTGATTTCATCATTGATGACTGAAAAATAATACTGATCCTGCTTATTCGTATACTTTTCACTTAAGAGCTGAATAAGACCTCTTATGCCTGTTAACGGATTTCTTATTTCATGTGCTGTGCTGGCTGCCAAAGTGCCGACCAGCTCCAATTTTTGAAGTTCATTTTCTTTTTTCTCATTTTGAGCCTGCTTTTTCAAATTTAAATATTTTATTAAAAGGAACAAGATATGGGTAATTATAAGCATAACAAGAATATATTGGGCTGCATCCTTAATGATTTCGAATAAATCTCTTTCCGGCAGTTCAACTTTTACACTCCATGGAAGCCTGTCGATTGGTATTGATATGCTGTTATTGTCGGAAAAAGTGGAGTCACCGTCCATATTAATATCCATGATGGATTTCCCTTCAGAATTCAATACGGATAATTTTGCATCGGGTGTAAGGAGCCGCATGATATTCTGGACATAATCCACCCTCATATGAGCAGCGATGATAAATAAAAGCTCTCCGTCTTCGTTTGCTACGGGTTTTCCTATGCCAATAACTGTTTGGCCATTTGTTAAGGTTTCCTGATTGTTGGAAATAATAATATCTTTAGTTCTGCTTGCCTCTTTTATATATTCTTTGTCTGACAGGTCAGAGTCAGTGAGAAACTGGTTTGACCCTGTTAATACCTTGCCTGTGTTGTCTAGAAGATAGATTCCTCCATATCGGGGATCCATTTGCATGGCTTGCTGAAGAAGCGGCTCCAATTCTTTGGGATCAGTGTTTACCGTTCCAGCTGTCAGTGATAACATTTCCAGTGCTGTAACTGTTTCAGATATAAACTGATCCCAGCTCCTCTGATGAATGGAACCTATCCATTTTGCTTCATTAATCCTGCTTTCTTCATTATGTTCCACGGCGTTCATCAGGAAAAAAAAGCTCCCGATCATTGCAGGGATAATGACAATAAATACATATAAGAGTACATTTCCGAATCGACTTTTCATCTATATTAACTCCAAAGTTTTTAGGTTGATTTATCAGCATAAAATTCTCCAACATCAATATTATACCATTTTGTTCAAAAAGGGGTTTATTTCTGTCTTCGTAATGATATTTTAATAAGAAAGGAGGGGTATAATGAAAGCTGAAATAACACTGTCAATTTTAGCTACAAGTGATATTCATGGCCATATTTTCCCTTACCTATATGGCACTGGAGAATATGCAGACCATGGTTTAGGCAAACTTGCAGCCTTAATAAAGAAAGAAAGAGAGCAGTCCGAGGCTTTACTTCTTATAGATAATGGAGATTTAATTCAGGGAACACCTCTGACCTATTATTATTCTCGGTTTTTAAATAATCAAAAAAACCCCATGATCCAAATATTAAATATGCTTGAGTATGATGCAGCGGTAATCGGGAATCATGAATTCAATTATGGAAAGAGCATACTTGCAAGGGCAGTCAGTGAGTCCAATTTTCCATGGCTGGCTGCCAATATTTTATTTAGTTCCACAAAAGAGACCTATTATGGGCTGCCGTACAAAATAAAAACCTTTGCAAATGGCTTAAAAACAGCTGTAATTGGAGTGACAACCCAATACATACCAAATTGGGAGAAAAAGCAGCATATTGAGAACCTGGCTTTTGAATCAGCAGTCTCCAGTTTGAAAAGGTGGGTTCCGTATGTGCAGGAGGAGGAAAAGCCAGATTTGATGATTGTATCTTACCATGGAGGCTTTGAAAGGGATTTAAGCACTGGAGAACAGACTGAAGAACAAACGGGGGAAAATGAGGCGTATAGGATTTGTACAGAAGTGCCTGGGATTGATGTACTGATTACAGGGCACCAGCACCGTTTAATTGAAGGAGAAACTATTAACGGGGTTGCAGTTGTCCAGCCGGGATATAATGGCCGGGCCCTTGCAAAGGTTACAGTCAAATTCAAAAAGAAGCACAATGACTGGCTGATTGATGAGAAGCATTCAATATTAATTTCTGCCAAGGAAATTTCCCCTGATGAGGAAGCCCTTCAAATAGCTGATTACTATGAATCCAAAACGCAAAAATGGCTGGATACAGTTATAGGTGAAATAGAAGGGGATATGCTGATTGAAGATATTTTTGAGGCAAGAATAAAGGAGCACCCATTAATTGAATTCATTAACAAAGTGCAAATGGAGGCGGCCGGGGCAGATATATCATGTACTGCATTGTTCCATGAAGGTGCCCCGGGTCTAAGCCATCAAGTGACAATGAGAGAGATTGTTTCTAACTATATTTATCCTAATTCATTGAGTGTCCTCAAGGTATCCGGGAAGGACATAAAGGATGCTTTGGAGCTTTCAGCTGCTTATTTTGAGTTAAAAGATGACGGTGAAATTACTGTAAACCCTGATTTTTCTTTTCCGAAGCCTCAGCACTATAATTACGATATGTGGGAAGGAATTCAATATGAAATTGATGTCTCGCGCCCAAAGGGGGAACGGGTAATAGTCCTTCAATATAAAGGGCAGCCTGTGATGGAGAATGCCCAATATATGGTTGTAATGAATAATTACCGGGCTGCGGGAGGAGGAGGGTATACCATGTTCAAGGATAAACCGGTAGTGAGGGAAATTCTGACTGACATGTCAGAGCTACTTGCAAATTATTTTTTAGAAAAGAAAATAGTTACTCCTTCTTTGAATCATAATTGGAGAGTGGTGGCAGGCAAATAAAGGAGCACAGCTGGTAAATTGACAGCTTTCGTCCTGTTACCTATAATAATTTAGAACTGCAATTATGAAAACGCTACTAATAAATTGGTAAAGGAATTGGATATAATGGGTTCTGAACAGATTGACCAATCGTTAAAATTATTTATTGTCCTTTCTAGAGCATACAGGGCAATAAATGAAAACGTAAATAAGCTCATACAAACTTATGGACTGAATCCAACTGAGTTTGCTGTTTTGGAGCTCCTGTACCATAGGGGAGACCAGCCTTTGCAGCAGATTGGCGGGAAAATTCTATTAGCCAGCGGAAGCATCACTTATGTTGTGGACAAGCTTGAACAAAAAGGATTGTTAAAAAGGGTTGCTTGTCCGAATGACAGAAGGGTAACCTTCGCACAGATTACTGATGAGGGAAAATCATTTATAGAAAAAATTTTTCCTGGCCACGAGCAGCATATCCATTCATTAATGTCAGAGCTCTCTGACCAAGAAAAGGATACGGCAATCGAATTACTAAAGAAACTTGGCTTATCGATCTCCAATGACAAAAAAGCAGATGCCTCCGAATAACCAAAACAGCCTTGATTGGCTGTTTTTTTAGTTTTTGGAGTGGAAATCATCTCTTAAAAATAGTCTATTCTATATTAATGGCAGAAAATTTCATTCAAGAAGGAATTAACCAAATTTTGTCGAAATAGTCTAGTGGGTTATTGTAAAGGTTTATTACATACAAGGGGGCAATAAAATGAAGTTCGAAGAATATACATATGTCCGGCCGGATTTAAAAAAGGTAAAGGATCAATTCGAAGCAGCACTTGAAAAATTTGAAAGTGCTGGCACTTCTGATGAGCAAAATGATGCAATGAAAGAAATTAATGATATTCGAAACGATGTTGGGACGATGTTCAATCTTTGCTATATCCGCCATTCTGTTGATACTAATGATGAGTTCTATAAAGCTGAGCAGGATTACATGGACGAAATCCAGCCAGAAGTGGAAGGCTTGGTTACAAAGTACTATCAGGCACTAGTTAACTCAAGGTTTCGGAATGAGCTTGAAGGAAAATGGGGGAATCAGCTATTTGCACTTGCTAAAGCACAGCTGAAGGTGTTCTCTCCAGAAATTGTACCCCTGCTCCAAAAGGAAAATAAGCTATCATCCGAGTATACAAAATTAATTGCTTCGGCCAAAATCGATTTTGAGGGAGAAGAGCGAACTCTTGCCCAGCTGGAGCCTTTTACTGAATCAACAGATCGTGAAATGAGAAAAAAAGCCAGTGAGGCCCGCTTTGGATTTCTAGCTGATAACGAAAGTGAACTGGATAGAATTTATGATGAGCTGGTAAAAGTCAGAACGGAGATTGCTCATAAGCTTGGCTATAAAAACTTTGTAGAGCTTGCCTATTTCCGAATGTACAGAACAGATTATAATGCTGAGATGGTTGCTAACTTCCGCAAGCAGGTGGAGGATTTCATCGTCCCAATTGCCACTAAATTAAAAGAACGCCAAAAAGAACGCATAGGTGTTGATAAGCTAAAATACTATGATGAAGGGTTTGAATTCAAAACAGGCAATGCTGTTCCAAAGGGTGACCCTGACTGGATCATTGAAAATGGCCAAAAAATGTATGATGAGCTGTCAAAAGAGACAAGCGAATTTTTCTCTTATATGAGAGAAAATAATCTCATGGACCTGGTTGCCAAGAAGGGCAAAGCAGGAGGCGGCTATTGCACCTATATTGAAAACTACAAATCTCCTTTCATTTTCTCTAACTTCAATGGCACTTCTGGAGATATTGATGTTCTTACACATGAAGCCGGCCATGCATTCCAGGTGTATTCTAGCAGCCATTTTGAGATACCTGAATATAATTGGCCTACTTATGAAGCCGCTGAAATTCATTCCATGAGCATGGAGTTTTTCACTTGGCCTTGGATGGAGGGCTTCTTTAAAGAGGATACAGAGAAATATAAATTTTCACATTTAAGCGGTGGCCTGCTTTTCTTGCCATATGGAGTATCAGTTGATGAATTTCAGCATTGGGTTTATGAAAATCCAGATGCTTCTCCACAGGAAAGAAAACGTGCATGGAGAGAGATTGAAAAGAAATATTTGCCTCATAAAGATTATGATGGCAATGAATACTTGGAAAATGGCGGATTCTGGCAGCGTCAGGGCCATATCTACAATTCACCATTCTATTACATTGATTATACACTTGCACAAATATGTGCATTCCAATTCTGGAAACGTTCCAGGGAGAACCAGGAAGATGCTTGGAAGGATTATGTAAAACTGTGCAAGCTTGGCGGAAGTAAGCCGTTTACAGGGCTTGTGAAAGAAGCCAGCCTTATATCTCCATTTGAAAAAGGCTGTGTAGAATCTGTAATCGGCGAAATTGAAAATTGGCTAAATGCAGTGGATGATAAAAGTTTATAATAAGAAAGCTCCAGGCGCCGCCTATTGGCGCCTGGAGCTAGGCAATTATCTAGTTCAAGTTCTATTCCTTATTGCTAGTAAAACTAGAGGCGGAATAATAATTCCGCCTCAGTTTGTAGACAAAAAGAGTTCGGAATAGTCTCATTCCGAACTCTTTTTTTNATTTTTTGTAGGACTTCAAGTAATTACAGAGAATTGCAGACCTCTCCGAGGTTATCATTTAGGCCATTTCTGGACCTTGCCAAGTCCAGTTGGCCATTTTCTTCAAATTCATGGCAGCGAAAGTAAGCATCGCCTGCATCGACATTTTTTTAAGTCCCCTGAGGG
>NZ_JAEL01000012.1 GCF_000518885.1 Bacillus sp. J33 | reverse complement strand
AACTGAGTTGATTGGAGCGGAGGGCACTTGATCCTCGAAAATGCTACCGCATTTCCTTCGTGCGGTGCCAGGTCAGGGAAGCTTATTCAATGTCCTGCAGGAAGAGAGGGAATGGGAGACCCCACAGGCGAAGCCGAGGAGACTCCCATTCCTCCCCGCGGGTTCGCTGAGTGCCCGCAGTGGAAATCAACGGGCAAAATTTATAAGTGAAAGCAACAAAGAGCCAAAATTTATTAAAAATGGAGGTAATGTATGTACCAAATCAAGGGAAAAGAAAAGATATTTATTTACACTGGCCCAGACGGTTCCGGGAGAAAAACCATTGCTAAAATGGTTGCCACAGCTTTTGATATGCAAACCGTTCTTTCCTACACCACTCGTTCCCCCCGGCATTATGAAAAAAATGGCGAAGACTACCATTTCGTTACTGTAGAAACCTTCAAACTTATGCAAGAACAGCAGGAATTTCTCGAAAGTGTTGAAATCGATGGGTATTATTATGGGATTCGCGAAGAGGATATCGTCCAGGCATTCCAAAAGCATCCTCTCATCTATTTGACTTTAAATCCTGAAGGGACCGAGAAGCTAAAAAAAATGTATGGTGACCGTGTTATGAGCTTCTTTATTTATGCGGATCGCGATACGGTTATCCAGCGCCAAAAAGACCGCCAAGATCGTGATGAAGACATACAGCGGCACATGGCCCACTATGATGAGACAATGGCATATAAAAAGAACTGCAAACATGTTTTTGAAAATTACGATGCTCCACAAGTAGCCTATCAAATTAGCGAATTAATCGAATTATTTTTGGACAGAGACGTCATTGTAACAGACTACTAATAAGGAAATATAGTGAAGAAAGCCCGAATGAATAGAACTTCAATGTTCATTCGGGCTTTTAAGTGAGGAGTATTTTTCAATCCTGTTTATCCGGCTACACATTCGTTCTAAGCAAAACTTCATTCCATCTAGGGTGTTAAAGTTATTCTAATTGGATATTCCTGCTGAAGTAAAAGTTGCCATCTCTTTTAGCATCAGAGTAGCTGATTTTAATATAGGAAAAGCAACTGCTGCTCCACTCCCTTCTCCTAGTCTCATTCCTAAATCAATAAGCGGTTTTTTTCCTAACAGTTCAATAGCTATATCATGACCAGGCTCAATGGAACGGTGTCCGATAAACATATAATCAGCCACTTGGCTCGATATCATTTTCGCTACCAATGCGGCTGTGGCAGATATAAAGCCATCAACCAGTATCGGGGTCCGGTTACTGGCTGCTGCTAGCATTGCGCCAGCCATTCCAGCAATCTCCAGCCCGCCGACTTTTGATAAAATATCAATGGGATCTTCAGCATTGGGTTTTCTTTCATAGATAGCTTTTTTAATAATCTGTTGTTTATGGTTGATTTTATCTGCTTTAATTCCTGTGCCCCTTCCGACGAGTTTCTCGACACTCTTCCCGCTAATAACAGCTAATATTGCACTGCTGGCTGTCGTATTTCCAATTCCCATCTCGCCAAGGATCAGACAATTAATGCCTTCATCAATCATTTTCTGTCCTTGTTCATATCCAATTTCAATCGCTTCGATTGCTTCATCGATCGACATAGCCTTTTCTTTATAAAAATTCGCAGTTCCGTACCGAACCTTTTTACAGATTAGCTTATCTTGTTCAATGTCAGCAGAAACCCCGATATCCACAATTTTTAACGAGGCGCCTATATACCTGCTGAATACATTAATAGCAGCACCTCCATTTAAAAAATTGTCAACCATCTGTTTCGTTACTTCTTGAGGAAAAGCAGAAACTCCTTCAGCAGTCACACCATGATCTGCCGCGAACACAAGAACTCCAGGTCGGTTAACCTGTGGAAATGGATCACCAGTCATTTTTGCAAGTTCAATCACTAATTCTTCCAATCTTCCAAGACTCCCTGGAGGCTTGGTTAATGAATCTACATAGTTTTTTACAATAGCTCCCATTTCATCATTAAGCATCGGTATAGATATAGTTGGCATTACTTTCCCCATTGCTACATTATCCTTTCTCATGTAAAGCATGATATTGTACACAAAAAAACCTTAACTTTAGAAGTTAAGGTTTTCGATAAACACAGGTATAGCATTAAAGCAATCTCAAAAATGTGTGTATAAAAATCCTTTCCTTCCCACCGAAGAATACAGAAATTCAATTTAAAAGCAGGTCTCCTGGCTTACGCTTTATCCTGGTTTTTATAGATATTTCATGGACTTCAGCGTTTACAGTAGCGGGGGCTGCATCGGATTTTAACCGATTTCCCTATTATCCCTTAACATGGTAATCAAGGGCACTTTTAAATTTCTATTTAATTTTTTTTAGAAGATAATCCTTCACTTAATAGTAAGAAAATGATCCAACTGTTTACTCCATTTAAATTGAGTATTACATTTACGGCATTACGGTAAACTCATGACTCCCCATTCACTAATTTAAATAGAGGATTGGTTAATACGTTTTATTTTTTCATCCATTTATTTTTAAAAATAAGCTGGTCTAATGATTGTCTTCTTTCCCAGTTAGCCAATTCCAAGATAGGTTTCTCCGGATACTCATCGGTGTAGCCAATAGAAATAAGAGCAATAGGATCAATATGTGGCGGTATTTCCAGAATATCACGAACATCATTCTTTTTATAAAAACTTACCCACCCCATTGCAAGCCCTTCAGCACAAGCTGCTAACCACATATTTTGAATGGCACAAGCAGTTGATAAAGCATCTGTTTCAGGAATTGAATTACGTCCTAATACATGCGAACCTCCTCTTGTTGGATCACAAGTTACACATATGGTTAAAGGAGCTTCTTTTAGCCCTTCAACTTTTAAACTAAGAAATTTCGATTCTTTTTCTCCTTCATAATGAATAGCCAATGCTCTTCTTTCCTTATCCGCTGCCCACGCTAACTTTTCTTTTATGTCGTCTGAGGAAACTAATATAAAATTCCATGGCTGCATAAATCCTACTGAGGGTGCATGATGAGCTGCATTTAGTATTTTATGTACAGTATTTTCTGGGATGGGAGCAGGCAAAAAACTTCGAATATCTCTTCTATTGTAAATAACTTTATATATAGCTTCTTTTTCTTCTTTAGTAAACATATTTTTCCTCCCCCGTTCAAAATAAAAATGTTATTGTTTATTGATATAGTAACAATAAAACCTGCTGCTGTCCGTCTTTAAATCAACTGGTTTTTTATATTTTTATATTTTTTAATGTTCCTTTTATTTTATGTAAGACTCATGTATACTAAAACCAAATTGAATAGAAATAACTAGGGGAGTCCAATAAGGTGGGCTGAGAGAGAAACACGTTAAAGTTTCTTGACCCTTTGGACCTGATCTAGATCATACTAGCGTGGGGAAGTTAGAAAAAGTCATCATGTATTGAATCAACTTCTACATACAAACAAAGCCGGTCCATCCTTTTTGGATTCGGCTTTTTTATGTACTTCATTTCTTTTCATCCACTCGTTTTGTTCTAGATCTCGACCTTTAATTTTAATAAAAGGGAGAGATTTAATCTATGCCAGCAACTTCATTAATCGGAAAACGCATTCCATCATTTCTTGCTTTTCATTGTAGTAAATAGGTTTATGCTGTACGCTCAAGCCCCGATATCCAGGTACTAATGCGTGTAATTGAATTTAGTCCGGCATCAGGCACCTTTGGGTGAAAAATTGAATCTGCCAATTCGCATCTATGATACAAGTGGGCCTTAACAAAAGCTTGTTTCGAATTCCGTTGGAGAGAACAGTTTAATCCTGAACGAGCTTTGCAATATCATGATGAGACGTTACCTGCAGAAGGTGTAAAAAATAACATATATCAGTAACTTTCTTGGGAGGCTATTCCGGTGAAGATCGAACAAATTGAAGAAGAAATTAACCAGTTGAAAATTCATCTTGCTTTTTTGGAAAAACAATTAGCAGAAATACAGCAAAATTGTGATCATCATTTTAAAAGAAATCAATATTATGAAAAATGCATCAAGTGTAATAAAGTAAATGTTTTATATTATTAGCAGTGGAAAGCTAAAAAATAACTAAAAGAAATCTTGCCTTACTATTATCGAATAAAGTTTGTTTATTTACTTCCTATTAACCCTGATTTAATTGTAAATAAAAAGACTCCATTCAGAAAAAGTTTGAGCAAAATGGAGTCTTTTCTTGTGAACTCATATACAATTTTATAAAAAAGTTTGATTGTTTCTTGGGATTCTTAGTGTGCTAAAGGATCCGTTTGTTTAAGAATAATAGTTCACAAACTATAGAATCATATTCATTTATTACAGGAACGGTGCTCCTTTTGTGGTATCACAAAAAGCAATCAATACAAAGAAACGCCCTTTCCTTTCTTAGATTGTTATTCTCTCCGATTCTATTAAGTATTCCGGTTTTTACTCCCCATTCATATAATTCCTCCAAAACAGGTAATAGAGTAATCGCTTTATCTGTCTTTACAGCAAAACTTGTCGAATAGCCCCTGCTTAAATTCATTAATTATTCATTCGTAAGAATATCTATAACTTTCTTGGCTTGTTTAACAGCTTCTGACTCCTTGGAATCCCATACGCAGGTAGTAAGTGCCTTCCATAGAGCCCAGCCCCTAGCTCTGTCTTCTGTATCTTTATCCAGTCCAATTGAATTCAAAAAAATGTCTCTGCTTTTTTCATCAAAAAATGTCCAAGCCATGGCAAGGTCTGCGGCAGGGTCTCCTACTGCCATAACTCCAAAATCAATAACTGCTGATAATCTACCATTAGTTACAAGAAGATTACCAGGAGCAACATCACCGTGAATCCACACAGGTTCTTTCATCCACTCAGTAGAGATTGCCCTATTCCATATTTTAAGACACTTTTTCCTATCTACTAAATTGCCTAGGGTATCAATAGCAGATAAAGTCCATTCATTAAATTTAAATTCGGTTAATGGGCACCCTCTATAATAATTATGAAGACCTCCTAAAGGACCTTCACTCGTGTCAATAGACTGTAACTCTGCTAAAAATTTTCCTAAATCTTTTGCAAATTGATTCATATCAACTATATTTTCGTGGGTCACTGTCTCGCCCTCTACCCATTTGTAAATTGACCAAGGGTATGGATAATCCTTATTAGGTTTTCCCTTAGCAAGTGGCTTAGAAATTGGTAAGGAAAGGTGCTTAGATAACACCGGCAACCATTTATGTTCTTTCTCAACTTGAGAAACATACCCTTCAGCACTTGGTAATCTTACACTCATATTTTCACCTAAATGAAAGGTTCTGTTGTCGTGTCCGCCGTTTTTAACTGGTTTTATTTCTAAAATGGACCATTCTGGAAATTGTTCTTTTATTAAACTTTGAACTAAATCAACGGTAATATTCAACATGTTCTTTGATTACCCCTTTGAACGGTTTGGAATTAAATCATCATTTTTTAAAGTTTCAGTAGTCATTACTTCTAACTTTTCCGTTACGTCATCTAATGGAAAACTATCTCCGCATAGACTGAAGAAAACCATTACTTGAGTTTTGCCCAAACTTAATTCCTCCTCTATTTTTAAAAATTTTCTGTTTTTTATTATTATACTTCTTCCATTAACCTGCTTCATTAGTTTAATAACTTCAATAAAAAAGGAGTTAATACTTCCTGAAATAACGCACCCTTAAGTCGAGCATTTTTATCAATTTATTTTTTCAACTTAAAAAGGGGTAGTATCAGCGAAGCTGAAACCACCCGCAATCTAAATGTAATTAAAATGGGAAATCATTTATTGATGACCTCGTGATATAACTGCGGGGCATCGGTGATTGCAAGCGTTGCATAGACTTCCAACGACGGCTATGACCTTGGCTGCTTTCACTCCATCCAACCAACTCCGCGTCAAATCAAGGTTCTGCCCCAATAAGGCCGATGAAATTCACCGGCCTTTTTTTAAACGAACGACGAACCGCGGGCTCGGTGTCAGTCTTCGATTGCCTGGTAGAGCATGGTCCAGAAGTCGAGCATAAGATGCATCGGATCCGGAACAGACGACCCAAGTTGGGTGAGCAGGATTCCGATGAGCTGATTTTCCGGGTCGGCGTAGGTCGAGGTGCCGCTTCCTCCGTCCCAGCCGAACTGGCCGATGGGCGCGTAGTCGCCGCGGTAGGTGCGCACCGCCATCCCCATGCCCCAGCCACCGTGCTGCCCTTGGCCGAATGATATATGGACGTTGTTGGTGGCCATTTCGTTTCGGACGGCTTGTTGCTCGGGCGTAAGGCGGTTGGTAGTCATCAGCTCGACGGCGGCCCGGGACAAGATCCGTTTGCTCCCGTGCATCCCTTTGTTCAGCAGCATCCGGAAGTAAGCGTGATAGTCATCGACGGTGGAGGAAAGTCCGCCACCGCCGCTTTCGAACGCCGGAGGCTGGCTATGGAGTCCTCCCTTGGCCTCGTCCCACACGATGAACTCTCCGGTTTGCGGATCGGGGGCGTAGAGGGGCGGCAGCCGGTCGATCTTGCTTTCGGGCACGTAGAAACCGGTGTCTTTCATGCCCAGCGGATCGAAGATGCGTTCGCGCAGGAACGTTCCATACGACTGGCCAGTGACTCTAGCAACGAGCACGCCAAGTAGATCGCTGCTGATGTTGTATTGCCAGCGCTCTCCGGGCTGGTACTGCAGCGGAAGTGAGCCTAGGCGGCGCATCCACTCATCCGGATCGGGCATCGGTGGTACATTGGCCGCGAGATTCTTCTCGAGGATCGCGTTCATGATCGGAGTGTCCAGCGCCGTAAAATCCAAGCCGAGCCCAAACGTGGAGGTTAGCAGATCCCGTACGGTAATCGGCCGCCGTGCTGGCACAGTATCGTCCAGCGGACTGTCGGGTCGTTTCAGCACCTGCCGATTGGCGAGTTCAGGCAGCCACTGCTCTACTAGGTCGTCCAGCCGTATCTTGCACTCGTCGAGCAAAATCATCGCCGCCGCGACCGCGACTGGCTTGGACGTTGACGCCATCCGAAAGATCGTGTCCCGGCGCATCGGCGCACCACCATCATGGCGCATCGTTCCGATCGCTTCGACGTGCGTCTCACCATACCGGCTAACTAGAGCGACAAGCCCAGGAATCTTCCCGGAATCGACATGCCGTGCCAGCACCTTACGCATTCTGCGCAGCCCTGTTTCTGAGAAGCCGTTGTTATTTTGTACCGTTGAAATCTTTTTCATTTGGTTTCCCTCTCTTTGCTTTTTTATCAGCTCTATGGATATGTCCTGCTCTCGGCATAGAGCTGATTGTTTATCGGACGTTTATTCTCGGTTTAATTTAATGTCACCATTATTCCGTAATAAACTTCTTTGACAACCGCTGTCTTGCCTGCCCCGTTGGAGCCGAGCAGGGCGAAAATACTGCCCTTATCCATTTAAGCTCCCATCTTCACATTACCTAATTATGTATATTCTGCTAGTAAATACATATTCCATATTCAACTAAGCTGCCCGTTTGTTCAAAAAGAAAAAGCCACCTGGTTTGGCAGCTGGATCATATAACGCACCATTTCACATATTAAATAGGCTTAAATAATGTGTTGAATTTGGATAAATATTTGCCTTTGAAAATCCAAGGGAAGTATAAAATTTATCTCCTTGTTCTGTATCTGTATGAAGTACTAAAACCTTATAAAAGTGTTTTGCATCGTTAATTATTTGAGTTAACACAAGTCTTCCAAGACCATTCCTTCGATAATCCTTAGAAACATAGAACCTTCTCAACCGTCCAACTTTTTCATCATTTGAAAATGGGTCTATATTAAGCCCTCCAATAGCAATTAGTATACCTTCTTTGTTAAACAAACCATATAAAGATTCCCCAGGTTTATTAAAGTTATTAGTGCCATTTTCATAATCATTAACTAATCTTTCAAGAAATCGAAAACCCTCTGTTTTGCTTTCCTTAACTAAATGGGTTAAATCAACATTAAACAAACTTTTTAATTGCTTCACTTTAAACTCTTCCATATCTTCCTCCGAAAAAAGCTTTATTTGATTTAAGACCTTTCTCGAGAGTATATAAAAAATCCTTCTTCAACAAAACTGCCCGTTAGTAAAAAAGCGTCTCTACTTATTGTAGAAACGCATCCATTAATAATTAAATGTATAAATATTGTTAGTTTGTCATTAACCATTTAACAGCATCATTTATATCTGCAGCTATATAATCGGGCTTAACTTCACCCCAATGATCAGAAAACTCACTGTTTATGTATTTATTATATGCTTCAGTACCTGAACCTGTTTTCACTAATATTTTTATACAGCCAGCCTCGTTAGCTGCAACCATATCTGTCCATCTATCCCCTATAACTACACACTCAGCTAATTTTAAATTATTTTCCTCAGCACCTTTAATCAGCATACCAGTAGAAGGTTTTCTACAATTACATCCTTCATTATGTTGATGTGGACATATGTAAACTTTATTAAATCCAAATTCAATAAGTTCTTTTTCAAAGTCCTCTACTGTTGCTTCTCCTTTGGATATACCTGGCTGGTTAGTAAAAGAGAAGATTAATATCCCAGAGTCTTTTAAATGCTGTATTGAATCTGCAACATTGGGAAACAATTCAAACTCTCCAGGATAAATAACCTTATCACTCCCCCCGATAGTTCCATCTCTATCTATGAAAACAGCTTGAATGTTCATAACTTACTCCTCCCGAACTCACTATTTATTTATAAAAAATATTCTGTAATGCTCAAATGAATTCCTGTATTTTGGGAACTTCTTATTAAACTAACCTGCCCGTTAGTTTAAGTGAAAACATTCACAACCTCTTCGCCTTTACCAATTTCCTTTAAACGTGTTGGTCAACAATCAGGCCCTTTTCATGCAAAATAGGCGCAGATTCTTTTTCGGAAAAACGCCCTATAGCCCTATAATGGAATAACAATCCCAGCGTTTTAAAACGACTTTAACAGCTTTATAAAATGAAACATTATTATTTAATTCAATAATTATTTTATTGGCACACGTGCATTTCTTACTGCCGACGTTGGAGTATTGGCATTTCCATACACAATAAGTAGCACTCGAATAACGAATTTATAGGCGGAGGCATACAATGAATCGAAATGTGAACTAATTATTGAAAGGAGAAGGATAACATGTTTTACAACCATTCATATTACAATTACCGGGTGAACTCAGTTTACGCTGAAGTCAACGGCGGCCCTCTAGCCCCTGATATCAGGGGAATCGTATCTTTTCAACAAGTCCTGGGAGGAACGATGGTTTGTGCGCAAATTTACGGACTCCCGCCTTATCGACCTGCTCAGGAAAACAATGACCCAATCGGCCCGCACGGATTTCATCTACATGAAAACGGCAGCTGTCAAATAGGAGATCATAAGGAGCCTTTTCAGGCCGCAGGAGAGCACTGGAATCCGACAAATCAGCCGCACGGCAATCACTCCGGCGATTTCCCGGTACTCTTTTCCAATAACGGTTATGCGTATACGTGTTTCTTTACCAATAAATTTAACGCAGCCGATGTGATCGGAAAAGCAGTAATCATTCATCAGAACCCCGACGATTACCGTACGCAGCCGGCAGGGGATGCCGGAAAGAGATTGGCTTGCGGCGTGATTCAGGCATCGAACGGGATAGAGAGAATCCTTCCTTTATTACCAAACTAAATTTGCGGAAGGGGTACTTTACATTTCGATAAAATTATCTCTCTCCACTTTACAAACTCTAAGGGCAAATTTTTTATACCATTCTGTTTTGCCTCTGTCTTGGGCAACTTGATGTGCTGAATTTTCCTTCCATTTCTTTATCGCACCTAGTGATTCCCAGTATGACACTGTATTTCCCAACCCCTCATCACGAGCACTTTCCCCGCCTAAGTAACCCTCCTGTTTAGAAGCTAACTCTACTATTTTGTCTGCCATTTTCCCATAACCTCCGTCACCTTCAGTTCGCTGCGAAGAAAATATCACTGCATAATACGGTGGTTTAGGAGAAAAGGAAGTAAAGGAAACTTTCAAAATAAGGTATATTATGTTGGAAGCCCGAATTTGTTTGAGGAACTATTAACAAAAGGTATACCAGATGACTTAAAAACAACAATTGCCCATCTTCAAAATCAAGGAAAAACGGTAATAGTGTCAGGTACCTCAAAGGAAGTATTGGGTTTGATTGCAGTTGCGGATGTGTAAAGAGAAAACAGTACTAAGGTTATTGAAAATCTCCACTCTTTGGGGATTCAAAAAACGATTATGCTTACTGGTGATAACACAGGAACCGCCAACGCAATCGGAGATCAAGTAGGCGTTTCGGATATTAAAGCCGAATTGCTGCCGCAAGATAAATTAACGTTTATTAAAGATCTTAGAAAAAATATGACCGTGTGGCAATGGTCGGAGACGGCGTAAATGATGCTCCTGCATTGGCTGCTTCTACGGTTGGGATTGCCATGGGAGGAGCTGGCCCAGATACGGCTCTCGAAACAGCAGATATTGCCTTAATGGCAGATGACCTTGGCAAACTGCCGTTTACAGTTAAGTTAAGCAGAAATGCCCTTAGCATTATTAAGCAAAATATTACATTTTCATTAGGGATAAAGCTCGTCGCATTACTTCTTTTTATTCCAGGATGGCTAACACTTTGGATTGCGATTTTTGCAGATATGGGTGCGGCTCTTATTGTAACGCTAAACGGCTTCTGACTTCTCAGAATTAAAGACAAATAAATTATGGGCTTCCCATTTTCATGGGAAGCTCTTTTTCTAAAAGGGGACATTCTTGTTATAAGATGTTTTGGTTATTGGCACAGGTCAAGCTGTGCTTTCGATAGGTTATTTTCTAAAAAAGACAAATTTACACTCTTTTTTTTGTAATAACCATTGATCACCAATCCCACTTCGATTCAATGATGTTTAGCTTTAAAAGTATTGAGTGTAATACCGTACTTTTTTCTGGTTTTAATTCATTAATCGTACATTCCGAATGCGCCTTATAGTTTTGCTTGAAAGCTTCTTGCAGCTTTGTCTCCTCTATATAATTAGTTGGGTTTGAGCTTTCAAAACATGGAGGTGCGATATATGTCTTATAGTTATGTTCCAGTATAATCCGTGTATCACTTGGAGGTTTCAGATTTACGGGAACATATAAAAGAACGATGCCTACTATTAACACCAGCCAAGCTGTTATTGTAACTTTCCTCATGTTTTCACCTATTTCGTCAATGATTTAATGTCTTGAATAATTTGTTGATAAGGCACATCTTTCGTTCCTGAATAGTCCTTTACTACGTATCCTTCTTGGTCAACCAAAAAATAGCTTGTTCCATGAACAACTTGATCAGAATTTGGATCATCCTGAACAATTGTTTTATAACTTTCCAAAGCCAAATCTTTAATTTCTTCTTGTTTATATCCTGTTAAGAAGTGCCAGTTTTCAAAATCGGCATTAAAAGTCGCACCATACTCTTTTAACTTCTCAGGAGTATCCTCCTCAGGATCCACACTAAAAGACACGAATTCAACCTCTATTCCCTTCATCTTTTAACATTTGTTGAAGTTTTGCCATATTGTAATGAACTCGTTTTATTCCTTTTAATTTAATGAAGGGTCCATTGCTGTGTTGGATCTTAATTCTTCTATTAGATATTACTCTCCATGCCTTTGTCTGTTTCCTCAAAATACATTCCTTATTTCACTACTCTTTATCTCCCTAAAAAATACAAAAAGGCAGAAACCCTCACTAAAGTGAAAATTCTACCTTTTTTAGAATTCCTTGTTTGTAGCCACACGTGCAGGTGTTTTGTTCCTATGACAACTGCATGGTAGTGATGCAAGTGGGGTCGCCTTCGAAGGTAGAGATCTCTGCCTCCGCGATTTTTCCGCCGTTGGAAATCTTTATCTGATACGATTTACCTCTTGGAAGCCAAAGATCGATAAATCCGTTCGCTTGTGATTTCAATGTTTCGTTTACCACGACGTTGCCATCCATGTCTTCAATATATACATCAAACTTTTTTTCTACCAACTCACCTTGACAACCTGTCAAGCTATGGGTAGTTCAGGTATGAGTTTTGTTAACGTACGGCGCGATGGAAACAAAAAATTCGTCTTCCGGTAAAGAATAGGCTACCTTACCTTCATCACTGTTGCTGTCAGTTACGATAAGATGCTTATCCGTGATCGAAGCACTCTCAGCTTTTAAGTTGCCAATCGTGTAATCTTGCACCATTTCCTTAATATTTTCTGCTTCTTTTTCGTCCGATGCACTACTATCGGTGTCTGATGAACAAGCCACTAATAGGGTAACTGCAACCATTCCAATAACTGTAAAGATTTTTATTTTCATTAATAGTCACCACTTTGTGTTTTTCTCTATGTTATTATATCGCTCTTTCACTTCTCCATCAAAGAAGATTCCATAAATTCTCCGCAAGCTTTCATCATGTTTTGCCCTTCTGGAGATTTCATTGCTTCCATCATCTTCTCCATTCCCTTGCCATTCATCATGTTCATCATATTGTCCATCCCATTGCCATTCATCATGCCTGTATTATTTTCTGGTTTTTCCGCAAAAGTAAACTGGCCAACGACCAGTAATGATCCCAAGGCAAACGATGAGACTAAAGCAATTTTCTTTTTCATTGATCTTCACTCCTATTTTATTGATAGAACCATTTTATAAAATAAATTTGAAGGAAATAAGGAGAAAAACCAATTTCAATTAATACTATTCACTTTTTTTCTTCGGAAAAAAAAGATTGCTAAGCCACAATTAATTAACAAAATGGAAATTAATTGCGCCATTCTTAATGGTTCCGTTAACATCAAACGATCTGTTCGCTTCCTTCAACAAAGAACCGTCCAAGAATCTGGCCCTAAAATTGAAAACGAGCGCTTATCCTTGCTCCAGATAAGCGCCCTATTATGGAAGAAGTATAGGTATTGGAATAATAGTCATAGTTTTTTTAATCGGTATGCCTTCCAGTTAATTTACAATTTTTACAATCTCCGCCTTACTCACGCCGATATCATCCGAAACAAAAACCATATTGCAGCTGAAACATTTGCTGACATAACGACGAATAGAACAGCAAAGAGTAAAAATTCCTCCTAGGCTATTTTTTTGCTTATGATATTTGTGGTCAGCAAGATTCTTCGGTTTGCCGTTCGTATCCCAGATCAGACCTGGAGGCTTTCCTACAGGTCTGATGGGCTTAAAACGGCTCAATGGCTTTCTCGTTTTTACCAGTTTGAGGCTGTTTTTCAATTCTTCTTTCTTCGGCTTCCTTAGGAATTTCTTTAAGGTGTTTATTTACTTCTTCTACTTGATTTGTAGTTCTCGTTTCATCCATTTTCAAAAACCTCAATTCATTAAAATATTTTGTTAAAAATAGTATGTAGCAGTAACGAAGATTTTATGTCCCTTGAAGTAAGATCCACATTTTTTTCCACCGGTAATTCACAAGGCTCTTTATCAGAGTTATTAAGAAACGAACCCTAGAAACAATTTAAAGAGTACATGCAATTTGCTGCTGTGTCTCCCAACTCTCCACTTATCTACTCCTTTGCGGTCTATGACAATTACCCTGTGAACTCACCTAATCTTCTCATGAAGGTAGCTGGGTTTCTTAATTATTTCATCCAATCATTTATAGATTAATCTGATCCGTTTAGTGAAAAAGCAATTGCTTATTATTTAGCAATCGCGCCCTATAGCGGAGGATTCATCCAAGATATTTTTCTTGACGTTCAGTTATTGCAGAAAATCCTATCAGCAATTTTCTTTTTCTGTCGAGATCATTAAAAACATAGGTCTTCGGGTCTCATCTTTCATTCCAGGAATACTTTTTAACATTTCATCAGAAGGAACTGATTCCTTTACTGCTCTTATAATAAAACCAGTGTCAATTAAGTTATTTAAATATGTTGAAATCGTACGATGGTATTTTGTAACATTCTCATTTAAGAATGTTGTTTTACGCACTCCTTCTGATTGATAATTATCAACTGGCCAATGCAGACGATTCCCTTGGTCATCATAATACCAATCTTGTTCATTCCGAGAAGTAAAAATTGGATGTTCAACTGAGAAAACGAAGCTTCCCCCAGGCATTAGACAATCATAAACTTTTTCACAAATTGTTTTAAACGACTTAATATAGTGAAAAGCCAACGAACTGATTACCACATCAAATTGGGATTTTGAAAAATCGATGTCTTCAATTGGCGCTATTACATACGAAATTAAAGGATCATTTGTCATTTCGCGGGCTCTTTGAATCATTTTATTAGATATATCAACACCTGTTACGGAGCTTGCTTGCTGCTCACGAGCATATCGGCAATGCCAACCGAAACCACAACCTAAATCGAGTACATTTTTATCTTTAAGATCCGGTATTAGTTCTTTTAATATATGCCATTCTCCAGCACCTACAAGTCCTTTAACTGATCGTGGCATTTGTTCATACGCAGAAAAGAAATTTGGATCATCATATTTATTTTGTTTCATCGTTAATACATCTCCTATTATTAAGATAGCCTTCCTAAAAAGAACATTACATACATCTATTTTAGGAAGGCTGCACGTCTCCTTCTTACCATTCCTTTCACCTCATTATTTTTTCTTTAAACTATATTTTATAAAAACACATTGTCTTTAACCCCTTCAAGCCTAATTAGCCTAATTCAATTAAAATGGCCCGATACACGAAAAGACGAATTATTCGATAAACGCGCCATTTATTTAATGGAACAAAGAAAAAATTATATTAGCCGGAATTATGGAATATTAAAGTTTTAATAGGATATGGAAACGATTCGAATAATGAGGGCCACTATGAATAATATTCATAGTGGCCCCAGTCTATCATGTAGTATTCCTGTTGTAGTTTCTAACAATATCCATTTTTTTTATTTTAGTGTATAGATAGTGTATCATTCAACAAGCTGATCCTCAATAAAACGCATCCTCTTAATTACCTTTCCTTCCTTATTTTTATCATAAACATTGTATTCTTTTTGTGGTTCAGCATCTGACCAAATTATATATGCAATTAGATCATTCTTATGATGTTCTAGCCGATCTGTATTCATGTAACTTTCATCAGGCTGCCAGTCTCTTGGCAAATCCTCACTTTCCCTATAAAAGGACAGATCAAAAATCATGTTTTTGCCTTCTATTCCTTTCATGTCTTCTTCAACTGGATGTTCGTTAATGTATTTTTCAACTAATTCTTTCAATTCTATTAGATCTTTTGGTGGATTTAGAATCATATAATGCTTTTTAACAGTCACCTCTTCTTCATCCTTTTTACCAAAGATCTCTTCTGTATTGTCAATTTCGAAAACCTTTGTTTCCTCATTCTTTGTACACCCAATTAAGAGAATTAAGACTATATCAATCATTAAAACTATAAATTTTAAATTAATTTTAATCACTCAATTCTCCCTCAAATGGTATATCCATTTCCATTACAGAAACAAAGGGCTTATATTTCCCATCATATTCATCATAATGCTGTAAGACAAACCAGGAACGGAATCCTGCTAAGTTGACATACACCTTCTCAACATCTGGCTGATCCAACCCAAAATGATCGTATAAACGCACACGCATTACTCCTTCAAAGTGATTGTCCTCTACAGAAAAATCTTTTACGGTTACCGTATTACCCCAAGTATCATTTACTGTAATGGTAAGTCCGCCTACTCGATCACTCCAAGTGCTAAACGTCGGGTAGCTAGCATTTCTCTGTATAAAATTATAAAAATCATTTGTACTCTTTGTACTTTCATCAAACTTAAGTGCTGCCAAATTGCCTCCATTTTTCTCTAGCTCATCAACTAAGGCATTTTTGACAAATTCAACATAGGCTTTCGTTGTTTCATGCTCACTTGCTTCTTTAGTTAAAGTCTCGTTTCTGTACTCTGTACCAGTTCCCTCCTCAAAATGATCAATCATATCTAAAATAACATCTTCCATATTTCCCATGGAAAACAAGCTTGTTGACATATCCTCGAACTCATAAAAGAGAATACTCGGGAAATAAGATTCAAGTAATTGGAGCCTGAACATCCAGCTAATGTCTTTTATTTCATCTTCTGTATAATCATTTGTTTTCATATCATTCGCTACATTTCCGTTTTCATCATATCCTTCTGGCCTATCAGATTGATAAATGACTGTATCGGTAAAATCAGAGTACAACGGTCTCAAATCCTCATTATCCAGCTTTCCATCTCCGTCACTATCTTTTTGGTCAGGGAAACTGGTTGGAAAGAAGCCTTCAAAATGAATTTCAATTCCAAAAATTTCAAACGTGAATGATTTTAATTGCCCCATTTCTTGTCCATCGGTTAATCCATCTCCGTCACTATCTTTCTTGTTAGGATCTGAGTAAATGATACCGTATGGTGTTTTCATTCCTTCAGTTTCATAGATGTCGTATAAGCCATCCCCATCTGAATCTTTTGTATCTATCTCTCCCTCACCTGAATCATCGCTAGAGACTATTGTCTTCAACCTATCGCTGCTTGCAGCTGGATCGTTCTCTCCACCTGTTCCCGTTGCTGCACCATCCGTCCTTGAGTAGTCTATTTCCCTATTCCAAAGCTCCAGCCATTTTGCCTTATCAACAACCAGATATTCACCAAAGTGAGTCGTTTCCACACTTATTGTATTTTTACTTTTATCTAGTACAGCGTTAAAGCTTTCAAACATTTCCTCGTCTTCATTGTACCAAATGATGGCTAGATCATCTTCCTGCGTGTCTCCCAGCTTCGCTTCATCATAAGTAAACGTAATGCTTGCTTTCTCAAATTCTGATTGCGTATTGATGCTTACAGGAGAACCGATAACACCGTGTAAATTAGTTGTTTTAAAATTTACGTTGTTTGTGCTGCTAATTCTAGTTGTTTTATTAATATTCCCCTTTGCGCCAAACCGAACTTCTACGCTTTTAATTTCTGATTTATCAGGCTGAATCAATGATTTACTAATTGATTGTTTATAGAGTTCTTGTGAATCCTCGATTCCGTCATTATCGCTGTCTGCAGCATTCGGATTTGTCTTTAAAGCATCTTCATCTCCATCACTTACCCCATCGTTATCTGTATCTTCCTTATTCGGTAATGAATCGAACTGATGTACTTCAAATCCATCCGTTAAACCATCTTGGTCGGAATCTCCCTTAATCAAACTTGTTTGATAAGCTTGCTCGTCTATATTATTCAGGCCGTCTTCATCGATATCTTCATCTGCATCACTTATGCCATTACGATCTGAATCATTTTTTGTCGGGGAAATAGATGATTTAACCTCATATTCTATATTGTCATGCAACCCATCACCATCTGTATCCTTTTTAAATGGATTCATTCCCTCCAGAAATTCTGTTCCATCTGTTATCGTGTCACCATCCGTATCATCGGTAGATTCAAATAATTCCGCATTAAATGAATAATCTGATTTTTCAAATCCGAATAATACTTGTTTATATGCATTTTGATAGGATTTTGATGCAGGGATAGCCAGATCTTTTTCTAGAAATTCATTACCTTTTTCAGACATTTTCACAGCGTTATTCAAATGAGCTTTTAGTTTATTTCCATTGTGATCTGCTTGATCGGAGATATCCTTTAAGATGCCGATTGCATTTTTATTGACAATTTTATCCGATAAGTAAAAATTAAAGAGTATATCTGCAAGTAATACTTCCGTTGGTTCATTAAAATCGTTTTTTGTGACATACCCCCATAGAAATATGGTTAGCTTATGTTTGATTTCCAAGAGCAGATCACTTTTAAGAGCCACCTCTTGTATGTACTCCTCCTGAACAGCTTGTTCATATTGGTTAATCAATTGTTGAAGTACATCAAGTTCATTCATATCTTCTTGTTTAAAGTCTCCGGTTTCATCCATTTCTGCTATCAGTTCAGAATCAAACTTAGCATTCGTTTCTTTTAGGACTTTTACGAAACGCTTTAATTCATTTATTGCAGTCTGATCATAGATTTTTGCAATTCTAGTGTCCTCATAGAATTCATATTCACTTAACCACTGTCTTACATTTTGCTCACTAGAATTCTTATTTTTTCCTTGATTTGCAAGGTTATTGCCCTTGGCCACCACCGCTTGCCCAGATCCGCCGAAAATCATTGCAAAAATCAATAAAAACCTCATCATAATTTTTACTTTATTTTCCACCGCATTAATCTCCTCTATAAAAATATTAATTTAACCTATATACGATATCGTAGTTCCCATCCAAAGAAATATTGTCAAAATCCTTGAGATAATGTCATTAAATCAACTCCTTTACAAGTGTTATTTTTCTAATAGCAGCTAGTTCGGTACTTATCAAAAGTAAATGATGGGAATATATCCCCAAAATAAAAATGCCGAATTTTCCGAAAATTATTAAATCAGAAAGCACCTAATATTTATGTGTCTTGTCTTTTTAAATTTCCGAACATAAATAAATCTTTGACCCAATATATTTTCGGCCTGTAAACCAATGAATAATCCCGTTTCGCTCCCCAACCGTTTATATGAAACGTGTCAGGGGATGAGGCTTTTTCGTCCTTAGACTGTGTCGAAAATGCAAAAAGCATTGAAGAGCATAAAATAAACAGTAATAGGCTCTTATAGTTCCTTGAGGGATAAATTAATTTTTTTCTCCTTTCCTCCCTCAAAAATAATCTTATCAACTAAGTATTAGTTTACAGATTAAAAATATGGATTATAAGGTAAATACTTCCTAAATATTTTTATCAGACTTATGAATTAATGATCTTTCTTTAGAGATTGAACCTATATATAGCCAATTTTCTTCAAAACTTTTGTTCAAGAAAATGGCCCTTTTGTTGAATAAGAAAAAAATCCTGCAATACAGGATTTTTGATCAAACTTTTTTATAAACGGTTAAACTTTGTTTAAAACGGTGCGACTTTATTTCAAACCAACTTTTTGTAATGTTATTTAAGCTTTGTACTCGAAAACAGAACCTATTACTCAAATAGCGCCTTTTTTGTACGCATTTAAGTCCTTCTTTGTCCTACTCTTTTTCTAATTCTTTATACCACTTGTCTTTCCATGCCTTTACCTTAGCGTCGATTTCATCTCTTGCCTGTTGTGCTTCTGTCTCTTTTTGATTTCTAATTTCTTCAAACTGGCTATGGCGAATCTTATGCATTTGTTCTGCTTGGTCTATGACTTGTTCGCCAATTTCTCGGGAGATGAAATCATTATCCTGCAGATAATAAACGGCGCTTGTGATTCGATTTTGTTCACGCTCAGAAGCCGTATATAAAGGAAGATATAGTTGGTTTAAACGTTCCATTTGATCAACCGTTTCGTGCAGTAAAATCCCTTGTGTCGAGAAAACTTGGAAAATGCTTGGTTTCCATTTCTTCAGTACGAGGTCCTCAAGCTCTGACTTATCACGAACGGTTGCATATTTTCCATCGCTTGCTTCAGCTACTTGTTTCAGGTGCTTTTGTCCTTCATCATCGACATCAAATCCGATAATATTGACTTTCGCTTCAATATTACTGTCATTTAATTTTTTGGCCGCTTCAATGGGGTCACCGTCACAGGTTTCGATGCCATCACTCACAATGTATACAATATTTTTGTATTCTTCTTTATTATAAGAAGAGAGGAGTTCGTTTGCTTTTTCCATTGCACCTGCAAGAGGGGTCCATCCATTAGCTTGAAAGGAATCTATTGCTTTATTGAAGGCGTCGCTATTATAAGAATTTAGTGGGTAGACAACATCAATGGCTTTGCAGGACTTGGCTTTATCAGCATCACTTCCAGAACCTACGTGTCCATATGCAAGGAGAGAAACGTTGACGTCCTCTGGCAGTTCATCTGTAAATTGCTTAATTGTCTCTTTTGCAAGCTCCATTTTTACTCCACCCGATACTTCTGCATTCATACTTCCGCTAGCGTCTATTAAAATAACCACATTCGTTTTCTGTTTCTTTGCGATTTCAATTTCCTCTTCCCCTTCAGGAAGCTCCGGCATTTCATGCCCGTGCTCAAAGGCACCCAATTCATCGTAATAGGTTTTGTATTGGCCAGAACCAAGCTGGTATACGAGTAAATCATAGACTTTGTCGCTTGTTAAATCTTTATTCTTCTCAAAATAAGCTTGGAGCTCTTTTTCTACTAACGGTTTAAATGTCTTATCTAGAAATTCAGTATACTTATTAGCATCCCAGCCATTCAGCACTTCTAGTTCAGGATCCAAATGCTCTTTAACGAGAATACCTGGCTTTTGCGCAATCATTGCCTCTAAATCTCTTGGGGCTACTGGAATGGTTTCATTTATCTTTTCTTTCTTAGATGGTTTCGGGCTATCAGCATTTGTTTCACTCTTCTCGGAGCACCCTCCTAGCAGAAGCAGTAATAAAATTAGAGAAAAACAGCCTGCTATAAGTTTATAATCTTTCATACTCTTAATTATCCTCCCTATGTAATGAACACTTCTATTATTTTACAATAGTTCTACTGATCATGTACAAGAATATTCTGGTTTTATAAGTACAGTTATTCAAATATCAGCACAATTCACCAACAATAAAAAGAATGTCTTATTTAAGAATTTGGCCCTTTTCATGAAAAAGCACATCTCTTATTCAAGAAATGCGCCCTTTTACGGAATAACGATTGTGCTTCTTGAACGGGTTTGTTGAATAACCCTAATTTTAACGTAAATACTATATCCGAATTTATTTTATATAGGAAGGATTGAACTATAATTAGAAAATTAATATTCATTATTTTGCTTATCACATTAATTCCACTTACTGGATTTGACAGAGCAGATCAATTGGAAATATCGAATATTGAAACCACTATTATTAAAGCAGAAAAAATTCTTCGTTATGATATTAAATTGAAAAATACAGGTACAACCCCTATAAATAGTGAATTTGATTATCCTGGGCACAATTATTACGGACTTGAAATAGTTATAAGACCCAACAAAAAGTTAGCTTCCAAAATGGAATTGGTAAGAGGTAGCAAGTTCATTAAAATGACTCCAATGGGTTATGGAGGAACCGGTAGCATAGAACCCGGTAAAGAGGGGTCATTTCATGTTGAATATAGAATTAAAAATGATATCGATCTAAAAAGTATTGAAAAATTAGCATTTGACTCAACCTTAATAATATTAGATGGAGTGAACATTCTGAAAGAATTTTCATTAAAAGAAAGGAACGAAGATTAATTGTTCTATACCTCTTAATCCTTTTTAATGTTTTAGGGCTAGTGTCAGGTGGATTTACAACGTTAAGGAAATTCAATATTAAAAAGCCTAATTTAATCTGGCCCTAAAATGAAAAATGAGCGTTTATCCTTGTTCCAGAATAACGCCCTTTAACAGAAGACTCGATTTCAAGATAATCTCAAAGCCATTAATAATGGCCTTTCACTATTGGCCATTTTGTTTAATAACAAATTAGTTTCCATATTTATCATCTCTTACTGGAATACCATAATCTTCAGGGTGATTAAAATAATCCTCATAGGTTAAGGAACTAACCACTTCAAACTTTTTTGTATCTGGATTATATTCAAAAACAACCAGTTGTTCCCAACCACTACCATGTCCTGTGTCAATAACCCCAACTCTATTAGGTGCAATCTGGACGACTCTCCCACCTTGGTTATTGACTTCGACATTCGGAGTTGATGATGAAATGTTCTCGTTGGTATTTAACTTGAATGCTATTACAATTAAACTAACTAATATCCCACTTAAAATCACTTTTGTAAAAATATCATTTTTCATTTTTTACCATTCCCCCTGATACATAAACATAAATACACCCTTTATCTCGATGTATTAAATTTAATTGAAAGAAAATCCCACTTAATAAAGCTACTATCTTGCTGCTTTTAACTTTAAAATAGTTTTTCCTATAAGAGTAAAGGCAATCAATAAAGCAATGAAACTAGCAACAAAGAAACCAACTGCATATGTAGGAATACTCCCTTCTGATACTCGGTCATTTATTTCTAATCCTAAAAAGTGTATTCCAATACCGTCACCATCAACATTTGTTCCAAGAGACCATAATTCCAATCCTTTGTATACCATTAAAAATGTAATGAATACAAGAAAAATAAAAACAATCCAACGAAAAATGGCGTACATTATATATCCCTCCTTAATTGCAAATTGTACCATAATGTTCCATCTCTCTTTAGGTTCTTATTACAGGAGTAGCGCCAGGAAAACGGATTTACAACGTTAAGTAAGGAATTCCAATATAAAAAGCCCAATTCCTCAGCATTAAAATTGAGAAGTTGGGCTTTTATCGATACTCCATAAATCCGCCCGATAACTGAATAAGTGATGCTCTATTTTGTTAGCCCATACTCGATAGTGGATGTTTCGCCTTGTTTTTTAATTAATATCCTTACCATCTTTATCTCGAACGACAATTTTATAAGGAGTGTCACCAACGATATCTTTTAAGTCTTCTGATTGTAGGAATTCGTGAATTACTATTTCGATTTTGTCTGCTAGTTCAGGTGCTTCGTTGTCTGACTTATCCATTGTTGTTGTTATTAAAATGTTAAAAGTGCCTTTCTTATAGGAGTACCCGACGCCTTTTGTTTTGTACTCTTTTTTACTTAACATGCCTTCCCAAATGACTGGCAATACATCACTGGTCCATCTATTCTCAATTTCCCTTTTTTGAACATTAAATGGATGGAATTTAATCGTAACTTCTTTTTTAATATCCTGCTTTTTAATGCCTTCAAGGATTGCTTTCTCTATTTCATCTGTACGTTTTTCTGTGTCTTCGATGTCCAAATCTAACCTAATAACTTTAGCATTTGGAGCCGTATAGCCACCACCATAAGTATGAATTTTGTAGCCTTGCTGCTGTAATTTCGGCACAACCTCTTTCAATACATCAAACGCAAGTTCACTATCTCGATATTTAGGGTCATTTGCTGGATTAACACCCGGCTCAATTGTCCGCTCTTTCCCTACTTCAACCTTAAAATCATCATATCCTCTTGAAGAAATGACATCTTCTGTGATTTTTTTTATTTCTGCCTTTACTTGATTGTAATATTCCTCTGATCCTTTTACTGTTACATGATATGTTTTCCCTTGAACACTATAGCCAGCTCCAGAAATATCATAGCCTTTATCCTTAAGTTTCTCCATTAAAACTTCATGAATAGGCTTCTGTTCGAAAATCTTATTTAAAAATGGTATTTTGGAGGCCACTTCCGCAATTGCTGGTGATACAAATGCGGATCCAATGAAGAGCCCGAATAATACTAAGCAGGCAGCAGTAACATAAGATATTCTTTTCGCTATGCTTTGTCGCTGCTTTTTCTCCAGTTGGATCATGTCTGCGTTTCTAATATCATGATGAACTTTACCTTTGATCCGATCGGCTATTTCTTCATTGAAATAATTTTTACGGTAATGTTCATGTATCTTTTTAAGCTCTCTTTCCACTAAAATACATCTCCTTCCTTTGCTTCAAATTTCCGTCTCAGTATGTCTCGTCCTCTTGAAATCCTTGTTTTAACAGTATTTGTATTTAAATCCAATACCGAAGAAAGCTTATTAACTTTGATATCAAAAAAATAATGGAGTACAATTACTTCCCGATATTTCATTGGCAAAGTTAAGATTGTTTGTAAAAGCTGTTCATTTCGGACAGCTTTAAGAAAAGAGGTTTCAGCGCTTTCGGTTCTCTTGAAATTTTCAAGAAAGCTACTCTCTAATAGCAGTTGCTTCATGCTCTTTTTCTTTAAAAAATCTTTGGAAGTATTAACAGTGATGCGATATATCCAGGATTTTAAAGCCGCCTCTCCTCTAAAACTATCTAGATACTTATAAACCTTTAGGAAAACCTCTTGTGAAATGTCCTCGGCTAAACCTCTATCCTTTACAAATGAATAAGCCAGTAGGTAAACCTTTTCCGCGTATAAGTCCATTAGTTGATCGATTACTATTCCTTTATCTTGATAATTGATATCAATTTCGTCATTTTGGTAAATTTCATGCAATTCTTTATCTCCCACTGATGTACCTCCTTTCTTTCACTCTTTAGACATGGCCATATTATTTTTGGTTTCATTTTTAGTCTCATAATTTTGGTCAAAGCAGAAAACCACATTATTTTTATTCGCAATTTAATCTTTGTAAAATATAAAGGGAATTATTTTGATTAGTTAAATTGATATTACAGAGCTAAAAATAGAGGTTTATTGGTATATTCCGGTAAATACATTTACATCATTAAGCTACTTTCAATCAAAAAAAGCAGATCCTCTCAATGTTTTAAGAAACCGGCTTTTTGTTGGTTTGTTCAACTCCCTCTATAAAGAAAGAAATTGCTCGTTAATTCATTAACTTAGGGCTTCGATTCACTTTCTAATATTTCCTTCTCTTATTCAAGAATCTGGCCCTTTTCATATAGAAAGGCACAATTCTTTACTCCAGAATTGCGCCCGTTTGTTGAATAAAGTAAGAGTTATATATTTATACCTTTTATTATTCACATAAGGAATCTAAGTTTTTACTTGTTATTGGATTCTTGCACTATTAAATTCCTTTTCGTTTTAAATGATACTAAAATGAACAACAATCCTAAAAGTACGATAAAGATATGTGGTGTAGCATAAATCCAGTTTGCAACAAAATAACTTGGTGGGGTGCCATCTGATATACTGCTACCAGAAAAAATAAACCAAAGAATAATAGCTGGAATTTGAATAATGGATAAGAGAATTACAATTAGTATTGAAATAAAAGTAGTTTTATTCCCTTTATCAATTCCAAAATAGACCATCAAACCGCCCATAATCATTGCTAAAAGACCCCAAGTAGAAACTTCGGCTTCAGTTGGTCCATAAACACCCATTACATAAATAAGTCCTGTAAGAATTGAAATTACCCCTAATATAATCTTTAAGTTCTTCTCATTCATCAAAACAGGCGCCTCCTTTTTAAAAAATACAGTATTTAAACAACCAATTTCAATCTTGATTACCATAAATATCCGGTAATTAGAAAAATCGGCAAACTAATAAACCAAATTATCCACCTTTTCAACATACTGAATCCCCTTCCATTTTTTCACACCCTGCTCTTTTAGTGTAATTTCACACTATTTATTGCAAATATGGAAGGATTTCTTAATGACTCTTCTTATTAAACAATCTGGCCCTAAAATGAAAAATGAGCGCTTATCCTTGTTACAGAATAGCGCCCTTTTTTCCTACATTTTCCACCATTAAATATGGATTGATTGTTTTCATTCCTTCGGGTTTATAATTCACTTTTTTCATTGATTTCACTTATCAAGTCCCTACTTCTTGTAATCAATATAAATTGATTCCCTTCTTACATTATCCTCCCTCAATAAAAGAAGCGAAAACGGCTGTTTACTCTTGTTTTCTTAGATTTTCATAGTTAATTACCTGCCGGTAAGTCCTTTGTTGTTGGAGATTTATCACTTGAAAGGATATATTTGGACCCTTAAAGAAAAAAGAATTATAACCCACTAACCAACCTATTACAAAAATTGGTGGATAAGTCAAAATATGAGCGCACTGGTGGATGTCCACATTTCTCATGGAGGTCTACCCTCCCATACCTCACAGAGTCTTCGCTCTCAAATTCCTTCGTCCAACCTTTCCATGAGGTGGATGTCGGCCATGCTGCCCCACAGGGTCCAGGCCCGTAATTTAGTTGCTTTGCCGACTAATCCGTGCTTCAAATGTCTCCAAAATCTATAAGAACAATAACTACTACTTATCTAAACTAAACCAGAGTTAAGCCGCCATTTCTGCGTTCTTTTTTACTGAAAGGTGAGGAATATCCCTTAACATCTTTCCTTCATCAAATTCAAATTGCTTTTTACCAATACTGAAGAAAATTCGAATCAGTTTATTACATAAGGCAATAAGGGACTGCATCTTCTTTAACGGATTATCCGGACGTTGTGTATAGTAAGCATGCAATGTCTTAAATGCTGTATTTTTGGCGACGAGAATCATACAAACCCTGAATAACAGAGCCCTCAGTTTCTTCCGTCCTCTTTTTGTGATGGTCGTTCGTCCTTTGTGCTTGCCGGATGTATTTTCTTTTAAGCTTAAACCGGCAAGCTTAATAATTTGCCGGGGATGAGTGTAGTCGCTTAAATCCCCTACTTCCGCAAAGAAGCCGGCAATAGTATCCCTGCCCACACCTTTTATCGCTAACATTTGTGGTACACCGGGTATTTCATCAAGCAGACCATCTATTTTTGCATCCAATTCTTCGAACTGTAATTGGATTAATTCATACTTAGCCAGAATGGTTTTTAGCTCTAGCCTGGCCATTTCAGCACCTTGTCGAAGTCCGATGGATTTACTGGCTGCTTGCTTTAACTCCCGGATCTTGTTTATTCCAACACTCCGGGATACGGATTTTCTTAAATGGATTAGCAGTTCATCTTCGTTGAATTCAGCAATTTCATGTGGCAAGGCATAGAGCTTTAAGAATTGTAACGCTGCCTTGCCTTCCCACTTCTTAAACACCGACAGGAATTCCGGAAAATACCGGTCAATCCAATTGTGTACCTGTCCTTGGACTGTTTGAAGGTCTTCGGTTAGTAGATCGCGTATTTTCTTTGCCACACGGAGTTCGGCATAAACACCTTGCGGTATCGTAGGTTCGGCATATCTTCCGTCCTTGACCAGCTGAGCTATGACTTTGGCATCTTTGACATCGTTTTTGGTAGGTGAGTTATCATCTAACTCCTTGCTTTTCTTGACGTGCAAGGGGTTTACAGCGACAAATTTAATCCCGTTTTCTTTTAAAATATGGGCCAGGTTAAACCAATAGTGACCTGTTGGCTCCATGCCAACCATCACTTTATCCATACGCTGTTCTTTTTTGATTTCCGAAATCCATTTTAGAAAATGTTCAAATCCTTCTTTTGTATTTTCAAATTGACACGGAGATCCAAACTCTATTCCTCTAAAATCCTGTGCACGTGCCACATGCTTGAATTTAGCAATATCGACTCCTATAATAAGAGTTTGAGAAGATATTTGAGCAATCTTCTTATTCTGGTTATAATTCATTTTAAGGCCTCCTGGTATTTGTGAGATTTGTCCTTTTTGCTGGCCAGCGTCAGGACTCTCTCATTCTACCAAGAGGTTATTTTTTTGTTCAAACTCCATTTTCCTTCATTACAGGAATGCTGCCCCTTTAATAGAAAAAAAGCCCCTGGACGGCGGCTAATCTTAAACATAACGTTGTGCAATATATAATTTAGTTTAATATCCCCCAAATATTTCCGTCATTCATCTTAAAGAAAGTACCAAATATCCCAAAAGTTCTAAAAGTGAATTGCTCACCGTTTTGAAATTCAAAATCCGTCTCATAGGAGGCAAATATGCCAGCGTTCTAAAATGCGAAGAACTATTCCATATTATCTGATTGTCTTTTGTACATTCTTCATTCCAAACTATATTGTTACAAACAATACCATTCTCTGTTAATATCCATTTATCAAATTCATCCTTGGTAGGAGTAGTAAGCACCATTATAGCTATTAAAAGAATAACTGTAAAAATCCCTACTGCAAATCTTCTCTTCTTATTTTTCAAATGAGATGCACCCGTTACTTGAATAAGAAAAAGCGATCCTTCGTTATTGAAGCATCGCACCCGAGAGTTTAAGAAGAAATCTTTAAAGTTGGAGGTCTAAATTATTTAAAGTCCATTCAATATTTATCTGATTTTCTCGGCCAACTCTAAAATAATTCCCTCTGGACCACGAACGTAGCATAACTTATAACTTTCTTCATATTGCTGTATCTCACTAAAGATTTCCGTGCCTTTCTTTTTCAATCTTGCAACAATAGCCTCAATATCTTCAACAGCAAAGCAAATATGTCGGATACCCAGCGTATTTGCAAAAGGTTGCTGAATATCTTTTTCATCTGATGGCGTATAAAATTTAACTAGCTCTATCCATGTCTGACCATCTGGCATCCCCAATCCTACACATAACGTTTTAACATCATTAAGCCCAACTATTCTGTCCAACTGTTCTCCATCCAATTCCCATTCCGCTTGCACTTCAAGTCCTAAATCAAGAAAAAACGCTTTAGCCTCTGAAAGATCATTTACGTTTATACTCACCTGATCTATTCTATTGATCTTCATATCTCATACCTCCTATATTCCTGTTATTCTCAATACCTGTATTCGTGTTAGGTTTGTTTGAAATTCTAATTCGCTTAAAACAGAAAATATCCTTCTTCAACAAACCTGTCCTTTAGTTAAAGAAAAACGACTCTTTCAAAGTGATTTTGGTTCTGTAATTATCAAAAACTTTCTGCCAAGAAATAAGGTATTTCGTAACCCTCACATCCAGTAATTAAGTATGTTTTTTCTTCAACAATTATGCTTTCGCAATTAAACGTTTTAATTTCGTTGCTACCGTATTCATCTCTAGTGTTATCCCTAGTGACCTCTAACTGTTCTCCATTAAAATTAATATCAGTTAATATTGGGTCCCCTTCTTTGGTATAGCCAACCACACGGATACTATCCTTTTTCCCTGTTTCTGTATTTCGAATAAATTTTAATAATCTCGATTCATTTTCAATATCACCAGAATTCCCATTTACAATATCAGTATCAGATGGTGTATAGCCTTTTGATTTGGTAGGTGAATTAGTATTTGAATTAGTGCAACCAGTAACAAATATAAAAAAGATGCAAATAGTTACTAAACATATACATAAACGTCTCAGAATACTCCCTCCCTTTTATCTGTTTGACGGTAATTAATGATTTAAGGTTTCTTTTCCTTTTACTAAACTCCCTTTTGTTGAACAAGAAAAAAGCTGCCTGATTAGCAGCTATCTTGTATACAAGAAACAGTTTGTTTAAGACACATATTATAACTCTCTTAAGCGCACTCGTATTTCTGAAGCTATCTTAGTGGGGTTATCGATTTGGAAAATAACATACTTATACTTTTTATGTCCTTCCAGTTCAATAATAACCAGTGGTACACGACCTCCGTAAGATAAAAAATACCATTCACCTCGATATTTATAACTGCCCTCATAAATATTTAATGGAGAAATTGAAGTACCGGGCATCCTCATCATCCATTGTGGAGCATCGAAATAATCTACTAAAACACTTTTTATCATACGGTAAGGCATTATAACTCTTCGTTTTAAAGCAAAAAATCCTGTTAAGCCTGTAAGATTTAAAATTAATTCCTGAACACCGAATATTACCTGTCTGCCCGTTGTTTCCACACTCCCTTCAACTAAAAAAGGTGTAAGTTTTTTTGTAATTCCTTATCCGCTTACGAATTGCACCCCTTTTTTGAATGTAATTAATAAAAGATAATCATTGTTAAACTTTAGTGTCCGTTAGCTCAATTTTTTGTAGGAATCTTTAATCTTATGATAGGGAATTAACACAAAGGGTTGGTCTGTAGGTGTGAATTGCTCGATTCCATTCTGGTTTTCATCAGGTAAAAAGTATGTTCTTCCCCATTTTTTAAATATCCACCCTTCACAGCCTGCTGGGATTATCCCCCAGTTTTCTTCTTTAATATCGTCTAAAAAAGGATAAAACCCACCAAAAACATTATCGAGAATACCTATTACCTGGCATGGTTTAATAATCTGAATCCGATACAGTTTCTCTTCTTTGAATACAGAAGCCATTGATAATAATCTCCTTTTAGAAATATTTTTAACCGAATCCCCCTATAAAGAATATTTGATGAATCTTTACTTTCTATTTCTAATGACCTGCATTTCGGGAATATTTCTAACAATATCTTTATTTATTACTACGGTTTCTATAGAAAAATGGTTTCAATCACATTCAAATTATTAATTTAATATTTCATGGTGTCCCATAAAACTAAAGATAATAACAATTCCTGTTAATAATCCCTAAAATAAATAATGAGCGCTTTTCCTTATTTCAGAAAAGCGCCCGATTGCGGAATATTGAAAAATACGAAAGAACTTCAAAAATGCCTCCACTGTTACTAAAGCTGCCAGCAATTTGATATATTTCTTTCTTGACTCCTGCTCCATCGCTGCAAAGATGAGATAACTTTACAACCAAAAGATGTGCTGCTGTTCCTTGAAACAATTTAGCCTGAACCATAGGGCCTTTAACAAAATTCCCCGGTTCCTGTATAAAGTCGATGGCCATCTTTTCCAATTCATGATCAGTTCCCTCTCCAAAAAGGAAAGCTGGCAACTTAGCATTAGGCGGATATTGCTCCCAATAAGGAACCTCTTCTTCGACAAAACGGCTATTCAAGATGGCTGTAGATTTATCGTTATCCTAACGGTTGTTCCAGCAAACTCACTTGATACCTTCGGCGGAAAATAAAGGACTGCATGAATCTGCTGATCCGCGGAATACAGACCCAATAAATAATTCACCTATCTTGAGGTGTTGCCGAATGAAGTTCCACCGCGGTGTCCCCCCTTTCAAACTATTTTTTGTTATATCCGTTTTCTCCAAATGGCTGCAGCTTCTCAATCCACTTCTCTTCAAGCTTCTCTAAAGCTTTCTTCTCATTAAAATACGGATCATCGTTCTTTTTCAATTTTTCCAGGATATCGAATGTGAAATCCTCTTTCCCGAACTGATTCCATTCTTCCTGAAGCTCATTATTGGTGGTATATCCATTGTTTTCAAGCATGAACTTTATTCCATTTAGGCTTTTAAGATTTTTCGCGCTTCCGACCATTATTTTATTGTTCTTCATGTTTTTTATCTGATAAACACCCGCTTCAATTGGTGTTTCTTTATATTGCTGCTTTAATTCTTTTTTGCGATCCATCTTGTTTCCCCCGCTTTATTCCTATTTATTTTTTCACCCAATATTGGCTGCCATCTGCTTTCCGGTCTACTAATCCATATTCGATTAAATATCTTCTAATCAGAACATAATCCTCATAAAAGCCTTTTAATGTCTCATTTAATTCTTTTTCAGTATAGGTATGGCCGGTTTTCAATTGCTTGGCGATTTCCCGCAGGACAATCAGCCTTTGCTTTTCCTTTGGCGGAAACTTGATTAAAGCCTTTTCGGATCCATCAGGGAATAATTTTTTGATCACGTTCTCCTGTTCTTCCTGCGTAATATTGTATCTGTCATCGACCATGGTGGCGGTTTTATGCACAGGCAAAAACGCTGGTGCATATTCGTCTTTTTCTTTCAATAATTCCATCATCGCCAGAAACGTCTTGGCCTGCCGTTCCTTTTCTTTTAAGACAAAACGGTGATGGCGAATCGTAGAAGTGCTCCCCATATCCAGCTCTTTTTGAATTTCCTTGTCACTTTTCCCTTGATAAAAAAGCTGCAAGAGCGCCCTCTGATGCTCTGTAAGACCGGTAAGCTTCTTATCCATTCCCAGTAAATAGGCAAAAACGCTCTCATGCGCACTTTCGATATGAATTCGGACAAATCTTTCTGCTTCATAAAGCCGATCTTTATATGGATATACAATCCCTTTTTCAGCCTTTTCCCCGCATAGCAGGCATGTAAATGAATCTCTTTCTTCTATATATCCCTGTTTCAGCTCTTCCAGGGAAGCCTCCCAGAACAAATTGGATATTTCCATTGCAGTACACATCCTAACTTTCTTATAAATAAACATTTTAATCATCTGTTTGCTTTTTGATAAACAGATTACAACAAAGTTTAAAAATTGTCAATCGGCAAAACAAACGATATTTATTTTTGTTTATTATTAACCCAACAAACTTTAAATATGTTTATTTAATCTGCAATCAAAAGGAGGCCTTCAAACAAAAAGAGGCTGGCAAAAAGGAATAATTTTATCAAGACCTAATTCCAAAAAAGTCATAAAAAATAAGGAAGGATACATATTAGTCATGACTAATATGTATCCTTCCTTTACTTCTTGTTCAACAATTGCGCCCTATAATTGAATAAAAGCTTTTTTAAAAGGAAAGCTAGTTACAAAACTCATCAACGATCTGCTTTTTTATTTCTTCTATGGGAAACTGCTGTGGATAAGTCGATATCATCAACATGATCCCTTGAAGCGTGGATGAAAAATATAACGATCGTTTCCGCGCTTCCTTTGCTCCTAGCTTTTCAAATATCTCACATTGAAACTCAAACTGTCTGGCGTTCTCTTCAATAAGAAAACGACTGTATTTGATCAGCTCATGATCTGCTTCAGGTTGTGTTTGCAGGTGGAGATAGAAACGGAATACTTCCGGCTTCATGTAGACATTATCGATTGCGCCCTCTATAATATGTTTGAGCTGCTCCACTGGGGTCTCAATAGCCATTGCTTGATTCATGACTTCAACAATTTCCCCCACCCTCGCGTGAACCATAGTCGCCAGGAGTTCTTCTTTCCCTTTAAAATAATTGTAAAGCAGGCCTTTAGATATGCCAGCATGTTCGGCAATGTTGCTAATAGAAGTCGCATGATACCCCTGCTTGATGAACAATTCCATCGCTGCTTTAAGAATACTCTCCTTGGCTAACTGCCGAATACGCTCATTCTCTTGTGGTGTTCTTGGCATGTCAATCTCATTCCTCCAAAAATTCCATAATATGACGACACAAATCCTCGGGATGAGTTAACGTAACCATATGATCTGCACCAGAAATTTCAATGATTCGAGCGTCTGACTGCTTTCGAAAGTAGTTAGCGACTCGAAGGTTATCGGGTAATTCCTCCGTACCAATCATAAATAAAGTTTTAACAGACAACTCACCTAGTCTTTCGGCTGCAGGAGGATTCGGCCAAATCATTTCAAAAGCTGGCCAATTAAATGTCCGTTTGATATGGTGTCGAAGCATTTGTTCAGTAAGCTCCTTATGGGGACTAGCCTGAACAACACGATACGACACTGCACTTTGTGAAACCTCAATCATTTTGTCTATGTCTGGTGCGGCCGCACTTACCTTATTCATATATTCTACAAACTCCGATGAATAGTTAAACCCTGTCAATGACGGTGCAATTAAAACCAATTCCGATACGTATTCAGGATATTCTAATGAAAAGTCTGTTGCAATCTGGCCCCCCATAGAATGTCCGATTAAGGTGGCCTTATGAATGTTCAGATAGTCAAGGAGCCCCTTCAAATCTTCCACACAATTAACATCTCCAACTGGATCCGATGATTTTCCGGCTCCGTGTCCGTCAAAACTAACAACCATGTAATGTTTTGCTAAAAGTGGTGCAACAAATGTCCAGTCCCGTGAATCAGCGCCACCACTGTGAAGAAGAACGACAGGGTGCCCATTACCATTAACCTCGTAATACAAATCCATTGGAATCCCTCCATGCATTTTTTGAGTATTAACTTTATTTTATTGTTGAATGAACGTTTAGTCAATAAAAAAAAGCGATCCTCAACAATCTGGCCCTTTAGTTGAAGAAAGGAGGGAACGGTGTTCCCTCAGATTTTTTTATATACTTCTGCGTAAGCCACTTTCAATTGTTCTCTTAGTTCTTTGTTTTCGCTATCTAGCTTCTTAATGCGGCGCTGTAAAGAAGCAATCAGGGCATCTTTGTTATTGTCATCCATCTCTCGTTTGATTCGCTTCGGTGTAGGTGCTTGCGTTTGTTGTTGTCGCAAGGATTCAATCCGATCACGCAACTCAAGGTTGTTGTATAGCGTAGCTTTCGCTACGCCAGCCTCACTTGCCACGCTGTTGAAATTGATGCTCACGTTAGCTCGTACGAGCCGTTGAATGGCTTCATCGACCTTTTGATAGGTGGCAGCCTTCCGTGAGGTATGAATCTTTTTTAACTGTTCTCTGCGGTCATAATCAGCCATTTTTTACACCTTGCTTTCTCTTTATGCGATCTTGTCTACCGAAGATGACATGCCCCTCACGGATATTGTCCAATATACCTTGGTATCGCTGTAAGTTCCGTTCGTGCTTTTCTGCCATGTCATCACGACCATGCTGTTTCGCTACCTCGATGGCTCTTGCTGTTGTTTTTACGTGCATTTCATATTTCTCCACATCCAATTCCGAGAAGCCAATCGCCAAGTCTTTACACGGACTACCACTATTACACGTGAGACAAGGAGGGGCTTCCATATGCGGACAATCGCCTTTCAATCGCGCGTGACACGTCCCGTACGGGTTGTCCATCGCATTTAGTTTATGGTCCTGCCAGAGAGCTTGGAGAATGTCCTCTGGAATATCTTCACCTGCTTTGATTTCTTGCACCTCGCCGTTTAAGTCAAAACTGAATACGCCTTGATTGATAACAGATTCAAACGCTTTCCGTTTCGTGTCATCCAATAATTTGGCATACCGTAAGGTCATTTCAGGGGAAGCATGGGCTAATAGTTCCTGTACCGTTAAAATATCTGCACCGCCATTTAACATTTTAATGGCATATGTATGCCGGAACTGATGAGTTTTAAAATGAAATAAGTTTTCGTTCTCATCTACAATGTTTTTCTTTTTTGCTAAGATATTCAGTTCTTTTCCAATCCACATTTGGGAATAAGGCTTTCCCTTTCTGGAACCACGATAGCGAATAAAAATGAACCCTTCGGGATTATTATCTTGATTGCTATTTTCTTTTGCTCGCTGAATAAGGACCGCAAGGAGATTTGCTAATTCTTCGTCAATGGGAATTCGGTGTCCCTGCACGTACGTTTTTTCAATATCAGTCATAATCGAGTATTTACCGTTTAACTTTATTAAGCAATCGGTGGTCAATCCTAATACATCTGAAATACGTAGTCCTGTTTTAAATGCAACCCAAACCACAGGAATGACATCTTTGGGCAAATCATTAATATTAGTAAAAAGTTGTTCTAACACATAGTCAGGGATATAGTCGATTTGATCAATCGACTTTTTTCTTAATTTCGGTTTATCCTCTGGAAAGAGTAATAATCGCACATGAGTTTCTGGAGCGATATCATATTCGTATCGTTGAATATCTTCAAGAAACTTTCCTACAATATTTAATGCCTTTGATACATACCTTTCAGGATGTTTATCCTTTCTTTTTAAATTGTTTCTTGAGTATTCATGTAACCATAGAACATATTGTTCAATGTGAGAACGTTTCAAACTTTTTAAATCCATCCATGTTGGTTCTAGAGATAACATGAAAGATAAAAAATTTGGAAGGTATTGCAGATAATCTTGTGCTGTACCTACAGAAAATTTATTTTTACTTAGTAACCGTTGCTTGATATACTTTTTATTTGTTGACGTATTTTCATCTGTTCGACCTTAGTAAAATCAATGTAATATCTAGTATTACTTTTATTGTAATCAATACCATATTTATCATGTAAAACTCGTATATCCCAACGATCCTTTTCCCATTCTTCTCGTATATCAGTGATTTGTAAAAGAGTTGTAAAAACAAGTCTCAAAAAGGACGCTATTTTGGATTTTATGGTTATATCTTTGTAGAGTATTCTTTTATTAATCACCTGAGTATTAATACCCATTTCATTTAACCAAAATAAATATTCTCGTTCTACCTTATCAATCTCTAAATCTAATAACGATGTTAATGTAGGATATTTCTGGTTTAAGAACTCAGTCATTCTTTTTAGGGGACTATGCGCTCCAAAAATACTGTTTATGGTCCAATAATCATTAAACAATCGTTGATAGTATACATATTTTACTTCTAAATTAACCTTAGGATTAAGAAATCGGAAAGTAACATTTTTGCTACTGTATTTATAGGTTGCTACTTGTTCTTTGAACTGCTTAATCTCACGTAAAAAGTTAATATTCCATTTATCGTTAATCAAGAAATAAGGATTATTCACTTGCTCTATGGTAACAGAACCATCTTTGTGAATTGTTTTAACAGGATAGGTTGATAATTCTTGCTGCAATCGTTCATGAAACCCTAATTCCCCTATATTTGTTTGTTGTTTCTGTTTCATTCTCTCTCGCCTTTCAGTGCTGTTTCTGTATATCAAATGCACCCTGTGCCTTTTCCCAATCCTTGCGGATGTCTTCGTCTGAAGGATGAAGATACAAGTTCATCGTTGTCTGGAGACAGAGAAAGATTATAAAGATAGACCTTCCCCCTAAAACCTTTTTTACGCTCGGTCTTGCGACCACACTACGCTTC
Source organism: Bacillus sp. J33 (assembly GCF_000518885.1). Classification (GTDB taxonomy): domain Bacteria; phylum Bacillota; class Bacilli; order Bacillales; family Cytobacillaceae; genus Cytobacillus. The sequence continues at coordinate 47,752 of NZ_JAEL01000012.1, read as the reverse complement.
CACGATTACAATATCTGTTTATTCATTCTATTATGTATGAAAAAAGAGGATATATGCTCTCATATTGAACATAGTATCCTCTACTAATTATAGTCTGTTTAAATAATTCCTTCTTCACCAGCCTCTTTCCTTATATCCTTCTATTCATCCACTCATGAAAAGTATAAATCACAAAAATAAAAAGGCAATAACCCACAAAGGTATTAAGGTGATTCCAGTGATCAGCATGTACAAACAGCCCCATATCCTCTGCCATTTTTTCCATAGCCGCCATTATTAAACTGATGCATAAAACAAATAGTCCTTTTAGCCACCCTTTTAATTTTTGAATGATTTTAATAAAAAGAATCATAGTAACGGGAAGGACAGCCAGTGTAAATAATATATTAATAGAAAAAATGGATGGCAGCGGTCGGATTGGGAAGGAGTAAAGCTGCTTGCCGATAAAATAAAGATCTAAATAAGTTCCTATTAATGAAGCCAATAGAATAGCCGGTAAATAGCCTTTAATGCCAATTCGTAACGGCTTTTTTCGCGAGGGCTGCGAGCTCGAGTCTTTCAAGTGTTTTACAGTATGCATGCTGAATCTCCCCATTTACGGTATCTTTTAATTCTATGAAATAATCCATTACCTGTAAGTCTTTAAACCAATCCCCAATCTCTGCTTCTTCATGACTCACATTTTTCCAGGCGCTTTCAAGGCTGGGGCTATAAATTCTTCTTGCTCCCGGCCGCAGTTTGCAGGATTTTAATTGAAATTGATATTTTTCGCCTGGCAGTCCTTCGTGGACATCATTAAAAATTTCCGGCCAATAATCCTTCCTTGAGCCTGTATGCGGATGGCGATACGCCCACTGTTCCGCATGGGCCAGGACATCCTTGTCATGAAATAGAACTGCATACAATCTCTTCCCCAGCTGTATTCGTTCATGTAAAGATTCAAAATGGGTAAGCGTCTGCCCCTTCAAATGCATCACACCATTCTTCCTGTACGGAAAGAGGATGTGATTAAAGGAAAGCAGGTCCTGAAGCTTAAACTCAAGCTTATTCAAAACCTCCTGTTTGTAACGCGGATTCTGAATCACCCTTTTTTCTAAATAGCTTTGTTCATTAATAATGAGGGCTATAGTAAGAAGGAATGGCTGCGGATTTTTCCAAAAGCAGTTCCAGATCGTTTCCATAAACACGGAAATATCAAGGAATGGAAATAGGAAAAATAACGGCTTGTTTCTTTTCAGGCTTTCACGGTAGATCAGGAATTGAGGGTAGGCATCCTGAAAAATAAGCCAATTCCCTCTTTCCAAAAAGGAAAAGAAGGATTGCTTTTCCCTATCCGAAAGTAACCTGGACAGAAGCTCCCCTTTTAAATCGGTCATGTTCCAGCCCCCATTCCGGGAGACCATATGCCCCAAAAAGGCCCAATGGATTTCGGGGTGCTGCCTGTAAAAATCCAGATAGGCTTTTGTTCTTGTAACATTATTTTGATTCCATTCCTTTGTTTCCAGTTTAACGAACTCCAGGATCTGCTTTTCTTCCTCAGATAGATTTGCAGGTTTATAGATTTTTTTCTTTAATTCTTCCTTTATCACTTCAATTGGGGATTTTTCTTGTTTCTTTCGGAAAAAGATCGTGATCCCCTCCTTCATGAATTCTCCCTCTGTTATGTGAATATGTATGAGTATCATGAATTTTACCTGGAGAGGAATGTGCATATGATGACCAACACCATCTCAGGCATTCAATGGTTAATTCTTAAGCTGAAAAACGGGCAATCCCATGATGGATCATGGAAATACCCTTTTGAAACAGGCATTTCAACAGATGCTTATATGATCATTTTATTAAGGACATTGGAAATACATGATGAAAAATTGATTCAGAGGCTGGTTTCCCGAATTCTGAGCAAACAAGAAGCAAATGGTGCCTGGAAGCTTTTTTATGATGAAAAGGATGGAAATGCATCAGCCACACTGGAGGCGTATTACGCGCTTTTATATTCGGGCTATGTTCAGAAGGAAGATCCGAGGATGAAAGCAGCGAAACAATTTATTTTGGCAAATGGCGGCATGGAGGGGGTTAGTCTATTTACGAAAATCATGCTGTCTGTCACGGGCCAGTACGAATGGCCTGCATCTTTTCCGATCCCGATTGAGATTATGCTTTTGCCGTTTTCTTTTCCCTTTAACTTTTATCAGTTTTCCGTCTATGGGAGAGTGAATCTGACCCCGATCCTCATTCTGGCAGAGAAAAAATTCAGCTTAAAAACGAAAAACAGCCCTGATCTTTCCGATTTAATGTTAACGAGAGCTGGAACAAATGAGTGGGAGATTCAAGCAGAATGGCGGTCCTTCTTATCATCCATCAAGGAAGGCATAGAGGATTTATTGGGCATGCCTGAGAAGCTCCACTCATTGGCGATGGACCGGGCAGAAGAATATATGCTGGAGCGGATTGAACCGGATGGAACCTTTTATAGCTATTTCAGTTCTACCTTCTTAATGATATTTGCACTCCTATCACTGGGCTATTCAAAGAATGACCCGATTATAAAAAAAGCGGTTAAAGGCTTGAAATCGATGCGGACGGAGATTAACGGCCTCACGCATATGCAATATACCGATGCGTCTGTCTGGAATACTTCGCTCATTAGCTCTGCTCTCCAATTAGCCGGAGTTTCACCAGACGATCCCGCTGTAAAAAAGGCGAACCGCTACCTGCTGAAGCGTCAGCATGATCAGTTTGGGGATTGGGTGATTCATAATCCCAAAGGCTTGCCGGGCGGATGGGGATTTTCTGATGTCAATACCGTCAATCCCGATGTCGACGATACAACTGCCTCTTTAAGATCGATTGCCAGAAGTGTGCCAGGCAGCCCCAAATACCAGGAGGCTTGGGATCGTGGGGTAAATTGGCTTTTATCGATGCAGAATGATGATGGCGGCTGGCCATCCTTTGAAAGAAATACCGAGAATCCTTGGATTGATTTCCTGCCGATTGAAAAGGGTGAATATATATTTGGAGACCCCACCTCAGCTGATTTAACTGGAAGGACCCTGGAGTTTTTGGGGAACTATACAAACCTGCCAAAGGACCATCAGGCGTTTAAAGAGGCCGTGAACTGGCTATTGAAGAATCAGGAACAAAATGGTTCCTGGTATGGCCGATGGGGAATTTGCTATATATATGGGACTTGGGCGTCTGTAACAGGGCTCATGGCTGCAGGCCTGCAAGCCAATCACCCCTCCATCCAGCAGGCCTCTGCCTGGTTAAAGAGCATTCAAAACCCGGACGGCGGCTGGGGTGAATCCTGCCGAAGCGATAGCCAAAAAACATATATACCATTGAATGCAAGTACCTTAACACACACCGCATGGGCACTTGACACATTAATCGGAACGGAAAAAAAGCCGACGAAAACAATCCAAAAAGGCATCATGTATTTGCTGAACTCGATCAATAAGGAGGATTGGACAACAGCCTATCCAAAAGGGCAAGCTATGGCGGGCAGCTTCTACATCCACTATCACAGTTATCGGTATATCTTTCCCCTTATGGCTCTGTCCCATTATCATCAAAAATTCGGGTAATGATAATCGTTGGAGGAGTGTCAATCATTGTAGTTTCATCGTTAAACTTGTTTTCACAAAATGTGACTGAACGTTTCTCCATTTACTAGGTGGAATCATCTCGATATGGGCGAATGCATTTAAAATATACTCATTTTTTAGGTTTTGTAAAAAAAGACTCTCAGGCATAAGTCACATTTTCACAGTGCAAGTGCTGGAATATTGATGCACCGCGAAGTGACCGATATATCGGAAAACTGACCGATAAAATGAAAAAGTGACCGTTATATTGAAAAAGTGACCGATAAAATAAAAATCTGACCGATAAACACAACAAAGTGGCCGATATTTCCAAAACATTCTATAAATTAAGCAAGCAAACCCTGATCTGACCGGAGATTCCCAAGAAAAAACGAAAATTTTTCTGAATTTATTAGATCCGATGTTAAAAAAATAGTGTTTTTCCTATCATCAATAAGGCTCTTCACTGCAAAATGAAACGGCTAGCTCGTGTAAACGATCCAGCCGTTTTCTATGTATCAATCTTAACTTCTCCGATAAAGACCCTATTTTGTCCGGACTGCAAGCTGCCCAAATAGTTAAATATACAGAGTGCAAAACCGTTGATCAATCCATTCACCCGATAAATCCCCAAGCAGAACCCTGGACACTCTGCTAATAGATCAATCCTTCACTAAGGCTGCTCTCAGCTCAGTAACGCCAAATTCCAAATAACCCTTTAAACAGGTTAGCATGTACACCCAGCCTTCTTTGTTGTCTAACATATAAATCAGCAGGTTTTCATCCTTTTCATTAAAACCTTCCTCATTCACTTCAATAATCGTACTGGCACCATCCAGTTCTTTAAGCGTAATCGTAACTGTATGCGGTTCCTCCTCTTCGCCCCACAGAAATACAATTTTCTTATTTTCCTCGATTTCTATGATCTTTATATCACCTTCTGCACCGTACTCCTCATACCTTAAAGTAACCGTCTTGCCTTGTTCCCATCTCTCAGAACTCGATGAGAACCAGAAATTCCCGATTTTCGCTGGATCCACGAAAGCTTCAAATACTTCAAAAGCGGGTCTGCCTATTTTCATTTTCGTCAGGTTGTTCATCCCAAGATCACGTCCTTCAGTTTTTTTGCACTTACCCGTTAAGTTTATCCCCGGCAAATTCAATCATATACTTCCCCTCTATAATGAGCCAATAAAATTGTTTTCTATTAAAGGCAGAAAGTTTGTTCCTCTTCGGGCTGCTAATAGGCCAACTGAGTTGATTGTAGGGAAGGCAGCTGACTCCTACGGGAGAAGGCTCACATTCCTCCCCGCGGAAAGCAAGTGCCTCGTGCTGAAATTAACGGATAAAATTTAAAAATAACAGTTTAATAAAAAATCCTGCTTGAATGATAATCACGATACTTTCTCCCCCTTCCTCTATACGCCAATACTTAATATGGCCATACCCCATGAATGGAGCTCATTCCCATGGCTATACTAAATAAGCAATGGCATTTCATTGGAGGGCAGAATCTTGGATCAAACATGGCTTTCTCTCTTACCATTTATTATCGTTATCGCTATGTCCATCTGGATTAAAAATATCCTGCCTGGGCTCATTGTCGGGATTTTGGCTGGTTCCATCATTGTAAAAGCTGATTTATTGTCCGGAACCGAACAGTCTGTTTCGTACATCGTTTCCACCCTCTCCGATGAAACCAATATTAAAATCATCGGGTTTTTATATTTATTTGGCGGGCTTGTCGGGATGATGAATATTGCGGGCGGCATTAAAGGATTTTCGGAATGGGCCGGAACGAGGATTCGATCAGAGCGGGGATTGCTTGGCTTTATATGGATTACACTCCCATTTACGTTCATGATGCCGATGTTCCGTATTATGATGATTGGGCCCATCATTAAATCCCTGATAAAAAAGATGAACCTGTCCAAGCAAAAGGTTGGCCTGACACTGGATATTTCCACAGAGTCTGTTATTGTGCTTTTGCCGGTTGCAACAGCATTTGTCGGATTCATGGTTTCATTGGTTGAAGGGGGCATCAGCGGCCTAAACCTGGGCATGTCTGCTTATGAAGTGTTTTTACTGAGCATTTTGTTCAACTTTTATGCCATCATCATGCTGCTCATTGGGATCATCCAGACATTTTGGAATCCTAAGAGGACTGAACATAATCAAGTACATAAGGATCTTGAAGAGCAGGAGCATGAATTTCACCGCATGGGGATAAAGAAAGAATTGTCCCTGGTGAAAGCACAGCCATGGCATTTGATTTTTCCTGTCACGCTTCTCCTGGCATTTTCTTTGTTTCTTTTATGGCAGGACGGTGTGGCTCAAGGGGCAAAGACAATCTTTGAAGCCTTTTCTATGGCCGATGCTACCTTTGTCATGCTGCTGGCTGTTTTTATCACGCTTGTTCTGACTTTTGTTTTTTACGTCATCAGACGCGAAAAGATGAACGAAATTCTCTACCATTTTTACGATGGCGGCAATCAGATGATGGAAGCAATCAGCCTTCTCATTCTGATCTGGGCATTAACCCTGGCGGCTGAGGACCTTGGTTTTTCCGACTTTATCGGCAGCTCACTCGGAAGCTTTTTGCCTGCTTTTCTAACACCTGCAGCGATTTTTGTGCTTGGATCTGTTGTTGGTTATTTCATTGGCAGCTCATGGGGAACGTGGGGACTGTTCATGCCGCTTGGCATCACACTGGCCGTCTCTACGGGAGCACCCATCCCGCTGACTGTCGGTGCTGTTTTCGCAAGCGGCGCATTTGGAGCGCTAACCTCCCCGCTTGGCGATACCACCATTACGACTGCCTCCATTCTGGATATGGATATTGTTGACTATGCCCGCTATAAATTGAAGGTTTCTGCTATTGGCGGTGTGATTGCGGCTGGGCTGTTTATTGTGGGCGGGTTCATTATTTCATCATAAAAAGGCCCAGCTAATCTTAAAGCGCTCTGTTTCAAAGTGTTTTTTTGAAATGAAAGTCGTTTAACATTTTTTTAGATAAAAAAAAGCAAAACTCGCCGCTGCCGGGGAGTTTTGCTTTTAAACTAAGCTACCTGCTGGCGAACGCTCTAAGACATCTTATATATGCGATACTATAAATTCAGCATTCCCTTCCAATTGAAATACACCAAAACCAGATGGCAGCATAAAATGGTCTCCCTTTTTGAATGTGTATTTTACATCTCCTTTAGCCAGAAAACCTGATCCTGAAATGACGCTTACTAATTGGAAAGAATGGTTTTGCTTCATTTTCGCACAGCCCCCTAAGTCCCATTTATATACAGTGAAGCAAGTACTTTCAACAAATCTGGTTACCTTCATTTGTCCTGTTGTTTCAACCACTGGATTAATATCAATCTTGGCTGAAGGAATTGTGGTGACTGCAATGGATTGACCAATGTGCAGCTCTCGTAAATTGCCCTCATTATCCCTTCTGTCATAATCGTAAACCCTGTATGTTGTATCCGAATTCTGCTGTGTTTCAAGGATGACGATCCCTTTTCCAATCGCATGGACCGTTCCGCATGGGACAAAGAAGAAGTCGCCTGGCTTAACCGTTACCTTATGCAGAAGATCATCCCATTTCCCATCATGAATCAGCGCTTCAAATTCGGCCCTTGACTGGGCTTTATGCCCGTATATAATCTCTGCTCCCACATCACAATCAATTATATACCAGCACTCTGTCTTACCCAGGTCACCTTCATGTTCAAGACTATATTCATCATCAGGATGGACTTGGACAGACAAGTCCTGGGCAGCATCGAGGATTTTTGTTAAAAGCGGAAAACGGTCTCCTTCAATATTCCCGAACAACCGACGGTGTTGATCCCATAATTCGCCTAACGACATTCCCTTTAACTCACCGTTTTTCACAATGCTCTGGCCATTTCTATGAGCAGCAAATGCCCAGCATTCACCGATCTGATTGGAAGGAAGCTTATAGCCAAACGATTTTAGCTGCTCGCCTCCCCAAATACGTTCTTTAAAAACAGGCTCAAAAAATAACGGATATAACGACATCTTATAGAACCTCCACAAATAAATATTCTAAATATTCAGACTTTTATTCACACTCCTCTCCTTATACTTATTTGTCTCTCATCCTAAGAAAATGATAGAGAGCACCCACTTGACCAGCGGCATTTCCAAATTTACACACTTCAATCTCAGTAATGGATAAAAGGTCGGGACAAATAAGATGGAGGCGTTCCCGTATATGGTCCGCAAAGTTAGGCTGTTCACTTATTCCGCCCCCAAACAGGATCTTTTCCGGAGCTAGTGTGTGAATGAGATTGGCACTGCCGACTGCAAGCATATCAAAGAACGTGTCTACTATTTCCGAAATACGATGGTCATTAAGGTAATAGCGTTTAAATAGCTCCTCTCCAGTCATTCTTTCTCCTGTTTTGAGAAACACCCGATGAAGTAGGTTCCAAGTGGAGCCCAGCCTGCTAAGTATATTCTTCTCTATTGGCTGTGAAGCGTTCATATACATTCGCCCGACTTCACCCGCCATTCCCTTTTTTCCGCGATATAGATCACCATTTAGATAGATGCCTCCGCCTATTCCTGTTCCAATCGTCAAACAGACAAAGCTGCTGCAGTCCTGTGCATTTCCTTTCCATTTTTCTGCTAATGCGGCACAATTTGCATCATTTTCAAGTTCAATTGGAATTCCAAGGTCTGCAAGCTCATTTTTGATATTCTTTCCTGTAAAATCGGTTATTTGTCCTGCATAATGGACATAGCCGCTTTTCTCGTCAACTGCTGCAGGAACACTAAGGGCCAGCCCGCTAAGTGTATACTTTTCCTGATATGATTTTGCTGTTTCAATAAGCAGCTGAAAAATCGATCCATTCCGTACCGCCGGTGTTGAGAAGGAAGCTCTCTCTATTACATTTGAGTGTTCATCCATTATGGATAATTTCACGGAGGTACCGCCGATATCATAGACTAAATAGTGTATCAACCCTCTCCCTCCTTTACTTAAAATCCGTTATTTTTTGCAAGTTCTTTATACCAATACCCACTCTTTTTGATGGTTCTTTTATAGTTTTGCTGCAAGTCTACTGAGACCAGCCCATACCGATTTTTGAAAGCATTTAGCCATGACCAGTTATCTATAAAGGTCCACACATGATACCCTTTCACATTAGCTCCTTCCTGAATCGCTTTATGTATCCATTTTAAATGATCCTTATAAAAGGAAATCCGGTAATCATCTTGGATGATTCCCTCCTTATCCTTAAATCTCTCTTCATTTTCGACACCCATGCCATTCTCTGATATAAAGCACTCAATATTTCCATAGTTTGCTTGAATATTTTTTAAAATGTCATAGATTCCCTTTTCATAGATTTCCCATCCACGATAAGGATTCATCTTTTTACCTGGCATATCATAGAAATCAAAATAAAATTCTGGCATAAATGGAGCATTTCGATTCGGCAGGTGTTCCTTTGCTTTAACTCTTCTGGGCTGGTAATAATTAATCCCCAGAATGTCCACCGTGTTATCGCGAATAATAATTAAATCATTCCGTTCATAGCTTGGGAGGAAGTCTTCTTCCTTCAGCATTTTTATTAATTTAGCAGGGAACTTTCCTTTAATAGAGGGATCTAAAAATGATCGATTAAACAGTAAATCAGCCTTTTCTGCTGCATCTAGATCTGCTGGATGTACGCTCCTTGGATAGGAAGGAGTGACATTTAAGATGATGCCTATCTTTCCTGCAGAATCAAGATGATGATACTTTTCTATCGCCTTTGCTGAGGCTAACATGGAATGAAAGGCAACCTGCACCGCCTTTTTAAAATCTGTGACTGCGGGATAATGATGACCATATAAATAACCACACTCTACCGGAACAATTGGCTCGTTATGTGTAAACCATTTTTGAACACGATCACCAAATAGAGTAAAGCAAGCAGTCGCATATTTTACATATGCTTCGACCACAGAGCGGCTTTCCCATCCGCCTTCGTTTTGTAATGATAGTGGCATATCAAAGTGATAGAGATTAACAAACGGTTCAATCTCATATGAAAGTAATGTATCTATAACCTGATTGTAGAAGTTAACGGCCCTTTCATTTACCTTTCCTTTCCCGTCTGGAAACATCCGTGACCAGGAGATTGAAAAGCGAAAGCTATTATGGCCTGTTTCTTTTAACAATTTAATATCTTCCTTATATTTGGAATAAAATTGGGATGCCTGATTGGGCCCAATCCCATTAAAGAAACGATTTGGTTCTATTTCATGCCAGTAGTCCCAAATATTTACTCCCTTTCCATCTGCCTTTGAATATCCCTCCATTTGTGTAGCAGAAGAAGCAGAACCCCACCAAAAATCCTTTGGAAAGACATACTTTAATTCAGATTTAGCCACTTTATTTTTACCGCCCTTCTTTATAATCGAAAGCAAGCCGGAAAATGGAATCCCCGGCTTCGCTTTTATCCCGCATTAACGGGCAGTAAGAGCCCCACTTCAAAACTTTAAGTGGACAAAAAAGGGTAAGTGGGGGATCAACTGCCTGTAAAAGCCCGATTATTAGAACTCAGACTAAATACGCCACGTCCTCTCAAAAGCTATCACTCTCGGTCGTGCGATGTATCGCTGCCGTAGCCTTCCTTGTCCTGTGGCAACGTCTGAGTGACCCGTATCGTGCGTGCCCCAACTAACCATCAGCGGGGGAGAAAGCCCCCCACTGATGGAAGTTTCACTTTATTTCACCATTACTTATTATTCTTTTTCCATTCGTCATATTGCTTCTGAATTTCTTTTAGAACTTTATCTAAACCAGCTTCCTTAAACTTCTGATTCGCTTTTGGCAAAAATTCCTCTGGGTCTACACTGCCTGTTAACAATGCTGGAGCAAATTCCTGAGATACGTTCGCAATCGCAGCGATTTCGGTTCTAACAGGAGTGGTATCAAAATAGAATCCTAGAGTTGGTGCCGGACTGGAAGCGTCATTAAATGATTTGAATTGCTCCCATTTGTCTTCAGGGTCATTTTCATATAACTTAAGAATGAAATGGTTTCCTAGAGAATAACTTGGCATGTTATAGTTTTCCACACGTGCAGGAAGGTCTTTGATTTTCCCATTATCCAGCTCTTCGTAATGGACATCTTGAATCCCCTTATCCACTAAGTTACGAAGATACGGATCTGTGTTTAATAAATTCAGGAACATCATGGCACGCTCTGGATTTTTTGAAGTAGCAGAAATTGCTTGGATTGCACCTGTTACTGAGTTATTGAAAGTAATTGGGTCGTGCATTGGCTGTACCACTACATCATATCCTGCTGATCGGGACCAAAGTAATTCTGCTGTCGGCTGATACATTTCCTTACGTACAAACCAGTTCTCAACTTCAAGCGGCCAAGGGTCTGTACTTGTTGCAGCATCTGCTTTTATATAGCCAGCCTTGTAGTATTCATGCATTGTCTTTAATGTTTCCATCATGATATCCGTTTCATAGATATTCACGACCTTATCCGTGTCTCCATCAATAGGGAACGCAAACGGCATCTCGTCCTCTAACACATAATCAAATGGCAGATATGGCTTAAAGGTTGCAATTGGGGTGAAATTAGGCTCGTTTTCCTTTACTGTTTTTAATAATGGCTCTAAATCCTGCAGAGATTTAACACTTGTTACATCCATATTGTATTTATCTACCAGGTTCTTATTAAATACGTAAACACTTTGCTGGCCAACTTCTTTATTGGATGGAATTCCATAAAGCTCTCCATCAATTTTTGCTCCTTCCAAGAAGGCTGGATCAAGTGCTGCTTTTAATTCCTTGCCATGGGAATCCAGTAATTGATTCAGGCCCTTGAAGGCACCTTTTTGTGCATTTAATACATAGTTTCCGCCTGCTGTGTAAGCAATATCAAAAGATTCACCTGATGCAATCATTACCTGCATTTTTTGGTCGTAATCGCCCCAGTCAATTTGCTTAAGCTTCACTGTAGCGTTGATCTTTTCCTTTGTATATTTACTAACCTCTTCAAATACTTTGTCTACATCTTTTTGTGGAGTTCCAATTGTATACCATGTGATTTCATACGGTTCCAGCTCTCCATCCTTTTCATTACTTGATGCCTTTTCATCACTCTTGCATGCTGTAAGCAGTGTTGCTGCAGTAAGCAGCACGGTTAGAAAAATGGCAAACTTCTTTTTCATTCTTCATTCCTCCCTCTTTCTTTTGTTATTCTTTTACTCCGCCAATGGTAAGTCCCCTCACAAAGTACTTTTGGAAAAACGGATATGCAATGGCAATTGGCAAGGTTGAAATGACAACCATAGCCATTTTGGCTGCATCCTGAGGTATGGACTTCATTACTTCATTTTGCATACCACCTGTTAGTGCATTTTGTCGTAAAAATTCAATATTGTTTTCTATTTTCATCAGCAATGACTGAAGTGGCACCAAATGGGGTTCATCAATAAACAAAAGGGCATTAAACCAATCATTCCAATAGCCCAAAGTACTGAAAAGGGCGATTGTTGCAATCCCAGGCAAAGAAAGGGGCATCACGATTTGGACAAAAATTCGCCATTCACTTGCTCCATCCATTCGGGCAGATTCAAGAATGGATTCTGGAACAGACCTTTGGAAGAAGGTTCTCATAATGATAATGTAAAAAGCATTCATAGCAAGGGGCAGGATTAATGCCCAAATCGAATTGCGCAATTGCAGAAATTGTGTTGCCACTATATAGAACGGCACTAATCCGCCGCTAAAAAGCATCGTAAAGAAAGCAAAAAATGTAAAAGCTTTTCTAAACTTAAATTGTTTTCTGGATATTGCATAAGCGTAAAGTGAAATCATAAGCACACTGATAATGGTTCCAAGCACAGTGATTACAATTGTAATCGTATAGGATTGAAACAATTGATCCTTCATCTGCCAAAGATATTTATAAGCTTCCAGACTCCAATTCTCCGGAATAAGCTGATATCCGTTTCGAGCTAGAGATTCCTCGTCGCTCAGGGAGATGATAATGACATAAATGAATGGAAAGATACACATTAAGGCAAATGAACCTAATAAGATATTCATCAATAGATTGGGAATTCCACTTAACCCGTGTATGGAATTTTTCTTCTTTTTTTGATCTGGATTTGTTGCCTGCTTTATAACAGTCCCAGTTTCTATCGTAGGTTGGGAGCTATTCATATTTGTTGTCATGATTTATTGCCACGAGCTCGCGGCTCCCCTCCCTTTTTTAGAATAGTGCATATTCCTTATCAATTTTCTGAACCAGATAGTTTGTAAGTAATACTAGGATAAATCCAACAAATGATTGATAAAGGCCAGCAGCGGTACTCATACTAATATCCCCCATTGTTGTTAATCCTCGATATACATACGTATCAATGACATTTGTTACGGAATATAATGGGCCTGAGTCTCTGGGAACCTGATAAAACAAACCAAAATCAGCACTGAAAATTCTGCCGATATTTAAAATGGTTAAGATAACCATAAGGGGTGTAATTAATGGAATCGTAATGCTTTTTATCTGCTGCCACTTGCTCGCCCCATCAATCATGGCCGCCTCATAATAGGTCCGGTCAATTCCTACAATGGCAGCTAGATATACGATGCTTCCATACCCTACACCCTTCCAAATACTTGTCAGAATGATAATGGCTGGCCAGAACTTGGGTTCGTTATACCAAGAGATAGCATCAATTCCTAACCAGCCCAGCATATTATTGAGTAAACCGCGGTCAACACTCAGAAAGGTAAATACGAAATAACTTACAACTACCCAGGATAAAAAATGCGGAAACAGCATACCTGTTTGATAGATTTTACTTAGCCGCTTGTTGGCAAGTTCACTCAATACAATTGCTACAAATACCGCTAACACAAGCCCCAGGACAATAAATACTAAATTATAGAGTACTGTGTTTCTTGTGATAATCCATGCGTCATTTGTATTAAATAGGAATCTAAAATTTTCAAAGCCTACCCATTCGCTGTTTTGAATACTTGCGAAAAATCCATTTGGATCGAAGCGGAAATTTTTAAAGGCTATCACTGTTCCAAACATAGGCAGATAGGAAAAAAGTAAAAACCATATTGTTCCCGGCAATACCATGAGGAGCCAAACTCGATTTTTATAAATATCTCGAAAAAAGTTCTTAAAATGACTCACAAAGCGCCTCCTCTCTTCAATTGAAAGCCCTTACATGATTATCATAAAAAAAAGCGGCAAACACTTAAAGTTAACAATATTTAGATTTACTGTACTTATTAAACATTCGAAAAATTGCATGTAAATAAGGGGGCTAGTTATCATTGGTAAATAAGAAAAGGGCAAGGATGTTTAGGATTTGAGTTAGCTTTCATTTCAAAATCAGCAATAAATGAAACAGAGCCAAATAAAAAAATCCTGCTAGACAGGATTTTTTGGTCGTTCATTCATTGATCTCCAGGCAGACGGCGTAGTACCCACTACCTTTTTGAATTGCTTATAAAAATAGGCAGAATCTGAGTAGCCAACCATTTTCCCAATTTGCCCTGCCTTTTCATGAGTATCTCTCAATAGCTGCTTTGCTTTTTCTAATCGAATATGATTAATATATTCAGAGAATACAAGTCCTGTTTCTTTTTGAAACAGCTGTCCCAAATAAATGGAATTAATATGAAATTTATGACTTAATGTTTTTAATGACAGCTCCTCATTATAGAATTCGTGAATATGCCTTATAACACTTTGTATAACCGGACTTTGATGCCCTGCCTTGGCCTCGATTTTTTCAAAAACGGTTCTTATATATTCTGTTAGAATTGAAACAAGCTGATTAAGCGAATGTGACTCTAAAATGCTTTTTACAATCGCAACTTTTTGATTAGCAGCACGATCATTAACCTCTTTTTGGACGGAGGTAATGAGATCAATCGCAAAACCTCGAATGCTTATTGGTGACACCTTTTTTGAAGATTGTGCGATTTGTTCAAATGCACCCTCTATCCAGCGAAATGCCATTTCCCTTTCCAGACTCACAATATATCTCTTCAGATCATTCATTTCATAGGTGGTTGAAATAGTGGTATCAGAATATTGCTTCGTAAAATCATCAGTAATTATATGACTCTCTTTAAGCACTAAGCGATAGCCAGCAAGTTCTTTTGCGCGATCGTAGCTTGTATGAATGTCTTTTATTGAATGAACAAGTGATCCTACACTACTAAAATACATACATGGCACAGTGATAGCTAACAGCCTGTGCAGCTGATCCGCTTTTTCTTTTATATCATCTTCATTCTTTGCCCAGGCAAGAAGGATTAACTCACCATCCGGGTTAATAATGCAAACTGACTGAAATTTTCTTTCAACTTCATAACGGACCTTTGCCAAGAAAGAATTGTCGAGCTTATTGGAGAATTGAATCAAAACAATTGCTAAGTTTGTACATTCAAATTCCAGATTATAGAGTTTTATTCTATCTCGCCATTCCTTTTCATCGATTTCCTGGTTCAGCCCTCGCCAAATCGTATTATCCCGCAAGATTGTATATGCTTCTTCATGATTCGCTGATTTTCCAAGCTTTTCTATACAATTTAGTAACGTAAAATGAAGCTCCTGTTCATTAACTGGCTTAAGTAAATAATTTTCGATCCCTAGCTCCATACCTTTTTTCACATAGTTAAATTCCTGGTATCCAGAAAGAATAATACATTTTATATCTGGATTACGTTCTTTAACTTTACTGATTAGCTGGAGCCCGTCCATAACAGGCATCATAATATCGGTTAGTAAAATATCAACTTGTGTATTCTCTATTTTTTCCAGTGCCTCTCTTCCATTCGAAGCATCTCCAACAACTTGCAGTCCATAATCCTCCCATTGCACTAGAGCCTTCATGCCTTCGATAATAAAAGGTTCATCATCTACAATAAAGACATTATACATTTGGAACCCTCCTTCTAGCGGCTGGAATTTTAATAAAGACTGTCGTTCCTTTTCCTTCAATACTATCAATCGTAAGGCCATAATCCATTCCATATTTTAAATGAAGCCTTTGATGCACATTGCTTAGTCCAATAGAATCCTCAGCTGTGGTGGTACCTTCTCTTAATTTTGCCTGAATATAACTAAGCCTTGGCGGGGAAATCCCTCTGCCATTATCATGTACCATTATCTCAATGTCCTGGTTTTTGCCTTTTACTTGAATCAATAATTCATTTTCCTCAGTTTCTTTTCGAAAACCATGAATAATATAATTTTCCACAAGAGGCTGCAAGGTGAATTTTAAAATCTTTTCATCTAGATAGGTTTCAGGAATGTCATAGGATACCTTTAACCGATTGTGATATCGTATTTGGATAAGTCCCACATATTCCTTTACATGTTCAATTTCATCTGAAATTTCCACAATTTCCTTTCCGCTTAATGAATAGCGAAACAATTGCCCTAAGCTATAGATCATATTACTTGTTGTTTTGGACCCATCTGCAATTGCCTTCATCCGGATAGCCTCTAGTGTGTTATATAAAAAATGAGGCTGTATTTGTGATTGAAGCGCTTTCATTTCTGCGTCTCTTTGTTTTAGATTTAGTACGTATACATCCTTAATATACTTATTGAGATCATCCAGCATTTCGTTAAAGCTCTCGGATATTGTAGTCAGTTCATCCTTTTGCTTGCTTTGTGGAATTCGAATTTGCAGGTTCCCGCTGCGAACCTCGTGTATAGCTGAATCGATTGCACTGATTCTTCTGGAATAAGACCTCATGATAAAATAAGTAACTCCTATAGCAATACTCGAAAGCAGAATGGTTGCTAGCAGCATATATTGCTTTACCTTTGTTACTTTCTTCATCTCTTTTTCAGGGATTAGCCCGACATATAAATAACCCATTTGGTCATCTGCTAAAGTATTGACATAATATTTTTTACCCTGCCATTTTAGTTCAGAAAAAGCAGTGATGAACGGAAGATTCCGCAACTGATCAGGACTTGCTGATTGATTCGAGCTAAAAAGGCTGGTGCCATCCTTACTGATAATATGTACGGACCCTTTGTATTGGGATCTCCGCAGCCGCAGCATGTCTTGAATACCTGCTGTATCATAATATACGGTTAGATCACCGATTGTTTTAAGGGTAACCGGGTCATTAATGAAACGGGAAATTTGAATTGTATTGTAGCCCTCTTTTTTTGGCTCCCATTTAACCAGCTGCAGCTCCCCATCTCCATTTCCTAATTTAAGATTCCTGGATGCCTCTTGCGCTAACTTGCTGTTCTTTAAAAATAGATTCCATCTATGATGATTATTTACATAAATATACTCTGTTCCATAATCTGCACTTTTTAGACTAACAGCATTGATATCAAGGTCTTGTGAAAAATATGCCTGAAAAAACGTATCAAGATTATTGGGTACAAATGAAGAGCTTTCACTGTATTTATCCAATCGATAAGATAAATAGGTACTGTAATCATTTTGCAGGGCGAAAGCAATATCATAAAGAATAAGGTCTTTTTTCAAATACAATTCTTTTATTGCATTCTGAACAAACTCCTGTTTTCGATTAATACTCAGTTCAATTTGTTCCAGTGTTTGCGTGCTCGCATCTTTCTCCCTTTGAATAATTACTTCTGTGTAATACCTTGATAAAAAAAACAATAATAAAAACATAGCTAATAATGTAGTTGCAGAAAAAAAGAAAAGAATTTTGCTAAATACTTTATTTTTCAGATGCTTCTCCATTTCTAAGACACACCCCTAATACGAATCTATCGGAAAGCTTGCCTTTCCGATAGATTGTAATCTACTCCTATTTTATCAAGAAAAATAGAGAAGAAGTGTTTTAATTTCATATGGGTTAATCGTCATTTTAATTTCCCCGGTATTCTCTGCACCCTCTTCTTGTTCCATTAAATTTGTTTCTGCCCATTTTTCAACGTGAAATGGGAAGTCTAATTTGATTGTCCCGCGTCTGCCCTCAAATTCATGGAGGCGAAAAATCACCGCATCTTCATCTTCTTTTCTCTTAATGGCATCGATGATAACATGAGTATTATTGATTTTCACAAACGACTTTTCCTTCGGAGCAAATCCGCCTTTAACAGCTTTTAATGGATGATTCAAATACCAAGCTTGTTTTACTGTTTGCCCTTCTCTCCAATCTCCCAAATGAGGAAGCAAAGAATAGGTAAATTCATGCTCCCCTTGATCCGCTGTTGGATCTGGATATATAGCAGCCTTTATTAGAGAAAGGCGCATGGTATTTTCCTTGATGTCATAGCCATACTTGCAATTGTTCAATAGGCTTACACCATATCCGGCTTCAGATAAATCTGCCCACTGATGGCCTACAGTTTCAAAGCGCGCCATATCCCAGCTCGTATTCCAATGTGTCGGTCTCTTCACATTTCCAAACTGAATATCATACATGGCTTCCGTCGTCCGTATATCAACAGGAAATGCTACCTTCATCAGCTTTCGTTGCTGATGCCAATTCACTTTTGTTTTGAAGTCGATCCGGCGATTGCCAGCATAGAAAATCATGTCCTGTTCAATCCGTGAGTTTTGATATTTCCATATAGTCCGAATCACAATTCGTAATGGACCGTTTTCTATAACCTCACTGGATACAATTTCACGGACTTCCTCCATCTTTTCCTGATAATACAAGTCAATATCCCATGCATCATGAGCTAATGGTTTATCTTCAAAAATTTGGAGTACATTTCCATTTTGATCGGCTTTTAATACATTGCGCTCTGCTTCCTTATCGTACAGTGATGCTATTTGCATAGATTCATTCCATTTTACTGAATAATAAGGTGTTTCTAATGAATGTTCATTGAACATAAAGGGACTCTCAGTTTTAATTGTCTCTCCTTGATGGTATTCCACCTCTATTGCTCCAAAGGATGCTGGTTTCCTGATTTCAACTAACCAGCCAATTTCGGTACGCTGACTTCCTTGCTTTACACCCTGTTTTGTTGTCCAATAACCATTTCCTTGATTTGTATCATCATAAGGAATGCATACAAACTCTTTGTCCTGCCATTGTGCTGCATTAAGGACAGTGTATGCCTTGGAATTTGTTTCAACTAAACTCTCAACCTGTTTTTGGCTGATTTGGTTTTGAATATTTTCTGCCTGGGTATATTCCAGCTTCGCATCTTCATATACCTCTTTGATTGAAGAACCTGGAATAATATCGTGAAATTGATTTCGCAAGATAATCTTCCATCCCTCATCCAGCTGCTCCTTCGGGTACATTTTCCATGTGGAAAGTAAAGAGCTCCATATAGACAGCCATTCTATTTCTCTGTAGCCTAACTCTAGTTTTCGGTTCATACGTTTTGTGTAAGCTTGGCTTGTGTAGGTCCCCCGATGATACTCAAGGTAGAGCTCTCCATCCCATGTATGCACATATTCATTTGTATTCTCAATCGTATCGTGGAGCTTTTTGAAGTAATCACCCGCTCTTGCTGTTTTTACTTTTGGGAGACCTGGCATATCCTCAAACCTGCGTCGCAGCTCAAGCATTTCCCGATTTACGCCGCCGCCTCCGTCCCCATAACCGTACGAAAGCAGTAAATCCTGATTAATATCCTTGTTCCGATAGCTCTTCCAAGCTCCAATTAATGTTTTGGCGGTTAATAAACCGTTATATGTGTAAAACCAGGAATCAGGTGAGTTCCACGGTTCTGGAGTCGTAATGAAATGCGTTAAAATTTCCGAGCCATCCATTCCCCTCCATTTAAACGTATCATGCGGCATCCTGTTGTATTGGTTCCAGCTAATCTTTGTTGTCATAAATGTATGGATGCCTGATTTTTTCAAAATTTGCGGGAGTGCCCAGCTATACCCAAACACATCTGGAAGCCATAAATACTCACAATTCACCCCAAATTCCCGATTAAAAAATGCTTTCCCATATAAAATCTGTCTGACAAGTGATTCGCCATTTGGAATATTGCAGTCCGCTTCAAGCCACATAGCACCTTCCGTTTCCCAAAGTCCTGCTTTCACACGATCTTTAATCATTTCATAGATTTCCGGGTAATCATTTTTTATATATTCGTATAACTGCGGCTGGGATTGAAGGAAATAGTATTCTGGGAATTGTTCCATTAAGCGAAGCACTGTCGAAAAAGATCGAGCCGCTTTTTCACGAGTATGCTTGAGCCGCCATAGCCATGCAACATCAATATGAGTGTGTCCCACACAATGAATGGTGATTGGGCTATGCTTTTCAATCTCCCGTAAACTGCTCTGTAATACCTCTCTTGCTTGCTCGCAGCTTTTGTAAAACATATCGTCTCCTGGCTTACTCCAATCAAGCACGGCAAAGGCGCGGTTTAATGCCTTTACCATTTCATGCTTCTCTGGCCTCTCTTCACCTAGCTCCTTAATCGTTTGCCATGCAGCCAAAGAGGTATAGTAAAGATCATCAACTGCTTCATCTAACCAGCAGATTTGTGATGTCTCTAGTGTATAGATTTGCTCTCTTGGCTCTCCGCCGCCCTCGAGACCTGACCACAATCGAAAATGCAGCTCAACAGCTTTTCCGGTCTCTTCCTCTTTGAAGAATACCTCTTGATGATTCGAGTCCACGCCTTGATAGGGCTTATGATTGACAAATAACAAAGACTCAAAGCCAGAGTTATTCCCTCCGCCTGTACGACCAAAGTCAAACAAACCAACTACTTTTTTCCCTAGCCATTCAGCTGGAATCCTGCAGGTTGTATGCAGCCAAAGATATCGATCTCTTCCTCTCCATTGATCACCTTGCTTTAAGATATACCCATCCATGCTTGTTGGTGGATAAGTCCCTATTGCTCCTTCATCCTCCACAGCTTGAAACTGGTGCAGCTGGATCGCATCCCGATATCTGTAACCCGATAACTCTTGTATTCTTGCCTCTAATTTTCTTTCTGTTAAAAACATATTCATACCCCATTTTTTCTGTAGTTTATGTTTTCATCTGTGAGGATATTGACTTCAATTTGGTTTGTACTGTTTTTCAAGCGCTTGAAACCGATTTATACTTACATTCATAATCCAATAAGCTGGCAGCACACCTAGTAAAAAGGGGATTAATCCTGGCATATTCACCAGTAAATAACCAATAAAGAAGAGGCCAATCGCTATTAAAAAGGTTGAAGTTGGACTGATAAGAGAAATGATAAAGGATTGTTTGATGTACTCCTTTACTGAATAATGATAATGGACATAAAGAGGGAAAAAGTGAATGACCGTATTCACAAATAACAGAATAATAAAGCCGATAAACACGTAAAGTACTACTGAAATAGTTCCCTGCATTCCTTCTGCAATTTTTAAATCAAAGTAAAGCAGCACGCCAATGATAGCGAAGATCATTCCAGTTACATTAGAGCGTACAAATTCTTTTTTATAGGTAGCTATAAAAAGTTTCCGAATTGAAAAATCAAATTCTTTCAGCTTCCATTTCCGCGTAACTGTAAACAAGGCTACTGTTGCTGGCATAATGCCAAAGACACCTGCTCCAACTGCTGTAAAAGCAATCCAGAGGAAATTAGACCAGGCTAATCTGACAATCCACTCACTTGCTTCTTGAAATATTCTCCCCATGTTTTTCATCCCCTAGGTCGGTTGGTTAATTTTGATTTCGCTGAAAGCCGGCTTACGTTGTAAAAAGAGGAAAGGAGAAGAATTCCCCTTTCCAAATTTGTGCTTATTCCGCATTAACGGGCAGTAAGACCCCCACTTCAAGACTTGGATGGAACCTTAAAGGATAAGTGGGGGATGAAAGCCCCCCCCACTGATGGAAGTTTCACTTTATTTAAAATCCGTATGCTTCGAATTCAAATATTCTCGTTGCTTGGTCTCCGCCTTGAGTAGGCTGCTGAACCTCAAAACGAAGGTATCGGCCCTCGGTCAATTGAATAGAATGCTCTGAAATCGCAGCTGTATTATCCTCTACTGTTACAGCATTCGTCCAATTCTCTCCATCCAGGCTTACCTCAATCGTAAATGCTCTTGTATTAAATGCAGCTGGCTCTCCGCCTGCTTCTGCATGCTTAATAACAAAACTTGATAAGTTATATACCTGGCCTAAATCCACCATTAACCAATGGTTTGCGCCAATTGCACACCATTTGCTATTATTTATAACACTTCCATCAACAGCGTATTTGGCTGCTTCTGAAGGTGCACATTGTCCGCTCGCTGTTGCTATTTTGTTTAACGCCACATTGCTAATATGTTTGGCATCCTCTGAAATCGTGATGAACGCTTCTTTTAGAAGCACATCCTCTCCCTCGCTGTTTTTTGCTTTTAAGGTTACAGAGTACACCCCTTCTTCCTGGTAGGTAACAATAGGATTGTGATCTGTACTTACCTCCGGAGATCCGCCTTCAAAATGCCACTCTACCTCTTCAGTTGCCTCAGAGGATTTATTGAAAAATTGAATTTCTTCTCCTGGCGCTGCAATTGTTTGGCTTGCACTAAAGTCTGCTTTAGGTTTTGGATATGGCGGCCACTCGAAACTTACAGTTGCTGCTTCACCTCGAACAAACTCTGGTGTAACCGCAATAATTTCTAGCGTTGTGGCAGCTTCCTTACCGCTTCTTCTTAACTCAGAAAGATAGAATACTTGATTTGGTACAGCACCAACCAGCTCTTTTTCCCCATTTGGAAACTTTCTGTAGATTTCATAATGGTGAATCTGCCCTTTAACCGGTTCCCAAGCTACTTCTGCGTCTGCATATAAGCCATTTGTAAACGCAGCATTTTCAACTTTTAGATTTTTTGGTGCAGCAGGTACTTCTTTGTCGTTATGTTTATTCGTTACCTTTAACTCACCAATATTCATTTGGTAATCCTCGATCGCATCCTCACTTTCAAAGAAAAGAGAGATAGTTGCTATGTTCTTGCCTTTGTATTGGTTAAGGTTAATGGTTTCTTCCGTCCAGTTATTATGACTTTTTTTCTTCACATCAAAATAAACAAATTTCTCTGGCTGGTCAGCAAAGCTTATTCCAATCTTCATGTTTGGTTTTTTCACAGCTGTTTTGTAGGTTACCGAAAGCTCAGTATCCTTCCCGATCGGAAGATTTGTTTTATAAAGCTTTACATGTGTTGCATTTTCCTTTGAAAGGTTTCCCGACACCTTTAGAGAACTGCCGCCGTAAAATGCTGTATTCCAATCAAAATCCACATCTAGGGCTTCACCTTTACTTTCTCTTATCCAGCGCCATGTTGGCAAAATATCTTGCAAGCTACGATTATTCCATTCTGAGTCTCCAAGCACAGCACCATCTACAGCAAAGAACTTCCCGCTTCCGGTATTAAAATGAGTCACAAAAGGAAGTTCTTTTATAACTGTTTTCGCAGTAAAATAATGAGCTATACCCTTCCAGCTACCATTTTCACTTGTCTTACGAGGGTCCCCGGCCAATCCTGTCCAGAATTCTTGCTCCTTTTGATAAAACGCTTCCATTGTATCCGTTGTTTTAAATGCCCAATCTGGACGATAGATGCCTAAGGAAGTCAGTGGAGCCTGCCCCTCTGGAAAAATTCCATTCCAACGAATATTTGTATTTGTTCCATTTGCTTCTACATCAATTCCAGTGAAAAGATCATAAGGGCTTCTCCCAATTTCTAATGCTTTGTTATGAGAGGATTGCTGATTCGTCCACCAGAAATTTAAAAACATGCTATCTGATATTCGATCAGTACCATCCTGCAGGAACATTTTATTCTGATCTGTTAGATGATTTTGCCAGCGAATCGAACCATTTTCAACCATGGAGTCGTACCACATAATATGCATGCCTTCAGGCTTATTATCCTGCAGATACTTCAGGAAATCCTTCGTCTTTTGAGCTGTTTCTGCTGTACCGCCTTCTGTTTCCTGATTAATAAACCAGCCATCAAAGCCGTAATATTCAGCTGCCTCAAGCAGCTTATCTGCTGCAGGAAATGAGCCATCCTCACGCTGAGAAAGCATTTGATCTACCCACTGCTCCTGTCCTCCATATACCTTAGGCGGAAAGAACACATTTCCTAAGATCGGAACACCATTTTTATGAGACGCATCGATTACATCTGCGCTAGGCGGAACGATAATGCCTTCTCCTGCTGATCCAGCCCAGTACACCATTAAATCAACATATTGCCAATAGCTAAATGTGTTTGCAAAAAAATCTTTTCCACCTTGAGATGGGACACCGCTCGTATTTGGATTCAATGCCGATAACGCAACTAGCTTCGCCTTGGATTGAGCCGTTTCATTCACATTAAACATGGTCTCACGCTCGGCTAACGGAACGGAACTTTTATTATAAACCGCATTAGGATCCGTTTCAGGACTCCAATTTAATAGATTCTCGGGATACCAATAGGATGATTCAGGCATCTTCGCAAAGCCTGTTCCCGGTAATGTGCACACTAAAAGCAAACCCAAGAGAATTGTGATAAAACTCAGTTTTCCCTTTAACATCAATCCACCCCTGTTCGTTAGATAATTTCTTTTTCTTTCATAACTAGCTTGAGTGTATGTTTCTACTTGGATGATGCGGACTTCCAATTACTCTTAGATGCTGCTAATCTTTTAAAGCTGTCACACCTTTTTGCCATCCTGCAAGCTCTTATGAAGCGGACTTCCCTTTACTGCATATCCACAAAGACTTAACACAAACTCACTAAACATCGAATTCGCCCATGAGAACCACTCTCTAGTAAATTCTTGAGGCCGGTCCGCATTAAAGCCTTCATGCATGAAGCCCGTTCCGCCATCTGTATGTTTCATCACCTCCAGTATTCTGTATTTATCAGAAGCATCAATTGATGTCATTCCTTCAATTGCTAATGCAATATGCCAAATATAGTGATCAGGAGTATGCGGACTGCCAATTCCTTTTGCCGCCTTTCCTTCGTAATAATAAGGATTATCTCTGCTCAACAGGAATCGGCGTGTATTTAAATACGTGCTATCTTGAAAGGAACACCAGCCTAGATAAGGTGCAGCTAATAAGCTAGGGACATTCGCGTCATCCATGAGATTATAATGGCCCATTCCATCTGTTTCATAGACATACATATCTCCGTATATCGGATGATGTAAAACAGCAAATTTTTCAATTCCTGCTTCTATTTCAGATGACAGCTTTTCACATTCGCCTGCAAGCACCTCATCTTGAAGGACTTTTCTGCATATCTCGGACGCATATCCTAATACGACAACGGCAAACATATTGGCTGGAACTAAATATCCATATAAACAAGCATCATCGCTTGGCCTAAAACCACTCCAGGTCATTCCCGTTCTTTTTGTTTTAGATCCTTTCCCTGCTCTATGTAATGTATCTGATTGTCTGCAATCGTTTCTCTCAAAAAGATAAGGTGACTCATCCTCGTGATTTTGCTCTACTCTCCATACTTGCAGAATGTTGTTAAGAACTTGAACAAATGCATTATCAAAATGAGTTGTCCTCCCGGTTGATTTCCAAAGCAGGTATGCAAGCTGAATCGGGTAACATAGTGAGTCAATTTCATACTTTCTTTCCCAAACCATTGGTGACATATCTGTTTTATCTTCCTGGTGTCCCTTTCCATTTGTAGTCTCATTAAATGCATTCGCATATGGATCGTGTAAAATATATTTAAACTGCCTGCGAACAACCCCATCAATGAGGTCTGCTATCATTTTGTCCTCTTCTGCAGCTATTAAATAAGGACGAACTTGGGCAGCTGAGTCGCGCAGCCACATCGCTGGAATATCACCTGTGATGACGAATGTGGTTCCATCCTCTTGTGGCTTTAATGTTGTCTCATACGTATTTACGAAGCATTTTTCGAACATTTGCTGAAGCTTGCTATCATTTGGAAAATGTTCCTTTACCTTTTCGATTACCTTTGCAAGTGATGCTGGTATAGCTTTTTCCTTTTTCATCCCTTCACTCCTTCACTTTCCAGCCAAAACTCAAAATTTCAAATGGTTTAATTTCAGTTTGGACTTGTGGACCTTTCATCGGCTCTGCTATTGTTTCAATAATTGTACTCTTGTATGAAGCAGACCCGTTCATGATAGCAGCACTGAGGATTTCCTCCTGTTCTGATGTATTAAACCATCGAACTATGACATCATCTCTTTCTTCTGCTAGCTTCATAGAAGAAAAGGCGGCCGCTTTTCCTTCCCATGAGAAAAATGTATGTTCAGCTGGAAGTTCCCCCTCATGCACATCTGTTTGAACTGAAACTACGGGTACTTGGAAATCATAAGCTTCTTTGTATGCCTCTGAACTAATGACAGTCCCCTTATGAGGAATGATCATCCATTCCGCATAATGTGTTCCGGGACATTGCGCCTCTGGAGCGGGGAAGAGCCCCCAATCACCTAACTCTGATGTTGCTCTGAGAATTGTAACTGCAATGGTTTGTTTTTCTTCCAATATTTCATATTCATGTAACCCTTTGTTTGCAATCGTCAATCCATAATCCCCGTCCGATATACTTACAAATGCTTGCTGATGATGGTCAAAGCTCGGATTCTCCCATTCCCGTTCTGGTGTATTTGATCGTTTAACCACTTCAAAAATACTATCAGCATAATGCTCAGTTGTTTTTAAGCTTGTTGGGAACAGAACCCGCAGCCGGTGATCCTTGGCGTTGTTTTCTATCATTACCTTAACCTTTGGACCTTTTGCTATTTGATCTAATTGAATTTGCGTTACTAAGCGTAGAGTTGCCATTTCATTAGACCTGCCAGATGTGCGGTCTTTATGCCAAACTAGCTTTTCCTTTTCTAACGCAAGCTGCTCATCAGCTTCCTTCGGTATTTCCCACTCATGCACCACTTCGATAATGGATCGAATGGCATTGTTTTCGATAACTTTAATCTTCGCTTTCTGGCCTTCTGTTGTAAGCGGCACTTCTCCGTCTGGCTTTCTAAACATATACTCATTGCCAATATCTCCGCTATTTTCATAGATGCCCAGATTTTTATACACTTTATTCGTTTCCTTATCTGTAAGCGTGTATGAACCATTCTCGTGAATCCCGATATGCACATATTCATTCTCCAGGAAGTAACTATTTGAAACTGGGAGTTGGTTTAGTTTTCCTTGCCGGGTTTTTGGTTTTAGAAAAAATGTCTTATATCCAAGCCCCGGAAGTTCTTCAGCAATGAATGTGATTCGCAGCATTCTTGCATAATATGGCTGCCGAAAGCCATCGTTTGGAAGGTCATAATGAAATCGAACTCCAAGGTCGCTTACGATACACTCATGTTCTCCTCCATCAGCATCCATTACTGCTAAATCAGGGATTTCCTTCGTACGTAACGTATCTGGTATCTCTGAAAATGCCATTTCCGAAAAATAGATTTTCTCTAACTCTATCTCCTTTTCAACGACTGCATCTCTTGTGTTACCTGATGTGTTAAGAACCACAACAGGAATGGCGTTCGCTCCCATTTGGTCCGTTTCTATATGGGATACAATTTCCTTTGTTTTTTCATCGATAATCATGGACACTGTTTGTTTTACTTTTTCAAATCTAGTCACCATTTCACGATGAACTTCATCTACACTGCAGCCGCAAATACTGTCATGTGGATGATTTTCCATCAAGGTTTTCCATGCATAGCGTAAATAATCACGAGGATAATCCTGACCTAGCAAATAAGAAAAAACAGCAATTGGTTCTGCTACTTTTTCAAGCATTGTTTGGCATTCCTGATTCATCTGTTTTAAGTAAATTCTTGCTGATGCTGTATTTACAAGAGTGGACCAGCCATCTGTACGCTGGTTACGGAGCTCACCTGTAATGGTTTGAAGTTTCACTGGAAGTGATTTTGTAAGAGCTTCGATATAATCATCAAAATTTGAATGTGTAAATGTAATGTCTGGATATAGCTCTTTTGCAACCTTAATAGCTTCACCCATATCTGTTTGTACAGGCTGATGGTCACACCCATTCATAAATAAAAGATGTGTTGTGGAGGAATAACGTTTTGCATCTGAAAGCTTTTCTTCCCAATATTTCTTGGCTTGCTCTCTTTCCACCGGCACTTCATTTCCATTTGAATACCAATTCGCAAACAAAATCCCTAATACCTCTGATCCATCCGGGGATTTCCAGGTTAGCTCTGAATAAGGAGACTCAAAGGTTTTTGCATCACTCACCATATTATTAAAACCAGTTGGTTTTACTCCTCTTCCAAAAGCAGCTGTATGAATACCTGCCTGCTGCAGCAATTGAGGGGCCTGGCCATAAATGCCAAATGTATCTGGAAAATACCCTAATTTCGAAACAGCACCATATTCCTTCGCATCCTGCAGCCCATAAAGCAAATTTCGTACATTTGCCTCTGAGCTTGTTAAAAATGCATCCTGTAAAACGTACCATGGCCCGATATAAAGCTTCTTTGCTTGAATTAGCTTTTTGAGAGCCTCTTTCTTTGCCGGTCTAATTTGCAGATAATCCTCTAAGATAATGGTTTGCCCATCCAGGTGAAAGCTTTGAAAGTCTTCACCCTTTTCAAACATTTCTATGAGGGTATCAATCAGCTTGACTAGATAATAGCGATGCTTTTCAAAAGGCATATACCATTCCCGGTCCCAATGTGAATGTGAAATTATATGAGCGGTAGTTTTCAATTCCATATGCTGTTCCTCCTATTTAGTATTCTCTAATATGGAAGCAGCTGCTCCTTTTACACCTGCCATTGCCCCATGACTTGCTCTTTCTATTTGCAGGGTTTGTTTGTGCTGGTCAAAAAGAAAGTCAGGCAGTTTATTCTTAACCTTTTCATAAAACGCTTGCTGACCGATAATAACCCCGCCGCCAAGAATCAGCAGTTCGGGATTTAAGGTTTGAATGGCTTGGCTTAGCCCAAGCGCAAGATAGGTGGAGGCCTCCTCAATAACCTCTTTTGCGAGTGCATCCCCCGAGGCAGCTTTAGCAAAAAGCTCTTTACCATTCCAAATCGGTTCTGCAGGAATGCCCTCATTAACAAGTCTTCTCTTCCAAATCCTCATAAGCGCAGTTCCTGAAGCTAATATCTCTAAACACCCACTCTTCCCACAGCCGCACAGCGGACCATCTGGCTGTATTACACTATGTCCTATCTCACCTGCTCCAGACGCTGCACCTTCATATAACTGGCCATTTATAATAATTCCGCCACCAATTCCAGTACTGACGGTTACATAAAGGACGTGCTTATGTGTTTTTCGAAAGGTAAAAAAATACTCTCCCAACGCAGCTGCATCAGCATCATTCAGCAGCCTTGCCGGCATTTGGAAAGCGCTATCAATTTTTCGCATGAGCGGATAGCCATGCCAGGTTTTCAAATTGGGTGGATTGTCTATAGTTCCTTTCTTCTTATTAATGGGTCCCGGACACCCAATCCCTATACCCACAATCCCTTGGTGGTTCTCCCTCATTTCTGATACGTATGAAATTATTTGATTTATTGCATAATCAGGGCCTGCATCAACCTTTGTTGGGAATTGCCTATTCGAAAGAACATGGCCATTCTCTTCTACAACTCCAATTGCAATTTTCGTTCCCCCAATGTCAATGCCAATTGCTTTCCTCATAACTTCCCCTTCTTCCGCTTATCCTCACCATAAACATATGTTCAAGTAAATCGAGAGTCAACACATCCTGGTAAACTGATAAAGTTATTCCATCTAATCTAAAATTTATCCATTTTCCAGCTTGGATCATTAATCTATTTTTGTGTGAAAGTTTAAAGAAAAAGGAAACATAGCTTTAATTGGATAAATTACCGGCATATAGATTATTAAAATGCTTTTATCATTAACTTTTATGGTAATGACAACGTAAGACATATAGTAGCGATAACCTTTTGATGAAAAATGATTCTTTATTCCTGTTTATACATTACAAGCGAAGGCCGTAAGCGACTAACATAATAATAAAGGCTCCTGCTGTTTTAAAGCAGGAGCCTTCCGCATTTTGGTGATTATTTTTAGTAATGGTATTAAGTGAGCCATACATAAAGGGGAAATTTTCTTTTGTTTTTTACTTCGTCCTGTGTTCTCTGCTGCCCCAAATTCAATTAGTTTTATTTAAAGCATCTTATTGTTGTTAGTTATTAATAACTAACATTTATTTTTAAAAAATTTTTATTTAATATTATAAAATGCTTCAAAAATATTAAAACCAGGAAAGCACTCTTTGTATTAACGATTACATTTTCTTATCTAATAACAAAAATTATCCGCCATCTATCCATGTATTTTTCCTGCTTTTTTTATTACATCTAATACTGACCAAAACAGTACCAGCGCAATAACTGGATGTATTGCCCCCAAACCAGGTATATTAACGCTAATATATTGGAGTGGAACTATAAGAAGAAATAATCCAGCAACTTGCCCGCGAATTACTTTTGGGAAATTTCCAGTAAAAGATAGTACCAGCATTAGGATCGGTATAAATTGAAACCAAACTACGAATGTTGTATGATACGTCCAGTATGAATAGTTGGTGAAGATTGCTAAACCAGCAAGGAAAGTCTGAATAGCAATACTGACTGAAAAAATCCATGCTAAAGTAAGGAATGCCAGTCTTGAATATTGAACTCGACTATTTAAATTAAACATTTTAAAAAACCCCTTTACTTTTTTATTCCATTACAAAATGTTTTCACACTATTTGTAATGAAGTCGTCCCTAGATACATTTATAAATTCAGTCTCCCATAGAGCTGTTGAGATAAAAAAACCAAACATCATGGATAAGAAGGTCGATGCTTGTACATATGAATCCAATTCAACTATTTTTTTCTTCACCTGCATTTCATTAAAATATTCTGTAATAAATATTTTTAACTGTTCTGTATTATCGGAGATTAATCCAACTAGTTCAGGCATCGTATTTCGTTCTTGAACAGCAATTAAACAAATAGACTTATTACTTTCCATTAAATTAAGATATAACTTAGCTATCAGCATTAAGTCCTGATCTAAATCCCAAACGATATTCTCCTCAAAATTTCTCTTGAAACTGGGGATAACCGCATTTTTTTTAATCGCAGCCTCCAAGACTCCCTTCTTGGTTTCAAAATGGCGAAATACTGTCATTTCACTCACATTGGCTGCATCGGCGATTTCTTTTATAGTTACTGAATTAAATCCTTTGTCCTTCATTAATTGAAGAGCTGATTGAAGAATACGGTCTGCTGTGTTTAACTTTTTTTCCTGCATAAAGGCACCCCACATTATATTTTCTCAATTTTAGTTATTAATAACTAACATCATTATGACACTTACACATGCCGTTATTTATATTTAAAACTTACTTGAATATTTGCAGCAAAAAAGAACATTCAAAAAGGACCCCACTACCACGATAAAGTTCATCCATTCTCTGTTTAATTTTAACCGATGAAGGATGTGAGGATTTCATACTTTTTGTGCTGTCAGCCAATCCCGGTTAGTTCATAACTTTTCCAAGGGAAAAGGATCATTTCGAAACATAGTTATCAACAATTTAGACACCTATAGATTAAAATGGCAGCATTAATTAGGAGAATCATAATGTTTGTTATCAATAACTAACATTATGATTAAATTCATTTTATTTCTGAATCAAGCTAATGTCAATAAAAACTTTAACATGATGTTCTTCTCCTTACTTAAGCTGGAAAATGTTTTAATACAATAGACTACTTTTTAAATATGATCCCGCTTGCTTTTTGCTGCAACATCTTTAAATGCATTGGAAATACGACTAACTCCTGCTTTTCCACATCTCCAACTGCATCGATCGCATTGTCCAAAATCTGAAAAATGGATTGAATTTTTATCATGCTTGATTGATGGTATGAGCTTGCAGCGGATGTGCTGATGAATAAAGTTCTGATACCAATAATGATATTCGTTTACACTATTTAACGTCATAGATGGCTAATATAGAATGTTATGAAATGATCATTAAAGTGCTTATAATAATAAGCATGAAAGACGAATTCCGATAAATTCCGTATATAAAATATCGGGTAAATAATCATTCTTACCGATATTATGTATTTGTAAAGGAGGGAAATGAATGTTACAAGAATTCAATCATTTAATGGACTATATTGAAACACATTTGACGGAAGATATCTCTGGCAAAGATATATCAAAAATTGTAGGAATATCTGATTATCATTTTAAAAGAATGTTTTCGTATTTGGCTGGAATGTCATTGAATGAGTATATCAAAAATAGGAGATTATCATCTGCAAATGTTGAATTAATTAACGGAGCAAAAGTGACAGATGTCGCCTATAAATATGGTTTTCAATCTATAGAAGGATTTTCAAGAGCCTTTCGTGAATGGAGTGGCTTTTTACCTTCAGAAGTAACAAAAAACAAAATTCAAAAATCATTTCCCAAATTTTCATTCTTTATAGATATAAAAGGAGGAATATCAATGGAATTCAAAATTGAAAAGAAAGAGAAGTTTAATATAGTAGGTGTATCGAAAAGAGTGCCAATTCAATTCGAAGGTGAAAATAATGCTATCATAGAACTGGCCAAGTCAATTACCGAACAGCAAAGAAATGAAATGCATCAATTAGCTGATTTATATCCTCATCAAGTCTTGAATGTATCCTATGATTTTGATGATGGTTTCTTGGAAGAAAAAGGCTGCTTAACTCATATGATTGGTTTTGCAACTACAAAAGAAAATCCATTCGATGATTTAGAACAGCTTTCTATTGAAGAAAGTTTATGGGCAATTTTCCCTAATCAAGGACCATTTCCTGCTGCACTACAAGAAACTACCGCTAAAATATATTCCGAATGGCTGCCTTCTTCAGGTTATGAAGTAGCAGATCTGCCTGGAATTTCTTTTACAAAGCACAATGGTACTTCGGAAAATGTATATAGCGAAATTTGGATGCCGGTTAAAGAAAAAAATAGTTAGTGATAAACTTGGATGATTATTATATATACAGAAGTGTTATTCCGTAAAATATTCTAGACCAGTTAGAAAAAATCTGACTGGTCTTTTTGAAATTGATAAAAATCAGCACTTATCTCTAACAGAGCCATTTCCCTTGAGAATTCATCTTTGGAATCCCACATCAGACAGGTAACAAGGAAGATCTGCATAAAACACTTGGTTATTTCTTGTGGCCAGGATCTGCGCCCTAAAAAAGGAAGCGACAAACTATCGTCACTCCCTCCCTTATTAAACGTGCTTTAAATAGCTTTGTTTCATTTGGAGTAAAGTATCATCCGCAGGTTGACTCCAAATTTGGTCGTTGAAAATTTCAACTTCGATTGGCCCATTGTATCCTGCTTTTTCTACAGCTTGACGGATTCGGCTAATTTCAATGACCCCGTCTCCCATCATACCGCGTCCCTTTAACATATCCGGTGTTGGAACAAGCCAATCGGACACATGGAAACCTAATATCCTGCCTTTAGCACGATTAATTTGGTTATATAAATCCGGATCCCACCATACATGAAAGACATCAACAACAACGCCAACCTGATCAGACTGGTACGCTTCCGCCAGCGTATTCGCTAAGTCCAGGGATACCACTACCGACCGTTCTGCAGCATACATGGGATGCAATGGTTCAATTCCCAATTTCACACCATATGCTTCTGCAAAAGGAGCCAATTGGGCAATTCCTTCTGCGACCATTTGCCGGGCAGACACAATGTCCCGGTCAGCAGACGGGCCGCAGACAAGCACGAGAACTTCTGCTCCCAGCTCAGCAGCTTCTTCCACCGCCTTTTTGTTATAGTCAATCCTTTTTTGCCTCTCATTTGCAGTTGCTGCCGGGAACATTCCGCCCCTGCATAAACTGGAAACCTTCAGCCCGGCATCCTTTATCAGCCTTTTGCTTACGCCTAACCCCAGTTCTTCTACCTTATGCCGCCATGGGGCAATCCAGGGAACTTCCGCCCTGGCACAGCCTTCAATCGCTTCACGAAGGTTCCATTGTTCAGTAGTGATTTGATTCAAACTAAGTCTCTCATAGTTTTCCACTGTAAAATTCCTCCTGACGAATTCCGGCTAAGTTCAATACCAGCTTCATTCTTTCAGCAGCAAGATCGGGCTCTGAAAGAAGGCCGGCCTGATCAGCTAATACAAATAACTCTGACAGGTGTACAATGGACCGTGCGCTTTCAGCCCCGCCAATCATTCGGAAGTGTGACTGGTGCCCATTCAGGTAGGCCATAAAGACAACACCGGTTTTATAGGAATAAGTTGGCGCCTGGAAAATATGACGTGAAAGCGGAACTGTCTTTGCCAATAAAGCGTTATAGGACACATAGTCACCATCATCCAGTGCATGCAAAGCTGCAGCCGCTGCTGGCGCTATGGCATCAAAAATACCCAGCAGGGCATGGCTATAGCCAAATTCATCCCCTTTAATCAGTTCCGGATAATTGAAATCATCACCGGTATACATTTTGACTCCTGGAGGAAGGTGTCTGCGCATTTCGATTTCACGTGATGCATCGAGTAAAGAGATTTTTATGCCATCGACCTTTTCTTTGTTATCCCAAATGACATTCAGGCAGACTTCCATGGCATCATCCAAATTTTTATAACCCCAATATCCTTGAAGAGCCGGATCGAACATGTCGCCCAGCCAGTGCAGAATAACTGGCTTGGAAACCTGACTTAATATATTGCCATAGACTCTTTCATATTCTTCAGGACCTTGGGCACAATCTGCCAGTGCCCTGCTTGCCATTAAGATAATTTGCGAATTATTCTTTTCCACAAATTCACATTGCTCTTCATACGCAGCCTGAACATCCGCCAATGTCACAGAAGGACCTGGAAGAAGATGATCCGTCCCTGCTCCGCAGGCAATCTTTCCTCCTGCTGCATTCGCTTCCGCTGCCGATCGGCAAATGAGCTCCTTTGCCATTTCCCAATTAAGTCCCATACCGCGCTGTGCCGTATCCATTGCTTCTGCCACAGAAAGGCCAAGAGACCAAAGATGCCGTCTATAAGCAAGCGTGTTTTCCCAATCAATCTTTGCGTGTAAAATGGGGTCCGAATTCACAAGCGGATCGCAAACGACATGTGCAGCCGAAAAGGCGATTCTGCTTTTGAATTGGCCTTCCGGTATGCTAAAAGAACCAGAATCTCCTACACGATATTCATAGGTCCCGCCCTTCTTATCTGGCAGAGTTAACAGCTTCCCCATTCTTTCTCACCTCCAGGCTTAGTTCCGGTACATCAATCCAGCGGCGCTCCTCCCAAGATTTAAGGCCTAATTCTGCCAATTGAGTGCCTTTTGCACCCTCTAATAAATCCCAGTCAAATGGTTCATCCGCTGCAACATGTTTTAAAAACAACTCCCATTGCACCTTAAATCCATTATCAAAGGTTTGATTGTCAGGTACCGGCTGCCATTGTTCTGTAAATTTAAACGGATTTTCAATGTCAGGATTCCATACCGGCTTAGGGGTATTAATACGGTGCTGTACTTTACAATCCCTTAATCCGGCAACAGCGCTTCCATGGGTGCCATCCACTTGAATCGTTAACAGATCTTCCCGATTCACTCTGACTGTCCAGGAAGAATTTACTTGTGCAATAATGCCGCCTTCCAGCTCAAAGGTTGCATAAGCCGCATCGTCGGCCGTGCAAACATAAGGATTACCTTTCTCATCAACCCGCTTCGGAATATGGGTCACACCCAGGCAGGATACAGATTTTACATTTCCAAATAAGTTATCGAGGACATACCGCCAATGGGCAAACATATCCACAATGATTCCGCCGCCATCTTCTTTGCGGTAATTCCAGGAAGGCCTCTGGCCAGCCTGCCAATCACCCTCGAAAACCCAGTAGCCAAATTCCATTTGAACAGAAAGAATTTTTCCGAAGAATCCTGAATCTGCTAATCTTTTTAATTTTAGTAGGCCCGGCAAAAATAACTTATCCTGCACAACCCCATTTTTTACGCCAGACTCGTAGGCCAGCTGCGCTAATTCAAGGGATTCTTCCAAATTGGCAGCGGTCGGCTTTTCACAATAAATATGTTTCCCTGCTTTTATCGCTTTTCGGATAGCATCTGCCCTTCGGACGGTTGTTTGGGAATCAAAATAAATCACATTATGCGGATCAGCCAGACACTTATCAAGATCTGTGCTCCACCGGCCGATATTGTGCTTCTCTGCCAGCGCCTGTAATTTATCTTCATTGCGGCCGACCAGAACTGGATCCGGCATGATGTAATCTCCATTCGCAAGCTCCACCCCGCCTTGTTCGCGAATGGCAACAATCGATCTGATTAGATGCTGATTCGTCCCCATCCTTCCGGTTACACCATTCATAATAATTCCAATATTCTTAACTCCCATGATTCTTTTCCTCCTTTTGGCTTTAAAAGCCGATTCGTTTATTTGTTTAACTTACTTTTATTCTAGAAAAACAAGGATGGATTATCTCATCTATATCGGAAGGCTTTTTGCAATATCGGAGATAAGAGGGAAGTCTATTATTCGTAATACATCCGTTGAAAAATGGTCTTCTCTTAGATAATGTTATTTTTGACCGGCATTTTTTCGATTTGTCCGGTATTTTTATGAAATCGGCCGGTAAATGTTATATTAACAGTTATTGAAGTTATGCTTACTTATTTTTCAAAAAAAAACGCCTCTTCTATGAAGAAGGGGCGGAATTTAAGAGATTATTGATAAACAAAGTTTGTTAAATAAAGAGAGAGCTGCGGTACATAAGTGATAACCATTAAAGCAGCAATTAACACAAAAATAAATGGCATCGTTCCCCGCGTTACACCAGCCAATGACACCTTACTAATGCCCGAGGCTACAAACAGATTCAAGCCGAATGGCGGAGTTAACATTCCAATTGCCAGATTGATGATCATGATGACGCCAAAGTGTATCGGATCGATTCCCATCTCAAGCACCACCGGCAGGAACAGCGGAACCAGGATCAGCACTGCTGCGCTGGAATCCATAAACATTCCTACTATTAAAAGGATGATATTTACCAAAATTAAGAAAATAATCGGATTGGCTGCATATTCCATTAGCTTTCCCGCAACTGTCGATGGAATTTGCTCATATGTTAAATACCAGCTAAATACCTTTGAAGCGGAAATGACAAGCATAATCATGGCAGAAGTTACAATTGACCGTTTTGTGACGGCGAATAACTCTTTAAAGGTCAGTTCCTTATAAATGAAAAAGCCAACAATCATGCTATAAACAATTGCTACCGCAGCGGCTTCAGTCGGTGTAAAAACACCAAAGTAAATGCCTCCCAGTACGATAACAGGCATCATAATTCCCCAAATGGCTGAAACGGTGGATTTCCATAATTCTTTTCCGGAGGGTCTGGGATCCGGCTTGTGCCCTTGTTTTTTAGCAATAACATAACCGACAATCATTAGGATCAAGCCGATAAAGACTCCCGGAATGATTCCTGCAATAAACAATTTGCCAATAGACACTTCCGCAACAGCGCCATAAACCAAAAACGTAATACTTGGGGGAATGATGATTCCCAGCGAACCGGATGCACACATTAATCCGACCGAAAATTTTTCGGAAAAACGGGCTTCCTTCAGGGACGGGATCATGATGCCCCCGATGGCGGCAACGGTTGCAGGACTTGAGCCGGAAAGGGCAGCAAAAAACATGGACGATAGGACACCGGCAATTGGCAGGCCGCCTGTTGTCCACCCGACCCATTTTTTCGTAAAGTCTATTAATCTTTTGGATGTTCCGCCGGCAAGCATTAAATCTCCTGCGAATACAAAAAAAGGGATCGCCATCAGCGAGAAGGAATCAACCCCAGAAAACATTGTTCTTGCCAAAGTATCAATTGGGACATTACTTTGTAATATGACAATAATCGTACTCAAGGCAATCGTTATCGCAATTGGAACCCCCAATAAAAGAAGGATCAGAAAAACCATTAATAGCATCATAGCTTCGGAGCCTCCTCTTTTGGCGGGGTAAAAGTATGTCTTGCAGAGCGAAAGCTATTAAGATCCTGAACAAAAAGCTGCAGAAATCGAATCAGCATCAAACCTGCACCTATTGGCAATGCGAGATATGGAATATACATTGGCATCCCTGTAGCAGGTGTCACACTTCCGGACTCTATTACACCAGAAACGATCCTGCTGCCTGACCATATTAAAAAAGCACAAAAAACAATCGAAACGAGATTGGCGATCATCGAAAAGACTTTTTTTCCTTGATCAGGCAAATAGGCAACAAGAGCATCCATGGTAGCATGTGCTTTTTCTCTGACAGCAATACTGTTCCCTATAAATACAAACCAGACAATTAAATATCTTGCTACTTCCTCTGACCACGAAAGTGAATAATTAAAAACATACCTGAGCACTACCTGTAAAAATACAAGCAATGATGTAAAGATTAGGGAAAAAACTCCCGCATATTCTTCGAAATAGTTCAGAAAGTGATTGATTCTTTTCAATGAATGTCCCTCCCTCTTGAAAAAAGAGACGGCTAAAAGCCGTCCTTGCAATGCATTTTAATTTATAGGAAAGCAATATTTATTCCTCTTCCGCTTCTTTAATAGCATCCAGTAATTCCTGGCTGCCTTCCACTTCTTTAAAGTCTTCATATACACCGCTTGTAGCCTGTATAAAGGCCTCTTTATCCGAATCTGATAACTCTGTGATCTCTATTCCGGATTCTTCTATTGTTTTGATATAAGCCTCTTCGTCCTTGGCAGATTGCTCCCACTGCCAATCCGTTACCTCTGCTGCCACTTCATCAACAGCTTTTTGCAGGTCTGCTGGAAGATTCTGATAAAATTGCTCGCTGATAATTAACGGATAGGCCATATAACCGTGGGCGCTAAGAGTTAAATAATCTTGGACTTCATAGAACTTTTTGCTGACGATGTTGCTTAATGGATTTTCTTGTCCATCAACGGTCTTTGTTTGAAGGGCTGTATACAGCTCAGCAAAGTCGATGGATACCCCGCCGGCACCCATTGCCTGGAATTGAGAAATTAATAGCGG
Organism: Bacillus sp. J33; assembly: GCF_000518885.1. Lineage (GTDB taxonomy): Bacteria > Bacillota > Bacilli > Bacillales > Cytobacillaceae > Cytobacillus. Next base: position 9,138 of record NZ_JAEL01000012.1, on the reverse strand, counting down.
GCTTTGGGAAACACGCATTTTCAGGCCATCCAGATCTTCCGGCTTTTGAATCGTATGCTTGGAATTCGTTAAGTGTTTAAATCCGCCATCCCAATATCCCAATGCGCGAAGACCTTGTTTTTCCAGATGCTGGTTGAAGATTTCCCCTAATTCTCCATTTACCGCTCTCTTCACATGATCCCGGTCTTTAAATAAGAACGGCAGGTCAAAAACCTCAAATTGTTTAACAAAGGCAGGCAGAACACCTGTAAATGGAGCGTTCATTTGAATGGTGCCAGATTGCATCTGTTCCGTAATTTCTCGGTCAGCACCTAATTGTGAATCAGGAAAAACCTCGACTTTTATCTGTCCGTCTGTTCGCTCTTCCAAAAGCTCCTTAAACTTTTCAGCCGCTTTCCCTTTTGCAGTTGAAGCGCTTACAACATGGGCAAACTTTATAACATATTCCCCTTTTTCTTCTGCTTTCCCGCTTCCCTCTGTTGCCGTTGTATTTCCACATCCAGTTGCAAGCATTAAGAGTAATAGAATGCTAATTGAAATAATGCCCCATTTTCTTTTCATCATTCCTCTGTCCTCCTTAGAAATATGTTTTCTCTCTGATTACTATTTTGAATTTTCCGCCAATTAAAGTCTTATGAGTTTGAGAGAAAAATTCTTAATTTTGGAGAAACATATATTTAATTTGTTACATTCGATGAAGGACCTTTCTGCTTCTTTTCTCTTCGATTTTGGCCTTCATAAGCCCGATGAAGGACCTTTCTGTTTCTTTCCTCTTCCATTTTGGCCTTCATAAGAAGCTTATCAGGAAACCGTATCCGTAATGTCTGATGGTGACTGACCGGACATACGAAATTTATTTGGTGAAATCCCTACTAAATTTCTGAAAGTGCGATAAAAAGTTGATAATGTTTCATAACCCACCTCAAAGCAAATAGATACAATATCCTGGTCGGATTCCAGAAGCAATTCCTTTGCCTGGTGAATTCTTACTTTTTGAAGATATTGCAGCGGGGTATCATTGAATTTACGTTTAAAGATATCATTCATATATCTGGTTGATATGCCAAAGACCGAGGAAAGATTTTCTGCCGTGATATTATTGAAATAATGTCTCTCTATGTATTCCTTGATTTGAATCGAACGAATATCATTCGCATCCTGAACATAAGAAAAATTTTGCTGACGCAGCAATTGAATGATGATTTCAAGAAGATAAACAGGCATGGACAGATTACCAAAAAAATCATCATTTTTTTGTTCATATAGCATTTTCCTGAACAACGGCCGTATTTCACTTGCCGTATAAAAGTCAAGCTCAAAATGTCTGGAATTTTTCTGAATTAAAGTTAGCAGCTCCTCCTGTATGGCCACTTTCAAAGCGGGTACTGAAAACGCAAGTACCAGCACCGTCAATTTAGTCGTCGCTTTTATCGAGTGAATGCAATTCGGATTAATAAGGACAACCTTGTCTTTCGAAAAATTATAAGCCTTTCCATCAAGTGTAATTTCACCTTCCCCATCCAATGCATAAAGAACTTGAAAATGATCATGGTAATGTTCAGATACAAACTGGCCTCTCCGATGTTTACTTTCATACAGAATGATCCCTGTATCCGGGAAATCAAATCTTCTCAAAAGTTTTTTGTCCATGTTAACCCTCCCTAGTCTATAAACCTTAATATTTATTGTCTTTTAATCTTTTGCTGCTATTACATATTCGATACATACGCAGGTTCCCCTTTAATAAATTTCTGCACAATATTATTAGGAGAATAACAATTGGCTAATATAGTTGATCCTTGTACTGAATCGTATCATTATCCAGTGAGAACTTAAGAATGATATTTTTAATGTGCGCAGAAACTATTGTTTATTATGTCATCCCATCTTTTTATTACGCTGTTTTCGCAAAGTTTGTTGCTTTTCAGCGCTATCTATAAGGTTTACCAACTAAGTTGATGAGAGCGGGGGGGCACTTGACTCCTGCTCAGAAGAGAGAGTGGGAGACCCCACAGGCGAAGCCGGGGAGGCTTCATTCCTCTCCGCGGAAAGCAAGTGCCCGGAGTGGAAATCATGACCAATCTTGATTCACACCTAGTTTGCTTTTTCGAGATTGATGTAATATATCAAAACAAAAAGGCTCCTGTTAAACTAGGAACCTTCTTTTTTAGTGTATATTTTCAGACTTAATGAAAGAACTTTAATATGTGCACATACTACATCCACTACACTTTTTATAAATCCTCAACCTTTAATTCTTTGTTAAAAATCTTCCCTAGCGTATTCTCCACACAACCGATCATTTCACCAGTATGGATCAATTCTCTTATTCCCTCTATAAAAGGGTAAAGATATTGGTCTTCTTCCAATTTAGGAATAAAATTAGCTAGCCGTCCCAGTACAGCTTTGCTTGCAGATCCTGGTGCCGGAACATTGTCTGTGAATTGATGAGCCGTGTAAATGGATAACAGCTCGATTGCTAACACATACTCCAGCTTTGCCGCTACCTCTCGAGCCTTTTTGGCAGCATTGTACCCCATCGCAACATAATCTTCCTGATCCCCGCATGTGGGGATGCTGTCCACTGTTGCTGGGTGTGAAAGTATTTTCATATCATTTAATAGTCCTGCCTGGCTATATTGTGGAATCATCAACCCGGAATTTAATCCGCCATTTTTAATTAGGAAATCAGGAAAGCCTGAATGCTTTCCATTGATAAGCCGGCTATTGCGCCTTTCTGACATTTTGGCAATGGCTGTCGCAGCGATACAGGCAGAATCAAGCTCGATTCCAACATAGGAGGAATCACAATTGCAGCCTGATATGGTACCCCCTTCTTCACTATCTGGCCATAGGATCGGATTGTCACTGCAGCCGTTCATTTCGATTTCAATGGTATTAAGGGCATCATTAAGGGTTTTTTTCGCTGCTCCGTGCAACTGGGGAATAGCCCTAATAGATAAAGCATCCTGTAAGCGGAAATCCTTGTATGCATTAGCCATGGGTGAGTCGGAAAGCAGCCGGCGTATAGCAGCAGCTGTCTCTTGCTGTTCTTTATGTGGACGGGCAGACATTAATCGATCATCAAAAGCACGAACGGTTCCTTTTAAAACTTCAAGAGACATCGCACCTATGATGTCTGCAGTGGAAGCTGCTTTTAACATATCGTACAATGCCAGTGCCCCCATTCCGGTTGGACTGGTTGTTCCGCTTGTAAGTGCCAGTCCTTCTTTTGCTGAAAGCTCAATTGGTTCAAGTCCAGCCATATGCAAAGCCTTTTTCGCTGGCATTAGCTCTCCGCCCCAATAAGCCTGGCCCTCACCGATTAAAACTAAGGCTATATGAGCCTCTGGACTTAAGTATCCGACAGAGCCTTCCTTCGGGGAAAATGGAGTTAAGTCCAGATTTAAGAATTGACGATACATTTCCAGCGTTTGAAGCCGAACTCCAGAATATCCTTGGCCCAGATTTTGCAGAGCCATTAACATAGTTGCCCTGACGACTTCTTTAGGAAGCGGTTCACCCACAGAGGTGGCATGTGATAAGAGAATATTTCTTTGAAGCTGGGCTGTTTCCTCAGGGGAAATAATTTGTGTGTAGAGTGCTCCGAAGCCCGTATTCACTCCATACATAATTTCCCCCTTCTCCATCTGCTGTTCTAAAAGGCGGCGGGATTTGACTACCCTCTCCTGATAATGGAAAGAAAATTCAACCTCAGCCTTAAACCGGGCAACAGCTACAAACTCTTCCAGTTTCAGCCTATTGCCTAAGACAACTTTTTTTATACCTTTTGCACACATGCTCCTTCCCCCCTATAAAAGTGACAGTTATCTTTCGATTTTATCTATAAAAAACATCTTAATCGCTGAGGCGACCTGAAGGACAAAGATAAACAGGACCGCCGACCCTCCAAGTGCTGCCAAATACTTAACTCCATCTACCCCTTGGGCTCCGCCGGCGTAAGCCACCATTACAAAAGCGATTGTGGCAATAGAAAGTGCCCAAAGAAGCTTTTTCCACTTTGCAGGCTCCTCATCATGTCGTATATTCTCTGTACATAACGATGAAATAGTCCGGACCATGGAATCGGCGGCGGTTGCAAAAGAAAGGATAAGTGTTATCATCACAACAGGAATTAATATACTGCCCAGCGGCAAATTAGCCAGGAATGCCCACAGCCCGGCAACTGCACCACTTTCAGTTATAGTCCCAATGAGGTCCACTGCTTCATTTTGCTGCCAGGATAAAGCCGTTCCTCCCCAGACACCGAACCAGATGATGCTGAATACGGAAGGCAGGATCCAGTTAATCATCATAAACTCACGAATCGTACGGCCATGTGAGATAATAGCCAGGAAAATGCCCATCAATGGTGCATAGGCAATCCAGATAGCCCAGTCATATAATGTCCACCACATAACAAGAGCTTCCCCGCCCATGTCAATCGGGTCCAGTCCCCAAATCCAAAAATTCTGCAGCCAATATCCCATTCCTGCAGTTGAAGTGCGTAAAATGTACAATGTAGGCCCAACAATAATAATGGTAATTAAAATAATATAAAAGATTTTGGCATTAACATCAGACAAGATTCGAATTCCCTTATCTAATCCTTTCAGGGCGGAAAGTGTAAATGTCCCCGTGATCAAAAAGGTGAGCACTAGCCACATGATAGGTCCCTGCTGAATTCCATAGGTGGTCTCGATTCCTGAACCAACAAGAGCCAAGCCTGCACCAAGTGAAGAAGCAAGGCCTAATGCAATAGCCAATACCGACAATGTATCAATTATGTTCGTCCAAATCCCCTTTGTCAGCCTATCTCCAAATAAAGGGATTAATGTGGCTGTCACCGATAGTGATTTTTTGCGATTAAAGTACATGTACGCTACAACCAAACCGCTTAGTGAATACATTGCATAAGGGATAAAAGACCAATTATAGAAGCTGCGTCCCATGGCAAAAATGGCCGCTTCAGCGGTTCCGGGTTTGATCCCTGTCTGCTCCATTTCGCCATAAATATTGCCAAAGTAGATTATGGGTTCATTTACCCCATACGTGATAACCCCGGTAGCGATGCCGCCCGTTAATGCCATTGCAAACCATACAGGAAAAGAAAACTTTGGCTTTGCATCTTCTCCCCCTAGCCGAACCTTCCCAAGCTTTGTAAAAGTGACAAGTCCCACTATGACCAAAGCTGCAATCGATATTATTTGATAAAGCCAGCCAAGCCCCCGCAGTGAGCCTAAGAATCCGTTCATAGAAATGTCGGCCAGCATTTTGTTGTTAACAATTCCGAGGATTGCCCCTCCGCCAACAATCAGGAATGCTGGCCAGAAAACACCCTTCCGTGTTTTCCGTTCTGTCTCAGCCACTATTTCAGGACTGCTCGTCTTACCGGTTTCTAACGACATGAAAACTCCCCCTATTAACAAAATAAATGCAGAAAAAAATACAAAGAAAAGGTAGTAACTCTGCTAAAACAATCTTTAGATGAGGATCATGACCTTGTTCTGATTTTTTCTTAGCAGCACTGCCGGTAAGTTTATTTTTATCTGTCCGGCACACCCATCTTTCCTTTGATGCTGTACTGAGATAAAGTAAAAATCAGCATGAATGCACATTTTTCTTCTAAACCCAGACCGTCACCTACTTTTATATTTTAATTTACAGAAAATTATAAATTATAAAACGCTATAAAAAAATGCATCATCATTTTGAACATCAATACTTTTCTTTGATATTTTCATTTGCATTAAATAGAAATCTATAAATATTTTAGATTTCTATATTTTTTTTAGGTTATAAGAGAAGTTATATGAATTATTTATTTAATCGGTATGCCCTGGGTGTATAGGAAGTAGTTTCTTTAAAAAGGCGGGCAAAATAATTGGGATTATGGAAACCAACTTTATAAGCTATTTCTTTAATTGACCATTCCGTTGAAGTTAAAAGACGTTTTGCCTCTTGTATTCTTACATTTGTTAAAAGCTGCCGGAAAGGCGTGCCATGCTTGGTCATTAATAAATGGCTATAATAGGAAGGATTCCTGCCCACTTCTTCAGCAACTTTTTCCAGTGATAAATCCGGATCACTATAATTTAACTCAATAAATCTGATTCCTTTTTCTATTACATCATTTTTTGAAACTGTTTCAGCCTGAAGGGCACAATCAATAATTTGATAAATAAATAGAAGCATCTCCTGAACGATCCGGAATAAAACACTATTGTTTAATATCTCAGAGTAAATTTCCATATAATATTTTTCCATCTCATGCTTGTCGAGTTTATAGGTCTTCATAAATCGTCTAATTTGAGCTAATATACTTGTCAATCTTGTTCTGAGATTTTCCGGATTTGTCAGTAAAACACAGTTCATCCTCCAATAATTGAATAGCTCTGATAACATGTCACAGTTTTTAAAAGCTCTCTAATTATAGTAATAGAGGCAAAATCAGAGCATAACAGGAGGAGAAACAAAATGGTACAAACAGCACTAAAATTGAAAGTTGCACTTTATGTGAGAAAGTCCAGAGAGGAAGATGGGGGAACAGAGGAAACTTTACTAAATCAAAGGGAAACTTTAGTTAGAATAGCTGAGCAAAAAGGATACAGCTATGACATTTTCCAAGAGGTAGAATCCTCAATAAACTGGAATAGACCAGAGTTAGCAAAGATGCTTGAGGGAATAATCCAAGGTAAATACAGCAGAGTACTTGTTACTCACCCTGACAGATTGAGCAGGGATGAAAGAGACTCAGCAGAATTAAAGGAAATATTTATAGAGCATGGAATTATAATTGAAACTCCAGATAACACCATTGACCTCTCAGATGAAAATCAGGAGCTAATGTTTGGCTTTACCTCAGTATTGTCAGCTTATGAATACAAGAGGATTAGACACAGATTAAATAAAGGCAAATATGATGCAGTTGCAATTAAAAATAGATGGATTGGATCAATTGCTCCAATTGGATATACATGGGATAAAAACACTAAACAGCTACTTGTTAATCCTGAGGAGAAAAAGATAGTTAGAAAAATGGTTGAGTTAGCTTTATTAGGCTACTCCTCAAGACAGATAGCTGATAAGGTAAATAAATTAGGATACAGGTCTAGAAAAGGTAATACTTTTAAAACTGACAGGGTATTAGGTATCTTACAAAATAGAGTTTATTTAGGGGAATCAAGTTATAACTCTAAGAGGTTGAAAAAGACTGCTATTGCTAAAAATACTCATGAGGCAATCATGACTGAGCAGGAGTTCAATCAGATTCAGACATTGTTTAAGTTAAGAAGGTCAAAAGAAAATCTGCAATCTTTAGGAATTAAATCACCTGTAAATAAGCTCCTTGTTTGTGGAGTATGTGGTAAAGGAATGACAATTCAGCTAAATAATAAAGTAAGAAAAACTGGGAGAAATTACTCCTTTTATCAAATTAGACCTTGTAGAAATCATATTGACTTAGAAACAAAATGCCATAATGGTGGAGCAGCTATTTATAAAGTAGAAAATGCAGTCCTTGAGGCTTTAAACCTTTACAAAAAAGAGCTAGAACAGACTCTAGTTAGTTTATTAGCTGAGGATACATCAGGGATTGAGGAAAGCTTAGTATGTACTTTAGAAGGGCTAAAGGTTGACCTAGCTAAGCAGGAAAGAAAAGCAAAAAGGCTGTTAGACCTTTATCTTGATGAAGAGTTAGATAAAGACTCTTATCAGCAGAAAAAGAAGGTTTTAGAGGAAACCATTTCTGCTTTAAAAGATGAAATAAGTATAATTCAAACTAAACTGGAAAGCTTAGATGCATCTGTTCAAGTAGAGAAAGTAAAAGGGATAATTGAGATGATTGATACATTTGAGGAGTTGGATTTAGAGGAGCAAAATGCTACATTAAAGCTTATCATTGCAGGGATTGTTTTTACTAAAACTGCTGAGACAAATAATGAGCCTGTTATAGATATTAAGTGGAGAGAGTTGTAAAAACCTCTCCTTTTTTTATGTATACAAATAAAAATGGAGAAGTCTTAAAGACTCCTCCTTTAACTAGCTGAGTTATTTAGTTTTTGATTGTACAGGTCAATAAACTTTCTAGCTAACATGTCTAGGTTAGGCTTACCATGTACTTTAACTGTAACCTTATCTTTTGTCTTAAAGGTAATAACCTCTATTTCTTTGTTTTCCTGATTTTTTAATTGATCCATTTTATATCCTCTCCTGTTTGACTGTATTATAGAGCTATAGTTAGAAATAGGGATAAAACTGTGACAACTGTTTATTCTTCCCCTTCATGTCTATCATTAGAGTTGGTTTACAAACTGTGACACTTTCTCAAATTGCTCCTAACAGTGTAATATTTAGAAAGAATTATTTTATTGTGACAGATAATGCAGCTAACTACTAAACAAATTCATGATACTATTTAAAGGAATGGAGAGAACATGGAGGGGTTACTTAATGTGTGAGCCTATTCAAATTATTTATGATGTTGAGGCATTGGAAGGAACTGTTATGTAGAATTAAAACCTGGAAAATTTACAGGTAATCACTGGAGCAATGACTCCATTTATTTCACAGATGAAACATTTTCTTTTTTCTCTCTTGCAATTCAAAAACATTATAAGAGTTATAATTTGTTTGCTGTGAGTGAGATAGATAAACAAACTTGGGGACTAATAATAGCTGAGCTTGAAAGACTAAAAACAGTATTACAGAACAATCCAACCATAAATGAATTAAAAAAACATTTGATATTTTTGTTAGAGGATATTACAGAAAATAACTTTTTGAAAGACTTTAATGGAAATAAAGATAGGCTTATAAAGGTGATTACTGTTTATGGCATCATAAAAATGTAGGTTATGGCATTTAATTTGTGCTGGCCCCTAGGGGCCTGCACAAATTAAAAATGGCCACTTGTCAACATTCCAAAATACACATACACTTCCTGTTGGGTACAAAACGTGCAGGAGGTATTTAAGGAGATGTTGGCAGTGGCCGAGATTAATTATATCAGACATGAGGTTAACAATAAAGACTGCGGATATTCAAGTGTAGCTAAAAGGACAGGGAGAGATCCGCGAACCATTAAGAAGTATGCAGAAATGGAGGATTTCAACCAAAAGCCAAAGAAAAGACAGAATA
>NZ_JAEL01000114.1 GCF_000518885.1 Bacillus sp. J33 | reverse complement strand
GACCTTTCTTCAAACCAAATAGTCTGGTGGCGATAGCGAGAAGGTCACACCCGTTCCCATGCCGAACACGGAAGTTAAGCTTCTCAGCGCCGATGGTAGTTGGGGGCTGTCCCCCTGTGAGAGTAGGACGCTGCCGGGCAACTGAAAGAGCACCTGAATAGGTGCTCTTTTTGTGTATCCAAAAGTCGGTTTGTGAATAGTTTAAAATTTGGAATGGCTTAGCTTCATTTACAGATTATCGGTCACTTCCTCCTAATTATCAGTCAGTTAGTTTATTGCGCCATTTTTAAGACTCTCAGCTCTTAAAAATCCACCTTTTATACATAACCCCTATAGCTGAAGCAGGGATATTCAAATTTTAAAGCAATCGTTTTAACTAATAAAAAGACTATATCTAAATAATAAAACTCCTATAACAACTTCACTACTTTTTATCCATTAAATACTGGTAGATCAAATATGGTCCCTTTTTAGCTGTAATTTGCAGGAAAGATTGGATAAACGGGTAGTCCTTGTTTGGCATCATTTTGATTAATTCACTCCACCACTCCGTTTCGTAACGGGCAATCATACTTAAGTTATACAGCAGCAAATAATGGATTAACAGTTCGGGGAAATCAATAAGTCCTTCCCTGGCCAACGGGAAATAGAACTTGTTATTTTCAATGCTATATTTTAAAGGCTTGAAATGATATGTATTAACGTTTTTCATCATAAAGCTTAATGATGATTCCTCATTCCCCTGGAAATGAATATTAGCATCTGATTTGGCTTGGAGATACTCTACAAAACGAGTCTCAGTCATATGGAAAGAATCCAAAACTTTTTTAGGCAAAACGAACAAATCCCTCAGCTGCTCCATTTCCAAAAAAGTATTCCTGCCTTCTGTTTGGCTATACAAATAATTTAGTTCAGCTATTTGGCTGAACAGATCCCCCATGGTTGCTTTTTCTCCTTCCAAATGTTTCATGTGAAACAATTTTTCTCCCATATAGGGGAAGAGTCCGCTTTTTTGGAATTTTACTTCATCCTGAAAAAAATTATATTGCTGTTTTTTTCTTTTTCTTGTTGAGACGCCATGAGCCAAAACCGAAGTGGTCTCAGGATAATTGGGATCCACCGTCAAAATGCACGCTTTTACAAGATGGACTAACCCATAAAAAAAGAGAATGGGCTTAATAATGAATGGAGCCTTCTCTGCCTGCTCATAGTATACTTGTCCATGTTCTAGGTAGTATATAAAAGGATAGCTGTTTTCATAACTTTTTTGCTCCGCTTGTTCCAGATTGAGTTTTTGGTAGCAGTTTTGTAAAAATTCCTGAGAAGTACTGGCGGAAAAGAAATATAAAAAGGAGTTTCCATGGTCATATGGATGAATCACAGTAAAACCTCCGAATCTTTAGAAAAATCCAACATATTAATCTGTTCTTGACAGTATTTTGTCCAATTGATAACCTACTAATAATATTTTTGAGTCCAGGAGGTCAAAAAAGATGTGGGAAACTAAGTTTGCAAAAGAGGGTTTAACGTTTGATGATGTATTGCTCGTTCCATCCAAATCAGAGGTATTACCGCGTGATGTAAGCCTTAAAGTAAATTTGACTGAAAAGATTGCACTCAATATTCCAATTATCAGTGCCGGTATGGATACTGTTACTGAAGCTGAAATGGCTATTTCAATGGCTCGCCAAGGCGGACTTGGGATTATTCACAAGAATATGTCCATAGAACAGCAGGCCGATCAGGTTGATAAAGTAAAGCGTTCAGAAAGCGGCGTTATTACAGACCCATTTTTCCTTACTCCAGAACAACAAGTGTTTGATGCTGAACATTTAATGGGCAAATATCGTATTTCCGGTGTTCCAATTGTAAATAACACAGAGGAACAAAAGCTTGTTGGCATTTTGACAAATCGTGACCTCCGCTTTATTCAGGACTATTCGATTAAAATTTCAGATGTCATGACGAAAGAAAACCTTGTAACTGCTCCAGTTGGAACCACGTTAGAGGAAGCAGAAAAAATCCTTCAGCAGCATAAAATTGAAAAATTGCCGCTTGTAGATGCTGATGGAGTTCTTAAAGGGTTAATAACAATTAAAGATATTGAGAAAGTCATTGAATTCCCTAATTCTGCCAAAGATGAACGCGGACGCCTTTTGGCTGGTGCTGCAGTTGGCGTAACTGGCGACACAATGAAACGTGTAGAGATGCTTGTAAAATCGCAGGTAGATGTAATTGTGGTTGATACAGCACACGGCCATTCAAAGGGTGTACTGGATACAGTTCGTGAAATACGCGGTGCGTATCCGGATCTTGCCATCATTGCCGGAAATGTGGCGACTGCTGAGGCTACAAAAGATTTAATTGAAGCTGGTGCAGACATTGTAAAAGTTGGAATTGGACCTGGATCTATTTGTACAACACGTGTAGTAGCAGGTGTTGGTGTTCCACAAATAACAGCTGTTTATGACTGTGCAACTGAGGCTCGCAAGCATGGGAAATCAATCATTGCTGATGGCGGCATTAAATATTCAGGAGATATCGTTAAGGCACTGGCTGCAGGCGGACATGCCGTAATGCTCGGAAGTTTGCTTGCAGGTGTTTCTGAAAGCCCTGGAGAAACGGAAATATTCCAGGGTCGCCGATTTAAAGTATACAGAGGAATGGGCTCAGTTGCTGCGATGGAAAAAGGTTCAAAAGACCGTTACTTCCAGGAAGACAACAAAAAGTTTGTTCCAGAAGGAATCGAAGGGCGAATTGCTTATAAAGGGCCTCTAGCCGATACGATTTATCAGCTTGTAGGCGGCATACGCTCAGGCATGGGCTATTGCGGAACAAAAGATCTGCAGGAGCTTCGTGAAAATGCACAATTTATTAAAATGACAGGTGCAGGATTGCGGGAAAGCCATCCTCATGATATACAAATAACAAAAGAAGCTCCAAATTACTCGCTATAAACTTACGCAAGCAGAGAAGGGAAACCTCCTCTGCTTTTTTAATGCAGGGATATAGGGCTAGGAAAATACTAATAAATAACAGTGGGCCTATCATGCTATTTATTTAGGCAGGAATAGGTAATTACTCTATCTATTTTTTAAATAAGAGTTATGATAAAATAACAAAAGTGTATTAATACGTTGGAGGGCAGTAAATTGAAAAAAACATTTTATCGTAAGTCTGTTGCTGGATTCCTTGCCTTGGTTATGCTATTAGGCCTTTTACCTGGTTTAAATAAAGCGAGTGCAGAAGATATTTTAAATATTAATGCAGATGCTGCTATTTTAGTAGATGCAGAGACCGGAAAAATTTTGTATCAGAAAAATGCGGATAAAGTCTTGGGCATTGCGAGTATGACAAAAATTATGACTGAATACCTGCTTCTTGAGGCGGTTGAAGAAGGCCGAGTGAAATGGGACCAGGAATACGCAGTAAGTGAATATGTATGGAAAGTTTCACAAGACCGTGCATTGTCTAATGTGCCTTTGCGCAGAGATGGAAAGTATAATATTCGTGAGCTTTACGAAGCAATGACAATCTACTCAGCCAATGGCGCTACGATTGCTATAGCTGAAACCATTGCAGGTTCGGAAAAGAACTTCGTCAAAATGATGAATGAAAAAGCTGCTGAACTTGGTTTAAATGATTATAAATTTGTAAACTCAACTGGTTTAAATAACCGCGATCTGAAAGGAACTCCTCCTGCAGGCGGTCCGGAAGAAGAGAATGTAATGTCAGCAAAAGATACAGCGCTGCTGGCAAAAGAATTAATCAACAGATTCCCTGAAGTATTGGAGACAGCCAGTACACCTAGAAAGACTTTCAGAGAAGGCACAGATGATGAAATTAAGATGGAAAACTGGAACTGGATGCTTCCAGAGCTTGTATTCGGATATGAGGGCGTAGACGGCCTTAAAACAGGTACTACAGACTTTGCCGGATACTGTTTTACTGGAACAGCCCTAAGAGATGGCAACCGTTACATCAGTGTTGTGATGAATGCAAAAGGCGAGAATGGCCAGGCTACCTATAAGTCAAGATTTGATGAAACAAAGAAAATGTTTGACTATGGCTTCAGCAACTTCTCAAAGCAAGAGATTTTGCCTGAGAACTATCAGGTAAAGGGACAAAAAACGGTTCCTGTTGTAAAAGGAAAAGAAGATAAGGTAAAAATCGTATCCAAGGATCCGATTGAAATGGTCGTCAAGAATGGCGAAAAAGAAAACTTTAAGCCTGTTCTTGTGCTTGACGAAAAGAAGTTAAACGAAGATGGCGAATTAACAGCTCCTATTAAAAAAGGCGAAAAGATTGGCTATCTAACAATTGAGTCTTCAGAAGACGGCAAGCTGGCGTTTTTATCTGATAAAGGCAAAGGCAATATCCAGGTAGATGTAGTAGCTGCTGAAAATGTCGAAAAAGCAAACTGGTTTGTACTAATGATGCGAAGCATCGGCGGTTTCTTTGGAGACGTTTGGGGCAGTGTTTCCACAGCTGTAAAAGGTTGGTTTTAAAGAAAAGGGCTTTCCTGTCTTGACAGGAGCCCTTTTTCATTGCATATTTTCAATAGGGAAAATTACGAGCAAAGCAATATATTTTCCTTTTTTTGAAAAATTATTTTTATCATAATATTTAACCCATCGAAGTGAGATGGTATTTATGAAGGGGGATAAACATGAAGACAGGTACAGATCGAGTTAAACGTGGAATGGCAGAAATGCAAAAGGGCGGCGTCATTATGGACGTTGTTAACGCAGAGCAGGCAAAAATAGCAGAAGAAGCTGGTGCTGTTGCTGTAATGGCACTTGAGCGTGTTCCTTCCGATATCCGTGCAGCAGGCGGCGTTGCCCGCATGGCAGATCCGCGCATTGTGGAGGAAGTGATGGGAGCAGTTTCAATCCCTGTCATGGCAAAAGCACGTATTGGACATATTGTCGAAGCGCGTCTGCTTGAGGCGATGGGTGTAGATTACATAGACGAAAGTGAAGTTTTGACTCCTGCAGATGAAGAATACCATCTTAACAAAAGAGACTATACAGTTCCTTTCGTTTGCGGATGCCGTGATTTAGGCGAAGCAGCCCGCCGTATCGGTGAAGGTGCATCCATGCTTCGTACAAAAGGCGAACCAGGAACAGGAAATATTGTTGAAGCTGTCCGCCATATCCGCAAGGTAAATGCCCAAGTCCGCAAAGTTGTTGGCATGAACGAAGATGAATTAATGACGGAAGCTAAGCTTCTGGGAGCACCATATGAGCTTCTTCTTGAAATCAAAAGCCTTGGACGCCTTCCAGTAGTAAACTTCGCAGCAGGCGGTGTTGCAACACCTGCAGATGCCGCTTTGATGATGGAGCTTGGAGCTGACGGAGTTTTTGTTGGTTCTGGTATTTTCAAATCAGAAAATCCGGCTAAATTTGCACGTGCAATCGTTGAAGCAACAACACATTACCAAGACTACAAATTAATTGCTGAACTTTCAAAAGAGCTGGGTACACCAATGAAGGGAATTGAAATTGCTTCATTGGCTCCAGAAGCTCGTATGCAGGAGCGCGGCTGGTAAGGAGAATTAGAATGATTAAGGTTGGAGTTTTAGGGCTTCAGGGGGCTGTCAGAGAGCATGTGCGGTCCATAGAAGCGTGTGGTGCAGAAGCTGTAGTTATCAAGCGTAAAGAGCAGCTTAATGAGGTGGACGGGCTTATTTTGCCTGGCGGCGAAAGCACGACAATGCGCCGCTTGATTGATAAGTATGACTTTATGGATAGTCTAAAGGAATTTGCTGGCTCAGGCAAACCGATGTTCGGAACCTGTGCAGGCTTAATTCTTCTGTCAAATAACATTATTGGCTATGATGAGCCGCATATAGGTGTAATGAATGTTCAAGTAGAAAGAAACTCATTCGGCCGCCAACGGGAAAGTTTTGAAGCAGATCTGGATATTGCGGGAGTAGCCGAAGATTTTGCAGCAGTCTTTATCCGGGCGCCGCATATTGTGGAAGCAGGGGAGAATGTCGAAATCCTGGCTAAGCACAACGACCGTATTGTTGCTGCCCGTGAAGGCAGGTTCCTTGGATGTTCATTTCATCCGGAGCTTACAGACGACCACCGCCTGACAGCTTATTTCATTGATATGATTAAAGAATCTAAGCAATCTTAATTTGAATATTTTGGTTGCAAAAGGAACATAATTGTAGTACATTATGAATTACAAAAAATCTTATAGCTAAAGCAATGAGAGGAACTAGTAACAGGAATTTGTTCTTAAGAGAGCCGGTGGCTGGTGAAAACCGGTGAATAAACCCTGCGAATCCATCCTCGAGCAAAGCATGGAACACTTGGCAGTCAGATTTGCTGCTAAGAAGAGTAAATGCTTTCGGTTAAAACCGTTATGATTTTAAGGTGGAAAGCCTATGCTTTCAACTAGGGTGGCAACGCGGGTAACTCTCGTCCCTTTTTTGGGGACGGGAGTTTTTTGTGTTTTTGGCTATTTAGTAAAGTTTGTTGCCTTTGGCAGCTACCTAAGGTTAACCGCTGAGTTGATTGGAGCGGAGGGCGCGAGATCCTCGAAAATGCTACCGCATTTTCTTACGACGAGGTGTTAATTCAGAGGAGCTTATTCAATGTCCTACGGGAGTAGCGTACCAAAGGAGACTCCGCAGACGCAGAGCTTCGAGGAGACTCCCGGCAGCCCCGTGGAAAGCGAGTACCCTGTGCCGAAATCAACGGGCAGTATTTATAAGCAGCAATTTTTATAACTATTTTTCAGGAGGTACTAAAAATGCTGGACATTAAGTATTTAAGAGCCAATTTTGAAGATGTGAAAAACAAGCTTCAGCACCGTGGTGAAGATTTAACGGATCTGGGAAAATTCGAAGATCTGGATGTTAAAAGACGTGAATTGATTGTAGAAGCAGAGCAGCTGAAAAGCAAAAGAAATGAAGTATCACAGCAGGTCGCTGCATTAAAACGCGAAAAGCAGGATGCCGACCACTTAATCGCAGAAATGAGAGAAGTGGGCGATAAAATTAAAGCATTGGATGAGGAGCTCCGCACGGTTGAAGAAGAATTGGATCAATTGCTGCTGAGCATCCCAAACATTCCTCATGAGAGCGTCCCTGTCGGAGAAACAGAAGAGGATAATGTGGAAATCCGCAAATGGGGAGAAGTACGTGAATTTGATTTCGAGCCAAAGCCGCATTGGGATGTAGCAACTGATCTTGATCTGCTTGATTTTGAACGTGCAGGCAAAGTGACGGGAAGCCGCTTTGTATTTTATAAGGGTCTTGGTGCACGCCTTGAGCGCGCATTATTCAACTTTATGCTTGATTTGCACACAGAAGAGCATGGCTATAAGGAAGTTCTTCCTCCATACATGGTCAACCGTGCAAGCATGACTGGAACAGGTCAGCTTCCGAAATTCGAAGAAGATGCATTCCTAATTGAAAGTGAAGATTATTTCTTGATCCCAACCGCTGAGGTGCCTGTAACCAATATGCATAGGGAAGAGATTCTTAATGCAGACGAGCTTCCGATTAACTATGCGGCATTCAGTGCATGCTTCCGTTCTGAAGCAGGGTCTGCAGGACGTGATACCCGAGGATTGATCCGCCAGCATCAATTTAACAAAGTGGAGCTTGTGAAATTTGTGAAGCCTGAAGAGTCTTATGATGAACTTGAAAAGCTGACAGGACATGCGGAAAAGGTTCTTCAGATGCTAGGCTTACCATATAGGGTTATGAGCATGTGTACAGGAGATCTTGGTTTTACCGCTGCGAAGAAGTATGATATCGAAGTTTGGATTCCGAGCTATAACACATATAGAGAAATCTCTTCTTGCAGCAATTTCGAAAGCTTCCAGGCAAGACGCGCGAATATCCGTTTCCGCCGTGAAGCTAAAGGCAAGCCGGAACATGTTCACACATTGAATGGATCTGGCCTTGCGATCGGCCGCACGGTAGCAGCCATTCTGGAAAACTACCAGCAGGCAGACGGAAGTGTCGTAATTCCGGAAGTACTGCGTCCATATATGGGCAATCGTGAAGTGATTAAGCCTTAATAGAAAATGTTGGCGGGTTTTATACCCGCTCAGTTTTTTTAAAAAATAATGTTGACATGTCATTAATAAGATGGTATAGTATTTCTTGTCGATACGGAGGAATACCCAAGTCTGGCTGAAGGGATCGGTCTTGAAAACCGACAGGCGGGTCAAACCGCGCAGGGGTTCGAATCCCCTTTCCTCCTCCATTATAATTGACATCTAACACGCGCATAAATTGGAGATACATAAAACCGCTACATTTAATGTAGCGGTTTTTTTGTTATTTTTACATATGAAAAAAACCGCTTCTCAGCGGTTTATCCTTCATTAACGGGCAGTAAGGCCCCCGCTTCAAGACTATCGAGGGAATCATAAAGGATTAGTGGGGGATCAGCTTCCGCAAAAGCCCGATTGGTTCAAATAACCATCAATGGGGTTGAAGGAAAATCCTCACTGATGGAAGTTTCACTTTATTTTTTCAATAATTGAGTTTGTTTAAGAAAATAGGATACTCGTTCAACAATTGGTTCAATGGATTGTTCGTTCTGGATAATGTCATAATCATTAATGTTTAAGCGAAGAACAGGGCAGGCGTTGAAGCTATTGATCCAGTCTTCATAACGCTGATGCATCTCCTCCCAGTACGCTATTGGTGTTTGCTGTTCCATTGGACGGCCGCGCTCCTGAATACGGGACAGAATGTCATCAAGGGAACCTTCCAAATAAATAAGCAAATCCGGATGTGGGAAGTAAGGGGTCATAACCATGGCATCAAATAAGCTTGTATATGTTTCATAATCTACCTTGGACATAGTTCCTTTTTCGTAATGCATTCTCGCGAAAATGCCTGTATCTTCATAAATGGAGCGATCCTGGACAAAGCCGCCGCCATATTCAAAGATGCGCTTCTGATCCTTGAACCGTTCTGCAAGGAAGTAAACTTGGAGGTGGAAGCTCCAGCGATTGAAATCTGCATAAAATTTATCAAGATAAGGATTCGTATCTACCTTTTCGAAAGATGTTCGGAACCCGAGTGCGTTCGCAAGTGCATTCGTCATCGTTGATTTCCCGACTCCGACTGTTCCTGCAATCGTAATTACGGAATTCGAGGGAATCTCGTATTTTTGCCTTAAATTCATAATTGTATGCTCCTCTTTCTTAATGATGTGGACAGTGTATCGAATATATGCTCTAAGTCTGCTTCATTTTTTACAAAATCCAGATTATCGCCATTAAAACGAATGACAGGAATGTCAGGGTGCTGCCTTTCGAACTCATTCATAGCCGTTTCATAATCAAGTGATAATTGCTCTAAATATAATGGACTGATATTCTTTTCAATCTCGCGTCCTCTCAGTTCAATTCGGTCAAGCAAAGTTTCCAGGCTCGCATTTAGATAGATAATGACATTTGGTTTCGGCATATCGCCAGTGAGGATATCGTATATCTTCAAATATTTCTGATACTCGTTCTGGTTCAATGTCCGCTGTGCAAAAATTAAATTCTTGAATATATGGTAATCAGCTACTACAGGCTTATTTTGATTTAAGTAATGATTATTTATATCAACCAGCTGTTTGTACCGGTTGCATAAGAAAAACATTTCTGTCTGGAAGCTCCATTCTTCAATGTTTTCATAGAATTTGCCTAAGAAAGGATTTTCATCGACAATTTCTTTTAACAGTGCATAGTGAAACTTTTCAGAGATTGCTTTAGCGAGTGATGTTTTCCCTACGCCAATAGGCCCCTCAACAGTTATAAAAGGTATTCCCCCCATAAGATTGTCCTCCTACTCTGCCTTTTCTCTATTAAAACCATCTGCATTAGACAGGATCATTGTGAAAAAATACGTTAAAAAACGACGCAAAAATTATTTTATCACACTATACTGTGGAAGGGATATCGAATTTAGGCTGGAAATAAGAAAATGGTCCAATAAATTCTGAATAATAGAAAAACAGCCGCCTGCATGTGACAGCTGTTTTTAAAATCAAGCTCTTTTTGTGACATTAAAATTATCAGTAATCAATAGCCAATTTTGCGGGAATGATAGGCCCAATTTCCAATAGCTCATTCCCCGCAGATTTAATTCTTTTATTAAATCAAATTTTGCCTGGATGGAACGGGCATCTTCAAACCATACCTCATGTCTCTTTCCATCGGGGGCTGTATAATTGAAAAATGGAGCCTGCGCGTTGTAATCGTATTGAATGGCAACGTTATTTTCGGCTGCTATTTGAATAGCCTGCTGCGGGCTTACAGCTTTTGCGGTTGTCCCCTGTACAAAAGGAAGAGTCCAATCGTAGCCATATAGATTTTGTCCCATCAAAATCTTTGAAGGCGGCATTTCACTAACTGCGAATTCTAATACTTGCCTGACTGGCCCAATGGGGGATACAGCCATGGGAGGACCGCCGCTGTACCCCCATTCATAAGTCATGATGATAACAAAATCGACAATTTCCCCGTGCGCTCTGTAATCGTGCGCTTCATACCACCGGCCCTTTTGGGTGGCACTCGTTTTAGGAGCCAAAGCAGTGGAAATCATCCATCCTTCCTGCCTGAACCTTTCCTTTGCTTTTCGCAGGAAGGAATTATAGGCTTCACGGTCTTCAGGACGCAAATATTCAAAATCGAAGTGAATATCCCTGAATCCATGCTTCTTTGCTGTAGTTACTATGTTATTTAAAAATTTTTCCTGAATAGCCATATCATTTAACAGGATTCGTCCCAGTTCATCATTAAATTGCTCGTTTTCCAGGTTGGTGATGACCATCATCAATACATTGTTGTTCGCTCTGGCTATGGCAGGTAATTCATTAAGAGGCGGCTCCTTCAAAGAACCATCACGAAGAGCCTGAAAACTGAAAGGTGCTAAATATGTCAGGTATGGCGCTGCTTCCCTTGCACTGTTTACCAGTTCCGGTGCTACAGTGGTTCCTCTTGGTTCAACATATGCATTAAAATCTGCATTCACTTTCGGACGAGGCGGGATATAAAGCCTGAACCCAATTTGCAGCGGCTGGTTTACAGAGATGTTATTGACTGATGCAAGCTGCTGATATGAGATGCCGAACTTCCTTGAAATCGAATAAAGACTATCACCTGGCTGAACCCAATAAAAGCTTCCTACTATCGGAATAACAAGTGTTTGGCCTATCACCAGGTTATTTGGATTTGGAATTTCATTTGCCTCTACAAGATCCTCAACTGTTGTGCCATAAGCCTGGGCGATGCCGGTTAAAGTCTGATTTTGCTGTACAACATGGATTTGCAATCTATCTCCCTCCCTGAAAAACATGGCTCTAATACCTTGGTAAAATCGATACGCTGACATTCGGCAGAATACACTGCTACCATTTTATGAAGGGAACAGGGAAGAAATGTTATAATTGTTTTCAGAGGAGGATTTATCTCCTTTATATCTTTTTCATCACCCTGAGACATTTCATTATCATGGTAATTGGTTCTGCAACTTTTAATGCCTTTTTGGCAAGGATATTTCTTAAAACGGTCAGTTGTTGCAAAGCGGCAGAGTAAAGTATTTAAGAAGGAATGAAGTTATTTGACGGAAGCATCTAGAAATGTAGATGAATTGTATATGAGAGAAGCCATTAAAGAAGCAAAAATTGCAGAATCTATGGAAGAAGTTCCTATTGGCGCAATTATTGTTTTGGATGGGGAAATTATTGCGCGTGCCCATAACTTGCGGGAATCCAATCAAAATGCCATTGCCCATGCTGAATTGCTTGCCATCGACCAGGCATGTAAAAGGCTGGGGACATGGAGGCTGGAGAATGCTGTCCTTTATGTGACGCTTGAGCCTTGTCCCATGTGTTCAGGATCCATTATCTTATCACGGATAAAAAAAGTGGTTTATGGTGCAAAAGATCCGAAGGGCGGATGTGCCGGCACACTTATGAACCTTTTGCAGGATGAACGATTCAATCACAAGAGTGAGGTCGTGTCAGGAGTCCTTGAAAATGAATGCGGAGAATTGCTCTCCAGCTTTTTTAGGGAACTGAGAAGACGCAAGAAAGAAGAGAAAAAGAGAAGGCAATTGATGCAGCTGGAACATGATACAGGAATTGACAATGGATAAGCATTGCTTTTTTTGTTGAATCTTAGTATACTTATAAATGCGTCGGATAAAGACGCAACTAAATATGGTATCAACTTTGCCGTGCTAGGCGGGGAGGTAGCGGTGCCCTGTACTCGCAATCCGCTCTAGCGAGGCTGAATCCCTTCCCGAGGCTGATGTCCTGTAGGGCCTGCCTTAAGTAAGTGGTGTTGACGCCTGGGTCCTGCGCAATGGGAATCCATGAACCATGTCAGGTCCGGAAGGAAGCAGCATTAAGTGGACGCTCCCATGTGCCGCAGGGTTGCCTGGGCCGAGCTAACTGCTTAAGTAACGCCTATGGGCGTCAGTCGAAGGAAGGTGCACGGCAGTTTATATTGTAAATAAAACTCATCCTGCAAAGGGTGGGTTTTTTGTTTTGCAAAAGGGATGTGAAAACTGGAAAATTAATTTGGTCTACCTTTTGTAAAAAGGAATTTAGATACGTTATAATAGATGAAGGACTATACATAGGAAGGAGGGCGTCATAGTGAGTTATCAAGCTTTATATCGTGTTTGGCGTCCGCAGCAGTTTATAGATGTTGTCGGGCAGGAACATGTGACAAAGACTTTGCAAAACGCCCTGCTTCAGGAGAAAATATCACATGCCTATTTGTTTTCAGGTCCTCGGGGAACCGGAAAAACGAGTGCAGCCAAAATTTTGGCTAAAGCTGTTAACTGTGAAAAGGCCCCTGTAACCGAACCCTGCAATGAGTGTGCAGCTTGCAGAGGAATTACAGATGGCTCTATTCCTGATGTCATTGAAATTGATGCTGCCTCCAATAATGGGGTAGAAGAAATCAGGGATATAAGGGATAAAGTTAAATATGCACCAAACGCTGTGAAGTATAAGGTTTATATTGTGGATGAAGTGCATATGCTTTCCATTGGGGCGTTTAATGCCCTTTTAAAAACTCTTGAAGAACCGCCAAAGCATGTTATTTTTATACTGGCGACTACAGAACCTCATAAAATCCCCCTTACGATCATTTCCCGATGCCAGCGATTTGATTTCAAAAGAATCACCGCGCAGGCTATTGTGGGAAGAATGAAATTGATTGTGGATGAAACAGGTGCTGAATGTGAAGACCAGGCACTGCAGATTATTGCCAGAGCGGCAGAAGGCGGAATGCGTGATGCTTTGAGTTTGCTTGACCAGGCCATCTCCTTCAGCCAGGATAGAGTGACAGTTGAAGATGCTTTATCAATTACAGGCGCGGTTTCACAAGGGTTCTTGAATAAACTGGCCAAAGCTGTAAGGGAAAGGGATGCAGCATCAGGCTTGGAGTTTCTTGAGGAACTTCTTTTCCAGGGGAAGGATCCCTCCCGTTTTATTGAGGATTTTATTCTGTACTATCGGGATATGCTCTTATACAAAGCTGCCCCAAGGCTTGAGGAATCTCTGGAGAGAGTCATGCTTGACGAAGAGTTCCAACAGCTTTCCCAAGAAATGGATCCGGAAGAACTCTACGGGCTGATTGAAGTTTTAAATAAAGCCCAGCAGGAAATGCGTTGGACAAATCACCCTAGGATTTTTCTTGAAGTAGCCATTGTGAAGCTTTGCCAGCTTGAAAAAAGCGAAAAATCCGCACAATCTGCAGACATTCAGCCGCTAGTGCAAAAAATAGAACAGCTGCAATATGAACTGGCTGAATTAAAGAAAAATGGCATTGCGGCAAAAGATGACGGCGCTGCAGCTGCCGTCCAGAAAAAGCCGCAAAGAAGCTCGCGCAAAGGGTTTCAGGCCCCTGTTGGAAAAGTGAATGAGGTTTTAAAAAATGCTACCAAAAGCGACTTGATTGCCGTGAAGAGCCGATGGGGTGAAATGCTTGACAGGCTTGTCCATAATCAAATGCGCTCCCAGGCAGCCCTTTTAAATGAGGCTGAGCCGGTTGCTGCATCAGAGTCTGCTCTTATAGTAAAATTCAAGTATGAAATTCACTGTCAAATGGCGATGGAGAATAACAAGTTTTTGGAAATATTAACTAATGTTTTATTTGAGCTCATAGGAAAAAGATTGCAGCTGGTCGGAATTCCGGATGACCAATGGCAAAAGGTCAGGGAGGATTTCCTTCGTAACCAGCGTGATGGAGACGATGCAGGCGAAGGTTTCAGCAAAAGTGAGGAAGAGCCTCATGTAGCTGAAGCGGTAAAGCTGTTTGGTCCTGAATTAATTGAAATTAAAGAATAAAATATCTGGAGGTAATATACAATGCGCGGTGGAATGGGAAATATGCAAAATATGATGAAGCAAATGCAAAAAATGCAAAAAAAGATGGCTCAAGCACAGGAAGAGCTAGGAGAAAAGAAAATTGAAGGAACAGCTGGCGGCGGTATGGTTACCGTCATCGTATCTGGCCATAAACAGGTTTTAGAAGTGAATATTAAAGAAGAAGTTGTAGATCCGGAAGATATCGACATGCTTCAGGATCTCGTGCTTGCTGCTACGAACGATGCTCTGAAAAAAGCGGATGAACTAACAAACGATACAATGGGGCAATTTACTAAAGGAATGAACCTGCCAGGAATGTTTTAATCATAATTCCTGAAAGATTGCTTGCTGTATTGATAAATGAATCGGTGCAGATAAGAGGGACAGGCCGGGCGCCAGCGAACATTGTCTGAGGAATTTATTTTCAGCGGACTCTTTGCTCGCGGCGCTTTTCCTTTTAACAGATAAGAAGAATGTATAACTTTAGACTTCGATAACTGTCTGGCTCCAGGCGCCTTCGGCTTATGCTTGAGGCCCGCAGGATGCGATCATGCAGACGGTGCCACAGGACGTGGCGTTTTTAGTCTGCGTTCATCTTAGGCAGGCGCCTTCCGCTTTTCTTAATAGGAGGAAAAATAGATGCATTATCCTGAACCAATATCAAAGCTGATTGACAGCTTTATGAAACTGCCTGGAATTGGCCCTAAAACGGCTGCACGTCTGGCGTTTTTTGTTTTGAGTATGAAGGAAGATACTGTACTTGATTTTGCAAAGGCACTCGTAAATGCAAAGAGGAATTTGTCATATTGCTCTGTATGCGGTCATATTACTGATCAGGATCCCTGTTATATATGTGAAGATCAAAGGCGCGATCGATCGGTTATTTGTGTAGTTCAGGATCCTAAAGATGTCATAGCGATGGAAAAAATGAAGGAATACAATGGTTTGTACCATGTCCTTCATGGAGCGATTTCTCCAATGGATGGGATTGGGCCTGAAGATATCAATATACCTGATTTATTGAAGCGGCTGCAGGATGAAACCGTTCAAGAGATTATTCTTGCTACAAATCCGAATATTGAAGGGGAAGCGACAGCCATGTATATTTCCCGTTTGATTAAGCCTTCCGGAATTAGGGCTACACGAATAGCACATGGCTTGCCGGTCGGAGGAGATCTGGAGTATGCTGACGAAGTAACTTTATCAAAGGCGTTGGAAGGAAGAAGAGAAGTTTAAACACGGAGGCGTGATCCATGTTTTTTAAAAGAAAAGGGTGGCTTCGCAAGGAATTTGATGAGAAGCTATTAGAGCAGCTGAGCCGGTTAAAGGCGGACTGGAACAATCAGAAGTCATTAACTGAAAAAAGCTTTGACCCTTCGCCTGAAGCAATCAGCCAGGCAAAGCTGGCTGAAGCAAAATACTTCTTTCTATTTAAAGAAGCAAAAAAGAGAAATGTAAAGGTACGTATGTAAATCATTTTGCCAGTTTTTGCGATTGGCAGGAATGTGTTTTGATAAAATAGGCAATAAAACTTTATACTTGTCCTCCTCTAAAGGTCTTTTTTGCACACGCTAATCATAAATTAGTAGTACAAGTTTCCTGAGAGGAGGATTTTTCTTTTGGATCCTATAGTTGTGATCTCCATTTTGGGAGGATTAATATTAGTGCTTCTATTTATAGGAGCACCTGTAAAACCGATAAGATTAATTGGACAGGGAGCCATTAAACTTATCATAGGAGCGCTCTTTTTATTTTTCTTAAATGCTTTTGGGAACCAGTTCGGCATACATGTTCCAATTAACCTGGCTACTTCAGCCATATCCGGTTTTTTAGGCATTCCAGGATTATTTGCTCTTGTGGCTATTCAAACATGGGTGATATGAGAATGACAGCCGCATAAAAAGCGGCTGTTTTTTACTTTAAATTTTTTGGGTAATAGTGTTGACAGTTATATAGTGTGGTGATAAGATATTAAAAGTCGTCACAACGAGTTGAAAAACATCTTAGAAAAGTGTTGACATATGGTTGTGAGAATGATATATTAATAAAGTCGCCTCGAGCGGCAGATTGATCTTTGAAAACTGAACGAACAAAAACGTCAACGTTAATTCTTTAGTCTTTTTTTGAAAAGACAACTTATGAGCTTAATCAACTCTTATATGGAGAGTTTGATCCTGGCTCAGGACGAACGCTGGCGGCGTGCCTAATACATGCAAGTCGAGCGGACGGATGGGAGCTTGCTCCCAGACCGTCAGCGGCGGACGGGTGAGTAACACGTGGGCAACCTGCCTGTAAGACTGGGATAACTCCGGGAAACCGGGGCTAATACCGGATAATTCTTTCCCTCACATGAGGGAAAGCTGAAAGATGGTTTCGGCTATCACTTACAGATGGGCCCGCGGCGCATTAGCTAGTTGGTGAGGTAACGGCTCACCAAGGCAACGAT
>NZ_JAEL01000113.1 GCF_000518885.1 Bacillus sp. J33 | reverse complement strand
AAAAATAGATGTCGAGCCCGTCTTTGGACAAATTAAACACAACCGAAAATTCAACCGGTTTTCTCTAAGAGGCCTATCCAAAAACACCACGGATTGGGGTCTTATTTGTGTTGCCCACAATTTAAAAAAGTGGGATGATCTTCTACAAAACAGGTAAAAAGAGTGAAGGTTTAGGAGGATAAATNGGGATATCTCTCCTAATTTTGAATAAGTTACTCGAAATTGAGGACAAAATGATCTCAAAATAAAAAACTGACTCAAAAGAGTCGTCGTTCAACGACCTTTTGAGTCAACCTCTTGGTTTTGATCTATTGTTTAAGCTGATTCAATTCTGTCATAGCTTCCTGGACAAGGGTAACCGCCTGGCTCATGGCTGCACCGCCGCCGAAGGCTGCCGTAACACCTACTGCTTCGAGAATTTCTTCCTCTGATGCTCCCTGGTCAAGGCATCCTTTTGTATGGTAGATGATGCAGTACTCATCCTGTGAATACAAGCTGATTCCAAGGGCAATAAGCTGCTTCTGCTTTTGGCTTAGTGTTCCTTCTTTAAAGCAAGCTTCCGTGAAAGCATTATAGTGCTCCGCTAAATCAGGCATTTTTTCAGTAAACACACCTAAGCCTTCTTTATAATCAAGAAGAGCCGCTTCGATTGAGTTTGAAGGTTCGTGATAATGTTCCATTTGCTCCACTCCATTCAAGTTATTATCAAGGTTAGTATGTTTGATTGTTTTTCAAACTATGCGGGCTGCAGCATGCAATGACAGGGATATTTAATGGAAAATCACAGCATACAAAAAAGCAGGCATGATTTTTCGCCTGCTTTTTTACATCTATATTACTCAGAAACCGGTACAACGGCTCCTTCGTATTTTTCAAGAATGAAATCCTGGATTTCTTTAGAACGAAGCACTTCTACAAGAGCTTTAATGCCTTCTTTTTCTTCATCTCCGCTGCGGACTGCAATTACGTTTACATATGGTGACTCTTTGTCCTCGATTGCAATTGAATCTTCTAGCGGATTCAACCCGGCATCAATCGCATAGTTGGAGTTGATCAGAACAGCATCGCCTTCACCATTGTTATAGATTTGCGGAAGAAGGGAAGCTTCATATTCTGTATCAAATTTTAGCTTTTTAGGATTATCTTTAATGTCTTCAAGTGTAGCCTCTGTTTTTTCAACATCTTCGTTTAAAGTAATAAGCCCTTCTGCTTCAAGCATGGATAAAATACGGCCATGATCAGCTACAGAGTTGCTCATGATGATAGTTGCGCCTTCCGGAAGCTCTTCAAGGTTCTTATATTTTTGGGAATACACACCAATTGGCTCGATATGGATACCGCCTGCATTTGTAAAATCATAGCCATGTTCTGCTTTTTGAGATTCAAGGTAAGGAATGTGCTGGAAATAGTTCGCATCAAGCTCCTCAGATTCTAAAGCCTGGTTTGGCAATACATAGTCCTGGAATGGAACAACATCAAGTTCAAATCCTTTTTCCTCAAGAAGAGGCTTTGCTTCTTCAAGAATTTCCGCATGCGGCACGTTGGAAGCCCCTACAGTAATTTTAGTGCTTTCTTTGCTTTCTCCGCCTTCGCCTGCGTTAGTGCCTTCTTCTTCGGATGCTCCGCATGCTGAAAGCACTAACGCCACAACTAGTGCAAGAACAAGTGATGCCCACTTTTTCATGTTAATCTCTCCTATCGTTTGTCTAATTTTGTTGTAATTAAATCTCCAATAAACTGGATGATAAATACGATGAGTAAAATAATAATGGTCGCCATTAACGTAACATCATTGCGGCTTCTCTGGAACCCTTCAAGATAAGCAAGGTTTCCCAGGCCTCCTGCACCGATAACACCTGCCATGGCTGTGTAACCAACAAGTGCAATGGCTGTAACAGTAATGCCCGAAACAAGTGCTGGCATTGATTCAGGAAGAAGAACCTTCCAAATTATAGTGCTAGTCTTTGCACCCATTGACTTCGCGGCTTCAATAACACCTTTGTCAATTTCTCTTAATCCGATTTCAACCATACGGGCATAAAATGGCGCTGCCCCAATAATCAGTGCAGGCAGTGCTGCATCTTCTCCAATCATGGTTCCGACTAAGAACTTGGTAAAAGGGATTAATAAAACAATTAAGATAATAAACGGAATGGAACGGAAAATATTCACAAAAGCAGAAATGACTTTATTGACCGCAACATTTTCCCAAATATTCCCCTTGGAAGTCAGGAAGAGCAGAAGCCCCAATATCGCTCCCAAAACAAATGTTGCCACAACAGATATAGCGGTCATATATAGGGTTTCCATGGTAGCTTCCCACATGGAGTCCCATTTCACATTTGGAAACCATTCGTTAAGCATTGGAAATCACCTCCACGCCAACCTGCTGAGAATGGATATAATCAATCGCTTTGGCAACTTCCTCGGTTTCGCCATCTAAATGGATGAACAAAGTACCGTATGAACCATTTTGCGTTTGTGAAATTTTCCCTTGAAGGATATTGACCGTCACCTGAAAATTACGGATCAAATTCGTAATTAGCGGCTGTTCTGCTGCTTCACCGACAAATCCAAGCTGCACTACTTTTCCCCGCGGATATATATCCACTAAGTGGTCAATGGTTTCCTTTGTTTCTTCAGGCTCAGTAACCTGCTGGACAAAGCGCTTTGTAATTGTCGCTTTCGGATTTTTAAATACATCAAGTACAGGCCCTATTTCAACAATCTGTCCGCCTTCCATAACAGCAACGCGATGGCAAATTTTGCGGATTACGTGCATTTCATGTGTAATCAAAACAATGGTTAATCCGAGGCGCTCATTGATATCAACAAGCAGGTCCAAAATAGAATCGGTTGTCTGTGGATCAAGTGCAGATGTTGCCTCATCACATAGCAGCACTTTCGGGTTATTGGCAAGCGCTCTTGCAATCCCAACCCTTTGCTTTTGCCCGCCGCTCAGCTGTGAAGGATACGCATCCTCTCTGCCTTCAAGGCCAACAAGTTTTATGAGTTCGTCCACTCTTTTCAGTCTTTCCTGGCGTGACACTCCAGCAATTTCAAGGGGAAATGCAATATTATCCCTGACTGTTCTGGACCATAATAGGTTGAAATGCTGAAAAATCATGCTTATTTCCTGCCGGGCTTTTCTTAGTTTACTTCCCTTTATTTTTGAAACTTCATTGCCAGCAACCGTTACACTTCCTTGAGTAGGAAGCTCAAGGCCGTTCAGCATGCGGATCAGTGTACTTTTCCCTGCACCGCTATATCCAATCACACCGAAGATCTCCCCTTCTTTAATCTCCAGGTTTACGTCATCAACTGCTTTTACCTGGCCCTTTTTAGAAGAGTAAATCTTCTTAACATCTTTTATGGAAATCAACGTGTGTTTCACCTCTTTATATGAAAGATACAATTATAATTAAAAGACTACTTATATTTCCCTAGTTTCTGGCTCTTGAAGAGCTTTCATGCGCTTAAACAAAAAATGCCTTTCTGCACATGAGCAGAAAGGCATTAATCATTTAAGTCCTTTCTCTCATCTGTCAAAGCAATGCTTTGAGTGAATTGGCACCTTTTCAACTTAATGACGGTTGCCGGGCTTCATAGGGCACTTCCCTCCACCTCTCTTGATAAGAGCATAACGTTCTATATTAAATTAATACTTTAAATGGATTAAGCAGTTTTTAATTACGTTTGCTATCGTATCATAGCCATTAAAAAGGTGTCAACGATGAAATTTTAAACTTTTTGAAAAAAATGAATGGTAAATTTTCCTTGCTTGTATTAAGCTTTCGCTGCAAGTGAAGTAATGCCTGTCGCGGCTTCGATTGCTTGTTCCAAGTCCTCAATAAGATCCTCCGCATTTTCAATGCCGATAGAAATCCGGATTAAGTCTTCAGGTACCCCCGCAGCCTTTAACCCTTCTTTATCAAGCTGCTGATGGGTTGTGCTTGCCGGATGGATGATCAGGCTCTTTGCATCCCCAACATTGGCTACATGAGCCCAAAGCTGAAGAGTGTTGATCAGTTTTGCGCCTGCTTCTCTGCCGCCGGCTATTCCAAAAACAGCTACAGCACCTGCTCCTTTAGGCAAATACTTGTCTGCGAGTGCTTTATCACGGTGGCTTTCAAGCCCTGGATAAAGCACCCAATTTACCGCAGGATGGGCTTCCAGGTATTCAACCACTTTGTTGGTATTGGCAATATGTTCCTTCATTCTGACATGCAGAGTCTCAAGCCCCAGGGTGAATTGGAATGCACTTTGTGCGCTCATTGCAGGCCCCAGGTCCCTTAACAGCTGAACACGGGCTTTAATGATATAGGCAGCATCCCCAATTGCCTCGCTATAAACAATGTTATGGTAGCTAGGGTCCGGTTCTGTAAATCCAGGGAACTTTGGTGAATTCCAGTCAAACTTCCCTCCATCTACAATAATGCCTCCCATTGTTGTTCCATTGCCAAGCAGCCATTTAGTGGCGGAGTGGATAACAACATCTGCTCCATGCTCAATTGGACGGCATAAATAAGGTGTAGCAAAAGTATTATCCACAATTAAAGGAACACCGTTTTCATGGGCAATATCAGCTATCTTTTCTATATCCAGTACTTTCAAACTAGGATTTCCAATCGTTTCAGCAAATACAGCCTTCGTTTTATCTGTAATCGCATTGCGGAAGTTTTCAGGATCATCCGGGTCCACAAACTTTACATTAATTCCATACTTGGGAAGTGTAACTGCAAACAAATTGTAAGTACCGCCATATAAATTGGAGGCAGTAACAATTTCATCACCAGCCTGGGCAAGGTTAAGGATTGCCAGGGTGATGGCGGACTGCCCGCTGGCAAGGGCCAGTGCACCGACACCGCCTTCAAGCAAAGCCACTCTCTCTTCAAATACACTTACTGTCGGATTATGTATCCGGCTATAGATATATCCAGGCTCCTTTAAGGCGAACAGATTTGCGGCATGTTCAGTATCTTTAAATTGATACGCATTATTTTGGTAAATCGGCAATGCCCTAGCCCCAGTAACAGGATCAGGCTTCAATCCCCCATGTACGCCAATTGTTTCGAAACGGTACCTTTTTTGTTTGTCAGTCATCTTTTTCTCTCCTCTATTTAAATATTTTGTTCTGTTAAATATAGAAGATTTGAAAAAGCCCTCTTCACAAGAAGAGGGCTGTATAATCTCTTCTTATCTTTCAGAGCCATTTGCTCTGCTGGATTTAGCACCGTGTAGATTACCGGTTGCCGGGCTTCGTCGGGCCAGTCCCTCCGCCACTCTTGATAAGAATATTCAGTTAATTCGGATTATAGTGATATTATCATAGCATTTAAAAAATGGTCAAGTGTTTTTATAAGAAAACTTGCTTAAACAGAAAAGAGATTCAAGCAGCAGTTTTTTTCGAAAAGTTGTATCCATTATGATTTCATCCCGCGACAATGCCTCCCTGAGCTTTATCTTTCCGGCTATTAAAGAAAGCACTGCCTCTTCTGAACCCGTCATTCTAATATCAAAATTCCTTGCCCGGCTAGCCTTCTTTATTTCCCCATTCGAAATCTGAAGCGGGATGCTTTTATTCCCCGCCTGGATAAGCATAGAAAAGGTTGAGTTTCTTAATAAATATCCTACATGGCCTTTTTTTTGTGCTTCCCTCACAAATGCATCTGCTAAGTCTTCCATAGGCTCACCTCTCGTAATGGATCTTTCCTTTTATATTCAGTGGGCAAGCCATCCAATCCTTTTATTTTTGTTCGACAAATGAAGCAATAAAGGAAGACAGTACCTGCTTATCAAAAGGAAATGTCTTTCATTTCTCGGGAAATATGTCGGATCATACAGCTTTGACTGCCAGATTTGCAGGTTTTGTCTTATTGAAGCTTCTAAAAGTGAAGAAAAAGTATTATGAAACCTAGAAAAATGAGGATCAATAATCGGGAAAATTGACTATTTTCAACAAACAAAACCCAGGCGATGAACGCCTGGGTTTTGTCATTTTAAGCGGCATCCGGATGTTATTCGCAACAGCCGCTCGCTCTATATATTTCTTATCTTCTCCAATAAGTAAGGGACCGAACGAAATGCATAGAGCTTTTCATGTACATTTCCTTTTTTAAAGATGATGAGGCAGGGGACGCTTTCAATTCCCCACTGTTCAGCGATTTCCGGCATATAATTTAAATCGGCTTTCCCAATTTCCTGATCAGGCAGCAGTTCAGCGGCTACTGCCAGCATCTTTCCTGCCATTTGGCAGGTTCCGCACATAGGCGTGTATAAATATAAGAGAGCGTTTTTTTGCCCATTAACCGCTTCCTCGATCTCATGCCGCGACCATTCCTGCATTTTATCATCCTTATCTATCTAAATACTGTGTATAAACATCAATGTTTGCCCCCAGCAAAACCGTTGCCAAATGATGCTCAGGAGCTGTGGCTACTTCTCTGTACATCCTGTCGATGTAAAGATGCTCTGCTTCGGGAAACTCTCTTTTGAACTGCTTTCTCAGTTTTTCCCCGGCTGAGTCAGCATCCACCAATATATATACATCCTTATCAAACAGTGTGTCAATTAATTCGTCCAGTTTTGTTATGCTGATTGTGCCGTTTGTGCAAATAATTTCAACGGGTTCTCTTATAATATTCTTAACCTTTGTTTTATCCGACTTGCCCTCAACAATAATAACTTTTTCCGGAATTGCCTCATTCATCATCATCACCTGAAAGGAGTTATTTTGAAGCTGAAATGCATTACAGTAAAAAGCTGGTAAAACTATTTGGTTTTTATCCTAATATATTCAATATTCTCGATTATGGTGTAAATCTCCTGCCTAATTTGTGCAGAAGGCCCGTGCTGACTTATATAATTACTTCGCTTAATTGAAATTGAAATGCTTTTTGCGAAAAATAATGCGGGCTTGATCAAAATTTTGCATCTGTACAGTTCAAATATAAAGGCTCTTTTCACCACTTATACAAAGAGCTAGCTCAAGCTTCCGCATTTTGGCGGGCTTTTTGTATACCTCCCTAATTTGCCTATTCTAATGTATGCTCTTCTCCATTGCTTTAGCATATTAAATAAACAGCGGAAAAGATCCCGCTGTTTACGAAATTAGCACCAGCCGCCTTCGTCACAGTCCGTATAGCGCTTTTGCGCCTCATCTGTAACAGAAACGTTCTGATAAATTTTTTGCTGGTCAGTTTCAAAATGATGTGTCAGATTAAAAGAAGAGCCTTCGGGCAAACTGATTTGTCCTATTTTTTCATTTTCAAGGTAAAGCTCAATTTCATTATTTTTAAGCTTTCCGACAACCCGGTCTGTAATATCGATTTTCTTCGGTTTCAATGTCATGGGTAACCAATCCTTTCATGCCTTTCGGTAGTACTAGTTTTGCCCTATCTCTTTAAAAGAAAAATAGCAATTAAAGGCAATGGTGTGCAGCTCCCATAAGAAAAGCGAAGGCACCCTTCGGAACAAGCCAAAAGCCGCTTGTTCATGCGAAGCTTATTCTTAGGAGCTTTCCTTGAGCAGCGCATCGACGGAGCGTGGTGGACTGAGGCCCACAGGACAAGGAAAGCTTCATCAGCTTTAGCATCGCACGACCGAAAGCGTTAGCTTTTGGGAGGACGTGGCGCTTTTAGTCTGAGTTCCTTATTCTGAGATAAAGGAAACACGAAGAGCGAAGCAGCTACATGGAAATTCATCATGAATAACAGCTCTGAGTTTACATCATGTGCTTTACGGCGAGCTGTACGACGCTCCTTGAATAAGCTGTGGGCAGGAGCACTTAAAGCGATTCGATGCTGACTTATAGCGCTCCATCCTGTGTGCGTCGTCGTAGACGAGGGAAGGGAAGCACGTCGAGTCGATAGAGTGCCGGAGCTAGACAGTTATCGAAGTTCAAAGTTATACTTTCTTATCTTTCAAAATAAAAAGCCAGTTCATAATTGAACCGGCTTTTCCAGTAAATTAGTCTTCGTTTGTCATTTCCTCGTATTGCTCAGCTGTCATTAGCTTGTCTACTTCGCTAATGTCTGAAGGTTCAACAACCACCATCCATGCTTTTTCGTATGGAGATTCGTTTACGAATTCAGGATTGTCATTCAGTTCTTCATTAACTTCAACAACTTTTCCGCTGACAGGAGCGTAAAGTTCAGAAACTGTCTTTACAGACTCAACGCTTCCAAAAGGCTCATCTGCAGTTAGCTCATCGCCAACTTCCGGAAGCTCAACGAATACAATATCACCAAGCTCTGATTGCGCGAAATGCGTAATCCCGATGCGGACTTTCCCGTCTTCTGTCTTTACCCACTCATGCTCTTCTGAATAACGTAATTCTTTTGGTGTGCTCATAACTTATCCCTCCATTTTTTATTTCCAATTTATGATCTTTAAATCGATCGCTTCATTCATGATGGCCCAGCAGAGCTTAATTTAGCCTACTATGAAAGCCATACCTTTTCATAATCCTCTTCCTTAAACCCAACTGTAGTCTTTTGGCCATCCGTTAAAAGCGGGCGCTTAATCAGCATGCCGTCTGTAGCCAAAATATCGAGCAGTTCCTCTTCCGAAGAGTTTTTCACTTTGTCCTTTAAACCAAGCTCCCTGTATTTCTGTCCACTTGTATTAAAGAACTTTTTTAATTCCAGCCCGCTATTTTTATAAAGCGCTTCTAGCTCGCTTCGTGAAGGCGGATTCTCCACAATATGTACTTCTTCATAAGGCAAGTTATGTTCATCGAGCCATTTCTTGGCTTTTCGGCATGTCCCGCATTTAGGATACCAATAAAAAGTCAACGCCATTTTTTCACCACCCAATGTTAGCATATCCAGGCTTTTTAAAAAATTGCTGCCTTTTAATTGAATACTACCACAAATGGATGACAATGAACACCAGGTTTATATTCGACATTTTTCTTCATGTTCCTGCAGGAATTTTAAAAGTTTTAGACTCTGTTAAACTCGCCTGTTGATTTTCCTTAATTTGCCACCCGAAAAAGCAACAAACTTTACGAAAAACAGCCTTAAAAAAGTAAAGCCCCCTTCTTGAGAAGGGGACCCGCTATAATCAAACTACGAAACGTTCTGCATCAATAAGCTTCTCTGCTGCTTCACGCTTCTTCGCAATTACGTTGATTGGCGTGTGGCGCGTAAATTTGCGAAGCGCAGACATCATCATTCGAAGGGCATCGCCATTTTCAACCGCAACGAGCGTTTCTTTTGCATCCTGCCCGATTTTGTTGAATGCTTCCTGGCAGAAAATTTGCGTGTAAAGAAGCTTCTGCTTGCTCTTTTCAAGACCTGCTTTTTCAATGGCCTTTTCTGTACGAAGAACAACGGATTCCATTGCATAGGCATTTGAAATAATATCAGCAATGTTTACAAGAACTTCTTGCTCTTTATCAAGAGCCTTTCCGTATTTTTGAGCAGCCAGGCCTGCAGCAAGCAAGCCGATCTTCTTCGCATTTTTTACTAAATATTTTTCCTGTGCCAATGGCTCATCGCCAGGCTCTTCAGGCATCATCATCATAAGCTCTTCCTGCAGCGCTTGGGCTTTCTGGAATAATGGAAGCTCTCCTTTTAATGCTTTGCGCAGGTAGGTGCCTGGCACCAATAGACGGTTAATTTCATTTGTTCCTTCGAAGATACGGTTAATGCGGGAGTCACGGTAGGCTCTTTCAATTTCATATTCCGCCATGAAACCGTATCCGCCATGGATTTGCACGCCTTCATCTGCCACATAGTCAAGGACTTCCGTATTGAAAAATTTGTTCATAGAACATTCAATGGCATATTCCGCGATGGATTTCGCCACTTCTTTACCGTCTTTTACTTCTTCGTCAGTAAGCTTGCTCATGCGGTCTTCGAATAAGCCTACCGTACGGTACACAGCACTTTCAGCTGCATAAATTTTCGAAGCCATTGTTCCGAACTTTTCTTTTGTCAGGTTGAATTGTGCAATTGGTGTTTTGAACTGCTGGCGCTGGTTTGCATATTGAGCTGCTAATTCAAATGCGCGCTTGGCCCCGCCGACTGCACCTACACCTAACTTATAACGGCCAATATTTAAGATATTAAATGCAATTACATGGCCTTTGCCGAATTCACCAAGCAGGTTTTCTTTCGGCACTTGAGCATCTTCAAGGATTAATGTGCGGGTGGATGAACTCTTGATCCCCATTTTCTTTTCTTCAGCCCCTACAGATACGCCAGGGAATTCTCTCTCAACGATGAATGCAGAAAAATGCTCTCCATCAATTTTTGCATACACAACGAATACATCTGCAAATCCTGCATTTGTTATCCATTGCTTTTCGCCGTTCAGTACATAGTGAGTGCCCTCAGCATTCAGCTTGGCTGTCGTTTTTGCGCCAAGTGCGTCAGAACCTGAGCTTGGTTCAGTCAATGCATATGCCGCGAGCTTTTCTCCAGTAGCCAAGGCAGGAAGATATTTTTGCTTTTGGTCTTCGTTTCCGAATAGCACGATTGGAAGGGAACCGATTCCTACATGGGCACCATGGGAGATGGAGAATCCTCCGGCGCGCGCCATTTTTTCAGCAATTAAAGCTGAGCTGACTTTATCCAATGCAAGTCCGCCGTATTCTTCCGGTACATCCGCACCTAAAAGGCCAAGTTCGCCTGCTTGCTTCAATAATTTAACAGATCGGTCAAACTCATGATTTTCTAAATGCTCAATTTGAGGCACTACTTCATTAACAACATAGTCCTCTGTTGTTTTCGCAATCATAACCTGTTCATCAGTATAATCTTCCGGTGTAAACACACGATCATAGGAAACATCTTCGATTAAAAAGCTGCCGCCTTTAATTAGGTTTTCAGTTTGATTAGACATGTTAATTTTCCTCCATTCCATATTGGGGGAGAAAGCCTGAAGAGGCTTTTCTCCGATATTTTTTAAAGCATTCTCTTTCCTTTTGGATTTTTGTTTTAGCTTATGGCTCAAGCTTTACTAAACTTTAAGAAAACAGCCTTTAAGTATTATAGAAGCTCAAATACTCCAGCCGCTCCCATTCCTCCGCCAATACACATTGTTACGACACCAAATTGCTGATTGCGGCGCTTCATCTCATGTATCAGCGATAATGTCAGCTTGGCACCTGTACATCCAAGCGGATGTCCAAGAGCAATTGCTCCGCCGTTAACATTCACTTTTTCTTCATCCAATCCCAGCTCTCTAATAATCTGAATAGATTGTGAAGCAAAGGCTTCATTCAATTCGAACAAGCCGATGTCGGAAAGCTCCAGCCCCGCTAGCTTTAGTGCTTTCGGTATGGCGACGACAGGCCCTACACCCATGATTTCAGGAGGGACTCCTCCAACAGCAAAACTTCTGAATTTAGCCATTGGCTGGAGGCCTGAGATTTTAGCTTTTTCACGGTCCATAACCATAACTGCTGCAGCTCCATCACTTGTTTGTGAGGAGTTTCCTGCTGTGACCGTGCCAGTTACCGAGAAGGCTGGGCGCAGTTTCCCCAGCGCTTCAACTGTAGAGTCAGGGCGAACCCCTTCATCCTGGCTGAATTGGATCGTTTTTTCTGCCAGCTTATTATCTTTGCCAATAGATCTTAAAGTGACATCTACAGGAACGATTTCATCTGCGAAACGGCCTTCCTGAATCGCTTTCGCTGCCCTCTGGTGGCTTCTTACGGCAAAAGCATCCTGATCCTCTCTGGAAATTCCATATTTCTTTGCTACTTCCTCTGCTGTATGCCCCATACCCATGTAGTACTGCGGCGCTGATTCTGCCAATTTGGCGTTCGGGCGGACCACATGGCCCATCATCGGCACCAGACTCATAGATTCGGCTCCGCCAGCGATGATTGTATCCGCATGGCCAATCATGATTTTTTCAGCAGCATATGCAATTGACTGCAGCCCTGAAGAGCAATAACGATTAATGGTGATTGCCGGGACCTCGTGGGAAAGTCCGGCTAGTGCTCCTATATTCCTTGCCATATTCAAGCCCTGTTCTGCCTCGGGCATTGCACACCCAATGATCAAGTCATCGATATTTCCTTCGTAATTCCCTGCACGCCTCAATGTTTCCTTTACGACTAGTGCACCTAAATCGTCCGGCCTTACATTTGCAAGCGTACCTTTCTTTGCTTTGCCAACCGGTGTCCTGGCACCTGCCACAATTACCGCTTCTCTCATTCTATTCCCTCTCTTTCTGTCAATGTTGTAATCTATTAAATTAGTTCCGCAGCGGCTTTCCTTTTAAAAGCATGTGCTGCATCCGCTGCTGCGATTTAGGTTCAGCGACCAGGCTTAAGAATGCTTCCCGTTCCAAATCAAGCAAGTATTGTTCATCTACTTCCGTTCCGTATGGCACTTTACCGCCGGCAATCACATACGCTAATTTTTTTGCGATTTTTAGATCATGCTCTGAAATATAGCCTGATTGGAACATGGCATGTGCACCTAGCAGCAGGGTCGCGTAGCCTGTTTCTCCGACTACTGGCACCTTCTTGCGGACACGGGGCTTGTAGCCTTTTTCATGCAGAGCAAGGACAGCCTGTTTGGCATCATGGAGAAGGTGGTCTCCGTTAACGCTAATGTCATCTGCAATATTCAGGAAATTATTATCGCGAGCTTCTTCACCCGAAGTAGAAACCTTTGCCATTGCAATTGATTCAAATACTTTATTGGCTACCTTTTGAAGGTCAAATTCCACACCAGCCGGCATGCTTTCAAGATGCTTAATATATAGCTCTTTGTTTCCGCTTCCGCCTGGGATCAGCCCTACACCAACTTCTACAAGCCCCATATACGTTTCGCTTGATGCCTGAATATGTGCTGCAGGAAGACAAACTTCTGCACCTCCGCCAAGCGTCATTCCAAATGGAGCAGCAACAACAGGTTTGGAGCTGTATTTAATTTTCATCATCGCATTTTGGAAATGGCGGACAACCATATCAAGCTCATAGATATTATCATCCTGTGCTTCCATTAGTATCATTCCCAGGTTGGCGCCAACACAGAAATTTTTGCCCTGGTTCCCGATCACAAGCCCTTTATAATTTTTCTCCACTTCATCAACTGCAAAATTAATCATTTGGATAATATCAAGCCCAATCGCATTGCTTTGCGAGTGGAATTCCAGCAGGGCAACTCCATCCCCCAAGTCAATCAGGCTTGCACCGCTATTCTTTTTAATAACACCTTTTTGCTTTTTAAGCTGTTTCAAGTTAATGACCTTTGGATTTTCTTCAATTACTTTATATTCTCCATTATGATAGAAAAACTGCTGGCCATCCTCTTCCTTATAAAATGATGTGAAGCCTTTCTCGAGCATGTCTTTTATCCATGATGGCACTTCTTCACCAGATTCCTTCATTTTCTGAACAGACTTTTCTACACCAATTGCATCCCATGATTCAAATGGACCCAGCTCCCAGCCAAATCCCCATTTCATCGCACGGTCAATCGCAGTGATGTCATCTGCAATTTCTCCAAGCAATTGCGCTGAGTATAGCAATGCCGGGCTAAGAATATTCCATAAAAGCCGGCCTGCCCGATCATCCGCATAAACAAGCGCTTTCATCTTTCTGGCAGTTCCTTTTTCCTGCTTGCTCATTTCCACAGAAGCTGTTTTAAGCTTTTTACGCGGTCCGTACTCCAGGCTTTCAGGATCAAGTTCAAGAATTTCTTTTCCTTTTTTGAAGAAGAAGCCCTGCCCGGATTTGCTTCCTAGCCAGCCTTTTTCCTGCATGGCTTTCATAAAGCCAGGCACTTCAAATACTTCTTTCTCTTTTCCTTCCACTTGCTCATAAACGTTGTTGGCAACGTGTATAAATGTATCAAGCCCTACTACATCAAGCGTTCTGAATGTTGCACTTTTTGGCCGTCCGATCAGCGGTCCTGTAACGGAATCGACTTCACCGACACTGTAGCCGCCCTTCAGCATTTCCTGAACAGTGACCAAAAGTCCGTAGGTGCCGATGCGGTTAGCGATAAAGTTTGGCGTATCCTTCGCTTCTACAACACCTTTGCCCAGTACGTCTTCACCAAATTGCTTTATAAACGAAAGCACTTCAGGATTCGTGTTCTTAGTTGGGATTACTTCTAATAGCTTTAAGTAACGGGGCGGATTAAAGAAGTGTGTGCCAAGAAAGTGTTTCTGGAAATCCTCTGTGCGGCCTTCAGACATGGCTTCAACAGAGATTCCTGAAGTGTTGGAACTGACAATGCTTCCGGGCTTTCTGTACTGGTCCACTTTTTCAAAGACCTGTTTCTTGATATTTAAATTTTCTACAACGACTTCGATTATCCAATCAACATCTTTAAGGCGTTCCATATCATCTTCAAAATTGCCTGCTTCAATCAGGGCAAGATTCTTTTTCGAAGTTAGCGGAGCGGGTTTTTGCTTTAATAATTTCAGGCGGCTGCTTTCACTGATTCGGTTGCGCACCGCTTTATCTTCAAGGGTTAGCCCTTTTGCTTTTTCAGCATCTGTTAATTCACGAGGTACGATATCCAGCAATAATGTTGGTATTCCAATATTGGCCAGGTGCGCAGCAATTCCTGAACCCATTACACCAGATCCCAAAACTGCAGCTTTTTTAATTTGTTGGATCAACTTTATTTCCCCCTTTGATTTTTTGAATGAACACTCATTCATTTTATTCTCAAAAAAATATCCATCTGATCTGAATGAGTCCTGTTAGTTATAACTATAAAATATTTGCAAAATTTACGCAATGATTTTGAGGCTGAATTTTGAAATGTTTTGAAATTTTCCAAATGGACAAGGTGATTGTTTAGACTGTTTAGGAGAAATGATTTTATTGTTTTGGACACTCTATAATATGAAGCTCCTGCGAAGCAGCCTGCAGATAGGAGCTGATTCCAACGGAGGTGAAAAACAATGGGAAAAATGAAGAAGGATCCATCCAGGGCTGGAGTTAGTGCAGCAAGTGTACAAGGTGACGCCGGTCCAACTGTTGAAAGGGAAGGCCCTAAAAAGAGGAACAGTCAAAACAACCAATATAAGCGTTAATTCAAAATGGTTTAATCAAACTAAAACCTTTGCTTCGAAGGGCTGGCTGATGCCAGCCTTTTTCATTATGGGCATAGGTAATTCTCTAAAGCCCCTCTTAAGAATAACCAGCGTTTTTCAGAGGAAAGATATGTTCGAATAAAAGTATCACTCCTGTAAGTGTTTGTTTTTTACGGCCAATCATACTAATATTGGAGGGTTATCTATGCAGCAGCAAAATATGAACATGCAAAACCAGCAGGGCATTATGCAGCAGCCGCCTGCCGTTGTTTCCACTAAGGATTCTTTGTACTTAACGGATATGCTTTCATGGAACCTTCTCGCATTTAAGAAGGCTCATTTTTACGCCCAGCAGTGCCAGGATCAGGAGCTAAAGGTTCATTTCGAGCGTTGCGGGCAAATGCATCAGCGTCATTATGAACAGCTGCTTACTCATTTAAACCAGCAAAACCATGTGGGAATGCAATAGAAAAAGCGAAAAGCGCCTTAAGCAAGGGTACTTCACCTAAAAGCACTTCCTGCACGAGCCTGACAAGCATAAAAAGATGAATCACGCGGGTTATCTCCCAAAAGCTTTCTTTGATTGCAATGTTTCGCTGCCGAAGCCTCCCTATCCCCAGATTACTGGAGTGATTTAGCTAGGTCTCGAGGGGCTGGAAGCTGGACAGCGGATCCTAACTTTACCTTATAAACCCATTAGAAAATTTTAGGAGGGGGATTAGTAATGAATCAAAATCAGAATACGATTCAAAACACTGAAACCCAGGTCAGCCAAACACCGCAAATGAACGACCGGGACTTTGCAAACGACTTGCTTACTATGGAAAAGCACATGACAAATGCTTATTCAGTTGCTATGAATGAAGCGAGCCACCAAAACCTTTACCAGGACATGCTGACTGTGTTTAATGAAACACAAAACCAGCAAAGAGAGCTTTATAATCTTATGTTCAAAAAAGGCTGGTACAAAGTTGAAGCAGCTGATCAGCAGAAGCTTCAGCAGTCCTATCAGCAATTCCAGGGATATTCCAGTCAGTTTCCCTACGGGAATGGGCAAATGCAATAAAGAAAAAACCGCTGCAATTCGTGTAAGGGATTCCGTTATGGGAGGGAAAATTCAATTTTTCTTCTTAAAATGCAATCAAAATGGCATAAGATTTAGCAATTAAATTCAACTACAAAACAGCATCGGAATTAGCCGATGCTGTTTTATTTTTGAAAGCTTATTTCTGTATAAAATGATAAAATTAAGAAACCAAGTCTTGAAACTTTTCAATAAAGGTGGGGGAATTTTGTCTAAAATATATATTACTCAGGAAGAATTTAATTCGGACGAAGAATATATTTTATTTGATAATGTACAAAAAGTTTCTAAATTATATATTGGACCTTCAGAATATGATGATTACGATGACGAAACAAGACAATTTTTATATGATTTTATTTGCAATGAAGCTTTATTCCCAGCGTATCTTACATTTGAACCCTACAATGATTTAACTGAAGAAATCGAAAATGCATTCAAAAAAGAGTGTATTCAATACTCTTTAAGATTCGAAAGTGCAAAGAAGAAAAGCTTCCCAGTTTTCAACGCTATCATAAATGACGAACATACATTAAAGTTTATATTAGAAGAAACCTTTTGGATTGCTTCGTCAAATCAATTTTATGCATTTTCCTTCTCTGATAATATCAGCTACAAATTGGCGATTAAAAAAGGCTTATTTGGAGGCAAAAAGCCATATATGTTGCCGTGCTTTAATATGAAAGATACCACTACTATTATTAAGTTATGGCACGATGGGCAAGGGTTTAACCTTTATACAAATGACCCCCGATATTCAACAATAGAAATGCTAACTAATCATTTGCCAAACGGGACGATAATAGAAAATAAGGTATAAAGAGGAGAGAATTCTCCTCTTTCAGTTTGTAGACAAAAAGAGTTCGGAATAGTCTCATTCCGAACTCTTTTTTTCATTTTTTGTAGGACTTCAAGTAATTACAGAGAATTGCAGACCTCTCCGAGGTTATCATTTAGGCCATTTCTGGACCTTGCCAAGTCCAGTTGGCCATTTTCTTCAAATTCATGGCAGCGAAAGTAAGCATCGCCTGCATCGACATTTTTTTAAGTCCCCTGAGGGTTGTCCAACGCATGCCATGCTTTTCTTTTGCATCTGCGAATACTCGTTCAATTGTTTCTTTGCGTTTTTCATAGATCGGTTTGACGTCTTGATG
>NZ_JAEL01000112.1 GCF_000518885.1 Bacillus sp. J33 | reverse complement strand
AGCTTCATAGCACACTCGAAGATTCTCTTTTTCTCCAAGCTTTTTTACTAATTTTCTAATGGATTCCGGAGTGTTAGGAATCATTCCCCAATACCTTGGCTCATCTCGACCCTCATCTGCAATGGCAACGGCAATTTTTTCTTTTGAAACGTCTAAACCTACATATTTTATGGTATCCTTCATAATAACTAGCTCCTTCCGTAATGTAGCTCTGATTTGGTTTGCTTTTCCAGTAAACAGTGTAACCAAATTAACCTACGGTGTTACGAGTAAGGAGCTAGTTTCGTTCATGATAACTTAAGAGCAGTGTCGGTGTACCGTAATACATTATTTTAGGCTTAATTTCAAGAAAGTTCGTCATATTCATTTTGAATCACTCCTAAAGGTTAGATACACTGTAATTGTAAGACTTAAAGGCTTCAATGTTCATCGAAATATGATTGTAAGGAGAATAAAAAATGAATCCGGACATCTCGAAAATTGCTTCACTATTATCAGACCATACAAGATCTTTAATTTTGCTTAGTCTAATGGACGGAACTATTCACCCAGCCAGTGAACTTGCATATATTGCGAAAGTTAAACCGCAGACAGCAAGTTTCCATCTTCATAAAATGCTTGATGCACGTCTTGTAAGCGTCGAAAAGCATGGCAGGCATCGCTATTATAAGCTGGTAAACAGAGAAACAGCCGAAATAATAGAACAGTTGTTAAATATCTCCCCAAGTACCTCAGCCAGTTCCTTCAAAGAGCATAAAGAAAAAGAGGCAATTCATTTTGCCAGAACCTGTTACGATCATCTGGCTGGCTATGTTGGTGTACAAATAACCAATTCATTAGTCCAGCAAGGTTTTTTAAACAAAGCAGATTTAAATTATGAAGTAACAATTGAAGGATCTTTTTTCTTTAAAGAGTTTGGGATTGATGAAGAAAAACTCAAAAATAAACGCAGGGCCTATGCCCGTTGCTGCTTAGATTGGAGTGAAAGGCAACACCATATTGCCGGTGCTTTAGGGAATGCCTTACTTGAAAAGATGTTTGCACTTGAGTGGTTTTTACGTATACCTCGAAGTCGTGCAATTAAGATTACTCCAAAGGGAAGACTAGGGCTGGAAAAGCTATTTTCTATCCATTTTTAATGTTTCAAACCTCTTTTTTGACAAAGGTTTTTAATTTAATAATTTCATAAATTTTGGAACAATCGGGTATTTAATTTAACATGCATGGTTTTTTATAGATAAATAGAGGATTGTTAAAGAATAATTAGTATAGCATAATGGTGAAACAGTAGGATTGGATCTGATCCGCTTATGATAAGGAAGAGGCTGTTCTTTAAGTGTCACATACTTAAAGAACAGCTTCTAAATTATTATTATGGAATCGCATAAACCTCGATAGTGAAACTCTCTCCATTCGTATTTTCCGGATTGGCGATATAAAGATCCTCGCTGGTTTCGATTTCTGTTTCCGATCCATCCTGGAGGTCATAGAAAATGGTTTCATCGATGCCTAAGCTGATGTCTTTCATGAC
Organism: Bacillus sp. J33; assembly: GCF_000518885.1. Lineage (GTDB taxonomy): Bacteria > Bacillota > Bacilli > Bacillales > Cytobacillaceae > Cytobacillus. Next base: position 16,269 of record NZ_JAEL01000112.1, on the reverse strand, counting down.
ATCGAACTTGGCATCAGTTGGTCCATTGACGATTTTCCACTGTAGCTTGGTCGCATATGAGGGTATGTTCTGAATAGAGAAGTTATCGCTGGAACGATGGTCCTGACCGTCTTGTGGCTGGCCTTCAGAACGGATTGTCGCAATTTTCTCAGGGGCTTCGACCTGGACGTGGAATCGGTCTCCGTCTAATATACGGTCATACGCGTACCAGGTACCTAGCCATGTCCCTGCAGCTTGATTGGAGTCCGATGAAATAAGGCTCACAGAAAAATTATCCGATCCATTCGTCGAGGAGCCTTGCCAGGTGGAAGCGAACGGATACTCGTCACAATCCTTTCCGGTCCGATCCTCATCTCTGAATTCCCGGTCACAAGTCCTTCTTGTCTTTGACCTGTTGCTGTTGTACTCTTCCTGATGCCGTCTCGGATACATCCGTGTCAACGTGCTGTCCCCGACCATGCCTGGTATCTTCTTTCCGGCCATTTGAGGCTTCGTCTGTTCCGGGTGTTCCATCGCAAACTTCCAATGCTGGCCGGCTTCAGCTAACATCGAAAATTCCGGCTTCGTGATCGGAACATTGAAGATTGGAGTGGCTTTGCTGAATACGGCTCCTTGCCAGAAATATTGGTTAGGGAAAGCAAACATATATTTTGCAGAATCGTAACGAACGGTCTGTTTAATGCCATCAATACTCTTTTTAAATTTTCTGGGTGCATGTGTAAGGGTAAGTTTTGGCCAAAATTCCATGTAACCTACTTGATCAGGGTTTGCATCAGTTGGTGGGGGAGCTTCCGATGTGAAAATTTCTGTACTGAAGTTCGTATTTTTCCATTGGGCAATTGTTCGCTCCGTTGCCGGATAGCTGGGATCCTCTTTACAGTCACCTGCGTTCAGCTTGGATTCACATACCATATCGATTTTCAGCTTGGCACCATTCAAGGATGGGTGGGTCACGAGGATATCTTCAAGTGTATAATAGACCCTCATTTTCCGGCTTTGGTTGGATCCATAACCTATTTCCGTGAATTGAAATTGAACGCCTGCGTTAAGACAGAACCCGCCAATGCATTTTATTGGGACTTGATAGGTTGCGACGTGAGACCAGCAGAAAGAATAGCGGTTCTTGATATACCCTGTTTCCGAACTGCTGTCTGGACTTCTCCGGCATTCTTCTGTAGTCAGGATATGATCATAGTCGAAGTCAGGGGGTGTCCATCCGGCTGCCGTCTTGATCGGAGGCGCCATGTTCGCTCTGTATGTGACGTTACTTTGCTGGTCTTCTTTCATCAGTTCATCTAATGTCCGGATACCTTCTTTTTTCTGGATCTGATCTTGCCTGATTCCAAGCTCTTCAACGGACTTGCCCTGCTTCATAAGCTCAGTCGCCTTTTCAATTGTCTCTTTGCTGTTTGGGAGCCAATAGCCTCCGCCGCTTGAATTAGACTTCGCTTGTACCGGTGAAATCATTCCTATGACCAAAAACAAAAGAAGTACGGATAAAACAATATGCCTGTAAAACCTGGACATCATATCCCTCCCTTATTTTTTGATTTGGAATAAACTGCTGTCTTAGACAAAGATGGAAAGATTTCCTTCCGGATACTAAACAAGATCCACTGCTTCGATTGCATCCAAATCGATGACAGGATACAACAAAAGAACAAATACTACAATATATTCCAAGGAAAATACATCCAACAACCTACGATAAATCACAGAATAATTGGCTTACTAGGAAATATGGGTCGTATTCCCAATACGGTTAGCTTACACTTTGATAACTTCTTCTGGATTATCATCAGCAGGCATATTTATAGAAAAAATTTACTCTTTATGAAATCTTTACATCCAATTTACATTCTATCGGTATAATTCCTAATATAGGTCAATAGTATGATAAGTTGGAGGTTTTAAGTGTGCTTAAAAATGGGTTTCTCTCAATAAAAAAGTATAGGAACAAATATAGTCATAAACTGAACCTTGGGACAAGGTTATTTGTATTATTTTTCACTTTACTGCTTTTCACAATTGGCATTTTAGGACTTAGTTCATACATAAAAGCAAAAGAAATGGCATTGGAGACGATAGAAAATCGGCTGGTAAGAAAGGCAGAATTAATGGGTTATATGGCGGAAAATTTAAAATTTGTTTACATCAGTGATGAAAATTACTTTATGCAGCAGCTTGAGGCCAGTGTTCGTTCACAGCAAAAAAAGCTTCAGTCAGATGGGATTTCGTCCGATTTTTTTTATATCACTGAAAAGGGAGTAACACCTTTCAAAGTAAGCAAAAATTCCGCTGCATCTTTCGAGGAGGATACAGTTAATAAAATCACAAAAATGAAAAATGGTGTCATTCATAAACAAATGGATGGAACAGATTACACAGTGGTGTTTCAGGAGATGGATGAAATCTCAGGAATTTATGTGCTTTTAATACCGACAAGGTCATACATGGAAGATGTTACTACGATTGGTTATTTTATTATGACGGCCATTTCGGCCAGCCTGATTGCTGCAGCTGTCATTATCAGCTTGTTTGTGAAAAAAATAACGAAGCCTCTTAACCAGTTAAAAAATACAATGAAGGAAATCAGGAATGGCAATCTGCAAAGTTCATCCGAGATTCATACAACGATTCCCGAAATTATCTCCTTACATAAGAGTTATACGAGTATGATCGCCCAAATGAGGAAAATGCTGAGTGAGCTTACCTTGACAACAAAAGAGCTGGGGAATACAGGTATTGAACTGGAAGAGTCCTCATTGAGAACCTTTACAAGCAGCCAGCAGCTTGTGTCAGCTATTAATCTTGTAAAAGTAGGTGCTGAGCAGACTGCTGCGAGTTCAGAAAAAAGCATGATCAGCTTTAGGGAAATGAAGCATAAGATTGAAGAGATGTTTTTTCATATGGATAATGTTTCTGGCAGTTCTGCAGCTATGAATATGTCTGCAAAGCGCGGTGAGAACAATATAGGTAATTTAATAACAGCCATACAGGAATTTGGCACAGATTTTGATCGTCTTATCCTAACGATTCGCCAGTTGAAAGATCATTCATTATCGATTAATAATCTTGTAGGTTTGGTAAAAGGGATTGCAGAGCAAACAAAGCTGCTATCTTTAAATGCTTCCATTGAAGCTGCTCGAGCAGGGGAAGCCGGGAGAGGATTTGCTGTTGTTGCCGGTGAAGTCCGGAGTCTGGCTGAGCAGTCCGCATCAGCTGCAGAGGAAATAACTCATGCAATAGGAAATATGGAAAATATCACGGTAAATGCATCAGAAGAGTTTAATCAAATGCATATCAAAATAAAGGATAATCTAGTTATGGCAAACGAGTCGAAAAATTCTTTTGATGAGCTAATGAACGAGATTTCAGTTGTAAGCGCTAAGCTTCAATTCATGCAATCCGAGCTGGAAAACCTAGAGCAATTGCTGCCGCAGCTGGAAAAAGGGGCAGATCAATTTTCTTCAGTATCCCAAGAAACATTGGCCAGTGCAGAAGAAATGCTTGTATCTAGTGTTATTCAGTCGGAACAAATGGAAAATACTAAAGAGATTGGAATGAAGTTGAATTTACTTGCTACTTCCCTGTCGGAAATGACAAGGCAGTATAAGGTATAGAGTGGAATATACCATTCTTTTGAGAAAAAAAATCACCGGAATAATTACGTGCTTTTTGAGGGTATAAAGGCAGACTATTTATCCAGGTCCCTGGTTTACTGATAGCTAACTCTAAGAAGTTATAGATCGCCGGCAAACATTTGCCGGCTATTTTTTTTGAGTTAAAGGGGGAGTTCTAGGATTACTAGATGTGTGCTTCTGAATTAAATAGTTTAATTTAGTTTAGCAGCAGGCAAATAATATACAGAATTGTGATAATTTTGAAACTGATTTAAAGTTAAGCCGTATAATTAGTAAAAAGGAGGGGTCTTTATATTACTAGTTTAGGTATTATAACCGCAGATATTTTATTCTAAAGAAAGGTGGAGAAAAATTGAGCAGATCTATAAAATTCAGTTCTTTTGTATTTTTGTTATTTTTAATTCTTACCGGTTGCAGCGACCAAAAAACAGATTTAGATTCTTCTCACAAAGAGGCTTCTTCCTAAGAGAATAAACTTCAAAAATTTAAAACTGAAGATGGAAAAATAGAAATTCATTTTTTTTAACAAGGGTAATTTTTCTGAAGATATATTACATGAAATAAAAGAAGAAACTCTAAACTTTTACAATCTTCTACAAAAAGAAAATGTTTCAATGCCTGCACCATCGAAAATATATTTACACCTATATAATGAGAAGAAAGTAAGTTATTCAAGTGGAAATACTATACATCTGTATTGGGTAAAAGAAGGGAATTATCCACTTATTCATGAACTTACCCATGTATTATTCGGTTATACAAACGGGCATGTTACACAAGAGGGCCTTGCAATTTTTATGCAAGATTCCTATTCGGAAAGAAACGCTTTTCCCAACTATCAGGGAGATGTACACGACATCATGAGTTATTTAATGACCCAAGAAATCATTATCCCTCTGGAAACTCTGCTGCACGAGGATCAAATTTTTTCGTATTCAAATTTAAGTAAAGATTCATATTCTTTAAGGTGGTTGGCGTATATTGAATCTGCTTCATTCTCAAACTTCCTAATTAGTAAATATGGTATTGAACAATTCCTGAAAATATATGACCAACCTGACTTAACTAACAAAATTAATACTGTTTATGGGAAAAAATTCAAGCAGCTTGAAATGGAATGGAAAGAATTTATTCAGGAAAATCCCGCACCAAATGAGGAAACTATTCATGGCATTGACTCTCAAATTCCTGACATAATCAATCATTTAGAAGTAAATAAAAAAGAGCTGTTAAAAACTTCTTAATTACCAAAAAGTCTTTACAGGAACTTCGAATAAAGGGCCTAGAAAAATGTCTGTTATCCGGAGTTTTTGTTTTCAAAAAATCCGGCTTCTCTGTGTGTAATAGTGTAGTTGATTTAACAAAAGGAACGGATTAGAAATTATTATGAAATATGGATATGAAAATAATGGTAAAATAATGGCGGAAGGAGGGATCATTCTGAAAAGTAAATTAGGAGTCTTATCAGCCATTTTATTTTTCATTGGATTAGTATCCTATATACCGGTTTTATTCGGTAATGATCATTTCCTTTTGGGCGGATTGATCATTTCTGTAATTGGCTTTTTATTTGCGTTAATTGCTGAAAAAGGTGCATTTAAAAAAGCTGGTTTAATCGGAAATTGTATGATCATATTTATTGCAGCTATTATTCCTTTCATTGTCACAACTTTTTTCTGGAATGAACCTTAATTCACACAGTTTAATTATAGTGACTGTGAGAAAAGAACTTAAAGTAATAGTTAAAATTAGGAATTGCTATAAGAATGGAGGTGAGTCTTATTGTGAACAAACACAAAATCGTAATTTTTCAGTATGAGCCCAAGTACGCAGAACAAACGGTAACAATGTGGAGAGCTAGCAAGGAATTAGCTATTGGCCAGAAGGAAATTCATAGTTATGAAGAGCACGTATATTTTTTAAATCATATATTACCTAAACAGTATCGGATTGATTTGGGGTTATTAGATGAAAATGTTGCTGGTATGATTGCTTATAATGAATGTGAAATAAGCCAGCTTTATATTCACAAAGACTATCAAGGAATGGGTATTGGTCAAAGATTACTAAATAAAGCAAAGGCGCTATCAAGTGGAAGATTATCATTATTCACATTTGAAATAAATAAAAAAGCACAGCGTTTTTATGAAAAGCATGGCTTTAAAATTGTTGGCCGAGGGCATGAAAATGAAGAAAATTTACCAGATATCCACTATGAATGGGTATCTGATTAAAATAGTATTTATAAACAGGAATATTAAAATGCATTTCATTTCCTGTCAAATTTATATTAGTTGTATCAATTGTTTATTTATAAGTAAAAACAACAAATATATCTAATTATTTAATTATGATAATTTCCAAGCAGGAATTAAAGAGTGAAATTTAAAAAAGAAGCTCATGATCATGTGTATGACTGAGTAAATACCTAACGTTATTAAATATGTTATTGACCAGGTTTGCACAGGTTCTTTTAAGAATAGGAAGAGCAACAGCATACCAATTGGAAAAGGTACCAGGATCATTAACCACATAGGGGCTTTTAATGCTTCTGTAATAGCACCTAATAAGACTACGGCAGTACCAATTATGAGAGCTTGCCAGGCTGGCAGTCCATTACCAATCAGGAGACTGCCAATGAAATAAGATAAAGCTGTTAGTACAATGGCTAAAAAAAGATCAAAATAATACCTCACGAATAACACACCTTTCAGAAGATGGATATCTATTCATATGAATATTTTACCATTTTCTCTGAATGGAAAAATTAATAGTTTGTAAATATTTTTTGTTTCGGCTGTTTTCGTAAAGTATGTTGCTTTTAACTGCAAACTTAATTTAACCAACCGAGTTGAACATGGGGGACATCTAATAAACTGGGCAGGTTGAGAAAAATATAACAGACGAAGGAAGTGATTAGTCTTGAAAAAGTGGTTTCTCCCCATTTTGATTGGATTGATGGCTTTTATATACATATTCATCATTCCTAATGAGCCGTTGGCATTGAAAATTGTCTTTAAACTGATTCCAATGGCACTTATTATTTTCTATGCATTCTGTAAGCTGCCTGCCAAGCCGACGCCGGGCCAGCGTCTGATCATTATTGGCCTGTTTTTCTGCATGCTCGGCGATGGATTCATTGCCGTGTCATTTGTCGCTGGACTCGGAGCCTTCCTGGTCGGACATCTTTTCTATTTGACCGGCTTCTTGAAAACGTCCCGTATGAACAAAATTCGAATGGCCGCCATATTGCCGATTTCCCTGTATTCCTTCCTCATTGGCCGGCAACTGATTGCGTCCTTGGTGACAGAAGGCAGCAATCAGCTGGTTATCCCGGTTGTTGCCTATATGTTGGTCATTTCCCTAATGGCATTTTCAGCCATCCTGACCGGAAATATATGGGCCGCTGCCGGAAGTATTTTGTTTGTCATCTCGGACTCAATCTTGTCATGGAATATGTTCGTTTCCGGCATCGCTTATTCCGATGTCCTCATTATGACAACCTATTATTCAGCGCAATTCCTGATTGCCAGCAGCCTATCCGCCATTGGAAACAATGCTAGGTATGCCGAGGGAAAAAGCATAATAAATCCGATGTAAAAAAACAACATTCTCTCCTCCGCCAACAAAAGAATTACTGAGACCCTTTGTTCCAGTACCATTATTTCGTAATTTTTTTGAGATCCAAGTCCAAGCAGACTCAAGCATGTTCTGCAAATAAGGGGCGAACTGTTTAGCTTCCGGCGGGATCGAGTCCCACAGGTGTTTACGTTATACCAGGCTATCGATTTATAATAAAACCAAATAAAAAAGTGTTATACTCTTTATACTTTTTTGTCTTAGTATTCATGCTGATATTGATTCTTGCACCCTGTTGATTGGAGCGGAAGGGCGAGCTCCTCGAAAATGCTACCGCATTTCCTTACGACGAGGTGCTAATTCGAGGAAGCTTATTCAATGTCCTGCGGGAGAAGCGAGTCAGNGGGAGACCCCGCAGGTGCGAATGCACCGAGGAGCGTCGGACCGCCCGCGGAAAGCGAGTCCGTGGAGCGGAAATCAACAGGCCAATTTTATAGAAGAAAAAAGAGGGTGCCCGAAAGTTAGACTTTTGGGACACCCTCTTATAATACGAAAGAGTGATATTATATTAAAAAAAGAAGATGTGAATGATTTTATATTTAAGTTAATCTCTTTTAAAAGAGAAGTTGGTGCAGCGGCTGCAGCCATCCCTGTTTTTTTCAAGAAGAGGCGCAGCAAATGTAATTTTACTAACTTAAACTGATCATTCCATTAGATTTTATTATGACTCCTGTTCTGAAACTTTCCTTCCGTTGAGAGGCTGAATAGGTCTGCTATTATGCGGGAATATGGAACCGAAAGCTTCAATTTGTTCTTTTGACATCTCAATGGGCTGATCCATAACGATCCATTTAACATCCTCTGAACAAGGAGGTGTCGTTAGAGAACCGCTATAACGGAAAAAATTTTTTTCATTTGGCAATAAGTTTTCAAGGTCTACAAACTTCTCTAAAGTGACATCCTCTTCAGTTTCCACCTGTGGAAGTTTTGAAAACATCTCTGCAAATATCTTATTTTCATTTCCAGCATTAATGAGAAATCCAAGAACAGCGAGCTTTCCTTCGGTATTTTGATGAACTAGATGCCCCTCCATTTCAAAGGGCTGTCCGTTAATTAGGTGCTCACTTGGCTTATGAAAGTGCATTTGTAACAGTATATACTCTTCATTATCAACAGTTAGGGTATTTCTGCCGGAAGCATCATTGGCTTGTATAGTATGGCCATTATTTACAAGGGTAAAAGATGTAGGGGTATAGTTAATGTTGATTTCCGCCAAACTTTTGTCAAGCTGTACATTGGCAAGCTCAATGTCTATTGGTGACTGCTCCGTACCATTGGCGCACGCAGAAAATGAGGGATCGAGACTATCCCAATTATCAGGTCCTGCATTTCCACTGTAAGACCAAGAGGGTCCACTGTTATCCGATTCGTTTTTTTCTTCAGGAGCATGCTGCGGTGCAGGAGTGCAGGCAGTCATGAAAAGCAAAACTGCTGCAGCAAATAATCTGGTACATATAGTATTTCTCATAAAACTACTCTCCTTTTTCCTATGCTGAATTTTCCAATAAAGGCAAATGCCAATCACAATATTATTATTGTAAAATTTAGTAGAAAATGGAACACAACTTTATTAGTAATTTCTATTTGTATAAACGGTGATAGAAGAAGGACTGATGGTGTGACTATATTCTCGATGAAGGGAACAAAAATGGAGACAAAGGCGTATATGGCAACTAAGCAATATGGCAGGAAGCGCCCCGAATATAGAGCCTGTTTTTGGCTGGTTTTTCTGTATGGCTGCTTATTGAAAGCTAAAAAGATAAATACATACAAATACCTTGCAGCTATTGCTTAACAGGAATTGGTTATGAAATCTTCTCTTACTTGAATATAAATTAGGTAAAAACTGCAGATGGAGGGCTGTTTATGGCATTGGTATCAATCTATACGGTCGGCAGGCTAAATCACCCCTATGACCACCCTGCCTCCCGTGAATTTTTTGAAGTGGGCAATGAAGTATTTCGTCAGGCAACAAAATCAGGACAGCTTATAGAAGCGTTTTCTCCTAATGGTATCCCTTTTCCCGAAGAAGCCACAAAGGGGGATGGTTTTCCTATTCTTACACTAACGGTTTGGAAAAGCCTTCAATCCTTATATCGTTTTACCTATTCAGGTAAGCATAGGGAAGCATTGCGAGATCGGAACAAATGGATGGAGCCTTATCAAGGGAAACACCTTTCATATGTAGTGTGGTGGACAGAAAAGCTGGGGGATGTCTCATGGCAGGAGGCTTTCAAGAGATATAACTATTATATTCAATATGGACCTACTCCTTTTGCGTTTGATTTTAAGCAAGCGTTTGATGAAAAAGGGGAAACGTGCATGGTAAAGTAGCAGGGAGGTCTCTTGGTTAATTGTGAAATTAAACGTTTAAACGAATGCTGGCCTTTGATCCAAGAAGGATTAACGGTCTTTTTTTTGTGAGATAAAGGACAAGTTAGTACAATAAGAATTTCGCTCTTTATCTCATCATCTTCTGTTTAATGGTAAAATAAATGAAAAATAATTGAGGTGAGAGAATGTACTGGGAGACTCTGCCTAACTGGTTTTGGATAATTTATTACTTATTTTTATTTGCAACTTTAGGGGCTGCGATCATTTCAGTGGCTCAAAATAAAGCAAAAGCTTTATCCATTATAACAATCGTTCTTACAATAACTGTACCAATGGCCGGGTTTATCAATAGCGTCGAAAGAAGTAGAGGGGTAAATGAATTTGAACATCTGGTTAATCAATTTCAACAAGGGGCGTATTGGTCTATTTATACAATGGCAGGCTACTTATATTTAGTTGTTTGGTGGGGAATTTTTTTATCTAAAAAATAAATTGAAAACTGATATTTTCTATTTAGTTATGGAGTGCCAAGAGCACGTATACATCAAAATATGCCTTATGCTCCTTCGTATAGAGCCGGTATCCATTCTCTGCTCTCACCACCTTAGGAATCAGTCCCCATGATTCATAATGCCCTAATGCACTGGTGCTTATATTCATTTTCTTGGCAATCTCAATACCATTCATAATAATCCTCTTTTTAAACCTTACAAATTTAAGCAGCCTGAGTCCTGTATTAATAGGGACTCAGGTTATTTCATTTATTTTGGAACACTACTAGTTATAGAATCTTATATCTGTAAATGCCTTTATTAAAATAAAACACTGTAAATCTTAACCAAATTTTTATAAAAATCACAAATTAATATTATAAAAGGCTGCTACAGTAAAAAATGAATTAGTAATAATTAGAGAGGTGAGCGAACAAAATGAAGGTTAAAAAAGCAATAATACCTGCAGCTGGTTTAGGGACCCGATTTCTGCCCGCAACGAAGGCAATGCCAAAAGAAATGCTTCCAATTGTTGATAAACCAGCGATTCAATATATTGTGGAGGAAGCTGTCGAATCCGGAATCGAAGATATTATCATCGTGACAGGGAAAGGGAAAAGGGCAATTGAAGATCATTTCGATCATTCCTTTGAACTTGAGCAGAATTTGCTGAATAAAGGGAAAGCTGGTTTATTAAGCAAAGTGGAAAAGCCCTCAAATCTTGCAGACCTTCATTATATTCGCCAGAAAGAACCAAGAGGATTAGGCCACGCAGTTTGGTGTGCCCGAAAATTTATAGGAAACGAACCCTTTGCTGTGCTGCTTGGGGACGATATTGTAAATGCTGAAAAACCGTGCCTAAAACAATTAATCGAACAGTATGAAAGGCATCATGCTTCCATAATAGGAGTGCAGAAGGTCCACGCACATAAGGTTAGCAGCTATGGAATTATTGATCCGGAAATGATCAGTGAAGGTCTTTATAATGTAAGAGGCCTGGTAGAGAAGCCGAAGAGGGAGGAAGCACCTTCAAGTCTGGCTGTTATGGGAAGATATATTCTAAATCCGGATATATTTGATATTTTAGGAAATCTTGAACCGGGGACTGGAGGTGAAATTCAGCTGACGGATGCAATTGATCGCCTAAATCAAAAAGAAAAGGTATATGCATGTGAATTTAATGGCATTCGGCATGATGTGGGAGAAAAAATGGGTTTTATTCAAACGAATATTGAATTTGCGCTTCAAAGAGAAGAATTAAGAGATAGCCTTTTGGATTATCTATTGGCGGTATTGGAAAGAGAATTGATTGGGCAAGCTGAGAATTGACATTTTCCTATTTTTACATACTTTTTACAATAGCTTAACATGCCATCAAGAAAATATTTGAGGTTTTGCAAATAAAATAGAAGTAAGAATGCTCAGGAGGGATTGCATGAGAATTGCTGTTGCAGGAACGGGTTATGTCGGGTTAATTACCGGGGTTTGTTTGGCAGAAATGGGTTATCACGTGACATGCACGGATATCAATGAGGAGAAAATTAAATTGTTGAAATCCGGCCGTTCCCCGATTTATGAACCAGGGCTTGAAATGCTGATTAAGAAAAATCTGGAAAGCGGAAAGCTGTGCTTTACTGCAAATCCCAAATTAGCATATAAAGACTGCGAAATCATTTTCATTGCGGTCGGCACACCCGAGAACCCGGATGGAACGGCAAATCTTGATTATATTCTGGCAGTAGCTTATAACATAGGACTCTATATCGAAAATGATGTAATTGTTTGTACAAAAAGCACAGTGCCAGTTGGAACCAATGAAGGGATTAAGCAGATTATTCAGAGTGTAAAACTCCCGGAGCTTCAGGTCGAAGTGGTTTCCAATCCTGAGTTTCTTCGCGAAGGGTCTGCCATTCTTGACTTTTTTAACGGTGACCGCATCATTATAGGGGCTGATAATCCCAAATCTGCATCGGTTATAGAACAAATTTTCCATTCATTAAAGATCCCAATAATTAAAACGGATATTAGAAGCGCTGAGATGATAAAATACGCATCCAATGCATTCCTTGCCACAAAAATCAGCTTTATCAATGAAATTGCGGCAATTTGTGAAAAGGTTGGGGCAAATATTGAAGATGTTGCATATGGAATTGGGCAGGATAAGCGGATTGGACCGCATTTTCTTCAAGCTGGAATCGGGTATGGAGGTTCTTGTTTTCCTAAAGATACAAAAGCGCTTGTTCAGATTGCTGGAGATGTAGAGCATCCATTTGAGCTTCTTGAAGCTGTGATAAAAGTAAATAATAGACAGCGATCAATAACTGTCCAAAAAGCAAAGGAGCTATTGGGATCCCTAAGGGGAATGAGGACAGCTGTCCTTGGCTTAGCATTCAAACCTGAAACAGATGATATTCGGGAAGCAGCGTCGTTGGAGATTGTGAAAGATTTGCAGGAAGAAGGAGCTTCCATCATTGCTTATGATCCAGTGGCAGTTCCTAATGTCAGAAAGGTTCTGGGCAATACCATTGAATACACGATGGATATTCTTTTAGCCCTTTCAGGGGCTGAACTGGTCATTATTGCCACAGAATGGGATCAAATCAAGCATCTCCCATTGGAAATGTATTCACGGCTAATGAAAGCTCCGATCATTATTGATGGAAGAAACTGCTATTCTCTTTCGGAGGTCCGGAAACATCCGCTAACTTATGTTTCCATAGGGAGGCCTTCGATCATTCAAGATCAGATCAATAGAGTTAAAAGCAGTTAAAAACTTAAGTAAGGGGATTAGTCATAATGAAAATTCTGCTTGCTTTCTATGAAACGGATTGCAGGTTATTCCAGGGGGTAAACCGTCACTTTGATAATAAAATCCTAAATGTTTTTTTCAGAAATATTACCCATTTAGGAGGAGCAAAATGGACGATTTCAGCCGTGTTATTACTGCTAATGCTCTCTTCTGGATCAGTTCGGAGGACAGCAGCGGCAAGTGCGCTTTCGTTGACTCTAAGCCACCTGCCTGTACAATTTCTAAAAAAAATATACCCGCGAAAACGTCCATATATGAGTCTTGAAAATACCCAGTTTCCTTCAAACCCTTTACAAGATCATTCGTTCCCATCAGGCCATACAACAGCTATATTTTCTGTCATTATCCCTTTTATATTTTTGTGGCCTCCTATTTCCATAATATTATTTCCCTTGGCTTTTCTTGTAGGGCTTTCAAGAATCTATCTGGGTCTTCACTTTCCAACTGATGTCATGGCAGGCGGAGTTCTTGGTTCCATAGCTGGTATTGGCAGCTATAATTTATTCTTTCTTTAGAAAATGGAAAGGAGGATCCCATGAAAATTGCACTTTTCACAGACACTTATTATCCTGACATCAACGGGGTTGCCCGGACACTGAAAAGGTTTGCCGATTATTTAACTGAGCAGAACATGGAGGTGAAAATATTCGCACCTGCAAACCAGCCAGACGAGTATGTTTCTTCTCAAATACATCGTTTTAAAAGCGCTTCCTTCTTCTTATACCCAGAATGCCGTTTAGCTTTTCCGAACTATTTTCAAATTAAGGGAGAGCTGGAAGCGTTCAAACCGGATATTATACACGTTGCCACACCTTTCAATCTCGGATTAACCGGAATTTATTGTGCCAAAAAACTAAACATTCCCTTAGTGGGCTCCTATCATACGGATTTTGACCAGTATCTGCAATTCTATGATCTTAAATTTCTATCAAGTATTCTTTGGAAATACATGACATGGTTTCACAGCTCCTTCAAAAAAACGTTTGTCCCTTCAATTGAGACCCTAAATCAGCTAAAGGAGCACCGTTTTTCCAATCTGGAATTGTGGCCCAGAGGTGTCGACTGCGAAATGTTCCACCCATACCATGATAAGCTGTCCGTCCGCAAAAAATATTCAATACGCAAAAAACACCTTCTTCTATATGCAGGCAGATTGGCGCCTGAAAAAAATGCAGCACTTTTACTGGAAGTTGCAAAAGCGCTTCCGACCTATCTTAACGAGAACCTTCAGTGGCTAATAGTCGGCGACGGCCCGCTCCGTGAGGAACTGCAGGCTAAGGCACCTGAAAATATGGAGTTCACTGGTTATCTAAAAGGCAGACAGCTCGCTGAAGTGTATTCAGCATCAGATCTATTTGTTTTTCCCTCTCCAACTGAAACCTTCGGAAACGTCGTACTGGAATCCTTGGCAAGCGGAACCCCAGTGATTGGCGCAAACTCTGGAGGAGTAAAGAGCATCATTCAAGAAGGTGTAACAGGCCGCTTATGTGAGCCGGACAATATTGAAGAATTCACTGAGACAATCACACATCTTCTGACAAATCCTAAACATCGTACACAAATGGGAATCGAAGGCAGGGAATACGCTTTAACACAGAAATGGGATAAGATTTTTGATGATCTGCTTGGGCACTATGCTCTTGTCATTGGAGAGAGCGGGGAGAAGAGGTATGCTTGATGAGTAAAGCTTGCAAGGGTTTAATGCTGTATCAGTTATAGAAAAATCAAAAATTATGCTTGGAATTCCGCAGTATGCCTATGATTGGACAATAAAAGGCGAAAAAAATCTGGTACTGCCTATTCAACTCAACGTGCAATTGATTTATATACAGGTTATCAAAGCCCTGTTCACTATGATGAAAAGGTAGCAGCACCTTGGTTCCGTTATGGTGATAATAAGGGTGCGCTTCATGAAGTAAGGTTTGAAGACCCGCGAAGTCTCCTTTCAAAGTTCCGAATGGTAAGGGAATACGGACTAGGTGGAATGGGCTGTTGGCCATTAGGTCTTACTATGCCGCAAACAGAAACGATGCTACTTGAGGAATTCAATGTACGTTAATTATTGATGTTTCCTGCAAGCAGTGTTCTTTTATGTATCTTGTAGGAGACATCTTAATTTCTTTGCACCTGATTCGGTGTAATAATATAAAATCTTTGTCGACGTTACGTAGATATGTGCTTGGTTGACACCATCAGATCTTGTGCTATACGCAACATGGTATCTTCTAATTGATAAGCTGCTACTTCACTTTGTAACCTGATATCCAGCATGCAAAAAGCTGGAATTGTATCTGGTTATGATTAATTGGACACTTTAAAGAAAAAATAATTCTTTACATAACGGGTAATTGGGTTTAACAAGAGATTGCGGCAGCAACTCTTATTTTTTTTAGAGTCAACTTACGGAGTTAAAGAAAAAATATGAAAAACCACTAAGTGTTTTAATGTGAAGGTCACCTTAGTGGTGAAGCAAAGATATACATATCATACAAAGAATACCTCTGATAAAAATTTAATACAATGTATTATAGTGTTCCCTAATATTTTACATTGCATTTCCGGTTTAACGAGAGGAGTGAACGCAATGGAATTTCAGGAAATATTGAATTGGGCTTTTCAGCGGCATCTAAATCCATTGAGCTGGTATATTCGTCCTGTATTTTTAATCGTATTGGCCTTTTTCGCTTATAAACGCAGCTGGACGGGTGTTATCATCACTTTTTTCTTAATGATGAGCAGTATGGTCTGGTTCCCTGCACCAGAGAAGATTAATCCGCAAATGCAGGCAGTTTTGGAATACGAAAAAACACTTTTAAGTAACCCTGTTTCCGCTATTCTTACGATTGCTTTAATGATGGTTTTTGTGGTTTTAATCTTGATGGCTTTTTGGAAGCATTCCCTAAAATTTGGTTTGATCATATTGAATGCTGCACTCATTGGGAAGGTTATCCTGTCATTGCTTTTCACCGGCGAAAATGGATGGGCGCCCCTGGGCAACACTCTTTTTGGGCTGATTTTGGTAAATGGGATCGGTGCATTCATACTGTATAGAAAACAAAAAAATAAATTAGCGGAGGAAAAGCCACCTTCATAAAAGCAGCGCTATAAATAAAGGAGCAGAACCGTTGTGTGACTGTACAACGGTCTTTTTTGCTTAGCTTATAATTTCGACTTCACTGAATAACGCCAAGGTTTTATTCTAGATTCATCTTTATATTTGGCTGTGTTAAAGCTTATTGTTGATTTTAGCACCCTGTTGATTGGAGCGGAAGGTACGAGCTCCTCGAAAATGCTACCGCATTTCCTTACGAAGAGGTATTAATTCGGGGAAGCTTATTCAATGTCCTGCGGG
>NZ_JAEL01000111.1 GCF_000518885.1 Bacillus sp. J33 | reverse complement strand
ACCGGAAGGTCATCCACTTGAAGTTTTCGATAAGGTTTATTTACGGGCTGTTCAGTAGGTTTAACGAACATGCTTTTACCAATCAATAAAGTAAGCAATGTTCGAATGAGTTGTTCTTGATAGTTTATAAAAGTTAATAAATAGGTTATAATTTGAGGGTACAAATTGTCACTTCCATTCTTGGTTGTTGGGTGTGTGGTAACCTCAATTATCCAAAGAATTTAGGGGGTGGCAATTTTTTTGCCTATAAAGCCCTCTATGGAGATATTTTATAACCTATTTCTTATAGAAGTTTTGACAATACGACACGGGATTGGAGGGGGATTTAATGATAAAGAGAAAAATATTCCTTTTGCTGGCGGCGTCAATTATGCTGTTGTCAGCGTGCAGTACACAGACCATGGGCCAGGCAATTGATGGAGATATCCCTTTTAATGTGAAAGAAATTTTACATAAAGAGAAAGTAAAAGGAGGAGTCATTCTTCTATATACGACACATCAGAAAACCGGGCAGGGTGAATTCGATGCTATGGCGGCTGCATATTTGAAGGGCAGCGATAAAAATGGCTGGAAAAATGAAGGGCACAACCACTGGGAGCATTACGAGAACGAACATATGACCGTTTATACAGATGCTTTCTATGATTATGATAAGGAAGGGAATTTGGAAAACAGGCTGCCGATTATTTTTGGGGAAATTCATAATAAGGATATCAAGAAAGTAGAAGTAGCCGAAAAGGATGAGAAATTTGAAGAAGCGGTTTTAATCGAAAAAGAAAGCAAACGCTATTATTTTAAAATGGGGGACTTTAACATAGCAAGAGGCTTGTCAGCGGACGGCAAAGAAATTCTGAAACAGAAATAAAATTAAGCGTGCCCAGGCCTGGGCACTTTTTTGTTTATAGATTTGGGGATAAGTTGATGCTGTGAACGCGAAAAAGGAGGAATAAAACTTCAAAATTGAAATCCCAAAATGAGTGAAATTGAAGAATAAAAACATAAAATGGAGGAATAGCAAACAAAATCACAATGTGCATGGGCCCTTAGAAATGATGAATCTGTATTTTGGCCGCAACAAAAAGGGAAGCCGAAAACGGATCCAAAAAACTCTTTTCAAGCATATAGAAAAAGCTGGCTCTTCATATTGGGCCAGCTTTATTCTTGCGAAAGAAGCTTTTCATTTTTATACACATACTCTTCGAGAAATTCATCAATTGCTTTTTCATAATCTTCTTTATTCTCATTAAAGGATTGGGCATGAATGCCGTTAACAGCAAGATACAGCTTTTTGGGCCCCTTTTTTTTCTCGTACAAAGCTTCGGACATGGTTGGCAAAATAAAGTCATCCTTTTCGCTATGAATAAACAGGATCGGCTTCTTGATGTTTTCAATCACAGAAATAGGGGAGACATCAGCTATCGAATATTTCTCGCGCATCCGCAGGAATAAATCCGCTACAGGCAAAAAGAGCTTTGCGGGCAGCTTCATTTCCGCTTTCAGCCGATAAGCAAGCTGTTCTTTAAAATCTGAAAAAGGGCAGTCGGCAATGTAAAAATCAGCACCGTCTTCGAGCATTCCGGCATAGAGAATCATCGTGGCAGCTCCCATGCTTTCTCCGTGAATGCCAACCTGTATGTCAGGTCCTTTTTCAGCTTTGAGCCAATCAACAATTGCTTTTAAGTCAAACTTTTCATAATGCCCGTAACTTGTCGTTTTTCCTCCGGATTCCCCATGGCGGCGATGATCATAAATAACCGCGTTAAATCCCCGATCCAAAAAGAGGTTCATATATTTAATCGAGTTCATTTTGTTTTCGGTTACTCCATGGGAGATTATAATATAACGGTTATTCTTATGCGGTTCAGCTGCTACAGCTTTTAAGTTATAGCCAAAAGGGGAAGGAATCAGCACTTGCCTCTTTGGAAGGTTTTCATATTTAATAAGGTCGAGCCTGCCGGCTTCCTTCTCCCTTTGCAGGATAAATTCATCCTCCTTTTTTTTCATATACATAAGCCTATTTGTAAAATAGACGCCGAGTGATGAAAGAAAGAGAATGATTGAAAAAAAATAGCGGAAAAACTTTCTCAAACCCATCCCTCCATCTTTTTTCTTTATTTTACCATTTTAAAAGGAATTAAAACACAGAAGTGGACCGGGACTAGCTTAAAAAATCATTATTTGTTTTCAGAGCCCTAGAGCAGCAGACAGTAAAAAAGCCGCTGTAGGGCGGCTTATTGCTGGGAGTTCTGTCTTTTGGTAGGATGAGTAGCTTTTTCCAATTCCTCAGCAGCGATTGTCTGGCTTACTGTATCCGAATTGGGTTTTCCCTTCTGGCTATATCCTTTATCGCGTTTTTGGCTCATTTGCTTATCCCCCTTCTAAAATTGACTCTTGCAAGCGTTGCGGACGAATGAAACCCTGATTCCCGCAACAGTGGAGCTTACTTCGTCTTCACCTAATAAGATGCTTTAAGAGGGGAGCCTTTATTCATCAGGAATTTGAATGACAGGTTTGAAACATTTTGTCTTGATGAGACGCATCAGCTTTTTCTATTGAACAGTTTGGGCATTCAAACGGTAATAGGTGCTCTCAATCGGCCTGGAAAGATGCGGCTGAATAATCTTAACAGCCTCCACTAATTTATCAAGATCAACATTCGTCTCAATTCCCAGCCTCTCCAGCATATAAACAACATCCTCTGTAGCTGCGTTGCCGGCAGCACCAGGTGCAAAGGGGCATCCGCCCAGCCCGCCAGCAGAGGTATCAAATCGGTCAACACCTGCCTGTAAAGCTGCAAAAATGTTTGTTAGAGCCATTTTTCTTGTGTCGTGGAAGTGTGCAGTCAAAAGCGTATTTGGAAACTCGGTTTTCAAACAGGAAAAAAGCCCATATGATTCATGGGGAGCAGCCATGCCAATCGTATCTGCTACACTTAGTTCGTCAGCGCCAGCCTCCACAAATTGCCGGCACAAATCAATTGCATCATCGGGTTTAACCTCTCCTTCGTAAGGGCAATAAAAAGCGGTTGAAATGCAGGCACGGACAAAATAGCCTTTTTCTTTCAGCTCCCCGATCACCGGGATTAGTTCCGCCATGCTTTCCTGAGTGGTTTTATTGATGTTTTTCTTATTGAATGTGTTGCTTACCCCGACGAAAACAGCAACTGCTTTGCAATCCGTCATATATACCCGGTCGATTCCTTTCCGGTTTGGTGCCAGCACGATATCTCTCGTATCTCCGCCAAGGCAATCTGCAGCTATTTCGGCCGCATCCCCCATTTGCGGAACCCATTTCGGAGAAACAAAAGAAGTAAGCTCCATTTCTGTCAGACCTGCATTTTTCAGGCTTTTTATAAACTCCTTCTTAATGTCTGTCGGTACAAAGGATTTTTCATTTTGCAGCCCATCGCGCGGGCCCACCTCAATTATTGTTACTTTTTCAGGCAATCCAAGCGTCATGTTTTCCTCTCCCGTCACATATTTTAGAACGTGCATCGCAAGCGCTTTCGTAGATGAGAAGATTTATACATATTGCACTTAATGCAATTGTAGTAGGAAAGGTTTTTGGAATGCAAGAATAATAGAAATTTTGACAAAATAAAAGGAATTTTGAGACTTGGTCGCGAATATAAGCGGTGAGATGGTTTTGAAAGGATGAGAAAAATGGCACAAACAGAAGTTGTAATAGTCAGTGCTGTCCGGACAGCAATCGGAAGTTTTAATGGAAGCCTTAAAGATGTATCGGCCCCTGATCTGGGTGCAATTGCGATTAAAGGAGCACTTGAAAAAGCAAATGTAAAGCCCGGGCAAATAGATGAAGTAATTCTTGGGAATGTTCTGCAGGCAGGGCTTGGCCAGAATCCTGCGAGGCAGGCAGCTCTTAAAGCGGGCCTTCCTGAAAGCGTTTCCGCCATGACGATCAATAAGGTTTGCGGTTCAGGGCTTAAAGCGGTTCACTTGGCCGCACAGGCGATTATCGCAGGGGATGCGGAAGTTGTTGTGGCTGGCGGAATGGAAAATATGAGCCAGGCGCCTTACATACTGAAAAATGCGCGAAATGGCTTTAAAATGGGGGATCAAAAGCTTGTTGATTCGATGATTTCGGATGGGCTTTGGTGTGCCTTCAATGATTACCATATGGGAGTAACGGCCGAAAATCTTTGCTCGAAATATGAATTAAGCAGGGAAGAACAGGATGAGTTTGCCGCCGCAAGCCAGGAAAAAGCAGCAAGGGCAATTGAAGAAGGCAAATTCAAGGATGAAATTGTTCCAGTGGAGATCCCTCAGCGAAAAGGGGACCCAATTGTTTTTGATACAGATGAATACCCAAAAAAAGGGACAACTGCAGAGAAGCTGGCGGGTCTTCGCCCGGCATTTAAAAAAGATGGCAGTGTAACAGCCGGCAATGCATCCGGAATTAATGACGGTGCAGCTGTATTGCTTGTCATGAGCAGAAAGAAAGCAGAAGAGCTGGGGCTTAAGCCTTTAGTTACTATTAAAGGCAATGCCAGTGCGGGTGTAGATCCTGGCATCATGGGCATTGGACCTGTGTCCGCAGTGAAAAAAGCGCTTGAAAAGGCTGCTGTTTCAATGGATGAGCTGGAGCTGATTGAAGCTAATGAAGCCTTCGCAGCCCAATCGCTTGCTGTTGATAGGGAACTTCGTTTTAACAAAGAGATTTTGAATGTTAATGGAGGGGCAATTGCGCTTGGACACCCAATCGGCGCAAGCGGAGCGAGAATCCTTGTAACCCTCATTCATGAGATGCAAAAAAGGCAGGCAAAAAAGGGCCTTGCCACTCTTTGCATTGGCGGGGGCCAAGGTGTAGCCACAGTGGTAGAGCTTTCATAGTTCTTTTGGCATACAAATGAATAGCAAAAAATACGTTTTTCGATGAAAGGAGCGATTGAAGTGAAGAAAATTTGTACTTCCTTCAGTGAAGCGGTTCAAGATATTCACGATGGAGCTGTCCTTATGGTTGGCGGTTTCGGGCTTTGCGGAATTCCGGAAAACCTTATCCTGGCTCTAGTAGATAAAGGGGTAAAAGACCTAACTGTTATTTCGAATAACTGTGGTGTTGACGATTGGGGGCTTGGCTTGCTGTTAAAAAATAAGCAGATTAAAAAAATGGTCGGTTCCTATGTCGGTGAAAACAAAGAGTTTGAAAGACAGGTGCTATCAGGGGAAATCGAAGTGGAATTGCTGCCTCAGGGAACGCTTGCAGAGAAAATCCGCGCGGGTGGTGCAGGCATCCCGGCCTTCTATACACCAGCTGGAGTAGGAACGCCAATTGCTGAAGGAAAAGAAACAAAGGTATTTGACGGAAAAGAATATCTTCTCGAAGAAGCACTTAAGGCAGATTTTAGCCTAGTTAGAGCATGGAAGGGCGATAAGATGGGGAATCTTGTCTATCACAAGACTGCCCGCAATTTTAACCCAATGATTGCAGCAGCAGGAAAAGTGACCATTGCGGAAGTAGAGACACTCTGTGAAACAGGTGAATTGGATCCGAATTATATTCATACGCCAAGCATTTACGTACAATCATTGGTTGAAGGAAAACAGGAAAAGCGCATTGAAAGACTGACTGTAAAGAAATAAATGCAGTGACGGAAGGAGAGGGTGTCATGAGTAACGATAAAGCGGCAGTCCGCGAGAAAATTGCCAGACGTGCCGAGAAAGAAATTGAGAACGGCTTTTACGTGAATTTAGGAATTGGTATGCCAACATTGGTTGCAAACTATATCTCAGATAATAAGGAAGTGGTTCTTCAATCCGAAAATGGTTTGCTTGGCATCGGGCCATATCCTGCAGAATCTGAGGTGGATCCGGATTTAATTAATGCAGGAAAAGAAACGGTTACGGCTATTCCGGGATCTTCCTATTTTGACAGTGCCGAGTCATTTGCCATGATCAGGGGAGGCCATGTTAATATTGCCATTCTCGGCGGAATGGAAGTCTCTGAAAAAGGCGATCTTGCAAACTGGATGATTCCAGGAAAGATGATCAAGGGAATGGGCGGAGCGATGGATCTTGTCCATGGAGCAAATAAGATCATTGTCATTATGGACCATACTAATAAAAATGGTGATTCAAAAATACTCAAAGAATGCAGTCTTCCTTTAACAGGAAAAGCTGTTGTCGACCGGATTATAACTGAGCGGGCAGTCATCGATGTAACAGATTCAGGTTTAAAGCTTATTGAAGTCGCTAAAGGCTTTACCGTTGAGGACGTTATCAATTCAACGGAACCTGAATTGCAAGTTGACGAAAATGTCATGACAGATGCCTATTAATGCCTTTAAGAAAAGTACAGCTGCATATGCTGTGCTTTTCCTTATTTAATGGCTGTTTTAAGGTTATTGCGGTTTTTAGATTATGCTGATTGGTGTAAAGGCACTTAATTTCAGCGGAGGAGCGTGTAAACAAGAGGGACACCCGCTGGCAGGAATACATAAGGAAGGCCGGACCCCAAGGGAAAATTGGGTTCCTGGAAAAGAAATCAACAGAGCTTAATAAATAAGAAAAGAGGGAGAAAAATGAGTTTTTCTTTTAAAGGAATCGACCATATTCAGCTTGCAGCTCCAAAGGGGTGTGAGGAGCAAGCCCGGAAATTTTACGGTGAACAGCTTGGCCTTATGGAAATCCCTAAGCCAGAAAACCTTCAAAAGCGCGGTGGCTGCTGGTTTATCTGCGGTGATCAGGAAATTCATATTGGTGTACAGGAAGACTTTTTGCCTGCAAAAAAAGCTCACCCCGGTTTCATTGTGGAAAATCTTGAAGGTTTGAGAAGCAGTCTTCAAGAACGGAATATTGTAATAAAGGAAGAATTGCCTATAGAAGGAAGAAACAGATTCTTTGCTGAAGATCCATTTGGCAACAGAATTGAGTTTCTGGAGTATATGCCATAAGAATCCATAGCGATTCCGACTAATCCGTCCAGTATAAAAAATGTGTTATAATGAATGGCAAAATTAGTTGATGAGGGGATTTTATGAAAAAGAAAAAACACCACTCCCAGCCTAAAGCAGACAATAAGCCAATCACGCTTGGAGACATGCTAAACCAGGACTTGATGGAGCAATTAAAAGGAAAAAAGCAGGAATTAAAAGCTGCTGAAGATAAACAGAAGGAAGAGGAAGAACACAGAAAAAGAGAGGAAAGAAGACAGCGGGAAAAGAATAAAAGTTTCGAAGAATTGCTTGGAGAAAGCAATCTTAACTGGAAAGAATTCAAATAACTTTTCTTTATTAAATTTTATTTTAGCTCTTGTTTTTTTGGGCGTATTTCTCTTGCAAGAATAAAAGGACTGGCTTTTTACCAGTCCTTTTTTTATTCCTATCTATGCTGTTCATAATTGTTTTGCTTTGCAATTGATTTAATAATAGCTAATTCATCTTCCGTAAAAGGGGTAGTTCTGGCTGCTTTTGCATTTTCCCTTACCTGCTCTGCCCGGCTGGCTCCTGCAACAATAGAAGTAACCGCCGGATTCGCAAGGATATATTGAAATGCTATCTCAGTCATGGAGCGTTTGTCTGAGATTTTTTCCCTAATGCTATTGATTGTTTTTTCCAATTCGGAATGGCTGTAATCCAAGTAGCTTTTTTCTTTTACCGAATCAGACGCTTTATTCAGCATTTTTTCGCTGAGCAGCCCTTTGGCGAGCGGACCTCTTGCGATAACACTAATGCCCTTTTCATCCAAGAGCGGCAAAGCCTCTTCTTCAGGACGCCGGTCCAGAATACTGTATTGCATCATAACAGAGACAATCGAGGATCTTGAAGCAAATTCACGGATTACATTTGGACGAATCGAGGAAATTCCATATTGACGGATGAAGCCTTCTTCCTTAAGTTCTTCGAATGCTTCAATGGTTTCATCAATGGGGTCGTCTAGAGTGCCTCCATGGAGCTGATACAAATCAATATAATCTGTACCAAGCCTTTTCAAGCTGCCTTTGACAGCTTCTTTAATATGTCTTTTTGAGGGATCCCAGCTCCATCCGTCTTTTTGCTCATTCCATCGGTTTCCTGCTTTGGTTGCAATAATGACCTGTTCACGGACATTCTTTAAGGAGTGGCCAACAAGCTTTTCATTTTCTCCATAATCATATAAATCGGCTGTATCAAAATAAGTAATGCCTTCTTCAAGGGCGGCTTCAATAATTTCCTGCGCATTGCGAGGGTTTGTTCCTATCGACATGCATCCAAGTCCGAGCTCACTGACAAACAGATCCGATTTTCCTAACTGTCTCTTTTTCAAAGGCCCACCTCATTTCAATGTTTTCTATTATTGTACAGAAAGAAATGAGGCATACTCAAATAAGAGGCTTTGATGCAGGAAGCCTTACTTCTATAAAAGAACACAACTATCATTTCGATTTGGGTTGGGATTCCACCCAGTCCTTTACAAAAATATACTTTTTGCTATATTGTTTAAGTTTTTCACGTACTTCCCAGGCTTTTCCGGCCAATAATATTCCGTTGCTGTGAACATACACTTTCATCCATACCCCCCCTTAACAAGTATGATAAAATGTATGAGCAACCATTATCGGAATAGAACAGGAGTGACTGTGAAACAATGAGCCGCCTAGAAGAAAAAACGCTTAATACCGAGAAAATTTTTACTGGAAAAGTGATAAGCCTGCAGGTGGAGGATGTTGAGCTGCCAAATGGAAAAACATCCAAGCGGGAAATTATTAAACATCCCGGAGCAGTAGCCGTATTGGCGTTAACGGATGATAATAAAATTGTTATGGTTGAACAGTATAGAAAAGCATTGGATAAAACGATTGCTGAAATTCCGGCCGGAAAGCTTGAAGCAGGGGAAGACCCTCAAGCTTGTGCAGAAAGAGAACTTGAAGAAGAAACAGGTTACGGCTGCAAGGAAATGGATTGGCTAATTTCTTTCTATACTTCCCCAGGCTTTGCAGATGAACTAGTCCATCTATACATAGCGAAAGGCCTTGAAAAAAAAGAAGACGCTGCTTCGCCTGATGAAGATGAATTTGTAAATCTTATGGAAGTAAGCCTGGAAGAGGCCTTGTCTTTACTAAAAGAGCAAAAAATCCATGATGCGAAAACGGCATATGCAGTTCAATATTTGCAGCTGCAAGCGGCGCTAAAAAAATAATATGAATCAGTATTTTGCGGATTTCCATATCCATATTGGACGAACCTTTACGGGGAAGCCTGTTAAAATAACTGGAGCCAAATCGCTTACTTTCACAAATATAATCAGGCATGCGAGAAACGAAAAAGGGCTGGATATAATCGGCATCATTGATTGTCATTCACCTGAAGTTATTATGGAGATAGAGGGTCTAATGGAAGAAGGCTCTGTTACCGAGCACAGGGATGGCGGGCTGCAGTACGGAGATTTAACAATCATACCTGGTTCAGAATTAGAAATTTATGATGAAAATTGCCAAGGTCCCATTCATGTCCTTTGTTTCTTTCCGTCCATTTCCATCATGAGGGAATTCTCTGGCTGGCTATCCGGGCACTTGAAAAATATTACATTAAGCTCACAGCGGATTTATGCTTCTGGCAGAATGCTTCAGGAAAAGGTTAAAGAGTTAAATGGGCTGTTTATTCCTGCCCATGTTTTTACCCCTTTTAAAAGTTTATTTGGAAAAGGGGTGCAGCGGACTCTGGCTGAGGTTCTTGATCCAGATCTCATTGATGCTGTAGAGCTTGGATTGAGTGCGGATACTGGAATGGCTGATCAAATTGGCGAGCTTCACAGGTATACTTTTCTGACCAACTCAGATGCGCATTCTCTAAAAAAAATCGCGAGGGAATATCAAATCCTTGCAATAGAGCAGCCAACGTTTGAGGAAATCAGGATGGCTTTGGCAGGAAAAGGAAACCGGAGGGTCCAGGCGAATTATGGGCTTGATCCGCTGCTTGGAAAATATCATCAAACTGTTTGTTCGGAGTGCTTTACCCCTTTTGATGAAGAAAAGGGTGAATGTCCGAAATGCCATCACCACAAGTTTATCAAAGGAGTTGCTGACAGAATTTCGGAATTAAAGTCTGCAGGCGAAATCCCTGTTAATCGGCCTCCTTACATTCATCAAGTCCCTCTGGAATTTATTCCTGGATTAGGCCCGAAAATGCTGGAGAAGCTTTTGAACCATTTTGGAACTGAAATGGCCATTCTTCACCATGTTCCGCTAATTGAACTAAGCCGTGTCGTTCCTGAGAAAACTGCGAGTCTAATTGGCAGGGCGCGTAAAGGGGAGTTAAGCCTGAAAGCTGGCGGCGGAGGCAAGTATGGCAAAATTGCAGACAGCTAAAAATAGAGCCCGCTTAAATAAACGGGCTCTATTTTTATTAAGCCGGGGCCTTCTTGCATACTTTAGCGTATACGCATGTATCCCGAAGCTCTGTGCCATCTGCGCTTAAGCTGTCATTAACCAGTATTCCTTCAAGCTGGAACCCCAGCCTTTCGGGGATCTTGCTGCTGTTAACATTTTTAGGATCGCATCTGATTTCTATTCGGTTTGCATCAAAATGCTCAAAAGCAAATTTCGTTAAACCCTCTGCTGCTTCTGCTATATAGCCATTTTTTTGGTATCGTGAATCTCCCCAATAGCCTATTTCAAACTTGCGAACATCCCAGTCTATCCGGTGCAGGCCTGTTGATCCGACAAATGCATCGTCCTCTTTTCGGTAAATATGGATGCGGAAATCTTCCCGAAGAATAAATTGTCCATAAGACTTGCGGAGTCCAGCCTCGACATCCTCTTCTGATTGTTCTTTTTGCGCAAAAGGCAGCCATTTCTTAAGTTCGTCAATCGAAGCTATTATGGCTTCATGCACTATTTTCCCATCCCCTGGCATGGCTGGCCTCATATAAAGTCTTGCAGTTTCAATTTTCTCTGGGAAATCGATTAAAATGGGCTTCATTCAATCAGCTCTCCTTCATGGAAATTTGGATAATTTTGAAAATTATAACGGAAATAACTGGTATGTTCAAGAATTTTTTTATGAATAGATCTTTGTCATACAAACCGAGGACGAGCATACAATTTAATAACTAATTTGTTTTGTCTTAGGAGGAAGAGCAATGAAGAAAAAAATGTACCAGAACGTCGCAGCAGCCCATTTCCGCGAACATTCCTCAATCTATTTATTTGTTATTGTTTTATTCCTGATGGGTGTCATTTTCGGGGCAATTGTGGTTAATAGCTTAAGCTTCACCCAAAAAGAAGATTTATTTTATTATCTGACACAGTTCTTTGGGCAAGTATCTGATGGACAAGTTGCAGCTGCAGGAGATTTATTCAAACAAAGTTTTTTCCATAATGCAAAATTCATAGGGTTGATGTGGATTCTCGGAATTTCAATCATTGGGCTTCCTGTCATTCTGATTCTGCTTTTTATGAAAGGCATGGTAGTGGGTTTTACAGTTGGTTTTCTGGTTAACCAAATGGGCTGGGAAGGATTTTTGCTTTCATTTGTATCCGTACTCCCTCAGAATCTGATCATCATTCCTATTTTTATTCTGGCGGCAACGCTTGCTGTGTCTTTTTCTTTAAAAATGATAAGAAAACAATTTATGAAAAAAGTGGGACAGCCCATCATGCCGCTTTTTGGCCGCTATATGGCCGTTTTTGCAGTCGCCATTCTGTTTTTGATTGCAGCCGCTGGTATTGAAGCATTTATTTCACCCGTTTTAATGAAGTCCGTAGTGAACTCGATTCAATCTTAAATAGCTTTAAAGTGATAGGGAAAGGCGGGATATAATCCTGCCTTTTTGCTATTGATGATGAAAAGGATAATAATATAAAAGTTAGGGTACATATAAAAAGGTTTTGAATTATGCAGAATTAACTTATAATAATTATTAAGTAATACTATTTATTTAATGTTATTTATAATTATTTTATTTTGAAAGAGTAAGCATTTCTGGTATAATGAGAATGTTAGTGGCGAGGGAGGGACTTTCGGTATGGAAAGCAGAATTGAAAGAATAAAAAAACAGTTGCATTCATCCAGCTATAAACTAACACCACAGCGAGAGGCAACGGTTCGCGTCCTGTTAGAACACGAAGAGGATCATTTAAGTGCGGAAGATGTCTACCTCCTAGTTAAAGAGAAATCGCCTGAGATAGGCTTGGCAACTGTATATAGAACACTTGAATTGCTAACTGAATTAAAAATTGTCGATAAAATTAACTTTGGTGATGGGGTTTCCCGCTATGACCTTCGGCAGGAAGGAGCAGCTCATTTCCATCATCATTTGGTGTGTATTGAATGCGGAGCTGTTGATGAAATTCAGGAAGACTTGCTGGAGGATGTAGAGGAAGTGGTTGAGCGCCGCTGGAACTTTAAAATAAAGGACCACCGCCTTACTTTTCATGGCATCTGCTACCGCTGTCAGGATAAAAAAACAGAAAACGGCACAGAGTCAAACTGATTTTTAAAAAAACCTTTTCTAATCGAGAAGGTTTTTTTTGTTTCGCTGTTTTCGTAAAGTTTGTTGTTTTTCAAGTGAAGTGCCCAGAATAAACGGCAATTATGCTGAAAAAGGTATAATTCTTGTCCAAAATGGCATACCTTTTATTAAAGATAAGGAAGCTGGATCTGCTAAGCTTTTTTATGATCAAGTATTTTGGGGGAAAAAAGAATGAAATCCTGGCTGAGTATGGCTTTTCAAACAATCAAAGTGTTTGTCCTTTTTACCGGATGCACAATCCTTTTTTATTATGGTATTATGTGGTTAAATGAAGAATACCAGGATTATCACCGCTATGACGAACCAAAAGGAGCGGCTGTTAAAGTTTCGGCCAGCGGAACGGATCAAGATGCAAGCTGGCTGGACCGGTTAATTCTTTTCTACTTAAATGGGGAGTAATGCAATCATATGGAGGACCGCTTAAAAGATTTTATTCATTATTTGCTCGTTGAAAAAGGGCTTGCGAAAAATACAATTGTTTCTTATGAGAGAGATTTAAAAAGCTACCTGAAATTCCTCAAGACTGAAGAGAACATATCTAGCCTTGAAGATGTACAGCGTGTCAAGATTGTGCATTTCCTTGGCTTTTTAAAAAAACAGGGAAAATCATCAAAAACATTGGCCCGGCACATTGCCTCAGTAAGAGCTTTCCATCAATTCCTGCTCCGCGAGAAAGCAGTTGGCCATGATCCTTCTGTACATATTGAAACTCCGCAAATGGAACGGTCACTGCCTAAAGTGCTAAACATGGAGGAGGTTGAAACGCTGCTGGATTTTCCTGAAATTAAGGATCACTTTGGCTTGCGGGATAAAGCAATGCTTGAACTTCTCTATGCTACCGGAATCCGTGTAAGCGAGCTGATTGGGCTGGATATAGGCGATGTCCATTTAACAATGGGCTTTGTCAGATGCATCGGCAAGGGAAATAAGGAACGGATTGTGCCAATCGGCAAAACAGCGGCTGAGGCTCTCAATAGGTATTTAAATGAGGGAAGAGGCAAATTTGTTTCAAAAAAACATAAAGATGAAGCATTATTTTTAAATCATCATGGAAAGCGTCTTTCAAGACAGGGCTTTTGGAAAATTCTAAAGCGGCTTGCCAAGGAAGCAGGGATTGAAAAAGAGCTGACTCCGCATACACTAAGGCATTCGTTTGCCACACATCTGCTGGAAAATGGGGCAGACTTGCGGGCAGTCCAGGAAATGCTTGGCCATGCTGATATTTCAACTACTCAAATATATACACATGTTACGAAAACGAGGCTCAAGGATGTATATAGCCAATACCATCCCCGTGCTTAAAGCAGGGCATTTTATGATTAAGCTGTTTTTATAAAGCTTGTTGCTTTTCAGGCTTGCTAAGGTTAACCAACTGAGTTGATTTGATTTTAGCGGAGGGGCACTTGACTCCTGCTCAGAAGAGAGGGAGTGGGAGAACCCATGGGAGAAGCGGAAGAGGCTCCCATTCCTCCCCGCTGACAGCTTGAGTGCCCTTAGTGGAAACCAGCGGCAAAATTAATAAGTAAAAACAGCAATTTATGAGTAAAGCCTATGTTAAAAATAAAATGTCAAAAAGCTGCCACCTAAATGAGGCAGCTTTTTCTTGTTTTTTTACATGTTTAATGTAAAATATAGATGTCAGACTTCTGACAAATAAAAAGAGTAATTCACTTTGTGCATACTCTTTTTTTGCAACAGGGAATCAGTGTTAAATGAACCTAAAAAGGGTACTATACGAATATGATTTTTTGTAACCGTATTCAAATAATTAGGAGGTTTTCATATGCCCGCATATACATATAAGCGCGTATTTTTAATTGTTATGGATTCAGTTGGCATCGGTGAAGCGCCTGATGCTGAGAGGTTCGGGGATAAAGGCGCCGATACACTTGGCCATATCGCAGATAGAATGAATGGCTTAAATATGCCTAACATTGGCAAGCTTGGCTTGAGCAATATCAGGGAAATTAAAGGCATTGAAAAAGCAGATAAGCCAATGGCTTTTTATACGAAGATGAAGGAAGCTTCAAATGGAAAAGACACGATGACAGGACACTGGGAGATCATGGGGTTGAATATACAAACTCCATTTAGAGTGTTTCCAGACGGCTTTCCGCCTGAATTGATTTCTGAGCTTGAATCCCGCACAGGCAGAAAAGTAATTGGCAATAAACCAGCAAGCGGAACAGAAATCCTTGTTGAACTAGGGGAAGAGCACATGAAAACAGGTGCTTTGATTGTATATACATCCGCAGATTCAGTTCTGCAAATTGCGGCGCATGAAGATATAATTCCAATTGAAGAGCAGTATAAAATTTGTAAAATCGCCCGGCGACTGACATTGGATGAAAAATATATGGTTGGCCGTGTTATTGCAAGGCCATTTATTGGTGAGCCTGGCAATTTCCAAAGAACTTCTAACCGCCATGATTATGCGCTAAAACCGTTTGACAGAACGGTCATGAATGAAATGGCAGATAGCGGGCTAGATGTAGTGGCGATCGGTAAGATATCTGACATTTATGATGGCGAGGGTGTAACGGAAGCCATTCGCACAACATCAAATATGGATGGCATGGATAAACTGATTCAAACATTTGATAAAGACTTTACAGGCATGAGTTTCTTAAATTTGGTTGACTTTGATGCTTTATTTGGGCATAGACGGGATCCGGAAGGCTATGGAAAAGCTCTTGAAGAGTTTGATGCCCGTCTTCCTGAGGTCTTTGCAAAGATGCAAGAAGGCGACTTACTGATGATTACAGCGGACCATGGAAATGATCCAGTTCATCATGGCACAGACCATACAAGAGAATATGTTCCGCTTCTTGTATACGCAAAAGATATGGAGGAAGGCAAAGAGCTTCCAATTTGCGAAACATTCGCTGATATTGGAGCGACAATTGCAGATAATTTTAATGTGAAAATGCCCGCATACGGCAAAAGCTTTTTGAGCCAATTAAAGTAATGTAAAGACATTGTTAAAAGCCATTATTGTTTCGGGACATTGTTGGTTGAACCGAAAGGCGCAAAACTCCCGTGGGAGAAGCGGTTCAATGGGAACCCTTGCTGGAGCGCTATGCGCCAGGGAGCGGAAATCAACAGCTACTTTTAACAAAAAGCAGACAAGGAGAATGGAAGATGGATTATAGTAGAATTCAAAATGCAGCCGAGTTTCTTAAAAGCAAATATACAAATCAGCCAAAAATTGGGCTTATTTTAGGGTCAGGGCTTGGTGTGCTTGCTGATGAAATTGAAGAACCAGTAAAAATACCGTATAACGAAATCCCCGATTTTCCAGTTTCTACTGTTGAAGGCCATGCAGGGCAGCTGGTGTTCGGCCGATTGAATGGCATTGAAGTTGTTGCCATGCAAGGTCGCTTCCATTATTACGAGGGGTACACGTTTGACAAGGTCACCTTTCCTGTCAGAGTTATGAACGAAATGGGCGTAAGTACGCTAATTGTCACAAATGCAGCGGGTGGAGTGAATGAAAGTTTTTCACCTGGTGATTTGATGCTGATTTCGGACCATATCAATAATATGGGCAGCAATCCTCTGATTGGTCCAAATGATTCCCGTATGGGCCCTCGTTTCCCAGATATGTCGGAAGCATATTCAAAAGAACTGAGAAAACTTGCAAGAGGTATTGCAGATAATCTGAATCTCAAGATTCAGGAAGGAGTATATGTGGGGAATACTGGCCCGACTTATGAAACTCCTGCAGAAGTGCGGATGCTTAGAACAATGGGTGGTGATGCAGTCGGCATGTCCACTGTTCCGGAAGTTATTGTTGCACGCCATTCCGGTATGGAAGTGCTTGGAATCTCCTGCATTTCAAATATGGCCGCAGGGATACTTGATCAGCCATTAAACCACGATGAGGTAATTGAGACAACTGAGAAAGTCAAAGCTGATTTCCTTCGTTATGTAAAAGCAATTGTAAAAGAGCTTGGTGCCTGAGAATAGAACTTTAATGAAAGCTGTGGTGTTTAATGATGAGAATGGTCGATCTTATTGAAAAGAAAAGGGACGGACAAGAATTAACAAAAGAGCAAATTCAATTTGTAATTAAAGGGTATACAGACGGTTCCATTCCGGATTACCAGGTTAGTGCATTAACAATGGCTATATTCTTTCAGGGAATGACCGAAAACGAAAGAGCCGATTTGACAATGGCTATGGTGGAGTCAGGGGATCAAATCGATTTAACAAAAATAGAAGGAATAAAAGTAGATAAGCATTCTACTGGCGGTGTTGGCGACACAACGACCTTAGTGCTTGGGCCCCTTGTTGCTGCAGTTGGTGTTCCGGTTGCGAAAATGTCCGGACGAGGACTGGGGCATACAGGAGGAACTATTGACAAACTTGAGTCCGTTGAAGGCTTCCATGTGGAAATTAAAAATGAAGAGTTTATTAAACTGGTTAACCAAAATAAAATTGCAGTCATTGGGCAGAGCGGCAATTTGACACCTGCAGACAAAAAACTGTATGCACTGCGTGATGTAACTGCAACAGTAGATAGCATTCCTCTGATTGCAAGCTCGATTATGAGCAAAAAAATAGCTGCAGGTGCCGATGCAATTGTGCTTGATGTTAAAACTGGTGCAGGGGCGTTCATGAAGACTCTGGATGATTCCCGTGAATTGGCAAAAGCCATGGTGCGCATCGGAAACAATGTTGGCAGAAACACAATGGCAGTTATCTCTGATATGAGCCAGCCTCTTGGCTTTGCAATCGGAAATGCCCTTGAAGTAAAAGAAGCTATTGATACTTTAAAAGGCGAGGGTCCTGAAGATTTGACTGAACTTTGCCTGACTTTGGGCAGCCATATGGTTTATTTGGCGAAAAAGGCAAACACTCTGAAAGAAGCGCGTGAAAAGCTGGAAAAAGCGATCAAAGATGGTTCTGCATTAGAAACATTTAAAGTGTTTCTTAGCTCGCAGGGCGGAGATGCTTCCGTTGTGGATAATCCGCAAAAATTGCCTCAGGCAAAATACACATTTGAATTAGAGGCTAAACAAGATGGATACGTTTCTGAAATAGTAGCTGACGAAATTGGTACTGCAGCAATGCTATTAGGAGCAGGCAGGGCCACAAAGGAATCGGAAATCGATCTTGCTGTAGGCCTTATTTTAAGAAAAAAAATCGGCGATCATGTAAGCAAAGGAGAATCACTTGTTACCATCTGCAGCAATTTTGAAAATGTAGAAGAAGTCCGAAATATGCTTTATGAAAACATTACAATCTCACCCGAAAAAGTACCAGCGCCTGTACTGATTCATGAAGAGATTACAGAATAAATTTGCTTTAGAAAGCCGCCAGGCATTTTTGCCTGGCGGCTTTTTATTATAGGTTTTAAAACCACGTGCTCTGCACGTGTGAAAACAAAGCTTCTAGAGTGGTAATGTGACATAAAAAACTCCTATCGTTATAATAGAAACTGGCCGTCAAACCAACTTCTATATAACGAAAGGAGCAGTACTCATGAGTGACAATAGTTTATCACATACCAGGTGGAATTGTAAGTACCACATCGTTTTCATCCCAAAATACAGAAGAAAAGTAATTTATGGAAAGTTGAGACGAGATATAGGAGCGATATTGA
>NZ_JAEL01000110.1 GCF_000518885.1 Bacillus sp. J33 | reverse complement strand
GCTGTTCTAGAACTTCAATGACCGGAAGGTCATCCACTTGAAGTTTTCGATAAGGTTTATTTACGGGCTGTTCAGTAGGTTTAACGAACATGCTTTTACCAATCAATAAAGTAAGCAATGTTCGAATGAGTTGTTCTTGATAGTTTATAAAAGTTAATAAATAGGTTATAATTTGAGGGTACAAATTGTCACTTCCATTCTTGGTTGTTGGGTGTGTGGTAACCTCAATTATCCAAAGAATTTAGGGGGTGGCAATTTTTTTGCCTATAAAGCCCTCTATGGAGATATTTTATAACCTATTTCTTATAGAAGTTTTGACAATACGATTGAAAAGGGAGAGGTTGGCATATGAAAATCGTTATTGCGCCCGACTCATTTAAAGAAAGTTTATCGGCTCTGGAAGCTGCTAATGCCATTGAAAGAGGCTTTAAAACCATTTTTCCAAATGCAGAATACAAAAAAATGCCAATGGCTGACGGCGGAGAAGGGACAGTCCAGTCCCTGGTTGATACAACAAATGGTTCCATCGAAAAGAGAATGGTGGCAGGACCTTTGGGAGAACCGGTTCAAGCATTCTTTGGCTTAATGGGTGATGGGAAATCAGCAGTAATTGAAATGGCCGCTGCTTCCGGGCTTCATCTTGTCCCCGCAGAAAAAAGAAACCCGCTTATTACTTCTACAAGAGGGACTGGAGAGTTAATTGCTGCCGCTTTGGATTTAGGCGCAGATCACATCATTATCGGAATTGGCGGAAGCGCTACAAATGATGGAGGAGCCGGAATGGTTCAGGCATTGGGCGGAAAGCTTCTTGATGAAGATGGAAATGAAATCGGCCCTGGAGGCGGTTCACTTTCACAGTTGGCATCTGTCGATCTATCAGATCTAGATCCCCGATTGGATCATGTCCATATTGAAGTCGCTTGTGACGTGGATAATCCGTTAACCGGACCAAGGGGAGCTTCAGCCATTTTCGGACCGCAAAAAGGCGCAACACCTGAAATGGCAGAAATCCTGGATCATAACCTGGAGCATTTTGCCGATATCGTAGAACAGGCACTCGGAAGGTCCTTTCGCGATATAGAAGGTGCGGGTGCTGCGGGCGGAATAGGAGGCAGTTTGCTTGCCTTCCTAAACGCTGATTTAAAAAGAGGAATCGATATCGTTCTGAAGGCGGTTCATTTTGAAGAAGAAGTTAAAGATGCTGATCTGGTTATCACCGGCGAAGGCCGGATCGACAGCCAGACCATATACGGCAAAACGCCTATCGGAGTGGCGAAAGCAGCTAAAAAATATGGAGTTTCTGTCATCGGGCTTGCCGGCTCCTTATCCGATGATAGTGATGTCGTCCATGAACATGGGATTGATGCACTGTTCACCATTGTACCAGGCACCATTACGCTGCCAAAGGCATTTGAACAAGCTGCAGTAAATATGGAAAGGACAGCAAGAAACATTGCTTCCTCAATGAAAATAGCCCAAAAAATTGATTAAGAAGCTGCGGATTGCAGCTTCTTTTTTTTGTAAAAAAAGGCTTACACGTTACCAAAAGAGAATATGTTTTAGAGAAACTATTTATGGAGGCTATGAAAATGAAAGCAGTAGCAATAACCGAATATGGAAAACCAAATGTACTGAGAATGATTGAAATAGATATTCCCAAAATAAGACGGGATCAAGTGCTGATCAAAGTTGAAAAAACAAGCGTTAATTACGCTGACGTAAAAACAAGGCAAGGACAAGGAGTAAGGGCCAAGCTTCCGGTAATTCCTGGCTTGGATGCGGCAGGTGTGATCGTTGAAAAAGGGGCAGAGGCTACGAAATTCCAGGTCGGCGATCGGGTTATAGCGTTTCCTTCAGAGGGTTCGTATGCTGAGTACGTCTCTGCAGATGAGAATTTAACTTTTGCCATTCCTGATGAAGTAGACTTTGATACGGCTGCGGCGTGTCCGACTGTTTCTTTTCTTTCCTATAAATTGCTTGCAGAGATTGCCCGCCTGGAACAAGGAGAGAGCGTTCTGATCCATTCTGCATCAGGGGGTGTAGGGACGACAGCCATTCAAATGGCCAAAATTTTGGGTGCCGGGAAAGTGATTGGAACCGTAGGCAGTGAAGCAAAAGTCCAAGTTGCCTTAGAAGCTGGTGCTGATCATGTTATTGTTTATGAAAAGGAAGACTTTGCAGGGGAGGTAAATGCCTTAACAGGGGGAAAGGGTACAAATATCATATTGGATTCCTTAGCAGGATCGATCACACAGCAAAGCTTTAGATGCCTGGCCGATTACGGAAGACTCATTCAATTCGGAAACTCCAGCGGTGAAGCGGGAATTATAAAAACGAACGACCTGCATAAGAGCTGCCGTTCAGCTTTAGGATATAGCCTTGGCTCTACCCGAAAAAAGCGTCCGGAAACATTGGGAAAAACAGCGGAACAGGTAATGAGGTACTTGAAAGAAGGCGCTCTGAATATAAAGGTAGGTCACAGATTTCCATTAGATCAAGCTGCTGCTGCCCATGAGCTGATTGAGAGCAGGCTTAGTACGGGGAAGATTCTATTGGATCTGCAACAACAATAATAATATTATGTAAACTATTAAACATCATTCATTGCAAAGTACCAGGTCCGCTAATGATCTTTCTGCATTTTATGTTTGATACACTCTTTTTAATATACAGGCTGTACCAACCTTTAAAATTGGAGATACAGTCTTGTCAGGTGCACGTACTAAGGAAATGATTGAACAGGGAATCGAGGAGGAAATGCAAACGTGAAAAATGACGTGCAATTGTCCAAGGCGTAATGGATGAACCAAAAGGCGTTTTAAAAAAAATGGCCATTCGCACAAATTTCACACTAAATATTCCTAAAGGAAAAAATAGGCTGCTGAACGCGCTTTGGATGTATTCGAGAAAGCCTGTCCTGCTGCGGAATTTCTTAAAGGGGCAATCTAGCTTCGAAAATACTTGGGACATGATCGGATAGGAATAAAAAGGACTGATGGCAGTCCTTTTTAAGTTCCCAAAACCAATATTACTGCAAAATAAACAATCATTGTGAACAAAGCTACGGGTACGCCGAATTTTGCCCATTCTTTGCTTGTAATCTGCAGTTTTCCGGCTGAAATAATATTAGGTATATTACCAGGAATCAGCATACCGCCGCTGATCAGAAGTCCAAGCAGGATGGACTGAACGGTAAAATGGTCCATCGAGGGGCTGATTTCTGCTGCAGCCAGAGTTGCGTTATCCAATACAGCGGAAATCATATTAATCCAATAAAGCAGGAGCGGGTTAAGTCCAATCAGAAATTGATTGATGAACGGTTCAAACCCGGCACCCAGGAGGGTCAGACCCATTACAAAAAAATAAATCTTCAGTGCACGCACTAGAATTTCTTCATAGCTTTCACCAGAGGGCTTTTTGCTGAAAGAACCTTTTCCGGATAAAGGCGGTTTTACAAATAGGGCTGCCATGATTCCGAAAAAGAAAAGAGCAATCCCTATTTGCGGGCCAACCAGCTTTGTCAAAAAGAAAAATTCTTCATTCATTTTACTGATCGCAATAGTGGACAGCGGCTCACCGATTGGAGTCAGAGCTGCACCTAATCCAATAGAAAAACAAGCAATAACCGTCAGACGAATTTCTGATTCCCTTTCAAGCCGAAGTGCACTTACAATTAACACCAAGACTAGAGCTGCAATAATGGCTGTAATGATGCTTGATAGTAAGCCAAGAAGAATAACCATCAGACCTGAAAATAAACGGAATGGAATACTTCGGCTAACAGATAGTATGCTTCTTTCCAGATTAGACTGAAACCATTTAAAAAGCAGTCCGGCTATAAATACTGCAACTGTAATCTTAATAGGGTCAATTGCTGCATTCACAAAAAGCCTTCCGTCCATCACGCCGCTTGTAAAAGCGGCTGAGAGCCCCATTACAAACAAAAACATTTCCAGATTCTTTTCCACTGCCTCAGAAATAAACGGCAGCATAAGGACAATCACGAAAATAACCAGCAAACCCGCAATCATAAATTCTTCTCCATTTGGTTATTTTCCAAGCGAATACACCAGGAATACTACAAAGGTATGCTCGGTTTGGGACAAACTTTACATAAAAAATCCCTGCAGCTTTATTTTGCAGGGATTAAACAGATATAAATCAGCAATAATCATTTAATACCGTACCCGTTATCTCAAATTCCGGCTCAAGGCTTTCAAGGGCATTAGAATCGTTAGGAGTTGTCCCAGAAGTTTGTGTTTCGTCCATCACAGAAGATAGAGGGGATGCTTGGCTGCGATCTTTTTTTGCTTGATTGTCCAACAATGCTATCAACTCCTTTACAATATTTGTATTTTTTATTCCTTTATGTTAGTTATATTCAAACATGCAAATAATGGAAGTTGTTTTATAGGAGATAATTATATCTTTCCCAAAGCTGGAGATTTTATAATAATGGTGTTTTCGTAAAGTTTAATTGCACTAATTAAGTAAAAACAACAATTTTTGAGAAAAGAGCCTATAACTAAGCATAAATAGGTAAAAATAAGGAAGCAAAAGGGATGATTCTGGCTGTATACGAAAAACAAATTGAAGATATTATCGTTAAGCTCGAGAAAGATTATTATCATCATATGCGAAAATAAATGAATCCGGGAACATTTGAAGGATTTCAAAATTTTAGATATGGCCGGAAATATCCTTATACAATTGAATGGCTCCACCCAAATCTTATTGACTGCTATTTGATCAATCAAATGAACTATTTTTGAATATATAGAAGACAGAGTCCGTAATGCCAATGAGAGACGCTTTTACAAACAAGTATGTAAAATTATCAATAATTACGAGAAAACTTTTGGTAATGACCAATGCAGCAGTTTGAATTCAATTGTTGAAAAAGAACATGTGAGGCGTCCTGCCCTTTTAGATGAGCTAAGAAAGATTAAATAAAGAAAGTCTGCAAAAAGCGGCATGTTCTATATCATTTTTTTGACTATTCAATCCTTTGAGCTTAACCCACTCTGTATGGTAAGATGTTATTTTATTAAAATTTAAATCTAAATAATATAACAGATAGTATACTAGAGAGGAAGTTCAGCATGGATAAACGCATCTACTTATTGGCGATTATTTCGTTTGTTGTTGGAATGGTGGAACTTATTATTGGAGGATTGCTCGATCTTGTAGCATCCGATCTTGGCATCAGTCTGGGACAGGCAGGTTTACTGATTACTGTGTTTTCGCTAGCCTTTGCCGTGGCAGCGCCTGTCCTTCTTACAGCTACTGTAAAAATGGAGCGCAGCCGCCTAATGATGATTTCTTTGGCTGTTTTCTTATCCGGCAATATTGTCGCAGTGTTTAGCCCCTTATACAGTGTGCTATTGGTGGGGCGGATTTTGGCGGCAGCAAGCGGGTCGCTTCTGATCGCTTTATGTATGACGATGGCTTCTTATATCGTGACTGAACAGTACCGTGCGCGTGCCATTGGGATTGTGTTTATGGGCATTAGTGCATCGCTTGTATTGGGTGTGCCAATCGGGTTAATGCTTGGAAATGCATTCGGCTGGCGTGCGCCATTTGTGCTCATTTCTGCGCTTACCGTCTTATCCATGGCAGGGGTATATTTTTTTATGGGAAAAGTTGCACCTAAGCCTGCAGTCCCCATTGGAGTACAGCTTAAAACGCTGAAAAGCCGAAAAATCGCCCTTGCGCAAATTACCTCTTTCTTATTGATGGCTGGGCACTTAACTTTTTATGGTTATTTAACGCCATTTTTAAAAATGAAAATGGGGCTGGATGGCAACTGGGTCAGCATCATTTACCTGATTTTCGGAATTGCTGCGGTCATTGGAGGCGGAATCGGCGGTTTGCTGGCAGACCGTTTTGGTTCCAAACCTGTCATTTTAACATTAATTTCCTTGTTCGGCATAACCATTTTCTCATTGCCGTTTGCCGCTTTTTCATTGCCAATCTTCCTAGTGGCCGTCATTATTTGGAGCATGATTAGCTGGGCCATCACACCGGCAATTCACAGCTATTTGATCGAAGTATCTCCTGAAACATCAGACATCCAGCAAACATTGAATAATTCTGCCGTCCATATGGGAATGGCATTTGGCTCCATGATTGGCGGAATCATGATTGAATCAACTTCTGTCGAATTAAACGCCGCAGCCGGAAGTGTTTTTGTTGTCATGGCTCTTGGAACGGCTGCATTATCCATGGCGAAAAGAGAACGCGGTTTAGCTGCTTCTGAAGGTTATGAAAAATAACCTGCGGGTTCTCCCGCTGATACGCTTCTCCCGCAGGACATTGAATAAGCTTCCCCGAGTTAACACCTCGTTGTAAGGATAGTATTTTCGAGAAGCATGTCCCTTCCGCTCCAATCAACAGGGTTCAAAAATCAACAATAAGCTTTAGCACAGCCTTTAAATAAAATCCAGCCTTTCGACGGTTGGATTTTTTTGTGTTTGCAAAAAGATGCGTATTATTTAAAAAATTTAAAAAACAGCAAATATTTATATTGATATATTTTCCGTTTATCTACTATAATCAAATATACAGGTGGGAAAACTTGATAGTTTAGGAGTAATTTGTCAATAAATTATCTCAATATAACGATACATAGAAAAAGGGGTCTACATAATGAGTCAATTTAGCTATATGTTTCGTACGCTGATAGTCGTTATTCCCGGAGTGCTGATTATCGGTTTTGGCGTCGTTTTTGGAAATAATCTTCAAGGAATGGCTTTTTGGATAACGATCGGAAGTATGATCGCTTTGGGGTCGTTGGTAGGTATTCTATCCTCCATCATAAACTACCGAAGATTTATAGCGCCAATAGCAAAGATCAACGCGCATTTAGAAGAACTTGCAGACGGGAATATTTCCAGCCGGCTGGATGAAAAATCCGTTGGTCAGCTGGGATCCATAGCAGCAGCGCTTAATCATACAGCAGCTACCTGGCAGGAAGTTATAAACAAAGTTGTAATAGCTTCAAATGAGGTTACCCAATATGCCCAGCAGTTATCTGCAGGGGCCCAGCAAACGAACTTGGCCTCAAGCCATATTGCAGAAGTAATCGAAGAAGTGGCTGTCGGGGCAAATCATCAGGTTAAAGGAGTAAACACGGCTTCTGATGTGATCATGCAAATGTCTGACAGCCTGTCACAAGTTGCAGCCAATTCAGAACAAGTAACAGAGCAAATCAATGATTCACTTGAAAAAGCCAATCACGGCTCAGAATCCATCTCCACAGCCGGCTGCCAAATGAACTCGATTCATGAAAATGTCCAGGACTTGTCCAAGGTAGTTAAAGGATTGGGTCAGCGCTCACAAGAGATTGGTAAGATTATTGAAGTAATTTCGGGAATAGCTGCTCAGACAAATTTACTTGCATTGAATGCTGCTATTGAAGCCGCACGTGCAGGCGAACAGGGGAAGGGCTTTGCTGTCGTTGCGAATGAAGTCCGAAACCTGGCTGAAAAATCGGCAGAATCCACTTTGCAAATCAGCCAATTGATCTCACAAATTCAGGAAGAAACCAACCAGGTTGTCCAAACCATGGAGACAGTCAATCATGTGGTAACGGACGGAATGGATGTCATGAAGGATGCTGGTGATTCCTTCAAAAAAATCCAGCAATCCGTCAGTTGTGTTACCCATCAAATGGGGCAAGTTGCAACTGCAATCCAGCAAATGTCTTCCGGATCACAGCAAATGGTGCAATCCATGGATGAGATTTCCCAAGTGGCAAACGAATCGGCCATGGCCACACAAAGCGTGCTCGCATCGACTGAAGAACAGTCTGCTTCCATGGAAGAAATCTCAGCCTCTGCAGACCGCCTTACAAGAATGGCTGAGGATTTAAAAGGATTAATTGGCAGGTTTAAGCTATAAAGGAAAAGAGAGTTTAGGTCAAAAGCCTAAACTCTTTTTGTCAAGCCAATTATAATACCCGAATTAATCTGCAAAAAATGACTGGTTCGCGCTTTAGTAAAGAAGGTTTTTTAGTAACTTTGAAAAGGGATAAGGAGTGAGTGCATATGATCGAAAAAGAGAGAAGCATACCTGAAATGATTCTCCAGCTTGAAGCTTTATTAAGGCGCATGCCTGAAATGATGCATGGGAGGGAGAAGGCACTTTCAGAGTTAAACAAACGGAAAGCTGGTTATAAAGGAGAAGAAAAGCTGGACTATTATTTAAGTTTTTTGGATGAAAAGGACTATAGGATCTTCCACGGGCTCCGGCTTTCGAATGGGAAGCATTTTTTTCAAATTGATACGCTTTTGCTTTCCAGAAAATTTGTATTCATTATCGAGGTGAAAAACTGGAATGGGACGATTATTTTTGAACCGCAATTTCACCAGCTTATCCGTATTCAGGAGGGCAAAGAGGAAGCTTTTCACGACCCAATATCCCAGGCTGAACACCAAAGCCGCCAATTGAAAAAATGGCTCCATACAAACGGATTCCCCGAAATACCCATCGAATATGCTGTCGTAATCAGCAATCCTTCCACAATTATTAAATCCTCATCAAAACAAATTCCTAATAAAGTCATTCACGCTCACCGCTTAATCAATAAAATGGTCTCTACTGAAGGAACATATGTAAATGAATGCTTAAATGATAAAGAAGTTAAAAAAATCAGCAAAACACTTTTAAAACAGCATTCTCCACTGGAAATTGATATATTAAAGTATTTTAATATTAACCTTGATACACTTCTAACGGGTGTCCAATGCCCCCAATGCAACGCATTCCCAATGATTTTCCACTGGGGAAAATGGCATTGCCCAGTTTGTAAAATATCCTCTTCAACCGCACACTCTCAGGCTGTAAATGATTACTTTCTCCTAATTAAGCCCACTATTACTAATGCTGAATTTCGTAGGTTTACCCACATTAAATCCGTTCATACTGCTTACAAACTACTTACCCAAATGAACCTTGAAGAGGTAGGGGAAAAGAAAAATAGAGCTTATAAAAAATCTGCCACTTAGGATGTTTTTTCCAAAATTGTGAACTTAGCGAATAAATCAAGTAAACTAGCGAATAAATTTTAAATTTAGCGAAGAAACGAGTAAAACTGGCGAACAAAATCAACATTTAACGAACAAATCAGAAAAACTAGCGAATAAAATTTAGCGGTGAAATTTTCCGGCGTGAAATCTGCCTGTTCGCCAACCATTTTCGAGCAAAAAAACAAAAAAGCCACCCCAAAGATGGCTTTCCCCCTCAATTATGCAATTCCCGCCTTCATTAACATCCCATCCAGCGGACGCTCCATTACCGTTTCCATCCACTTTGCCGTTTCCAGTACAGAAGGAAGATCAGTACCTGTTTCTGCACCCATCCCATGGAACATATTGATCATATCTTCGGTACAAACGTTGCCGACAGCTTTAGGCGCAA
This sequence comes from Bacillus sp. J33, assembly GCF_000518885.1. Taxonomy (GTDB): domain Bacteria; phylum Bacillota; class Bacilli; order Bacillales; family Cytobacillaceae; genus Cytobacillus. The sequence goes on along the minus strand of NZ_JAEL01000110.1, from coordinate 8,940 downwards.
ATGGACAGCCGCCAAGTCCTGCAATGGAAGAGTCAAATCTCCTTACTCCAGCCTGGTAGCCTGCAAGCACATTAGCTAAACCGAGTCCACGCGTATTATGAAAATGAAGCCCTAATGAAAGATCCTCCCCAAATGCATCAAAAAAGGAATTTACCGCCTTTTTGACCTGAATCGGGTTCGCCAACCCCGTTGTATCAGCTAGTGTAATTTCTGTACAGCCAGCTTCCAGGAACTTATCCGCAACCCTAAGCACGTTTTCTAATGGAACATCTCCTTCAAAAGGACAGCCAAATGCTGTTCCCAAAACCCCGGCTATACCTTTGCCAGATGCTGCCCCATCCTTAATTACTGACGAAAGCTCGCTAACCGCTTTCTCAACTGTTCGTTTGGCATTTCTTAAATTGAAGGAATCGCTTGTGGTCGTGACAACATGAAGAAAATCCACCTCGGTCTTAAGTGCTCGTTCAAGTCCGGAGCGGCTTAAAACCAATCCGCCAAATCGGACATCGTCCCTTTTAGGAAGCGATTTCAAAACTTCTTCTGCGTCAGCCATCGGAGGAACGACCTTTGGATTGACAAAAGAAACAGCTTCAATATTGCGTATGCCAGCATCAATTAACTTGGCAATCAATTTAACCTTAGTTTCTGTCGGGATAATTTTGCACTCATTTTGCAGTCCATCCCGTGGACCTACTTCGCAAATTTCAATCATTTTTCTTCCTCCTTCAGCAGATGAATGTTTTTAATTTGCTCCAAATGCTTAAGCACGTGATCCCGCCCCTGGTAAATATGTTCATGCATGGCAATTCGGGCTCTTTCTGGTTCACGGTTTTTAATAGCTTCCAAAATCGTTTTATGTACCTGAAGAGATTGTTCGAGCTGAAAACTGTTATACCAATAGAAGGACCTGAACACGATGGGAACAACCACGACCTTGGAAATATGAAAATGGATATGTTCATTTTTTGAAGCAGAAACGATTGTTTCATGGAATTTTTGGTTGACTTCAACAATATCTTTAAGGCTTTCCATATCTGACTCTACATAGCGAAATATCGCTTCTTCATATAGAACGTTCGCTTCTTCCATTTTCAGCAAATCATTCTCTGTACGATGAATCGCTGCCTGGCTGGCAGCATATCCTTCGAGAAGAGTGCGCAAATCATAGATTTGGCGAATATCCTCTTTTGTAAAATGCCTTACGCTGACACCGCGCTTCAAAGGAATGACAAGACCTTCCGCTTCAAGCTGTTTAATCGCCTCTCTAATAGGAGTGCGGCTGAGATTCATTTCTTTAGCCAAAGACTCTTCGGCAAGCCTCATACCAGGGACAAACTTCCCCTCGATAATTGCCTCTTTTATAAATTCGTATGCATCCATACCAACACCTCAATTGTATTGTATACAAACGAATCAATCTTTACAACAAATAGTCAGAAAATTTTCAGGAAAACAGTGATTTCAATAGCTTTTAAAATTAAATTCAGAAAAATTATGAAATTATGATTGACTTCTTGTATACAAACACTTAAATTTGTATACAAGATTAAGAAAATTTGAATTTTACCTGAAAATCCAGATAAAACAGGAGGTAGAAACATGTCTGAAAAACAGCTTCCCTTGGAAGATATAAGAGTCATTGAGCTTGGCACTCTTTTAGCAGGTCCGTTTTCAGGGCGTCTACTCGGAGATTTTGGAGCCGAAATTATAAAGGTTGAGCCGCCAGGAAAATCAGACCCAATGAGGAACTGGGGGAAATCGAAAGATGGAATCGGACTTTGGTGGCCGATTCAATCACGGAACAAAAAATCAATCACATTAAACTTAAGGGAGGAAGAAGGACAGAAGGTTTTAAGAGAACTTGTTAAGGAAGCAGATGTGGTCATTGAGAATTTTCGCCCCGGTACAATGGAAAAGTGGAACCTTTCTTATGAAGCCCTTTCTGAAATAAACCCAAAATTAATTATGGTTCGCACTTCAGGCTATGGGCAGACTGGCCCTTATAAACATCGTGCAGGTTTTGGCAGTGTCGGCGAAGCAATGGGCGGGCTCAGAAATGTAACCGGTTTCCCGGACAGGCCGCCATCTAGAATTGGAGTTTCAATCGGAGATACATTAGCTGCACTTTTTGCCACAATTGGCTGTCTTGTCGCATTGCACGAGAGAGGACGCTCAGGAAAAGGGCAGGTTGTCGATACGGCACTATATGAATCTGTCTTCTCTGTCATGGAAAGCATTATTCCTGATTATTTGCTTGCAGGCTACATAAGGGAGAGGATGGGCAATATCCTGCCAGGTGTCGCTCCTTCCAATATTTACTTTACGCAGGATAAAACGTATATCGTGATAGGTGCCAATGCAGATGGGGTGTTCCGCAGATTATGCGAGGCGATGGAGCAGCCTGAACTGGCCGACGATCCTAGATTTGCGACTCATCATGCGAGAGGAGAGAACATGAAGCAGCTTGACTACATGATCGAAGATTGGACGAAAACACTTCCGGCAAAAGAAGCGCTTAAAATTTTGGAAGAAAAGGGTGTGCCGTCCGGCCTTATTTATACAGCTAAAGACATACTCGAAGATCCTCATTATAAGGAGCGTGACATGATTGTCAATGTCGATCACCCGCAATTGGGCGAGTTCCCGATGCCTGGCATTGTTCCTAAATTAAGCAGGACACCTGGGGAAATAAAACATCCCGGACCTGAGTCGATGGGTAAGCATAATTATGAAATCTATTCCGGTCTCCTTGGTTTTAGTGAAGAAAGATTAGAAGAATTGAAGAAAAATAATATCATTTAGGAGGGCTATATTATGGGGCAAACCTTATACGAAAAAGTATGGAATAAGCATATTATTCAGGAAGAAAACGGCCAGCCTTCCATTTTCTATATTGATCTTCATTTAGTGCATGAAGTCACGTCACCACAAGCGTTTGAAGGCTTACGAATCCATAATCGGAAAGTTAGAAGGCCTGATTTGACAATAGCTACCATGGACCACAGCATTCCAACGACAGATCGCTCCTTTCCTTTTAAAGATGAAATTGCCCAAAAGCAAGTGGAAGCATTGGCGAAAAATTGCTTGGACTTCGGCATTCCGCTATTCGACTTAAATAGCAGCAATCAGGGTATTGTTCACGTTATTGCGCCAGAACTGGGGTTAACGCAGCCGGGGATGACCATCGTATGCGGCGACAGCCATACATCTACACATGGAGCATTTGGAGCTCTTGCCTTCGGGATTGGCACCAGTGAAGTGGAACATGTTCTTGCCACCCAAACATTAAAGCAATTTAAGTCGAAAACAATGGCGATCAATATTAATGGCAATTTGCCGAAAGGAACAACCGCAAAAGATTTAATTCTCTCCATCATCGGAAAATATGGACATGATTTTGCAACAGGCCATGTTGTTGAATACCGTGGAGAAGCTATCCGGAACTTAACGATGGAAGAGCGTATGACAGTCTGCAATATGAGCATCGAGATGGGAGCCAGAGCTGGGCTTATCCAGCCGGACGAAAAAACCTATGAATATTTAAAAGGCAAAAAGGCTGCTCCAAAAGGCGAAGAGTGGGAAGCGGCTTTAACCGAATGGAAGCATTATTTTACAGACGAAGATGCAAAGTTCGATTTGACGGTTGAATTTAATGCCTCGGAAGTCATTCCCCAGGTGACATGGGGGACGAATCCAGGACAGGTTGCAGGCATTACCGAAATGGTTCCATTCATCGGTGACCTTCCTGGAGATCAAAAAAATTCAGCTGAAAAAGCTATGAAGTACATGGGGCTTGAGCCTGGCACACCAATCACAGAAATAAAAGTCAATAAAGTTTTTATCGGATCCTGTACAAACAGCCGGATTGAAGACCTTCGAAAAGCGGCAAAAATCGTAAGCGATTACAAGGTTGCTGATCATGTGGAAGCATTAGTAGTTCCAGGCTCGCAAGTTGTTAAAAGACAGGCGGAAGCTGAAGGACTGGACCAAATTTTTATGAACGCCGGATTTCAATGGAGAGAAGCAGGATGCAGCATGTGCCTTGGAATGAATGAAGATCTTGTTCTGCCTGGAGAACGATGCGCATCTACATCTAACCGCAATTTTGAAGGCAGGCAGGGGAGAAAAGCCAGAACCCATTTGGTCAGTCCGGAAATGGCTGCTGCTGCAGCGATTGCCGGCCGTTTTACAGACGTAAGAAAGTGGCCGGTTAAAGAAACAAGGAGGTCAGTGTCCAATGAAATCTTTTAAAAGGTTTACAGGTATTGTTGCTCCGCTTGATGCGGCAAACGTAGATACGGATGCCATCATTCCAAAGCAATTTTTAAAAAGAATTGAAAGAACCGGTTTTGGCGAATTCCTTTTTTACGAATGGCGATACGAAAATGGCAAGGAGAAAAAGGACTTCATTCTAAATCGTGAATACTGCCGCCATGCACCTATTTTACTCGCCCGCAAAAACTTTGGCTGCGGTTCTTCCAGGGAGCATGCCCCTTGGGCAATTGCAGAATATGGGATTCAAGTTATTCTTGCACCGTCCTTTGCAGATATTTTTTACAACAATTGCTTTAAAAATGGAATCCTGCCAATTATTCTGCCAGAAAAGGATATCGAGCTGCTGTTTAAGAACACCGATCAAATGAAGGGCTACCAGTTATCAATCGATTTGGAAAACCAAAGAATCGAGGACGCCTTTGGCTATACGGCATATTTCGATATAGAAAATTACCGGAAAGATCAGCTGTTAAAAGGCCTTGATGAAATCGGATCTACTCTTCTGGCATCCGAAAAAATAGACTCCTTTGAATCATCACACAAAATTTTTTATAAGCTTGAGGCTTAATTAAAAATAGGGAGGCAGCAAAAATGAAAAATGAGCAAGTCAAGGAACCTATCCGGAAGAAATGGATCTGGATTCTCCTCGCACTGATCACCTTGGGAATTGTCCCATGGTATTTTCCGGCATCGGCAGCAGAGCCTTATATTCTCGGATTTCCTTTATGGGCATTCGTCTCAACAGTTTTTACGATTATATTATGCGGGTATTTAAGCTGGCTTTGTGTGAATGAATGGAATATCGTCGAGGATCAGGAAGAATCCGAAAACGCAAGGGGGGATAAGTAATGAATGAGTTAGCATTTGCAGGCACTGATGGAATCATCATATTATCAGTCTTTGCCATTGTCATGCTCTTAATTGGTTACCTTTCCGGAAGAGGAGAGAAAAATATCCATGAAAGTCTCTCTGGTTATTATCTTGCAGGAAGAAACCTGGGCTTTATTGCCTTATTTTTCACCCTTTATGCAACACAGTATAGCGGCAACACGATTGTAGGATATGCGCCTACAGCCTACCGAACGGGGTTTTCTTGGCTGCAGTCAATATCCTTTATGACGATTATTATCGGCGTTTATTTATTATTCGCCCCAAGGCTTTATGTCATTGCTAAAAAAAGAAACTTTGTAACGCCTACCGATTGGATCCAGCATTGTTTTAACTCTAAATCGATCACCTTATTAAGTATTTTCCTCATGTTATGGGGACTGGGAAACTACCTGCTTGAACAGCTGGTCGCTATTGGGCAGGCTGTTTCCGGGATGACAGGCGGAACCATTCCATATCAAATCGCTGTTATCGTATTTGTCCTTGTCATGCTGGCCTATGAATGGATGGGCGGCATGAAGGCAGTTGCCTTTACCGATGTCATGCAAGGTGTCATTCTTATGATTGGAATCATTGTTTTCCTTATTGGCGGATTGTATCTTGCAGGAGGAAGTTTCGGAGATGTAACTCGCTATATTGCTGAGATGGAACCGGCCAAAACAGCTGTTCCTGCAATGGATGTAAATATTAATTGGTTTAGTATGCTCCTTCTTGTAGGTATGGGTGCCAGTATTTATCCGCATGCAGTTCAAAGGATTTATTCTGCACAAAGTGAAAAAACACTGAAAAAGTCATTTTCCCGCATGGCATGGATGCCGCCTATCACGACTGGCCTTGTCTTTCTAGTAGGGATCATTGGAATTATGCTTTTCCCAGGATTGGATAAAACAGGTTCCGAACAGCTTATCGGAATGATGGCCAATGAAATTGCAGCTATTCATCCTATTTACTACTGGGTGATGATTATCTTCTTTGGCGGGATTGTTGCAGCAATCATTTCAACCGCAGACTCTGTGTTGCTGAACTTTTCTTCGATGTTATCAAATGATGTTTATGGAAAATTCATTAATCCAAATGCTTCAGAACACAAAAAGGTTATGGTCGGAAAAGTAGGGGGGATTATTGCCATTGTCCTTTTACTCTGGATTGCTTGGAATCCGCCTGGAACCCTCTATGAAATCTTTGTGTTGAAATTTGAATTGCTTGTCCAGGTATTCCCTGCGTTTGTCCTCGGTTTGTATTGGAAGCGCTTATCCGGAAAAGCTGTCTTCTGGGGAATGCTGGCTGGAGCCATATTGGCAGGATTACTGACAATCACAGGATATAAGACAGTCTTTGGTATTCATGGCGGTGTAATTGGGTTAGGGCTAAACTTCTTAATCTGTATTGGCGGCACACTTTTATCCAGCACAGTTTCAAAGAATAATGTTGTAGAAGAAGACATAAATGCATTAAATTTAAAGGCTTAAGAGCCATAAAAAGAGATGAATTGATATGAGCAATTTAATGGTTAAAAAATATCCGGTATCCCTTGGCGATCCATGGAGAATGCTATTATTTCTATTGCTCGCGCAGCTTATTGTGGCCTTCATTGGAAGAAGCATAGGACCGCTGGGCGTTTTAATTGGAGAAGATCTGTCCTTGACCAAGTCTCAAATAGGCATGCTCCCGGCAGCACTCTTTTTGGGTCAGGCGATTGTTTCAGTACCGGCAGGTTTTCTGACTGACATAGTAGGATCCCGCAAGCTATTGGTACTGGCTTCGATTTTTATGGGGCTGGGCTTCCTGCTCATGACATTGCTGCACCATTTTTGGCTGGTCCTTTTATTGATTATTATCGGCGGCCTGGGATATGGGGCCATGCACCCAGTTACCAACAGAGGCATTATCTATTGGTTTCCTCTTAAACAGCGGGGAACAGCTATGGGAATTAAACAAACGGGTATAACGGCGGGATCGGCTCTAGCCAGTTTGATCCTGCTTCCGCTTAGTGTAGCTTTTGGGTGGAGAGTCGTCTTGTTAGCAGCTTGCCTTCTTCTATTGGCAGGGGGATTTGTTTCTTACCATTTTTACAGGGATCCTCCAGAATTAGACAAGCAGAAGGGCAGCAGCACAGGTTTATTTCAATTTTACAAATCCATGTTCAAAATGTTAAAAAATAAAGCCTTAATGCTGGTCAGCTTTAGTGCACTTGGATTAAATGGAACCCAAATGTGCTTAAATACGTATATTGTTTTATTTGCCTATGAACAGCTGAAAATTTCCATCTTTTTATCAGGAATACTTTTGGTCGTATCAGAAGTGTGCGGGTCCATTGGCAGGGTGGCCTGGGGGATGATAAGCGACCGGCTATTTAATGGCAAGCGTGTGGTTATCCTTATGATCATAACGATTATAACAGCTTTGGCCAGCGGGACGGCTGCATTAATCCACTCAGCCCCCTTTTGGGTGATGGTACCCATTGTTGCCCTGTTTGGATTTGCTGCTTCCGGCTTTAATGGAATCTGGATGAATCTTGCCAGCGAACTGGTTCCGAAAGAACAAGCTGGCATCTCGAGCGGCATAAGCATTACACTTGGTTCTGCAGGTGCCATCATTATTCCTCCGCTGTTCGGTTTTATCGTTGACCAGACCGGCAATTTTTCTTCAGGGTGGTTCATGATCACAGGTATGATGGTTATCGTATTTGCCCTGCTTATAGGTTTATCTATTTTAAATAAACAAAACGATGTCATTTAGTGTTTGGAAGGAGTTTTCGAAGTGGAATTGAATCCCTCACAACTTGGCGAAAAAGAAGTATATAAATTGTTGACCGGATCGGTTGTGCCTAGGCCCATTGCCTGGGTATCAACCATATCTTTGGAAGGAGAGCTTAATCTCGCACCTTTCAGCTTTTTTACCGTCGCCTCCAGAAATCCGCCTATGCTAAGCATTTCGGTTGGGCCTGGAGCAGGGGAACGGGAAGGAACCGAAAAAGATACACTGGTAAATATCCGCTCACAAAAAGAGTTTGTCATCAATGTGGTGCCTTCCCCTCTGGGAAATCAGATGCAAAAAAGTGCTGAAAATCTGCCAAGTGATACGAATGAATTCGAAGCAGCGGGACTGACTCCTGCAGAAAGCCTTATGGTTAAGCCCAAAAGAGTAAGGGAAGCGCCTATCCATATGGAATGCAAACTTGAACAAATGATCAAATTTGGAAACGATCATCTTATAATTGGCCGAATGGTTCATTATCACATTGAGGATGATTACTATCTTGGAAACTATAAAGTGGACTTGGAAAAGCTCCAGCCGCTGGGCAGATTGGCAGGCAACTACAGCGAAAATAAAGAGTTCTTCAAATTGCCAAGATAAGATAAAACAGTGCTGAACCGAAAGTGTTCGGCACTGTTTTAATTTATCCTGGGTTTCGAAAGTGTAAATGGGTAACCGCATTTAACACATTTGGGAAGCTGAGCCGAAGCAGTTCCTCAAAATGTGAACTTGACGAATGAACTGAATAAGATAGCTAATAAATCACTAATATTAACAAACAAATCATCTTAACTAAAGGCTCTTTTCTCATAAATTGTTGTTTTTACTTATAAATTCTGCCCGTTGATTTCCGCTACGGGCACTCAAGCTTTCCCGCGGGGAGGAATGAGAGCCTCCTCGGCTTCGCCTGCGGGGACTCTCACTTCCCTCACTTCCCGCAGGACATTGAATAAGCTTCCCTGACCTGGCACCGCACGAAGGAAATGCGGTAGCATTTTCGAGGATCAAGTGCCCTCCGCT
>NZ_JAEL01000109.1 GCF_000518885.1 Bacillus sp. J33 | reverse complement strand
TTTTTCTCCAAGCTTTTTTACTAATTTTCTAATGGATTCCGGAGTGTTAGGAATCATTCCCCAATACCTTGGCTCATCTCGACCCTCATCTGCAATGGCAACGGCAATTTTTTCTTTTGAAACGTCTAAACCTACATATTTTATGGTATCCTTCATAATAACTAGCTCCTTCCGTAATGTAGCTCTGATTTGGTTTGCTTTTCCAGTAAACAGTGTAACCAAATTAACCTACGGTGTTACGAGTAAGGAGCTAGTTTCGTTCATGATAACTTAAATGCCAAAAATAAAAACCGGCTCTGAGATTAATTCAGAGTCGGTTTGTTTATTTCAGTGACTTTTTTAACTTCACATAACCTAATTAGAGTAAATAGAAACCAATACCCATAATCACATAAGCGGCCAGAAGAGTTGCTCCTTCAAACCAATTCGTTTCCCCGTCATTTGAAATGACAATCATCAGCAGCACTGCTGTTACCATTGAAATTAGCTCCGGCAATGTAAAGACCAGCGGCATCGCCGTCGGAAAAATTAAAGAAATTAACACTAAAACCGGCGCTACAAACATGGCAATTTGCAGAGTGGAGCCAATCGCAATTTCGACTGCAATATCCATTTTATTTTTATAAGCCATAATGATCGCAGATGCATGTTCGGCTGCATTGCCCACTATTGCTACAATCACGACACCAATAAATAGCTCTGTCCACCCGAACGCTTCTCCTACTTCTTCAAACGTATGAACCAGATTTTCCGATACATAGGCAACGGCAATGGTGGAAATGGCAAGAACAGCAATTGCTCTTCCCTTGCTCCATTCCGGTTCTTCTTCCTCGTGATGGCCGCCTTTTTCCTCATTATGATGATATACGCCCCGATGGGTGACCAGCTTGAAGAATAAAGCTGCCAAGTATAAGGCGATTAAAATAATAGATATGCCAATACTGAAGGTGATCGTTTTTGCTTCGTTCATCGTCATGGCAAACACTTCCGGAATAACAAAGGCTACGATGACCCCGAACATGAGAAGCCCCGAATTATGCCTTGCATCGTATACATTGAAAGACTGGGTTTTAAATTTTACCCCTCCTACAAAAAAGGATAAACCCGCAACCAAGAGAAGGTTTCCCAGCACAGAACCTGTTAAAGACGCAAGCACAACGCCTACCAGGCCAGCCTTTAAGGCAAAAATCGAGATTATAAGCTCAACAGCATTCCCGAAGGTGGCATTAAGCAAGCCCCCAATCCGCGGGCCTGCCACAATCGCAAGACTTTCAGTGGCCCTTCCCATATAGCTGGCCAGCGCAATAATGGTGATGCAATAAATAATAAACAGCAGTATATTGGACCAATGCATTAGTGTACCAATGACTGACAGCGGTACACCAGCGAATGCCAGCACCATAAAAATTTTATTTGTCATATATCCGTCTCCTTTTCATCTTGTATTTTTACAATTGCCTTACGATTTTTGCCTATGTGATTATATGCAGGCAAAAATAGGCTGCATCACAAAATCTATAAAATATGTAGAAACTGTTCTTCTTCATTAACCTTTTTCAAATAAATTAAACCTATACATTTTAAATTGACGGGCTGTTTTTCTGCAATCCAGGCAAACAAAAAGCTGCCGTTATCATACAGCAGCTTTTAAAAGTTATTTAATTGCATTTTTAGCGAGCATTTGAATCGTCATATCATCCATTGGCGGATTATGGAGTCCAGCACGGACATCCCGATAGTAGCGCTGGAGGGGATTTTTTTCAGAAAGGCTTCGTGCACCGACTACTCTCATTGCCAAATCTACAACCGTAAGTGCCGTATTTGTAACTGAAAGCTTAGCTGCCCCTAATTCCGGGTGCATGCCGCTTCGTTCATCCTCATCTGCTGCATCCCACTGTTTTGCAACCGAATAGAGAAAATGGCGTGCTCTCATCAGTTCCAGTTCCATCTCGCCTATTTTTTGCTGGACGTTTGGCAAATCGATGATAGAACCTTTAATGCTGTTAGGTGAATAATCTTTTGCAAATTCAACCGCATACGTCTGAGCTGCCTGGGCAATGCCTAAATAGCATGCAGGGATATGAAGAAGCCAGCCTGCAGCACCTTTTTTTCCAGGCTGAAAAAGCTCCACAAGTGCATCATCCTCCACCCTTACATTTTTTAGAATCAAGTCATGGCTCCCCGTTCCTCTCATGGCAATGCTATCCCAGGTTTCTTCGATGTCCACTCCTTCTGCAGACCGGGGAATCAAAAAATTCCCTGTTTCATCACTGTCTGCAATCGCAGCGCTCACGTTAAAATAATCAAGAACAGGAGCCATAGTTGTAAAGGTTTTCCGTCCATTGATGACCCATTCTTTGCCCTTTCTTACTGCGGTTGTAACAGGTTTTCCTCCACGGGTCGGACTGCCCGTTTGCGGCTCCGTTGCACAGTTATTCATTAATGCGCCGCTCTTTACTTTTTCACAAAGAGACCTAAAGATTGATTCTTTCCAGCTGCATTTTTCGCCAAGACTTTTTATGATTCCCATATGCCAGCCAATGGATAAAGCGGTAGAGCCATCCCCTTCCGCCATCTTTTCCTGCAGGCGGAGAAATTCATACAAAGAAATTTCTTCACCTTCGTATCGTTTCGGAATGGTTAAGGAGGTATATCCGGTTTTTTTTAAATCCTCGATATTTTCAAAAGGGAAACGGCCCTCTTCATCATTTCTTGCTGCTCTTGATAGAAATTTTCGGGAAAGCTCTTCCATTAATTCTAGCCGCTCTTCTATCGTTTTCACTTCCTGGAACTTCATTTGCTGAGCACCCCATTCATTATTAATCCTTATTGTTTTTGTCGGATTTATTATACTAAATCTTTATAAAATGGTTCTAGCAAGACGCCCTATTTGTCATAAAACAGGCAGGCAGCGCAGATTAAGATGGAAGGACCGAAAGGAGGATCCTGAAGAGATTACTTTATAAAAACAAGGAAGAGATCGCTCTTCCTTGTTGAAATTTATATTAGCTCAAAGGTCTCTGCAATATCAATGCTGCCTTCCACTGAGCGCACCATTGAACAATTCTTTCTGGTCAATTCAAGTGCTTTATGAAGCTTTTCTTCGTTTAAATCGTTCCCTTTAATGAGAAAGTGTATATGTACCTTTTCGACCCGGTCAGCTGCATCTGGATTTCGTTCTACACTTGTTTTAATTTGGATATCCTCAAAATCCATGCGCATCTTTTTCATAATTTTTCTAAGAACCCCGCCGCTGCACACTGCCAGGGAAGCGACAAGCAGCTGAAATGGCCTGAACCCATATTCCTCATCTCCTGCTACATCCAGGCGGCCGAACGGCAGCTCAGTATAAAAGCCCATTTCTTCCTTCATTTTAAAATCCATCGTATTCGCCCCTTTTTACTTTATAGATATATAGAGATTACACTATTTCCCCTTTAAACAAAACTAATTTGCCATTTCAATCCAATTTACTGCCTGATTCTCCATTATATTTCTCTTGCCAAGATTCCTTATTCCCGATACCATCATTTAGGAGACATTTTTAAGTCACATGCAGAAAACGAGGTTTTAATATGAATAAAGAAACAATGCGATTTTGGATACTTATTAGCATTGTTGCCATTTCAGGCTTCAGTCAGGGAATGCTTCTCCCGTTAATTGCCATTATTTTTGAAAGTGACGGCATTTCCTCCAGCTTGAATGGCTTGAATGCTACGGGGTTATATATTGGGATACTCCTTATCTCTCCTTTTATGGAATACCCATTGAGGAAATACGGATATAAGCCGGTTATTATCCTTGGCGGACTTCTTGTAGTCCTTTCCCTCATCCTTTTCCCTGTCTGGAAATCTTTTTGGTTTTGGTTCTTCTTGCGGCTTCTGATTGGAATTGGCGATCATGCCCTGCATTTTGGGACACAAACATGGATTACGTCCTTTTCGCCAGAGAATAAACGCGGCCGCAATATCTCACTTTATGGATTATTTTTTGGAGTTGGGTTTGCTGTCGGCCCATTAATGGCACCTCTTGTTAAAATTAATGAAACATTGCCATTTATCATTTCTTCCATTCTATGCCTGATTGCCTGGCTATTTTTATTCACTCTGAAGAACGACTATCCGGAACAATCTATCGAAATCAATTCATTTAAGGAAACAATGAAGCGTTTTTCAACGGCCGCCAAATATGGCTGGGTTGCCTTTTTGCCAGCCTTGGGCTATGGATTTCTCGAAGCGTCCTTGAATGGAAGTTTTCCTATTTACGGCCTGAGGATTGGGCTGGAAGTTTCTAGTGTGTCGCTTTTGCTTACCTCATTCGCAATCGGCGGAATTGTGTTCCAGCTTCCACTTGGGATCATGAGTGATAAGTATGGAAGAAGAAACATTTTAATGGGAGTCCTATTTATAGGGTTTATCAGTTTTATTGCTGCAAGCTTGCTGGAAGAATCGGTAATCGCATTAACGGTTTGCCTATTTATCGCAGGCATGGTCGTTGGCTCGACTTTTTCACTCGGCATCACCTATATGGCAGACTTAATGCCCAAAAACCTTCTGCCAACAGGGAATTTGCTGTGCGGAGTTGCTTTCAGTGTAGGGAGCCTTATTGGCCCTTACTTTGGCGGCCTGTTCATTCAATTCTTTAAATCCATCAGCTTTTTTAATATCATCAGTGTAATGCTTTTGATTATTTTCCTTGCCGTTACCTTTTTTGGCGATAAACAGACGGTTTTTGAAAAAAGCCAGTCATTTTAAGGGGATCTCTCATCAGGATCCTCTTTTTCTTTGAATTCGGCAGCTTTTCACATTAATAATACGCTATAGCGGCTTTGTAAATAGCTTTCCTGGCCCGATGGAAAACGACCTAAAATAAGCCCCAACCCTCTAAAGAAAAGTTACGATTAATTTCATAATCTTAGTGACTGTTTACCTTTTCAAGTCATAGGTTATATAGTAAGATAAAAATAATAGAATACAATATTTGCATAATGGTTATTTGATTATCAAATAAGACCGGTTTTTCATGCTGTCACCTCCATGGTGGCAGCTTTCGTCGTTTTTTGGGGGTAATGAATGTGATTATTCTTCTCAATAAGATAACTGAGAATCAACGCAACTCATTAATCAGAGAGCCGGATCACATAAACATAACTGATTCTAGGAGGAGAAACCATGAGTACGGAAGCAAAAGTAATACTTAAAAGCAATACTGCACATAATGATCATTTATTAGAAAAAATTAAACCCCATGCCGAACTAATTGCAGCCCTCTTCAGCGGGGTATTGATCCTGGCAGGCTGGCTGCTGGATCGGAGCGATTTGAACACAGCATCCATTGTTACTTATTTGCTTGCATTTATCATTGGCGGTTTTGCAAAGGCAAAGGAAGGCATTGAAGAAACCATTGAAAATAAAGAACTGAATGTTGAGATGCTAATGATCTTTGCCGCCATTGGATCAGCTATTATAGGCTATTGGACAGAAGGCGCCATCTTGATTTTTATCTTCGCGGTAAGTGGCGCATTAGAAACTTATACTATGAATAAGAGCCATAAGGAAATATCCTCTCTAATGGAAATGCAGCCTGAGCAGGCATTGAGGATTGCAGATGGAACAGAAGAACGGGTCCATGTGTCAGAATTGGCAATCGGAGATCTGATTTTAGTAAAGCCTGGTGAAAGGGTCCCGTCGGATGGAATAATTGTAAAAGGCCATTCTTCCCTGGACGAAGCTGCCATTACAGGGGAATCGATCCCTGTTTCAAAGGGTGCTGATGAGCAGGTTTTCGCCGGAACAGTAAATTTAAACGGCTCCATTACAGTTGAAATCACTAAACCGAATAATGAAACACTTTTTCAAAAAATTATCGAGCTTGTTCAATCCGCACAAAGTGAGAAATCTCCTTCTCAGCTATTCATTGAAAAATTTGAAGGAACATATGTCAAAATTGTCTTAGCCGTTGTATTCTTAATGATGTTTCTTCCCCACTTCCTGTTAGGATGGAGCTGGACAGAGACTTTTTACAGGGCGATGATCCTTCTGGTAGTTGCTTCACCATGTGCCCTTGTGGCTTCCATCATGCCGGCAACTTTATCGGCAATTTCTAATGGGGCACGGCACGGCATCCTTTTTAAAGGCGGTGTACACCTTGAAAACTTAAGCCACCTAAAAGCAATTGCTTTTGATAAAACCGGTACTTTGACAAAAGGAAAGCCTGAAGTTACCGATGTTGTTGCTAAAGATGGCCTCTCTAAGGAAGATTTAATTCTTAAGGTTGCATCTATTGAGAGCCATTCCAATCATCCGCTCGCTAATGCCATTGTCAAACATGCCAAAGCTATTCTCTCCAAACCGCTGATTCACCCTGAAAGCATTGAAGATGTAACGGGTTTTGGCGTAAAAGCCATTGTTGGCCAAGATGAATGGAAAATTGGGAAAGCAGCTTTTGTCGGGAATCAAGAAGCCATGGAATTTGCTGACGGTGCAGCAGACAAGTTGGCTAGTGAAGGGAAAACCATTGTATACGTTCAAAAAAATGATGAAGTAGCTGGCCTGATCGCTTTAAAAGATGTTGTCCGTGAGGAAACAAAGCAAGCGATTGACCAGTTAAAAAAGCAGGACATATATACGATCATGTTGACAGGGGACAGCCAGACCACCGCTACAGCCATTGCCAGCGAAAGCCATGTAAATGAATATATTGCGGAATGCCTGCCGGAAAATAAGGTTGAGCACCTCAAAAAGCTGAAGGAAAAATATGCGAATGTAGCCATGGTAGGGGACGGGATTAACGATGCTCCCGCACTGGCAACTGCCAATGTCGGGATTGCCATGGGTGAAGGGACAGATGTTGCCCTGGAAACAGCTGATGTGGTTCTAATGAAAAATGATCTCCCTAAAATTGCGGAAGCCATCGACTTATCCAGAAGAATGAATCGGATTATTAAACAAAATGTTGTCTTTTCCATTACGGTAATTATGTTCCTAATCTCATCCAACTTCCTGCAAATACTTGACTTGCCTTATGGCGTAATTGGACATGAAGGATCAACCATCCTAGTTATATTAAACAGCTTAAGATTGCTTAGATCATAAGAAAAGCCTGGGATACAAATCCCAGGCTTTTTGTTCAATTTAATGGTAACCGTTTTGTCCGTTTGCAGAACCGGATGTTTTTTGTTTTGGTTTATTTTTGCCCTTTTGCTTTGTGCCGCCATCTTTTTTCGTATGTTTTGTCATTAGAAGCCCTCCTTAAAAGATGAATTCCCCCATCTATATTGTGTAACGATAGACTCGATTTTAAGAAGGAAACTGCAGGAATTTTATCAGCAATCTTCTTTTGTGTACTTCGTATTAATGGCATTGATTT
The DNA here is from genome assembly GCF_000518885.1 of Bacillus sp. J33. Taxonomy (GTDB): domain Bacteria; phylum Bacillota; class Bacilli; order Bacillales; family Cytobacillaceae; genus Cytobacillus. The sequence goes on along the minus strand of NZ_JAEL01000109.1, from coordinate 11,448 downwards.
CCCCGCCAAGAATGATGATTACTCCTGATATGTAAAACCAGATCATCAGGACAATGATAGCCCCGATGCTTCCATACGTAGCGGAAAAATTCCCAAAGCTGCTGACATAGTAGGAAAAAGCAAGCGAAGACAGCACCCAGCCAACGGTGGCAAAAAGTGCACCCGGAACAGCGCTAATGCATGTCAGTTTTTTATTGGGGGCAATCCAGTACAGCCCTGTAAATACTATAAACAGGATAAGCGGACTGACAAGCCATCTCAGCATATTCCATACTGCCAGGAATTCTCCGGACAGCCCAAAATACGAAAATAAAAACAGCCCGATTTGCTTTCCGAATACAGGAAGAAGCAAAGCCAATACAAACACAAATATCATAGCAAAAGTAAACAAGATGGCCATTCCTCTCGCTATCAGAAACGGCCTGCTTTCTTTTACGTCATATGCCTTATTAAGGGCTCTTACCACAGCATTAATGCCATTGGAAGCAGACCAAATGGTTGCGATAATCCCGAAGGATAAAAGTTTTCCATTCTTTTCCGTAATTTCGTAAACATGTGTTTCAATCAGCTTCATCGTCTCGCCAGGGGCAAAATCACGAATTACATTTAATATGTCTTCAGCTGTTATCGGCAAATACGGAAGCAATGTAACTAGAAAAATTAATAAGGGAAAAAGCGAGAGAAGGAAGAAATACGCCAATTGGGCGGCAAGGCCCAGCACATCATCTTCCCCCACTCTCCTCCATAAGTTTGGAATCAGAGTCGAAAAAGCTCGTCCCATTCCAACACCTCACTTAAATTTAATGCGGAACCCGATCCGTTTCTTCTGCTGATTCCTGTGGCATTCCGCTCGATCCCTTCGGTTTGATTTCAGCAAATGCCTGTTTTGTATTTTGGACTATTTCTGTCACTTCTGGAGCCATCTCTTTTAGCTCCTCAACAGTACCTGTAATAAAAGCGACATCCTCGCTTACTTGTTCAATGGCTGTCCGAACTTTATTTGATACTTCCTGCACTTGAGTAACTGCTTCTTTTGGATTCTTTAAATAATATCCTACATCACTTGATGTTTTTTTAACGTTCGCAGTTACCGTTTCCCTTGTTGTTTTGTCAAGCAAACTCAATGCTCCTCCAGCAATTGCTCCATATAATACACCTTTCCAAAACAATGATTTCCCCATATTTTATTTCTCCTTTAGCAAAATTATTATATGAAAATTTGTTTCAATTTTTCCCATTTTTTTAAAAGACAAAACCTTTTAATCCTGTAAACAAATTAGTTGCGTATGCATTATTATCCTCTCCTTTATTTTCTACTAATTTCCATTGTACATGCAACCCTAAATTCAGTTGACATTTTTATGAGAACATGGAAAGATGAAAAGAAAAGTGGAAGGCGCCCGTTTATCGGCTTATACCCTTTAGCTGATGGCGCCTGGAGCTGGACAATTAGAAAACGGGACCCGCGGGCCTAATCGTTGCTTCTGCAAATACATAAATATGAGAGGATGTCTGGCATGAATAATTTAACGGAAAAATCGATTGAAAATGTTGAGTTCATGATCGAAGGAATTAAAGAAAAATTAAAGGTTTTAAACCTGGGGGCTATTAAGCCATCCCATTTCGATGAGGAAATGTATGAAGAATTAAAAGACATCTATGATCTTGTTATGAAAAAAGACTCCTTCAGCCCAAATGAAATGCAGGCATTAGTGGAAGAACTCGGAAACCTTAGAAAAAAATAATGGAAAGCAGCCAAATTTTGGCTGCTTTTTTGACAGTCTCTGTTACAATTTCTGTGATTCAGCTTGCTGCGCAATTGTTTGGCCGGTAAATCCTGCTGTTTGGCCGGTATTTTGGAAAAATCGGCCGGTAAACGTTACTTATGCCAGCAAAACACAGTCTTATAGGAGCACACTTTCCAAAGGCGCCGGAAGTCCTTTGAGCAGGATGTACCTGTTGGGCACCTTGGATTCACTTTTCCTCTTGAGTATGAATAATCCTATTCGAATCAGTCAATTTCCATCAAGAATTCCTCTGCCTATTCTATTTGAGGCAGAGGAATTTTCGGTACATCCATTATAATAATTTAAGCGCTTCACGGGTAAAGGCTGGAATATCGTCCGGCTGGCGGCTTGTAACGAGCTGGTTCTGGCAGACAACTACTTCTGTATCCTGGTAGTTTGCTCCAGCATATTCCATATCCACTTTAATGGATTTGTATCCGGTAGCATCACGGCCTTCAAGCGTCTTCGCTGTTAGAAGCAGCTGCGGACCGTGGCAAATAGCAAACACCGGTTTCTTTTCATCCATAAACGATTTGGCAAATTGTACGAAACGGTCATCAGCACGAAGCTGATCCGGAGAAAAGCCGCCTGGGAGGAATAAAGCATCAAATTCCTGTGGATGTACGTTATCGATGCTTTCATCGATTTGGACAGCGGCTTCACCCTGTTTGCCTTTTACTGACTTTCCTTTTTCCTTCTCGATGGTTAAGACTTCATGCCCGGCTTCCTTAAATGACTTCACTGGTTCTGTGTATTCAACGTCTTCGAACATATTTGTAATTAGGCATGCGATTTTTTTACTCACAAGTAATCATCTCCTTCGTAAAATCTTCACATATGGAGATTTCCCTTATGGGACATGCTTAAACATTCGTTTGCATCATTTATACTTCGAGTGCTGATTTCCGCTTCAGTACTCAGCGAACCGCGGGCTTCCGGGAGCCTCTTCCGCGTTTCAAGCCTGCGGGGTCTCCCAAGGGTACGTTTTTCCCGCAGGACGTTGAATCAGCAACCTTGAATAAACAGCTCGTCAAAAGAAATTGCGAATGCATTTTCGAGGATCTCGCGCCTTTCTATCCAATCAGCACAGTGCTAAATCGCCAATTAGCTTTTTACAGCTAATTTTAAAACACCTGGCTGTCCATTCTTCTGGCAAAATCCACAAACCTGAATTTGTCCGGCCTATGCCTGGATTCTGTGTATTGAAATAGGGTAGCATCATCAAAATAAATATAATTCTTCACAACGACAATCGCATGAAAACCCTCCATATCAAGAAGCTTTCGATCCTCAGCAGTCGGTTCCTCGACTGTGAATTCCTTTTTCGCAAAGCTGATTTTCTTGCCTAACTCCCCTTCTATATAGGCAAAAATAGAGCTTTGACATACTTCCCCGGTCAAGCCCGGAACATGCTTTTCAATTAAATAATCTTTATCCAATATGATTCGTTCATCTTCAATTTTCCTGATACGATAGACTTTCCATACCTTTTCATTTTTTTCAATTTGCAGGTGCTTCATCGTTTCAGGATCAGGCTGGATTAATGAAAACTTGTTCACAATGGTTTCTGCCCGCTGCCCCATTTTCCCGGCCAGCTCCTTAAAACTGACCAAGCCTGAAATCGGAAATTGCAGTTTTTTTAAATCCAGCACCATTGAACCCTTGCCGCGGATTTTTTGGATAAAACCATTTTGCGCAAGCAAATTCAAGGCTTTTCGTATGGTTTCCCTTGAAGTCGAATACATCTCAGCCAATTCATTCTCTGATGGCAGAATGGATCTGGCGGGATACTTGCCCTCCTGGATCTGCTGGGCAAGTTCCTCATATATCACTAAGTATTTATTTCTCATTATAGATCACCATTTAGTCTTGTTTACCCCATTCTACCATTAAAAGAGCGGGCTTTCATTTTACTTGCTGGATTGCTAAATAAAATACCAGCCAAGGACATACTTCGCACCACCATTTCCCTCAATTTATCCTCCTTTTTAAAAACCAATACTATTGGATATGCTGATATTACAGTGTTTGGAAAATTTTTATAGGACAAACCGGAGAAAAAAGGAGTATGATTAAGAGATACACCTATATGTTCAAATTCCTGTATAATAGATAGAATAGAGTTATATGCAATAAATTGTTGTTCCTTTAAGAACAATCTATAGCATTAAATTTGGAGGCATTTCAATGAGAGAAATAACAGTCGAACAATATAGTCAAATGGATAAAGCCGTTCCGGTTGATGTTAGGTCTCCAATTGAATTTGAGGAGTGCAGCATCCCAGGGGCTGTAAATGTTCCGCTTTTTACTAATGAAGAACGTGTGGAAATTGGGACTTTATATAAGAAAGAAGGTTCAGATGCCGCTAAATGGAGAGCGATGGAGATGGTTTCACCCAAAATCCCTTCCATGCTCAAAAGGATTCGGGATCTGAAAGAAGAAGGCTATCAGCCTGTTATCTACTGCTGGCGCGGCGGAATGCGCAGCAAAGCTGTAACCACTTTTATCACATATGCCGGCGTTTCGATTCCGCGTTTAATCGGAGGCTACCGGGCATACCGCCAATATATTCTTGAAAATACAGACGCTTTAATTCCAGATAAAGCAGTCGTTCTGCATGGCATGACTGGAGTTGGTAAAACAGATGTGCTGAAGGTATTAGGCGAAAAAGGCTATCCAGTTATAGACCTTGAAGAATTGGCGGGACACCGCGGTTCAATCTTTGGCTCCTTCGGAATGGGCGAGGGAAGCACACAGAAAACTTTTGATGCTTTACTATATGAAGCTCTTTATGAAGTAAAAGGATCACCGTATATTATTATGGAAGCCGAAAGCAAGCGAATCGGCAAGGTCGTCCAGCCAGATAAACTGCTGGATACAAAAAGAAAAGGGATCCACATTGATATGTCTGCAAGTATCGAATCCCGTGTTAGCCGCATCCTTCGTGATTATGTTATACCTTATCAAAAAGAAGAATGGTTTAAACCGCAAGTAATTGAGAGTCTTTTATTTATCAGAAAACGGCTAAAAGATTCTGATATTCGCGACCAGCTTGATGAAGCTGCTGAGAAAGAAAACTATGAATTGTTCATCAGGCTTTTATTGGAACATTATTACGATCCCCGCTATGCATTCAAGCAGCATGACTATGAAGGCGAATTCCATCATGTAAATGCTGATGATGTTGAAGCAGCTGCTGATCAAGTGATTGAAATTATTGAAAAACAAAATGCTCCGGTCGTGTGACGCGGAGCATTTTTAAATTGTCAGGGACAAAAGTTTGATTTTTAAAATTGTAATAACTAACTATTTAAATTGGTTAACACTGTGATATGATGATAATAATATTGAACAAAACGTTCTTAATATGGAACTAGTCTTTTAATTTTGATATATTGATATTACATACAATAATAAGGTGTGTGAGATACGATGATCGGTGATCGTGTTAAAAAACTTCGCCAAGAAAAGAAGATGTCTTTATCCGAGCTTGCCGAACAAGCCGGTGTGGCTAAATCTTATTTAAGCTCTTTAGAACGTAATCTTCAGACCAACCCATCTATCCAATTCCTTGAAAAAATTGCGGGTGTATTGAATGTTCCAATTGACCATCTTATACACGAGCAAATCAATAAGGACGAGCTAGATAGTGAGTGGATGAAAATTGTGAAGGAAGCAATGGAATCCGGGGTTTCTAAAGAGCAGTTCCGGGAGTTTTTGGATTTTAATAAGTGGAAAAGCGGACAGAAACAATAGTTGGTGTATAAGCCTGAATACCCAGGCTTATTTTTTTCAAGCAAAATAAAAAGCATTTCTATTTAGAGAATTCTCTAAAAAGAAATACTTCACATCACAGAATTAAAATTTTATCAGAACCTCTCTTGCTCCATTATTATGTAGAAACTCTCTAATATCTTCTTTCTCTAGGCCTAAGTTTTTTGCTTCCATTATTAACTGCAGCCATTCCATATCAATTCCCTCAACCTTTACACTCTGTTCTGCCAAAACTCTTCCCCCCAGGATACGGTTCGTATTCCAGACAATCCAGCCATCTTAGTATCTCCCAATACCTTAGACCTGTGACTTTGCGTCCTCACCTTTAAATGAGTTTGCCTTTTTCTGTGTCTATTTGCTCAAGAAATATTTTCCATATATGTATTCTACTATGGTGATATTGCTAACCTTGTCATTTTTTGTAATAATTATTAGTTATTCGAAAATTAAATTAATTAATTTTTCGACAAGATTAATGTCAAAAAAGCATATTACTTTACTTATTCTTTAAGCTTACTAAATTATTCAGAGGAAATTGCGGCTTATAGTCGAACTCTTTTTTGAGTAGTATGAAAGTCCAACTCTTTTCCTATAATTATTGCTGGTTTTTTTTATTTTAATGGAATAGGTATCCGGGGTTTCCCTTTTCTTATACGTGATATGGATCGGTTGTAATGTCATTGCATCTAAAAATGTTTCATTTGTTAAGTCATTCCCGCAAACCGGGCAAAGCCACTCTCCGAACTCACTGCTGCTGTATGAATTTTTACGGCATTTATTGCAGTTTTTTTGGTACATGGGCCACCACCTAATTTAATTATATATTTATGGAAATAATTTATTGTTACCTTACATATTTAATGCATTATCAAATTTGACTTCTTTATATATCTAAAACCCCAAATGAATGCAATACACAAGCACATTTAGACAAAGCACTTTTGGAATAGGAAGGAATTAACTCTAATTTTGAAAGCACAAACAAAAATACTGATAGTGTGGTCTAAAAAAGTAAAGGATGTAAGTATAAATAGTCCATTATCCGGTTTCCCTCTTTAATAAAGCAAAGTGTAGACAAAAAGGTGATATTTCATCAAAATGATTTAATAAGGCAAGATATTTCAGAGGTTGATCCATTGGATCACCCTTTATAAAAGAATTTTAATTAATTTTTTCAATACATTCCGTAGCCTTGCAAATAATCAAGGCCTTAAAGTCTTATAACTTTTCAGGCCTTAATTTAATATTCTCGGCGAAACTTTTTATAGTTAAATAAAAGAATAATAGATCCAAAGGTTAACAAAATACCACCGATAAGCAGTAGGTTAAAATTGTTTGTTGCAGTATTAGGGAGTTTATTAACTAACTGAGGTGTAACGGTTTCATCAGGAGGTGGTGATGAACTATTTGAGTTTCCGCCAGAACTCGGGTTTTCACTTTCATCATTTGGTTTACTCTTATCCGTGCCTTCAGCCAGGAACACTATTTCAACTTCTGCAAAAGAACCTTGAAAATGGTTTCCCAATTCATAAGGCACGGTTACTTGGAAATATAGCTGTTCGGAACTGCCTTTAGTTAATTTTCTAGGTGTAAATCCTACAAAATCCTTAAATTTCCCATCGAATAATACTTCTGAATCCTTTTTCACAAGCAGGTCAAGCTCTTCAAATAATCCTTTAACAGACTTTTTATTTCCTATTATAGCGGTGTACTGAAAATCCTGGATTCCTTCATTTAATATAGTAATATCTCTTGGCATCCAGTCACCTGGTTTTAAACTCCCCACTTTAAAAAGGTATCCATTTGAGTTGGTGTTTATATCAATTTCCTTTTCTTCTGCTATAGCGTTACCATTTCCAAAAATAATTAAGATTACAAAAGTAGATAAAATTAATATTTTTTTAGGTTTTGCCAGCAAACTATTCATTTTCATGGCATTCCCTCACAACGATAGATTTAACAAAAGGCGGGAAAAATTCCCCACCTTTTGTTTGTAAAATGGTATTTATTTTGCTACGCCAGCACCTTGTTCAGCATTGAAAGTCCATTTAAGTGAAAGCGAATCACCCTGGAACACATTTTGGTCGTTTCCATTATCAACAAACTCATATTGAACATATAAAGTATCACTAGTTCCTGCAGCTAGATTTCCGCCTCTCTCAGCAAACCACGCACCAAAGATGTTACCTTCAATTACATCAGGTGACATTGTTTTTAATTGAGAAAGAGTTGTGGAGAAGATAGGCGCATCTAATTTATCAGCATTGATTAAGAAGTTTACTCGGATATGATCTCCTAGATCTGCTCCTGCATTATCACCATTAGCATCTGTAACGCTATACTCTGTATCTAGATTAATGGCTGCAATATCAAGAGAACCATCATTTAACAATTGGAATCCACGAAGCATTGTATCACCTGGTTTAATGTTTTCAACATCAATAATTGTAGTAGGAGCAGCATTAAGATCTAAAGTACCAGCTGCAAACGCTGCATTTGTATCTACACTGTCACTAAAGTACGCAAATGTTCCCCCACCAATTAATGAAATACCAAGTGCTGCAGATGCAATTCCCATACCTAATTTTTTCTTAAGACTCATAATAAATTTCCTCCTCTTACCCCTTTTGGGTATGTATAATTTTTATATTGACCCTTGTATTCCTACAAGGAGTGCAACCAAAGTTAAGCAGTTTTCTCTTCTGAATCTCTGTTTTTGCTTTTTGGCTCAATTTCTCTTATTGCCTGGAAGATACTGAACGCCGCATACCCTAAGAGCAATAGGCCAGGGCCAATTAACAGGATGGCACTTCCCTCTTTTGATTGTGCAAAATCTATGAAATATCCTACATAGGGAATGGTGAAACCAGTGTAGATAGCTCTTACATTTTCAGATAGGACAGGTTCCATGTCTGCAGTTTTGTTGTTATCCCCTTTTGTTTCATACATGACATGATCTCCACTTGTTGTTACCCCGATGATACGGTGAGTAATTAATTTATCTTCACTCGCCTGGAATGTGATTACGTCGCCTTTTCTAAGTGTGGTCCTTTCTTTTGAATCAATAGGTTTCACTGCTATCACAGAACCAGTTTGAAATGCAGGTTCCATTGAACCGGATAATACTTTTTTAAGCTGATATCCAAAGGCCTGCGGCTCTCCCCCAGATGCTTTGGAGGAGACCACTAGAAATGCCATTAAGATTAAGTTAATAAACAAAACTGCTGTTATTATGTTGCTTAGTACTTTTATTGTTTTTTTCAACCTAATCACCTGCCCCATTATTACTATCCTCAGAAGCTGCTGGAGCTTCTGATGCCTTCACAGTTATTTCTTCCTGTTTTTGCCCTTCTTTTTGTGTTTCTTCGACTTTAGGCTGTTCTTCTATTGGCTTATCTTCAACTATAGGCAGTTCTACTTTCGATTTTTCTTCTGGCTTTTGCTCTGACTTCTCTTCAGGCTTTTCATCTGTTTTTTCAACTGCTTCTTTGCTATTTTCTTCTGTCTTGTTGTCTACTTGTTGCTCATTGGTTGCCTCATCCGTTGTTTCAGCCTGCTGTTCCGTTTTTTCTTCTTTTACCTCGGCTGCTTTATCAGGTTTTAAATCTACCTTTATTTCTTTGCTCCAAAGTTCTCCTTTGCCTGGATGATCTTTATGCTGATAAGCTTTAAACATGTACGAACCACTTTGTTGAGGACTAAAAGATAGTTCTATTTTTTCTCCTTCTTTAATAGGAGGAAATGTTAAGACTCCCCCAACAGATGTTCCTTCTTTTGGACTGCCTTCCTCACTGTAGTAAATTTCATATTTTCCGTTTGTTTCCATATCAGAACCTGTGTTTTGAATAGTTGCATATATTATTTTTCCTTCGATTTTTTGTCCAACAAATTTTAATGAACTGCAATCCCACTCTCCATGATTCCCACCTTTAGAGCATCCTGGCTCTTCTGTCTCCCAGGTGCCTGCTTGGATTGTCCCCGTAACTGTGTCCCTATCACTGAAATAAGCATTTGTCTGTCCTGTTAGAGTTGCTGACATCCCGATCAACAAATACCACGCAGCTAGAAACTTAACGGCAAGCAATAGCAGTTTATTGCTCTTTCCAAATTTTCTTATCCGTTTGTATCGTATAAGAACCCCCTCCTTAACGAGTTGATGTTCTTTAGTTTCGTAAATTTCGTTCTTTTTATCGAACTGATAAATTGAGTATAGTCCATCCTACTTATTTTGAAAAATTCCAAATTCAGCCGGATTTTCTTTTTAAAGAACGTTTTTCGTTCTTTTTCTAAGAATACCTCGAGTTTTCTCACTATTTTGTATTTTTTATCGAACGTTTTGTTCGTTATAATGAAAATATCTACACATTATATGATAAGGAGCATTATGCCTATGATAGGTAGCCGGATTAAAAAGCTGAGGATCAAGAAGGGATATTCGATTAATGAGCTTTCTGAGAAAGCTGAGGTATCCAAATCGTATTTAAGCTACATTGAGAGAGGCATACAGGAGAATCCGTCATTGCAGGTATTATCACGGATAGCTAAGACGCTGGATGCTAACCTTGATGATTTACTGGAAGAGAATAAAGAAGTGATTACCGGCCTACCAAGCTTGGATGAGGAGTGGGTTTCACTGGTCAAGGAAGCAATTAGGCAGGGAGTTACGAAAGAGGATTTTGCCTACTACCTGGAGTTTATTAAATTCAAGAAAATGAATGGAGGGATAGATTAATTGAATGCGCGAGGCGGTTTTTTACTTATAGCAGCCTCCTTCCTTATCTTAGTTGGAGGTGGATTGATACTGTTTTCGTTTCAGGAAATGAATGCTCAGGAGAAGAAGACAAAAAACTCTTTAGCTGAAGCACAAGAGCGAATTAAATCTAAAATGAACAAAGAAAGCAAAAGTGTTCGAGAAACTAAACCCTCTATTGATGTTTCCTTCAAAAAAGGTGAAGCCATTGGCATTTTAAAAATTCCCCGCTTGGAAGCGGAACTTCCTATTATAGAGGGAACAGATGAAGATGAACTGGAAAAGGGTGTAGGCCATTTCTCAACAACTGTTTTTCCTGGGCAGCCGGATCAAATTTTATTATCAGGACATAGGGATACCGTTTTCCGCAGTCTTGGCGAACTGGAGAGTGGGGATCTTTTTCAAGTCAGTATGCCTTACGGAGAGTATACATATGAAATAACAGATTCAGAGATTGTTGATGCTGATGATACCACCGTTATCCGATCTACATCTCCCCATGAAATTCTCACCGTTTCTACCTGCTATCCCTTCTCTTATGTGGGCAATGCGCCTTACCGCTATATTTTAAATGCTAAAAGAATAGAACAATAACTGGCCCTTTCACACATTAAGAAAGCGCCTTTTTTTATTTCTATGGACAAACACCCTTTCCGCTGCCATAAACCTGTACATATTCTCTATTATAAGAATATTTAAAAGGAATGAGTTATGTTGATTCATTTCTTGAGATTCCTAATTTATTCAGGGATCATTGTCACGGTTATCCTTCTATCCATTTAAAAGAGCCAAGCTAATTTGAAGTGACCCCTGTAAAGTAGACAGTAATAAAAAAGCACAATTATGCAGCCTGAGTCCTGAATTGATAAGGGCTCAGGTTCTTTAATTTCTTTTGAAAACGTCCATGATTATAGAATCTCATATATTTTTTTAAGGCGTCTTTAACCTCTTGAGCTGTTTTGAATGAATATAGATAAAAACATTCAGTCTTAAAATGACTAAAGAAGTTTTCCATACAAGCATTGTCCCAGCAGTTGCCCTTTCTAGACATGCTCGCTTTCATTTGATATTTTTTAATTAGGTTGTTGTATTGACGGGATGTATATTGAAACCCTTGGTCGCTATGCAGGAGGATTC
>NZ_JAEL01000108.1 GCF_000518885.1 Bacillus sp. J33 | reverse complement strand
AAGTATCCAGTCTTTATAGTGATCTAGTTTTTTCTTCTTTCCCAAAGGCTGTTCAGTATAGGCTCTTGCTTCATCGAATGTCATTTCTAAATACTTATAGACAGTCGGTCTTGAGATCTTAAGCTCCTTAGCGATTTGTGCTACTTTAAACTTTCTCTTATGTAATTCCTGAATCTTTATATATAACACTAACTTCTCCTCCAAAATCCTAACCTCCAGTAAAATAACGTCACGATCTATTTTACTAAAGTAGTAGGTTGATTGAGCAAAAGTGTAAAATCTTATCGAGCAAAAAGTGTCAACTTTATTCTAGCGTTTACACTTGTGGGGAGCTCCTGTTGAAATTGATATTTTCCCCCAAGAAATATTATTACCTATGGTTGATAACGCCTATCGCCAATCATCCATGAGTACCCATTATACCTTATTTCCAAAGATTGTTTTCAAAAGCCGTTTAAAAAAAGCAAATATTCTTTGGAATGAAGAGGCTGACTCATATATAAAAACGAAAAAAATATTTGATTATCCTCACCATAGAGGATTAGAAATATTTGATAAAGTTGGCGGTTTTGTCAATGTTAATATCTATTCCCTTTATGGCACCAGCTTCTTTACAGAAGAAATGAAATTAAATGGTTTCTAAATCTTGCAATATTTCCCCAAGTTGAAACAAGGAACTCTGTATTGAGTTCCTTGTCCTTGTTTTAATGTTATTTCTTTTATTTTACATATACCCTATTTACCACAAAATTCGTTGTATCTGAAGAATATCATAGTTTTGTTTCTAAATCTCTAGCTCACACCTAAAGCCTTAAACACCGCATCTATTGGATCAGAATAAAACACAGGCTGCACTTTTACCAATAAATCTGGTGGAACTGTCTGTAAGTCCATAACTGACGCTGCAGGTATTAACACTTTTTTAGCCCCTGCATCTACACATACTTGTAAAGTATTTGCAAATTCCTCCACTTTGGAAATAGTACCACCGACTGTCATATTACCAATGACGACTAAACTCTCCTGCGTGGGCTTTCCTAATGCTCCAGAGCAAAGACCAATCAATTCAGCAATCGCTAACTCATCAGTTAAGCCAATTCCTTGCAAATCACTTATGTGCATGAGATAGTCTTTTGTTTTGGTGCTAATGGTATTACTAATGCTTTTGCTATTAGCCGTAAAGAAACGAAATGCTGTATCAAGGCTTTCTTTTGCTTCACGGTTGGAACCGACACCTGACTTATCAAATTTTCCTGTTCCACTAACAACTTGATTTTCGAGCTTATAGATACCAATCATGCCAGAATGACCATGCCCAGCAACATAAACATGCCCTGGCTTGCCCATACCTTCTGGTATTAATTTGCCTCCACCTTGCTCTGGGACTGACACATAATGTTCTTCGAGTGTTTCCTTATCAATATAAGAGAACATTACATCGTAGAACTCCATACCGCCAATTTTCTTCAATTGTTCTTTAACCCTACGGCGGCCTTCAAGAGCGTATTCCAATACCTCACTGACTTCTTCCTTTGTGAATTCACCATGAGGATATAGGAGCTTTAACATACCAGAAACTGTTTTTCTGATTGCATTTGTATCACGTTGGTTTAAGTTATTTCCAAGTTTAAAATAGCGATCAATTGCATCACTGAACGTCCGCTTCCGCATTTCACGGAAAAACTCTGCAATGTAATCCACTATGAAACCATATTTTTCGGTAATAAGGTCTGGCCGCATTTTGGGAATCTCCCAACCGGGAAGATAATAGTGCATACGGTCAAAGAATGCCGTGTCATTTGCCATTTCTTCAGGAAATGGGGCAAATAAATGGGAAGTTTTAATTAGCGTGTCTACACTTTGATTAACATTACCCACAAATACCATAGAAGCAGAGGCATTCTTTTCCTCTTTACCTCTAGCAAATGAGCCAGATGCCATGTAATCCTTCATAATTTGAATGCCATCTTTATCTTTAAAACGGATTCCTGCGACTTCATCAAATGTGACACAGTCCCACATTCCAACAAGACCAATCTTTCTTGTGGACATATTGTAAAAGAGGTTGGCAACTGTTGTTTGCCCACCCGAAACTAGAATTGAATTCGGTGATAACTCCTTATAGACATGAGATTTTCCTGTTCCACGGGGACCTAGTTCACACATGTTGTAATTGTTTTCTACAAGTGGAACCAGTCGCAGTAATAAATGCCACTTCACTCTTTCTTCTAATTGAGTTGGCTCCATTCCCGTGGAGCGAACTAATACATCAATCCATTCATCTTTTGTAAAACTCTTTCTCCCCTCAAATACTTCATGAATGTCCATATTTGGCATTTGAATTGGCTGTAAGCTACTAACATTAAAAGGATTAGAATTACGTACCTCTTCGTCATAAAAATAATCAATTTTGACCATGCACCATATGCCCCCGACAAGGAGCTTATCAAACTCTTTCACATACATGGATGAAATAGGAACACCTTTTAATCCTAGGTTGGAGAACTCCGCTTCGTAAGTATCAATCTTCGGATTTAACGCCACTGTTACCTTATCAATAACAGAGTATTGACCATATTCCCGTATACGTGATTTAATCTTCTCTGCCTCATCAGGACGGACAAAGTTTTCTGAAAGAATCTTCTTCACTCGTTCTAGCCCTTCACGAATACTGTCCTCATCATCAGTTGCAGCATACATTCCAAGTAAATACTCGAGCACATAAATAGGGACGTTTGCTCCCTCTTTAATAAGATTGGTTAAATCTTTACGTACAACTCTTCCGGCAAAAACGTCATTCAGTTTTTTATCTAAATCAACAGTTAATCCTTCATTCATATTTTCTTCCACTCACGGTCCCCCTCCCTCTTAAAAGTCAAAATCACTGATAATACCCAAGTTGATGCTAAACGGTATTTTCTCCACTACAACACTTGTCTCTGTATCCCTAATAGTCAGGTAATACGTTTTATTTCGATCATAAGGAATGTTCTTCAATACAAACCTTATTTTGAAAGTACGATCAGCAGGATTATCAAATGGACGATCTCCAATAATCGTTTCCTCATTAGATAATACGTTGCCCTCCTCATCAGCCATATAGATGACAACAGTTCGAGGAATAACCTTGTCTTCCACTTTTTCTGTTTGGAAAAACTCCAAGTTGAAAATGCTATTGGTTATCTTACGAGTGGTATTCGTAAGTTTAATATCGACTTTTTTAATAGCCTTAGCACCTTTTTGCCCAGTACGTTTGTTTTTAAACGATAATAGTGGGACGACAATCTCTTGCAGACTTGCACCACCATGAACAAAATTAATACCTGAACCTTGCATTTTGTATCTGAGCGTTGCCTTTGGCAAATACGCTGTTAATTGCTGCTCATTTCTTATTACAGATGAAAGATTGATAGCCAATTGTCCTGACACTTCACGCTGCTCTTTTGAAAGTATATAACGACGTTTAACTTCGATACTACTACCTGCATCTTGTCCAATCTTATCACTTTCTTCTAATTCATCCCTTTGGTATAAGAAACCGTGATCAGCCGTAATATACACATTCGTTCCGCTTAAATCATCCCGAATAATTTTAACTAAGTCATACAATTGATTTAATGAAGTTTCTACTGCATTAAATGTATAGACTTCTGTTGATGCCTTATCTCCCATTGCATCAATCGTATCGTGATAGATATATATGAGCTTTTTACCCTTAAAGGTTTCTCTTCGCCCTGCTTTATTCATTGCTAGTACATCTTGAAAATGAACAGCAATGCTTTCAGCCACTTTAGATTCAATAATCTTTTTCCGATTTTCCAAACCAGAGGAATCTTTTCCATCAACAAATACCCTTGCATTTGCATCTATGTCTATTTCTTTGTGCGGTAGGAGTGAAGGCATCCCTAGTTTTGTAATAGAAGGCACTACTCCAAGTAATGTTTCCACATCACAAACACCCATTGTCTCGGTATTAAGGCGATCGGCCAACTCAACACCTATTTCGTAACGCAACGCATCCGAAACAATAACAAAAACTCGTTCTCCATTTCTAACTTTAGAATCAATGAATGAAGAATAAAAGTCTTGCTGATTTTTGATACCGGGTAATGACCAGTCCTGTGTCATTTCAGATTCAACAGCTTGGGACCAATGGGAACTCAACTCACCCATATACCAGTTCGTATATAGATTTTCTACCAGCATTTTAAACTTTTTCAATAGATCATGATTACTTTCCTCATCATAAGCCACATAAAACTTTCGGTAGTACGTATCCATTAAATGATAGTCATTTACATATGCCTGATACAAATCAATAGCCCGTCCCTGCGGTATCCCTTGGCGATGTTCTTTATAAAACTCATGAATTTTAACAGTATAATAAAGTGCCTCATACACGGAAGCAAATTTTTCATAGTAATGCTTAGCTCTTCTCAATTTAATGAGTTTCGTGTATTCTTCATAATCTTCAAGCTGTGTAACCAATCCATTCGCTATGTAAATAATGATTGCTCGATCGAGATATGGGAAAGTATCCGCTTGTTTGAAAGCTTCAATTGGCAAATTATTGATTATGTTCGAAAGTTGGATTTCCTGCTCAGCTATCTCAGCGTATTCATCAAATACCACATAGTCAGTCTTATGGTGCATCCAATGGTCAATAAACACAACTGCATTCGTTTTATTTCGATTGGAAATGAAATTTTCAAGTTCTTTAATGTTTTCCTCTCCTACGGTTTGACTGAATGCCGTTAATACTAGATGGATGAACAAGGTTTTTAGACTCTTCTTCTCCCGTTCATAACCGTAGTGATTAGAAACATAATTCCAGAACACTTCAATATCAAAAAACTTCTCCAGAAGGGAAAGGTATTTATTCTCATTGTCATCCAGAGTATCCATTAGCACAGCCTTTAAAACCTCTTCAAAATCGGGTGTTCTAACGTTACATAAAACACTCATAATTGAAAGTTCAATAATTTGCTCTGAATAGGTTTCTATATTTAATGCTGAAAACTTTCTAAAACGCTCCTTATTATTAAAGAAACGTTCATACTTTTTGATTACCGCTCGAAGTGATGGGTCTATTTGCAACTCACTTAGGATAAGCGATATTCGGTCAGCATAGAACGTTTTTGAATAAAAAACTGTATCTGCTAACCAGTTGTCTTCGACACCCAATTCCGTATTTGTATAAATCAAGTAAGAAGACATAGGATCTTCTTCTTCAAGCAAATATTTCGTTTGAAACTGGTTACGGTCCGTAAGCGTATGAACCTTTACTTTATCAACGGTAAGATGTCCAATGTCCTCAGCGAACTCATTATCCTTGTCAACCCAGAATACAATTTTCCTTTTTTCCCCATCTTTTAATGATTCATTGAATATATCTGATAACGCAGCCTCAATTTGATTTATGTTCATTCCCTTCACCTACCTTCTATTACCATTATAGTGCAAAGATACACCAGCAAAACACTGATGTATCTCCGTTAGAATTAATTAAATTTTTGCAACAAGTCCTTTAAATTTTTCATGATTCACTTTTACTCCATCATCTAAATCTAATTCAATCTGCATATCCGCCATATGGTGTAGTAACTCGTCGTATGCTTTTAATTCATCAATCTTCTTATCAAGGACTTTTAATTCTTTCTTCGCATTGCTAACCTCTTTTGCTGTAGAATCTCCTTCAATAATATTAAGTAAATCCTTCTTTTCAGCATCTAATCGAATTTGGTAATCATGCAAATAATCAGTACGAATACGGGATAATATTGTTTTATCATAACGATGCAAATAAATTAAACAGTTAAACGCCTTCTCTTTACCCGAGGTAAATAATACATATATAGGTGCTTTATTTCTTTTATTTGTTGATTTATATGTATTTAAGTGGTCGTTGTAAAACTCATTTAAAAAATATCGTCTAAGAGTTTCTTTATATGATTCATTTCTTTTTTTACCTAAGATATCGCATATATAATTAACATTATCATTAAAATGTTCTTCCCCAAAGGATACCTTTAAAAAGTTAATGAATAATTCTACCATATCGTTATCAAAATAACTTTCTTCTGTAATAGGAATAATGTTATGTGGTACTGGAGAAATTGATTTATACCTGTCTAATTCAAATTCACCACCTGCATAAATTAAGCCTTGCTCGTCTAAAGAATATCGTCCAAATAAGCATCCGATTGCATAAGAAATAAACGACTTTACTTCTCGAATTTCTATTGGTTTTTTTAATGTAATAAATTTCTCATCAACATCATTAGTAGTCTCATTAGCAAGCCCATATAAATTGATTAGAATCTCATTTAGTTCCATTTCATTCTGCTGAAGCTGTTTAAATTGCTTTATCTTATATGTCTCCCATTCATTGTACGCATCCCTTATGAGATTTTTTTCATTCTTAAAAGCAATGAGAGGATGATCCTTAAAGTTCCATGAGGTTTCAAACCAATCCCAATCTTCTTTGCAAATCAGAATATTTTCTTTGGATAATTCAACAATCCTACTTTCAGTTGTCTTGTCAGGTAAAATAATTGGTATTCTTTTTAAGTCTCCGACTTGAAAGCTAATAGTAGGATTAAGAATTTTTAGAAATTCACTTACTACTTTACTTGCAATAATTGCTAGCACTAATTCAATGCTGTATGATTCTTTCGGGAACATTGAAGAACCCTTCACATCAAATATAAACCCTTTTTCTGAGTATCTTACACCGAAATAACTTGAGCTTACATCTGACCAAGTAATTCCTTCCCGAAAATAATACTGTCTATTTTGCGGCCTAGATCTTAATTTTCCTTTTTCATTAAAATTATTTTTTATCTCAAAACCATCATTTTCCCAATTAACAACCCATTCATTGTTTCCATACCACTTTCTATAGTCTCCTCCTTTATTATAAGGAAACCATTTAAAGCCATAACTCATTGCTTCATTAGAATTATTTAAATCAAACCCAACCTTATTAATGTCAACCTCGTACCATAGCCTTAAGAATTGGTCATTATTACCTGTTTGTAGACCTACCCTTGGTTCAGCAATTTCACCTAATGGCTCTGAGCTTTCAAAAATCTGCTTAGTTCTTTCGCTTACCCAATAAGCAACTGGACTACCTTGAATCCTTTTAAATTCACTTGTTAAAGTTCTAAATCTGTATTTAACATTGTTGTTTACTATCGACTCTATTACCTTTCTAGGTTGTTCATCTGCACCTGGAAAATCGGTTAGTCTTATAAATTCTCCTGTAGTTTGTACAGGGGAATTTCTTAATGTAAATGTACAAATAGGTACAGTTGCTTCAGAAAATGCTGAATACTCAAGTTGAATTAATGAACTTATTGATTTGTTATCAATAATAACTTTTCTTAATTCTTCGTATGAGGAAATAAACATCCAAACAAATGGGCTCATAAACCCAATTTGACCATTTTCAATTACTTTAGAAAAACTATACTCAATAAAAGCAGAAAACACATCTTCTTTACTTGCTTTATAGTTATCATTGATAAACTCATTTAATTCCTCACACATATCCCTTCTTCCAATATATGGAGGATTACTTACTAATACATCATAAACAGAAGACATTATTTTTGTTTGTTTAATCAGTTGCGGTAAGATATCAAGAGTTCTTTTCCTATTATCTTCCTCAAATAAATTCTCTGCTGGTTTACTGTTTATCTCTACAAATCTTTTTTCAAAGAAGGAAGTATCACTCTCTTCAATTTTTATGAGTGTCCCAAATATTTTTGCATTTCTATATTGATTAATAAACTTTTCTGTTTTTGAAAAGTTTTCGCCATTTGCTTCCCCTGCTATATAAGAAATAACAGATTGGTCAAGCATATCTGTCTCTTGTATGGCAGCTAAATGAAGTTTCAACCCTTCTCTTTCAATACTTCTAAAGAAACGTTTATTATGCTCTAACGCTTTCATTACTACAGAGAAGCATGCTAGTTGATATGCTCTATCATCTATATCTAATCCATATAAATTATTCTCGATGATTAACCTTGGGATTTCCCTCTCCATATACCCGCACTTACTATATATTTCATAAAGTACATCAAACATATAAACAAGAATATGTCCACTGCCCATTGCTGGATCAAAACATTTAATATCTTCTACTTTTAACTCTCTATTAATATAAGGATCAAGGTTAATATCTTGCCCAGTATCAGGGTTTTCAAGATAAAACTCCCAATTATCCAAAAGGTCTCGGTGTTGCGAATGTGATTCTATCCAATAACGACCTAAAGAATTTTGAACCATATAACGAACTATCCATTCGGGAGTAAACAATTGTGTAGCAGGAGGTATTTCACTTTTACCTCTTTTAATCTCTACATCAAATATTCTCTTTTTTTCTTCAGATATATAGTATTGATACAACCAACCAATAACTTCTACCTTTCCCCAATTATCTTCAGGTATAAGCTCAATATTAGTCATATAGCGAACAAAAGAATCAGTTGCGAGCAACCCTTCAGGGAAAAGAATCTCCGTATAGTCATTAATCGTTTCAAACATAAAGGGCATATATCGGTTCAAGTCATTACAATGCTTGATAATAAGGTATTTGAATAGTTCCTCTGAGTTATTGTTCATTTTTTGCTCATAGATATATTCTTTATCCAAATCCAAATCTAATGTTAGTGCTTCTTTCATCATGTCTGGCTCTGTACTACCGGAATTTGTTGAAGAAAGCACTCTTACTTTTGTAGGTAAATAGTCATTCACCTCCATAAAGCGTAAGGCAGTGAAACGGTTAAACCAAGTATAAGCAACTTCTTCCATCACTCGTTTGAATCCAATTTGATTAATTCGATCAATTAATTTATCTCTTTGAGTCTTTTCTTCCTTTGAAAGCTGTTTGCCATCTATAAAGATGGCATCTGAGCTTTCAATGTCCGCTTTTTTTATGTTGTCTTCTGTAATTCCTATCTTCATTGCTCTTGCTTCGACCTTTTTCAACAGCTCTCTTCGTGCATTCGTAGCAAAAGTCTTGAGTGCAGTTTTATTCATCCATTTCACCCCGATTACTCAACAAACTCAATTTGTTTATTTTCTTTAATAATCTGTTTTAACTTATTGGATAAAGCATTGATGTACTTATCGACATCATCTTCTGTAGTTAATGTTTTAACATTAACCAGCTTTGTTACCTTTACTGGTTGCTTTTGAATGGTCGGCTCAACAGGTGATACAGGAGGATCAACTACTTCACCATCAGGACGTTTTCTTTGTTCTTCTTCCTTTTTACGTTTCCATTCCTCAATTTCCCGCTCGATATGCCCTTCCATTTTTTCCTTGAAGCTGGTGCTTTGAGAAACTGTTGCATCAACTTTATAAATATCTGTAAATGTATCTACATTAGCATTTAGTTCTTGATAGTAACGATTTACTCGTTCTTTCGTTTCATTGGATACACCGTATTGTGATGTCAATAACGATAAGTAATCACTATCGTCTTTTAACCTTTTATGAGCATTTTCCCTTTTCTCATTTAAAACATTATTGATTTGTTCATCCATTGCATGAATAAGCTCTGGAATGTCCTTTATCTTTTTGTAAGGTATGGGATCCTGAAGAATGGACTGGAGCTTATTAATAACTCCTTCTACCTCTACACCCGTCAAATAGGATTTACTTTCATCATATTTTCGTATAGCTGCCAATCCATCATCAAAGATTTTCTTCTGATCAGTACCGAAGAAACTTTTGACATAGACAATATCCTCTTCCCAATCAAGTAAATCATCTTCTAGTTCCTTTAACTTATTGAAAAAAGATACATTGTCTAAGCCATTATGGAACTGCTCAAAGTATTCTAATCCTTTGTCAAGTAAGCTCATACCAGGATACTTTCTACCCTCATAACGGGCTTTGTATCCCTTGATTTCGTCTATTTGTTTTTCAACGAGTTGTCGAATGTCCTTCAATAGTCCATCTTCATCATCAGCTAAATCTGTTTTATTGAACACATCTTTACAAATACTTTTTGCTGTTTTAATTAATTTTTCGTCAACTTTTACCCTCTTCAGTACAATGGCTTTGTCGGCTTCCTGTGTCTTTGTAAAAATCGTTACAAGAGTATTTACATTGTCTTCAGGCTCCAAGTATTCTGCATTATAACGAATCCGGATACGTTGTTCTTTTAATAAATGTGCAATCATTCCTGCTATATCAAGCATTTTCCAACCATATGGCTTGTCTCCAAAACGATCAAATAGAATCTTAATACGCACCTGTTTTTTCAAATCGTCTTGTAAACTGATAAAATCAGACACTTCCCGCTTTGCCAAGTCATTTGGATTTACTTTCAAAGTTTCTTCAAATGACAATTGTTCATCGTTTGAAGCAAGGATTGAAATTAAAGCACGTTCATTATCTAAGTGTTCCTTTACATAACTAAGTTTTGTGTAAACATTATCGACTAACATCGTGAAGGCAGCATTTATCTTCTCACGAACAGTTGCTCCTTTAATTTCTACTTTATCCCCATTGATAAAGAATGCACTATCTTTAATTGCATCCTCCAAAAGCTCACGAACCCTTCTTCTACGTTCACGAACTTCCGCTTGTTTATTATTTAGGATATTTTGGATGTTTTCAGGAAGTTGCGTAATATTCGTTTTCTTACGGAATTCCTCAATACGCAATGCTTCTCCGATTTCCTCGATATAAGCCTCATTACCACCAAGTTTGATGATCATTTCCCCGTTACCCGAAGTCATCATCATTAATTCTTGTTCAGACTTCTGGTAATGATCTGATAATGGAGAGAGTATTTGCATACCTATATTGGATGTCTGATTTCCATAGTTTTTTTCATCCATTTTCTGATTGTAGGTAAATGAGTATTCACTGTTGTAACGGAAACGCTTTTCATCATATAGGTCTTGGAAAATATAGTGTGCTAACTCCCGCTTAACAATGTCCTCATCAATATTTAGGGACTTGATTTCCCTATTAATGTCTTGTTCGTCATCTGTTAAAAAGATAAAATTATCCCCATTTTTCTGTACCAACGTTTGGGAAATTAGCTTACGCAAGGAAACCTTAATTTTCTCTTTAAGCTGCAACTTATCCTCATCAATATGTGTAACCATTAGAGTAGCAATATTATCAAGATTTGCTGGCAGTTCTTTTACATATTTAATCATGAATAGAACCTTTAATAGATCAATGTTAAAATCATCATCTTTTAAGGCTGGATTTTCATAGGCACCTTCGATAACTCTTGAAATGGATGGATTCAAAAATTCCTTTATCGTGTCATAGAAGGCATAAAAAGGTATAAGTGTACCTTCTTCAGCATTCTTATATTGAAGACCGGCTTCTTTAAATGCTGATAACATGGAACGTTCCCCTTCAGATAAATGTTTACCAGAAGAGCCATGTTTTCTAACTTGCTCAAAAACGTTTTGTAACAACTTGAATTGATAAGGCATGAAAGGATACACATCAGCAAATTCCTGTTCATTGTCAAACCCACGTAAATCCGCTGTGCTTTCTCGGAAACTAATTAAGTTCTTTAAAATAGCACTTTTTTCAGGATAAAGAACCTTCAATTTGTCATTAGCAAAGTCCTTTTTCAATAGGATACGTTTTTTGATAACTTCATCAACCGAGATGGATGATAGAGAGAGTCTTGTATCGAATCGCCCTTGGATACGGGAGAAATCGTCCCCTTTAACTTTGATAATGCTATCAATACTCTCTTGAGAAGTAACCATAATCCAAACCTTACCCTTACAGTGGGTCCCAAGGTCTTCAGCCACTGTCTGCAAATTCAACATCAAACTACGGTTATCACCGATGTATTGGCCGATCTCATCCACGAGGAAGATAAGGTGGAAGTTTTTCCCCTTACTATTGATGTACTCATTTACGTCTTTGGCAAACTTTTCAATACTAATTTCGAAATTATTTACACCATTTTCAAACCAATTTCGAGCAGATTCTTCCGTCATATCGGTTACTTTCGTTAGGGCACCAATAACAAAGTCCGCATCAAAGTAAAAACTATTACGACGTTCTTCCCACGCTTCACCAGCTAATGACTTAAATTCCGCTTTAAACGCCTCATAGACTCCCTGTTTATCCAGGTACTTCTCCATTTCGGCCACACCGGGTATATCTCCGTAATAGCCACGATGCTCATAAAATACCTTCATGAAGACACGGAGAATGGCATCTTCTTTTGATTTGTTATCTAGTGAACCTTTCGAATCTATGTTGAACAGAATAACCTCTGTTTCCACATCAGCCGTTCTTTGCATATTCGCATATACAAGAGGGTCTTGTACTTTATCTCGGAAGAAATCAATCGCTTGTTTACCTTTTACCTTCTTGTTTTCAAGTAAGTAAGCAAGTATCTTCAGAAAGTGTGATTTACCGGAACCAAAAAATCCAGAAATCCAAACACCCATCTTATCTGTTACACCATTTATTCCTTTTTGATAATTCTCATAAAACTTAGAGAGGTGTTTTTGCAGTTCACGGGTAACAACATACTCGTCCAATTCCTGATAAATATTATCTTCATCTTGTTGTGCTACTTTAATAACTCCACGTATATCACGTTCAATGTCTTTTTGAAACATATCTTTAATAATCATCTAAATTCCCCCTATCCCTTTTAATCGACTAATCGGAAAGCCCGGTAATAATTATCATCCTTAAATTTTCCAAACAATTGTAATGATTGCCCATCATATTTTCCAGGGAAAAACATGATAACGGGTACATTGTCTAACACTTCTTGTAAGTTATTTAAAATATTGTGGGAACGAACAAATGGATAAACCTTACCTATTCCAGTGAGGAACACCACATTATAGTCTCCCATTTGTTCTTTAATCTTTCTTAAAAACACTTCTGGCTTAGCAAATGTCGTCATTGCTTTAAACAATTGATCTTTTCCTTGACGTTCTTCCATTTCAAAAATCCGTTCGAAGATCCTTTTATCTTTTGTAATTTCTAGCAGCATTTTATATAAATCAAACTCAATAATTCTCCGGTTAGATCCTTCATAACCAAATTCTTTCTTAATATGCTTAATATAATCTCTTACCACAAGTTCATCTTGTGGCTCGTAGTCAAATACGTAAAAGCTAATTTCATTACCCAGGCCACGTCCCTCTATGAACTTATCCTCTTTAATTTTCGGTATAATCTGATCCAGCCTTGCATTCAAATTTGCCACATATTCACCCCCTACTCACCCATTGCACGTATATAACGAGCATCACCAATTCTAGTGAGATGATTCTTTATTTGTTCATCAATAATTAGTCTGTCTAGCTCTTTACCTTTTCTGGTTCTTAACATTCCACTTTCATACAATACTTGCATGTAAGCTCTTTTTAATTTTTCAACGTTAATATCGCTCCAACTGGCTACCTTTTCACTTTGCTCCGCCTTAGAGGTGAAGAAGAGATTAATGTCCTTCTTTTCTATTAGATAGTCATTATTATGTAGCTTTTCCCCTATAACCTCATCCATGAATTCAAAAAACAGCAAATCAGTCTTCATAATTGCATACAGGTTAAGGGTTTTTCCCGTTTCAATAGAACCTTCTAACATTAAAGCAGCAAGAGTTTCATCAATAGCTTCGGCCCTTTTCATAACGGAAGGTAGAGCTCTGTTGATTCTCCCTTGGTTATTAAATTGAAACAGATTGTCCTCTTTTATTTTTTGCCTAATCTCCTGTTTGGAAAGTCCAAGCTGCTTTAACTTTATGACCTGCTTTAACTCAAAAAGTAAAAAGGATGCACCATTTAAACTTGAAGAATATTCTAATTCTATTGTCATGCAATCAAACCTTTCAGACAAGACTATTTCCCTACTTTATTTCCAGTATCTTTCCTACTACAGCTAAACGCCTTTTTCCGCATTGCTGCTGCACTACTTTTGTGAACTCATTGTCCTTTATTAGTTTTTCTTGATTATGTTCATATAAGTTTTTAATTCCATCTATTAGCTCATTCTCTTTTATCTCTTCCTGCCAATAGGAATCCACTAACCTATTCAAATCAACAGCCAAATCTCTCTGCGTACGGTAGAACAACTTCAATTCCACAGATTTCACCTCTACGATAAATCTTACTTAATTCTTATTTTAGTCTTATTCTACTTGGAACTCAACGGAAAAGGTAGGCTTGTTTCACTATTTAAACTTTCTGTTAACATGTTCCCTTCAACTAAATAGGGAAAATATCCTTTTCAGTTTAGTACCACTAGAACAGCATATTATTGAAACATGAATTAGCCTCAAACAATAAGAATATGTATACCCAGGTTAAATCCCCCCTTACTGACATCTGTTACTTTCATAATAAAGTATTACGGGGTAGAGAAGGGGTGGGGCGCAAAACCCAAATAACCGAAGGGAGGTCAAATGCTACACCTCCCCAGAATTTTTTAAAAAAATTCCACCTATATTAAGGACTTTTATACTAGTTATGTAGATTATTAAAGAATAATAGAGAAAAATTGAATATGTATTCGAATAGTGTTACTTCATTTCTTGATAAAATTGCAGAGCCCTTGACACATTGTTTCATCACTTCTAAGCGAAATAGTGTCTATTTCTACTCTTAATTATAATTAATATTAGAAATCAGCTGAGATCACTACAAATCATTTACGAGATATTGTAGAAGAAACAAGGGTCTAGACCTCAAATAATATTTGGGGGAATTATCAATGAATATCGAGCGAATTTTCAAAGAAGATACAAACATCACACTTCAAGATACTTTAAAATCCATGGTCAATGATATGATTGACAGTTTAATCAGCATTTACTATTCTCAAGATAAGGTGAACACTACTACATCTCATGTAGAAAGGAAAGATGTGGCATGAGATGTGCAGTATATGTAAGGGTTTCAACAGATAAAGAAGAACAGAAATCCTCTCTTGGAAATCAAAAGGATCTTTTCATTAGATATATTTCTGATCGAGGTTGGGATATCCATAACTTTTATGTTGATGTGGAAAGCGGAACAACAGAAAAGCGTCCACAGTTACAACAATTAATAGCGGATGCAAGAGCTAAGAAATTCGATGTGATACTGGCTAAGGAACTTTCACGTCTGGCACGTAATGGTCGCCTATCCTATGAGATTCGTGATATTGCTGAACAAAGCAAGATCCATATCATTACCTTAGATAATGCCATAAACACATTAGAAGGTAATGGGCAAATGTTTGGTATTTATGCCTGGATGTATGAACAGGAATCACAAAGGACAAGTGAGCGAGTCAAAGCAGCCTTAAGGAGCAGTGCACAAAAGGGATTATTCAAAGGATCCAATCCTCCTTATGGTTACATTTTAGAAGATAGGAAACTTCGGATAAGCCCTGATGAAACACCAAACATCGTTAGACGTATCTTTAGAGACTATCTTTCAGGTAAGGGCTTTGATCGCATCGCAAAGGAATTGTATGAAGAGGGATTTCCAACACCTGGACAAGTAGCCGGAAAGAAAAACGCCAGTGATAAGTGGCATGGTTCAACGGTTAGGACAATTCTAGAGAATCCACATTACACTGGGGATTTGGTTCAAGGACGGACCACGACTAGAAGTGTCACAAATAAAAATCGGGACCAAGTTGATTCAGGAAAGTTTATTATTGTCCCTAATACTCATGAGGCAATTATATCGAAAAACGATTTTGAAGCCGTCCAGCAATTAATAAAGAGTAGAAAAAGAACACGTCCTCAGGCAGAAATACATCTATTTACTAATACTGCTTACTGTGCAGATTGCGGACGTGGAATGCATTATAAAAAGAACTGTAAGGGTTATATGTGCGGGAATTACAACAAACATGGCATAAAAGCATGTAGTGATCATTTAATTAGAGAAGCTGATTTAAAACTAGCTATTCTAAATGACTTAAAAAATCTCGCCTCGGTTTTGGACAATCAGGAAATTTTGCAAACCCTTGAAGCCAAACTGAATCAACAGAAAAAGAATTCAGAAAAGCAAATTAGAGACTTTGAGAGGGAATTAGACCGACTGAAACAAAAGAAAAAGAAGTCTCTCAATTTATTTATTGACGAAAAAATCTCCAAAGCAGACTATGATGATTTCATAAATGATATTAATAACCAGATGAATAGTATCAATTCTAGGATTAAGCAATTGAAATCTTCTCTTGAAGCCAATAATGATGAATTAGCATTCAATGAAGTTAAACAACAGTTAGATGCATTTATTGAATTTCAAGAATTAACTCCGGAAATACTTCACCGCTTTATTGAGAGAATTGAAATAAAAGCAGATGGTAGTCCGAGGATCTTTTACCGATTCTCGAACCCATCTGCTCTTTATTTAATCAATTCTATCAACGCACAGCACTCCACATGAGCCGTCTGCGGAAACATGTCCACAGGCTGTATGCCTTTCACTTTATATTTAGTGCTAAGGACAGAAATATCCTTTGCCAATGTTGATGGGTTGCATGAAACATAGACTACTTTCTTAGGCTGTACTTTTAAAATTGTTCTTAACAGCTGCTGATCGAGTCCGGTTCTTGGCGGATCGACAATGATGACATCAGGTTTCCAGCCATCTTTTGTCCACTTTGGAAGCCATTCTTCTGCTTTGCCGACAACATATTTGGCATGCTTAATGCCGTGGCGTGCTGCGTTTTTCTTTGCATCTTCGATGGATTCACGGATGATGTCCATGCCGCGGATTTCAGCAGCCTGATCTGCCACCCATAAGCCAATGGTTCCGACTCCGCAGTAGGCGTCAGCCACTTTTTCTTTGCCGGTAAGAGCCGCTGCTCTTTTTACTTCGTTATAAAGTTTGACTGTCTGTTCCGGATTCAGCTGAAAGAATGTCCGGGCTGATAGTTCAAACTGCAAATCTCCAAGCGTTTCCTGAATAAAGTCTCTACCATCAAGATTCATGGTTTCTTGGCCAAATATTAGAGAAGTTTTTTCGCCATTTACATTTTGAATGATTGACTTTACTTCAGGCAGCTCACTCTTGATTTTTTCGATAATGATATCCTTTTTGGGAAGTTCTTTTTGTGTTGTAATGAGAACAATCTGAAGCTCGCCTGTTTGGATTCCAACCCTGGCAACGATTGTTCTAACGAGCCCTTTTCGGTTTCTTTCATTATAAATTGGAATTCTAAGGTCCTGAAGAATTCGTTTGACCGTTTCCGTCGCCTTTGTCGTTTGCGGGTGCTGGACCGCACAGTGCTCGATGTTGATCAGGCGGTGCGAATTCATGCCATATAATCCTGCAAGCACCTTTCCATCTTTTTGGCCAACCTGGAACTGGCTCTTATTTCGGTAGTTCCATGGATCTTCCATTCCGATCGTTTCTTTAATGCTTAGTTTTTCAGGGTTTAATTTTGTATGTCGTTCCAAAGCTTGGATAATGATATCCCGTTTCTCCTTAAGCTGCTGATCATAGCGGAGATGCTGTAGCTGGCATCCGCCACATTCGTCATAAACAGGGCATGGGGGCTGAACCCGGTACTCTGATTTTTTGCGGATTTTCTTTATTTTTGCTTCAGCAAACTTCGGATTTACTTTCGTTGCCTCTGCCACAATCTCTTCGCCAGGAAGTGCTCCTGGAACAAAAACGACTTGGCGTTTAAAATAACCGACTCCCTCTCCGTTGATGCCAAGCCTCTTGATCGTGAGCGGAAAAGTCTGCTTCAGTTTTAATTTAGCTGTTTGTTCTTGTTTCATGGTGCTTCATCACTCCAAGTTACTCTATGCTTCTCCACAAGTAGAGGGATGCATAGCTTAAATAGGGATTCCAGCTCTTTGAGAAATTCTCCATTTCCTCCAGAGTCGGTTTCTCTTTTAGTTTATATAATTTTTTTAAAGCATTTTGTATGCCTATATCTGCAGCCGGAAACAGATTTGGCCTTCCAAGACCGAACATCAGGAAATTTTGTACAGTCCATGGGCCTACACCGCGCAATTTGATAAGTTTATCATAAATCGCTTCATCCATAAGGTCTTTAAGCTCTTCAAAGTTTAAATTTCCGGATGATATTTCTTTTGCAATCCCAATAACATACTCAGCTTTCCGTCCGCTGAACTGAAGCTCTCTCAGATCTTCTACCGTAAGTTCTGCCACTCTTTCCGGAAGCGGATAGAACCAGGTTCCTTCCTTTTCAAAGCCAAATGTTTTTACAAACCGCTCTGTTAATGTATGGGCAAAAGCCAGATTCAGCTGCTGATGAATGATGCACTTAAGAAGACATCCGTAAGGGTCAAAGTCCAGGATAATCGGCGTTCCATAGTGCTCATCAAAAATCGGCTTTAAATCTGTGTTTTGAAAATGCTGATGAATGGTCTCAAGCGGCAAATGCCATTGAAAAATTTCCGATAGGCGCTCAGCTGCTTTTTCTTTATAGCGCCCCTCTGTTCCCTCTATTAAAAACTCAGGTGCTTCAGTCGTTCCGATTGCTTTTACTTGTGCAACAACCGGTGTGCCGTCCAACATTATTGGGACCTTTACGGACCGCTCCGTAAGATCAACTTGATTGAGAGGATCAATCGACAGCCTGTCCAGTACCAGATCAAAATTATAAGGTCCTTCTGCTTGTATCTTTTCCAAGAAGAATCCGTCCTTTATCATTTTCCCCGATTATAGCATTTTTTGTTATTGTTTTACTAAAAATGTACGCCGTATAAAGAAATAGACCCTAAATTTGGGTCTATTTTAAGGACTTTTGATGCTAGACTAAAAAACGGACACGGTAAATTGACACTTTCGTTATAATGATTAACAAAGAACAATTAAAGGACGTGTCTAAATGGGGAAGCATTTTGATCTCGAATACAAAATACAGATTGCACAAATGGTCGTAGAAGATGGTAAAAAAGCAACTCAATTAGCGAGAGACCTAGATATTCCAGTCGGAACCATTAGGAACTGGGTTGATGCATACAAGAAAAAGAGTCAAAAGGGTTTCGTGGGGAGTGGCAATACGTCCCCTGAAATAAAGCCCTACAAGGACCTTCAAAAAGAAAATACAGACTTGA
>NZ_JAEL01000107.1 GCF_000518885.1 Bacillus sp. J33 | reverse complement strand
GGCATAGCGACCATTTTCTGGGCCGCTCACCGAATTCCGTCCTCATGAACTCTACATGTCGACCATTTTCCAGGCCGCTCACCGATTTCCGTCCTCATGAACTCGGCATAGCGACCATTTTCCAGGCCGCTCACCGATTTCCGTCCTCATGAACTCTTCATGTCGACCATTTTCCAGGCCGCTCACCGATTTCCGTCCTCATGAACTCTACATAGCGACCATTTTCCAGGCCGCTCACCGATTTCCGTCCTCATGAACTCTATATAGCGACCATTTTCCAGGCCGCTCACCGATTTCCGTCCTCATGAACTCTACATGTCGACCATTTTCTGGGCCGCTTACCGATTTCCGTCCTCATGACCTCTACATAGCGACCATTTTCTGGGCCGCTCACCGATTTCCGTCCTCATGACCCCTACATAGCGACCATTTTCTGGGCCGCTCGCCGATTTCCGTCCTCATGACCTCGGCATAGCGACCATTTTCTGGGCCGCTCACCGATTTCCGTCCTCATGACCTCTACATAGCGACCATTTTCCAGGCCGCTCACCGATTTCTGTCCTCATGAACTCTTCATGTCGACCATTTTCCGGGTCCCTCACCGATTTCCGTTCTTATGAACTTTTCATGTCGACCTTTTTCTTGCCGCTCACCGATGTCTGTCTTCATAAACCCTTTATTATTATGCAGTGATAAAGCAATTGCTGATGTTGGCATTTAGTTGATTGAAGTAGAATCCGCTAGATCCTCGAAAAAAGCATTCGTGTGATTTTAACTTGTGGTTCAAAGTCCTGCGCGAGTGCGGATCAAAAGGAGGTCCCGTATGCACAAGGCGCCGGTGAACCTTCGGGCCGTCTGCAAAAAGCTCAAGCTGAAATCAACAGGTAAAGTTTACGGAGCATAATTTTAAAAAAATATAAGGCCACCAGGGATCATCAGGAACCTGATGGTCTTTGTTGTTTTCAGACGGAGAAAGCTGATTGAGAAATATAAATCACTTCCTTCCAAGACTAATCGGCTAATCTAAGATTTTATCATTGGATAATAGATGAAAGATTAATAAAAAAATAAATTTTCAGAAATAACTACCATACAAGTATGGTAATATGTTAGTATGGTAACTAAGAAGAAGGGGGTGCGTAAAATTTGTTAAACATTAAACCACTAAAGCCAACTAGCAAATATTCAACAAGAGATCATGTTTATGAAGTTTTAAAGGAGAATATAATCGCACTGGAACTTGAACCAGGAAGAAGTATATCGGAGAAGGAAATTTCCGAGCTATTAAGCGTCAGCAGAACGCCCGTAAGAGAAGCGTTTGTTAAACTTGCACAGGAAGAGCTGCTAGAAATTTATCCTCAGAAAGGAACAACTATTTCACTCATTGACCTCAATCATGTAGAAGAAGCAAGATTTGTTCGTGAACATCTTGAAAGAGCTGTGGTGAAGGAAGCATGTTTAAAGTTCTCCAGTGACGGCATTTTTGAACTGGAATCCAATCTGCTTCTTCAAAAACAGTGTGTTGCGGAAAAAAATTACACAAAGCTGTTTGAATTGGATGAAAGTTTTCATCAAAGAATCGCAATTGGTGCCGGAAAAGAAAGAATATGGACAATTATTCAACAGGTGAATGCTCATTTAAATCGGATACGGATGCTTAGCCTTGCTGCGAATTACCAGTGGGATTTAATACTTTCTCAACACGAAAGCATAGTAGAAGCAATTAAAGAAAAGGATCAGGAAAAGGCTGACCAAGTTATGGAACAGCACTTGAAGAAGTTGACTTTCGAACAAGAGGAACTGCGGAGTCAATACTTCAATTATTTCAAATAATTATTTTGCCCCAAATGAAAGCGCATACTTTATGTTTTTTGATTATTTTGATTTTAAGGGGGAAGAGAAATGAAGTTAAAAATGAGAAATTTAGGTTTACTGGCATTAACAGCTATGCTATTCCTGGGCGGATGTTCTCAGGGGAGCGATGGAAGTGCGGAAAGCGGTGAAGGAGATGGGTACACATTAAAATTGGGGACCGCTTTAAAAGAGGGTGACCCAATCTATGATGGCTTAGTTGAATTCAGCAACTCGGTTAAAGAGAAAACAGATGGGAACGTAACAATTGAGATTTTTGGAAGCGGTTCCCTGGGTGAGGACAATGATGTTATTGAACAGGCAAAAAGTGGTGCCAATATTGCCGTTGTTGTTGATACTGGGAGACTGGCGGATATGGTTCCTGAAATAGGGATTTTATCTGCTCCATACATTGTTGATGACTATGAAGAAGCAAGTAAGGTTGTTCAGTCTGATTTATTCAAAGAGTGGGAAAATCAGTTGGCTGATGAACAGAATCTTCAAATTGTTTCTTTCAACTGGTATCAGGGAGAAAGACATATGCTGACAAACAAGCCAATAACAACACCGGATGATATGAAAGGCTTAAAGATTCGTACGATTAATGCCCCGGTTTTCTTGGAAACGATGGAAGCGCTGGGAGCTAGCCCGGCTGGAATTGCATGGACAGAGGTGTATCCTGGTTTGCAGCAAAATGTTATTGATGCTGCAGAAGCCCAAAACCCTGCTACATATGGGGCAAAGCTTTATGAGGTTGCAGACTATTTGACGAAAACAAGACACTTTCAATTGCTGACAGGTATTGTAGCGAGCAGGACCTGGATGGATTCAGTACCTGAAGAATATCAGAAAGTAATATATGAAGAAGCTCAAAAGTTTGGTGAAGAGGCCTCGCAAAATACAGTTAAATCACTAGAAGATTACGAGAAAAAGATGGTTGATGAAGGCTTAAAAGTAAACGAAGTAGATGTAGAGCTATTTAAGGAAGCGACTGATTCAGTCTATGACAAATTTGACGGCTATAGAGAACTTCAAAAAGAAATTAATAACATACTAGGTAAATAAGTGAGTTGAAAAATATGGATAAGATCGCAAAAGGTTATGTAAAAGCAGAAATTTTTATCTCAAATGCTTTGATGATCTCCATAGTTTTGTTTGTTTTTATTGCTTCAGTGCTGCGATGGGCCGGATTTCCCATCGCTGGAACTGAAGAAATTGCAAACTTGCTGTTTGTGTGGGCTATTTTTATTGGAGCAAACCGTGCATTAAGAGAAGACAATCATATAGGAGTGGATTTTTTCACCAAGCGTCTATCTGATAAACCAAGAGTTTTCATAGAAATAATGATCCTGCTTATAATGCTCATGTTCTTAGTATTCCTTTGTATATATGGGTTTCAATTAAGTTTTGAAAATTCGATTCGGACGATTAGGAGCCTTTCAATAAGTTATTCATTTGTGACAGGTGCTGTACCGGTTGGCAGTGCTCTTATGATCATAACAGTGTTACTAAAACTAAGAAGTAAATTTATGTTGTTAATCAACAATTCAAAAAATATAGATAATAATTCTAAAAATTTCTGAGTGGAAAGGGGGAGGATTGCATGATAATGGTAGGAATTATCTTTTTTATTTTGCTGTTTCTTAATATGCCAGTGGCATTTGCTATAGGAATAGCGAGCCTGGCCTATATCATCGCAGAGCCAAACCTTCCGGAATCGATTGCTGCACAGAGAATGGTCGCTGGCACGCAGTCCTTTCCATTATTAGCGGTACCGTTTTTTATTCTAGCGGGCAATTTAATGAATTCTTCGGGGATTACTTCCCGTTTAATTAAATTTTCTACTGCCTTAACGGGTCATTTAGTTGGCAGTCTTGCACATGTTTCGATTGTACTTAGTACGATTATGGGCGGTATTTCTGGTTCTGCCAATGCTGATGCTGCAATGCAAAGCAGAATTCTTGGCCAGCAGATGATAAGCAGGGGATATTCAGGGGGCTATTCAGTTGGTGTTATTGCCCTGAGTTCATTGATTACAGCTACAATTCCCCCGAGTATTGGCTTGATTTTATATGGATATGTAGGGGAAGTATCGATAGGAAGATTGTTTTTGGCCGGAATTATCCCAGGGTTTCTAATGATGGTCTTTTTAATGGCTGTTGCTTATTTGATTGCCAAAAAAAGGGGATATGATGAAGGGATAGTCAGTAAACGTGCGACGTTTAAAGAGGTTATGATTGCCATGAAGGAAAGTATCTGGGCTTTATTATTCCCGGTCATATTAATTGTTGGAATCAGGTTTGGAATTTTTACAGCTTCAGAGGCAGGAGCCTTCGCAGTAGTGTATGCCGTTATTGTTGGTGTATTTATCTATAAGGAACTGAAGTGGAAGCATATTGTGGAGTCAATAAAGCAATCCGTTACAGACAATGCCACGATTTTATTGATTATTTCTGCTTCATCCATTTTAGGATTTCTTATCACTTATGAACGATTGCCGCAAAATACGGCAGAATTCCTGCTGGGAATCACGAGCAATCCGACACTTTTATTATTGCTGATCTTACTTTTCTTAGTATTAGCTGGTATGTTCATCGAGTCAACTGTGCTTGTGCTGTTATTGACACCCATTTTCCTGCCAATCATTCAGCAAATCGGTGTCGATCCGGTCCATTTTGGAATTTTAATGATGACAATTGTGACATTTGGGGGTATGACACCTCCTGTGGGAGTAACCATGTATACAGTATGTTCCCTGACAAAGGTGCCTATTGAAGACTATGTAAAAGAAGCTTTTCCATTTATGTTGGGAGTTGCATTGCTTGTCCTTCTATTACTTTTTGTACCTTCAATTGTCTTATTTTTGCCAAATTTATTAATGTAATATTTTTTCAAGCAATAAGGGGGATGCAGATGATTTCATTTGAGAATAAAGTAGTTTGGGTGACGGGAAGCAGTTCAGGCATTGGTGCAGCTATTGCTCTTGGCTTTGCGGAGCATGGCGCTAGCGTGGTTATCCATGGAAATACAAAAAGGCTGGAAGCAGAGAGAATCTTAAAGCAGGTTGAGGAAAAAGGAACAAAAGGAATGCTGGTATTGGGGGATGTGACAAAACAAAGTGATGTCCAGCACATGGTTAATCAAATCACTGAAGAATTTGGCGGCATAGATATCCTCGTAAATAATGCAGGTACAATGGTTACCAGAAGCAATATCGAGGATTTAGAGGAAGAAACCTGGAACAGGATCATGGACATTAATTTAAATTCTGTTTTCCGCGTTACGAAAGCCATTATTCCGGTTATGAAGAAGAAGGGATCAGGAAAAATTATCAATATGACTTCTCTTGCCGCTAGAAACGGCGGCGGTGGAGGTGCAGTTGCTTATGCGGCTGCAAAAGGCGGAGTTAGCACTTTAACAAGAGGGCTTGCTAAAGAACTGGCAGATTCGAAAATAACCGTTAATGCAATCGGCCCTGGAATCATTGCTACTCCATTCCATGATCAATATTCAACTCCTGAGATGAGACGTAATATGGCGAGTCAAGTTCCTCTGAAAAGAGAAGGGCAGCCAGAAGAAGTCGTTGGAGCGGCACTTTATTTGGCCTCGGAATATGCAAGTTATATTACAGGCGAAATTATCGAGGTTAATGGAGGCCTCCTAATGGATTAATAAGAAAGGGTGAAACCCAATGGCTTTTATGGATGAGAATTATTTGTTGAACTCTCAGACAGGGAAAAAATTATACCATGAATACGCAAGTGGAATGCCGATTTTTGATTATCATTGCCATTTATCTGCAAAAGAGATTTTTGAGAATAGGCGCTTTAAGAACCTTACAGAAATTTGGCTGGCCGAAGATCATTATAAATGGAGAATCCTTAGAGCAAATGGAGTTGAGGAGAGTTTTATCACAGGTGACAGCGACGATAAGGAAAAGTTCTTAAAATGGGCTGAAACTTTGCCTTTAGCGCTAGGAAATCCACTGTATTCCTGGTCTCATCTCGAACTGCAGCGATTTTTTGGCATAAAAGAAATTCTGACGCCTGAAACGGCTGAGACGATTTGGGAAAAGGCAAACGGCTTACTTCAACAGAATGATTTTTCTCCCAGAAATCTAATTTTTAGATCCAATGTTAAAGGTCTATGCACCACCGACGATCCATTGGATAACCTGGAGTATCATATGCGGCTTAGGGAGGATTCGGATTTTGATGTAAAAGTATTGCCTACTTTCAGGCCGGATGGAGCTTTAAATATTGACCAGGCCACATTTGCGGAATGGGTAAGCAAATTGGGAGAAATCACAAATAGAGATATTGCCAGCTTTAAAGAATTTGTTCAGGCGCTCAATGACAGAATTGACTTTTTTCACATCTGCGGATGCAGGCTGTCTGATCATGGATTGGACAATCCGTTTTATATGGAGGCAGCAGAAGACGAAGTAGAATTAATCTTTGCGAGAGGTTTATCCTCTCAGTCTATTAGCTCAGAGGAAGCAATAAAATTCAAAACTGCCTTAATGAAGGAACTTGGTAAGTCGTATTCAAAGAATGGATGGGCTATGCAGCTCCATATAGGAGCCCTGAGGAACAATAATTCCAGAAAGTATAAGGAGCTGGGGCCTAATACAGGATTTGATTCCATAAATGATTTTAACTATGCAAACGACTTAGCTAAGCTTCTGGATTCTCTTGATATAAACGGGGACCTGCCTAAAACAGTCATATATTGTTTGAATCCGAGGGATAATTACATGGTTGCCTCAATGATTGGAAACTTTCAGGAGAATGTACCTGGTAAAATCCAATTTGGAACTGCCTGGTGGTTTAATGACCAGAAGGATGGAATGGAAGATCAAATTAGGGTTCTGGCGAATGTTGGCTTGCTATCCCGTTTTGTTGGAATGCTAACCGATTCGCGCAGTCTTCTTTCCTATACAAGACATGAGTATTTTAGGCGGATACTCTGCAATATTGTTGGAGGCTGGGTTGAAAATGGCGAATATCCCGAAGATTATCGATATCTAGAAAAAATAATTAAAGATATTTGTTATTTTAATATTGAAGGCTATTTAGGACTACAAGACATATCGTAAATAGGTGATAAATTTGGAAATGGTATTTAGATGGTTTGGGGAAGGCAATGATACGGTTCCGCTTAACTATATAAAACAAATCCCCGGTGTAAAGGGGATAGTATGGTCACTGCACGATGTTCCCGCCGGCGAAAAATGGCCAGAGGAAGAGATTCAAAAAGTAAAAGCCCAAGCTGATCAGTATGGGTTTAGCATAGATGTCGTTGAAAGTGTAAATGTCCATGAGGATATTAAAATGGGATTGCCGACAAGGGACAAATACATCGAAAACTATAAAGATACAATCAGGAGTCTGGCGAAAGTTAGGGTTAAAGTAATCTGCTACAACTTTATGCCTGTATTTGACTGGGTAAGGACAGAGCTGCATCAGCCAATGGATGATGGGGCAACGGCACTCTTTTATGAGAAGAAGAAAGTGGATGAAATGAACCCTGATGATTTGGTTCATACCATTCTGGAAAATAAAGAATTATCAATGCCTGGCTGGGAACCTGATAGATTAAGTGATTTAGCAAGATTGTTTAAAGCTTACAAAGATATCGATGAAGAAAGGCTTTGGGGGAATTTAAAGTACTTCCTTGAAGAAATCATCCCGGTTGCAGAAGCAAATGGCATCAAGATGGCTATTCATCCTGATGATCCCCCCTGGCCAATCTTTGGCCTCCCAAGAATCATTACCAGCAAGGAAAATATTAAGAGGCTTCTTCATTTGGTTGAAAGTCCTTTTAATTGTTTAACATTCTGCAGCGGGTCACTGGGCGCAAATCTCCATAATGACCTTCCGGAAATTGTAAAGGAGTACATAGACAGGATTCCTTTTGCTCATATCCGAAATCTTAAACATTTTGATAACGGCGATTTTATTGAAACATCACACAGGACAAGTGATGGCTCACTGGATATTTTTTCGATTGTGAAAGCTTTTCATAATGGTGGATTCCAAGGGTATATCAGACCAGATCATGGCAGGCATATTTGGGATGAGGAATGCCGTCCAGGCTACGGATTATATGATCGGGCACTAGGTATCATGTATCTTCTGGGGATATGGGATTCGCTGGATAGAATGAAGGAGGCAAAGGTATGAGCGGAAACGGTTTAAAAGGAAAAGTAGCTGTGATAACTGGCGGAAGCGGAGTCTTGTGTGCACCGATTGCGAAGAAACTTGCAGCGCATGGAGCCAAGGCGGCTATTTTGGGCAGAAGTCTCGAAAAAGGCAAATTGGTTGAAGAAGAAATCATTCATGCTGGAGGAACAGCAATCGCCTTTTCGTGCGATGTCCTTGATAAAGAAAGCCTGGAAAGAGTGAAGAATGAAATTGAGGATAAGCTCGGTACATGCGATATTCTCATAAATGGGGCCGGGGGGAATCATCCATTGGGCACAACGACGAAGGAAGCTTTTGCTGCCGGGGATCTTGAGAATAAAGAGGTTCAGTCGTTTTTTGATTTGGAAAAATCGGGATTTTCCTTTGTTTTTGACTTAAACATCGTGGGGACCTTGCTGCCTACACAAGTTTTTGCCAAAAGTATGGTGAGCAAGGAAGAAGGCGGAGTCATCATCAACTTTTCATCCATGAGCGCACCTTCTCCTATGACAAAGGTGCCTGCATACAGTGCAGCAAAAGCGGCAATCGAAAATTTAACACAGTGGCTGGCTGTACACTTTGCAGACGCAGGAATTCGCGTCAATGCAATTGCTCCGGGATTCTTTTTAACAGAGCAGAACAAAGCATTATTAACAAATGAAGATGGGTCCCTCACAGAGCGTTCCCATAAAATCATTACACATACTCCAATGAGAAGATTTGGTAAACCGGAAGATTTATTGGGAACCATTGTATGGTTAGCTGATAATGAAATGTCCGCTTTTGTAACAGGCATAACAGTTCCGGTAGATGGCGGTTTTATGGCCTATTCTGGTGTTTAAGCAGATTTAATCTTTACATAAAGATTACTGAAGGGAGAAGTAGTATGCCGCATCCGGAATTAATTACGTTTGGAGAGACGATGGTAGTCCTTGATCCTGTACAGAAAGGCCCCCTTAGGAATGTTGCCCAATTTAACAAACGCTTTGGTGGTGCCGAATCCAATGTTTCAATCGGAGTTGTCCGGCTGGGACATACAGCAGGCTGGATTAGCCAGGTGAGTGATGACGAATTGGGTGATTATCTGGTTAATTCAATTAGAGGCGAAGGGGTAGATACCTCTCAGGTGAAAAGGACCAGTGACGCTCCAACAGGTCTATATATAAAAGAACGGATAAGGGAAGGCGCAAACCAAGTCTATTATTACCGCAAAAATTCAGCTGCGAGCCTATTATCGAAAGAGCAAATAGACTGGGGATATTTAAAGGAAGCTAAAATTATACATGTAAGCGGCATTACACCTTTCCTAAGTGAAAGCTGCCGCGATCTTACCAAAGAAATTGTTCATTTTGCAAAGGAAAATGACATCTTTATTTCTTTTGACCCAAACTTAAGATATAAAATTATGGCTTCAATAGAAAACCATAAAGAGATTATCATGAATATAGCAAAACAAGCCGATTTATTTATGCCAGGTATTGATGAAGCAACTTACTTATTTGGTATTAAAGAGCCTGACACGATTTTTGAAAGCTGTAAAAAAATGGGGATGAAGAACGTCATCCTTAAAGACGGGGCCAATGGATCGTACTTTATGGGGGGGCTGGAGAAAGGCTTTGTAAGCAGCATTAAAGTGGATAAAGTGGTTGATCCTGTCGGAGCGGGGGATGGCTTTGCGGCAGGTGTATTAACAGCTCTTCTTGAAGGAAAGTCATTAAAGGCTGCAGTGGAGAGAGGTTCTGTAGTTGGTGCCATGGTAGTGACAGTGGCGGGTGATATGGAAGGGCTGCCAACTATCCGGCAGATGGGTCAATTTTTAGCAAGTAATCAGGATGTACAAAGATAAGGAAAGGAGGTTTAATATGTCTGATTCAATGTTATCAAAGTTATTGTCATCAGGAATTATAGCGGTAGTTCGAAAGGTGAATCCTGATCGGGCTGTTCAGCTTGTTGACTCATTTATAAAAGGTGGAGTTTCTGGTATTGAACTGACTGTCGATTCTGAAAGTGCCTATGAGAAAATAGGAGAATTAAAATCACTTTTTAGTGAGGCTGCGGTTATTGGAGCCGGAACAGTGGTTAATGTCCAGCAAGCCAAGGCAGCTATTGACGCAGGAGCTGATTTCATTGTGTCTCCTATCTTGGACAGGGATATAATCGAGTATGTTAAACAAGAAGGCAAAATTATGATGCCAGGTGTATTTACTCCGACAGAAATGAAAAATGCATACACTTGGGGAGCCGACGTGGTGAAGGTCTTTCCTGCGAGCGCATTAGGACCAGGCTTTTTTAAAGATGTAAACGGACCTCTGGGATATATACCAAAAATGCCGACAGGCGGCATAAATCTAAATAACGTTCAAGACTTTATCAAAGCTGGGGCAGTAGCAGCAGGTATTGGAGGTTCTCTAGTAAACACTGAACTAATCCAACAAGAAAACTGGGAAGCCCTTGAAAAACTAGCAAGAAAATATACTGAAAAAGCAGCATTAGCTGGAATAGGAAAATAGCACTCTGCACATGCTGCCTAAACGTCTATCAAACTTAAGAATAGGTACCCATGTGCTTACGGAATAGATGAGGAGTACTGTGCTCTATAAAATATCCAGAATAAATTTTCTTGATGCACATTTTTACATATGGATAAGCCGAATGCCTTAGAAGGGCACGATTGAAAAGGGAAACCATGAAAGTGGTTTCCCTTATTTTTTTGCAATTATATAAAAATGTATCATTCTAATTTTTTAGAACATATAATAAAATTAAATCATCTAAATGAATTAGAAAGGCGGCTTCAAAATGGATTTAATTAAAAAAACAATGGAAATTACAATTGAGCAGCAAAAGCTGATTTCCAGCCCATTGCGGGTTAAAATTATTTACCTCCTATCAAGAAGTGCCATGACAGCCAAACAGGTAGCTGATGAGCTGGGGAAATCGGCCGGCAGCATCCATTATCATATTCTGCAGCTCTATAAAGGCGGCATACTGGAGATCGAGGAAACAAGAGAAAACAGGGGCATTATTGAGAAGTATTACCGCTCAAAAGCGACCCAGTTCACTCTAAACGAAGAAAGCGGGCAGGAGAAAACGGAAGGAAGCACTTCCATGGGAACGAGCATGTCACTGACAGACGAAGAATTAAAAGAGTTTCAGGATGATTTGTATGCTCTGATCGTTAAGTACATGGAAAAAAGCGTTAAGGGAGATTCCAAAAAGCGTGACACATATCAAATTTCATGCCAGTTTACATTGCTTGATTCGGAGGAAGGAGAATAGATGGAAGCATTGATAAAAAGAAATGTAACTTTGTTTCTGGCAGGTAAGATGTCCGCAGTGCTTGGTTCATCCATATACAGTTTTGCCATTGGCTTATATATTCTCGCTGAAACAGGATCAAGCTTGAACTTTGCCATTACCCTCATATTGAGTACTGTGCCAAGGATCCTGCTTTCACCTGTAGCCGGGGCCTTCAGTGACCGTTGGGACCGTAAAAAGATTATCATCATCTCCGATTTTGCCTGCGCCATCTGGCTTATAGCCGTATTATTGTTATTTCTGTTTGCCGCTCAGGATATCTGGCTTCTTTACACAGCCGCAGCCGTATTAAGCATTTTAAATACCTTCTACTCAGCAGCAGTCACCTCAGCAATTTATAACATGGTCGGACCGGATCATCTGCAAAAAGCCCTGTCACTGAACCAGACAGCTGTCTCCCTATCTGCTATTTTAGGTCCCGTTTTGGGAGGCGTGTTCTTTGGCATCTTTCATCTGACTACCTTCATGCTTATCAACATCATCACCTTTACAGTCTCAGGTATTAGCAGCTTACTTATCCATTACAACTTATTTGCAGAGGAAAAAGAAGAAACAAGAAAAAGCAGCATGATAGCCGATTTGAAAATGGGCGTTAGCTATGTGAAAAATCAGCCTTTTATTAAAAACCTGATTATCATTAGCATTTGGCTGAATTTTTGGTTTGCTATTTTTCCAGTTGCCATGCCTTATTTAGTCTTAACCATCCGGGAAATGAGCTCCGTTCAGCTTGGAATCATCGAAGGAGCCTTTTCGGTAGGAACGCTGGCCATATCGATCTATCTTTCTGCCCGTCCGGAAGTCAAACGAAAGGAATTCGCCATTTTTGAGGGAATCATTTCCATGTCCATCATCATCGCCCTGCTCGGACTGCCCAATCTGCCTGGCCTTATGGGCATTTCAAACAATGTCGTGTTTCCTTTCTTAATTGTGATGGTGCTGCTTTTGTCGGCGACAATTATATTGGTAAACATGCCGGTTATGGTTCTTTTGCAAAAAGGAACACCGGACATGTACCGAGGCAGAGTTATGTCGCTGCTCGAAACCGGAGCCAGTGCAATGACCCCATTAGGCTTTATTGCTTTCGGCTTCTTGCTTGAAAAAATGCCAGTTTGGATCTTAATGGCATTCTGCGGAATGAGCATTCTGACACTGATTTTATATCACCTTAGAAAAAGGACCCTTCTGCAGCTGCTGAGAGAAGCAGACCAGCCGAAAAAAGAGGTTTCGGCACAAATCTAAAAAGAAGGCTCTTTTCTCCACGTCCTCTTTTCCCGCTGGAGTTGAGTGTCCTCAACTGGAATCAGCTCAGTCGGTTAACCTAAGTTCTATTCAAAAAGCAACAAACTTTATGAATAGAACCAAAAAAGAAAGCAGTTTCCGCTGCTTTCTTTTTTTATAGGT
This sequence comes from Bacillus sp. J33, assembly GCF_000518885.1. Lineage (GTDB taxonomy): Bacteria > Bacillota > Bacilli > Bacillales > Cytobacillaceae > Cytobacillus. The sequence continues at coordinate 6,685 of NZ_JAEL01000107.1, read as the reverse complement.
CTTCCTAACCAGTCAAAAAGCTTCCTTTTTTATTTATTTGTTTACCTGCTAAGTTCCGGGGTATTTCAAATAGTGGGATACATAAAAACGTTAGCAATACAGAAGCAGCTGCTTCTTTATATAAAAAGGAGGAATGAACACTTGAAGCAAGATCGGCAAAACAAAGGTGTCAATGAGCATAGCAAAGACAAGCAGCTTGAGGAGTTTCGCGTGGATAATTCCGGAAAAAGGCTTACAACGAATCAGGGTGTCAAGGTTTCTGATGATGAGCATTCGCTAAAAGCAGGTTCCCGCGGACCAACCCTGATGGAGGACTTTCATTTCCGGGAAAAAATGACGCACTTTGACCATGAGCGTATCCCGGAACGGGTTGTTCATGCCCGGGGGTTTGGCGCTCATGGCTACTTTCAGGTATATGAATCAATGGCTGAGTATACAAAAGCGAAGTTCCTGCAGGATCCATCTGTTAAAACCCCCGTATTTGTACGGTTTTCAACTGTAGCAGGTTCTCGCGGTTCCGCAGATTCTGTCCGTGATGCCCGCGGGTTTGCCACCAAGTTCTACACGGAAGAGGGGAATTACGATCTGGTCGGCAATAATATTCCGGTGTTTTTCATACAGGATGCCATAAAGTTCCCGGATCTGGTCCATTCATTTAAGCCAGAGCCGCATAATGAAATGCCGCAGGCTTCAACAGCCCATGATACGTTCTGGGATTTTGCCTCCAACAATACGGAAACGGCTCATATGATAATGTGGACGATGTCTGACCGTGCCATCCCCCGAAGCTATCGCATGATGGAGGGGTTTGGTGTCCATACATTTAGATTTGTGAATGAAATGGGCAGATCCCGGTTTGTAAAATTTCACTGGAAGCCAGTTCTGGGTACTCATTCTCTTGTTTTTGATGAAGCGCAAAAGCTTGCCGGAAAGGATCCGGACTTCCATCGCAGAGATCTATGGGAAGCCATTGAAATGGGCAATTATCCTGAGTTCGAGCTTGGGGTACAAATGATTGATGAAGAGGATGAATTCTCCTTTGATTTCGATATCCTTGATCCGACAAAGCTTTGGCCGGAGGAAATGGTGCCGGTTAAGATTGTTGGGAAAATGACGCTGAACCGTAACCAGGATAATGTATTTGCCGAGACGGAACAGGCAGCATTCCATCCTGGACATGTGGTGCCGGGGATTGATTTTTCGAATGATCCATTGCTCCAAGGAAGATTATTTTCTTATACGGACACCCAGCTGATCCGCCTGGGCGGGCCAAATTTCCATGAGCTTCCGATCAACCGCCCCGTGTGTCCGTTCCATAACAACCAATATGACGGCTACCATCGCATGACCATTAATAAAGGTCCTGTTGCCTACCATAAGAATTCACTTCAGAATAACGACCCAAGTCCAGCTGCAGAAGAAGAAGGCGGTTATGTGCACTATCAGGAAAAAGTGGAAGGGCGGAAAGTCCGAGAACGCAGTGATAGTTTCAAGGATCATTACAGCCAGGCGAAAATGTTCTGGAACAGCATGTCTGAAGCGGAAAAGCAGCATATAATTGACGCGTTCCGCTTTGAAGTCGGGAAAGTGCAAAGCAAAGACGTCCAGCAGCAGGTGGTAGACATGTTCAGCCATGTAGATGCATTCCTTGCTGAGCAAATTGCCCTGGGAGTAGGCGCAAAGGTACCGGATGCAGCTAATGAATCAAAGGTAACGCTTTCTTCCCCGGCTTTAAGCCAAATGAATACAGCAAAATCGCCTAAAACCAGAAAAGTCGCGATCTTAGCGGAACATGGTTTTAACTGGAAGGAAGTCAGCAAGGTGATGGAAGCCTTAAAGAAAGCCGGTGTTACTTCAGAAATCGTCAGCAAAAACCTGGGAATGATCAAAGGTGACGGTGGAGAACTGGAAGCGAAGAAAACATTCCTGACCACCCACTCGGTAATGTATGACGCTGTCTATGTTGCAGGCGGAAAGGAAAGTGCAGAGGCATTGAAGAAAGTTCCGCAAGCTAAGGAATTTGTCCGTGAAGCATTTCAGCATTTTAAAACCATCGCAGTTGGCGGTGAAGGAGCAGAATTGCTCCCTGCAGAAGCCACGCAAGCTTTACCTGAAATGGGAATCGTGGCACACCGCAGCGATGGCGATCTCCATTCCTTCAGTGAGAATTTAATTAATGCTATTGCTATGCATCGCCATTGGGACCGTACCATATAAGACAAGGCCAGCTGCTCTTTATGAGCGGCTGGCTTTTTTAGAGTGTTGGCCGATAAATCTGTCAGTTTGGCCGTTATTTCGACTATTTTGGCCGATAAAAGTATGATTTTGGCCGATAATCTTAATAAATAGGCCGTTAAATGAGTCCTGAGAGACTAGGGAAATTCTATTTGGCTGGTAAATTATCCAGTTCGGCCGGTCTTTAGCTGAAAATGGCCGGTAAATGTACTATTTTGGCCGGTATTTTACCAAAACAGGCCTGTAAAAGCCTTCAGCTTAAAGATTGAACTGCTGTTGTACAAGATCGCAGATTAACTTTTTTCGATAAAATATACGTTTCAGCAGGTATTTTCCATCAAAAATACGAACTTCTAAAAAGCAACCTGCCAAAACAAAGCACAAAATGACAGGAAGCCAATGATTAAAATGGCTAGAATGTATTTAAGGGAGTGATCAAGAATGTCATGGATCCTATCGCTGCAAAAGGCCATTGATTATATAGAAAAGCATTTGCTGGATGAAGACCTTTCGATTCAGCGAGCTGCCGAAGCGGCGAATTCTTCTGCTTTTCATTTTCAGCGTACCTTCTCCATTCTCACGGATATGCCGGTTGGAGAATATATCAGGGGCAGGAGGCTGACTCTCGCAGCACAGGACCTTACGCGCACAGACTGCAAAATCATTGATCTTGCCTGCAAATATGGTTATGACACTCCCGAAGCTTTTACGAAAGCTTTCCGCAGACAGCATGGCATTACCCCGACAGAAGCAAGGAATTTTTCCGGAAAGCTCAAATCATATAACCGCCTGACGATCCAGGTGAGCCTGAAAGGAGCAGAACCAATGCAGTATTCAATTGTGGAAAAAGCAGCTTTTCAAGTGGCTGGAGTAAAGAGGGAGTTCTCTTTATGCAATGAAGAGAATCTTGCCGGCATACCAAAAATGTGGGATGAAGTGAACAGTAACGGGATAAGCGACAAGCTGTTCCAGCTAAACAATGGTGAAGTAAAGGGTGTTCTCGGTGTGTGTGTGGATAAAAGAAGCACAAAACCAGACAGCATGGACTATTGGATTGCAGCCAGCTGCAAAGGAGAAAAGCCTGATGGCCTCGAAAGCATGGAAATTCCGGCAGCGAAGTGGGCTGTATTTGAAGTGCATGGAGCGATGCCGGATGCCATACAGAATACGTGGAAAAAGATCTTCTCGGAATGGTTCCCATCGAGCGGGTATGAGCATGCGGAGGCACCCGAACTTGAAGTATATTCTGCTGGAGACCCGTCAAGTGCAGACTATTATTCAGAGGTCTGGATTCCGGTAAAATAAGGTTAGAGCTGTTCTAAAAAGATTGCTGGATAAGCAATCTTTTTGTATACATAATAAAAATGATATGATAAATTAAGAATGTATGTTCGGGTTTGATCCAAAAAGGAGCTGATTAAGGTGATGAACCAAGCAATACCTTATTTAATGTTTGACGGAAAGGCAAAGGAAGCTTTGGAATTTTACCGGGAAGTTTTTCAATGGGAAGTATCGGAACTTCAAACATATGGAGAAGCGAATTATCCAACTCCGCCTGAGGCCGACGATTTTATTATGCATGCAAAGCTGAAAAAGGATCGTCTGCTCATAATGGTATCAGATTCATTCCCTGGCCAGGATGTGGCAGCTGGCAATCATATCTCATTAGTGCTTGAGTTTGGAAGTGAAGAAGAAATCCAGTCTATATATAATGCTATTGCCAATAAAGGCACAGTGTTAATGGAGCTTCAGGATACCTTTTGGGGTGCAAAATATGCTAAAGTAAAAGATCCATTTGGCGTTATTTGGGATCTTAACTACACAAAAAAATAATCCATAAAAAAAACCTGCAGATCGCAATTCTGCAGGTTTTTTACATGCTAAGTTTTTCTTTTTGGAATCTTCCCAATCCCCAGTTCCCTTGCTTCCTTCTGCAAAGCTTTAATCAGGCTGAAGGTCATTAGGGCCATGATGATCGAAAAAGGAAGAGCTGCCGCAATCATCGTGTTCTGCAGCGCCTGCAAACCGCCTGAATATAAAAGTACCAGTGAAATGGCAGATAGCATGATTCCCCAAATAAACTTTATTTTTTGGCCTGGATGATGTGAGCCATTAGTTGTCATCATCCCCAGTACATAGGTGCCCGAATCGGCAGAAGTAATGAAAAAGGTGCAGATTAAGATGATCGCAATAATCGATAGGATCGTTCCCAGCGGGAAGTTGGAAAAAACGCCAAACAATGCTTCCTCAGTAGCGAGTTCAGAAATCTGCGCAACCCCATTATGCTCCTGCAAAATCGCCGAACCGCCAAAAGCGGAAAACCATAAGAATCCAATCAATGACGGCACGAGCAATACTCCGAAAACGAATTCACGGATGCTTCTTCCTTTTGAAACACGTGCAATAAAGATACCGACAAAAGGTGCCCAGGCAATCCACCAAGCCCAGTAAAAGATGGTCCAGCCGTTAATCCATTCTCTGACATCTTCATTTAAAGGTGCAATGCGAAAACTCATGCCCGGCAGAAATTGCAGATAGCTTCCGAGTGTATTTGTAAATAGATTCAGTATGAATAATGTCGGTCCGAGAAAAAAAGTAAGCAGAAACAGAAGCACAGCCAATACCATATTGGTATTGCTGAGAATTTTAATTCCTTTCCCAAGCCCGGTCAATGCTGAAATTATAAATAAAACCGTTACGATCAGGACGATTAATACCTGGACCGGAAAGCTGACGGGAATGCCAAAAAGGTATGAAAGCCCCCCATTAATTTGCATGGCTCCGAATCCTAATGTCGTTGCAACACCGATGACAGTCGCTACAACTGCAATGATATCAACAACTTTTCCGGCAGTACCCTGCGTGCGGTCTCCCAGGATCGGCTTAAGGGTAGCGCTGATTAAGCCGGGCTCGCCATGGCGGAAGTTAAAATAGGCAAGGACAAGGGCAACGATTCCATAAATGGCCCATGCGTGGATTCCCCAATGGAAATACGTATATCTTATAGCATTCCTGATTGCCTGATCAGTGCCTAATTCACCGCCTGTTGGAGATCCGACTGCATAGTGATAAATCGGCTCGGCCGCACCCCAGAAAACCAGTCCGATCCCCATTCCGGCGCTGAACAGCATCGCAAACCAGGTAGGCCGGGAAAACTCCGGTTTATCATCCTGCTTCCCAAGCTTTATCTTTCCTAACGGGCTGATTAAAAAATATAAACAAACAATAACAATAAACGAAACCAGTATTAAATAATACCAGCCGAACTTATCGGTGATAAAGGCTTGCACGTTTGCTGTCACACTCTCAAGCAAGTCCGGTACAAAAACGCCAAATAAAACAAGCAATAATAAAATGCCAGCTGATATATATAAAACCAATAAGTCTTTCTTCACATTTTATCCCCTTTCTGCATACACCGCTTCTTTTAGGATTGAGTACATGCTTTAGATTTATGCGGAAGAAAAAAGAAAATTCATTGTTCAGGGAGGAAATTTTCCGGATCTGCAGAATAACCTTAGAAACTCATAGGCAAGGAGGCAGAATCGTTTGCTGACATTATTCCGATATAACTGGCAAGTCCGTGATCAGTGGTTTGAATGGTGCCGCCAGCTCACACTGGAAGAGCTTAAAACTGAACGAACTGGGGGAGTGGGAGGCATTTTAGAAACCCTTTTTCATATTGTGGATGTAGAATTTAGCTGGATTTGTGCCATTCAAGGCAAGGAAGTGAAAGATCCGTTCTTTTCTGATTATGAAACATTGGAGAAAGTAAAGTCTCTTTCTGATGAATATCGCAGAGAGCTGGAGCCTTTTTTTCAGGAGAAATGGCCGTTTCAATGCAATGAAAAGGTTACACCGCCATGGATGGATGGCTGCTTCAAAAAGGAAGAAGTCCTGCAGCATGTTATTGTCCATGAAATCCATCATATTGGCCAGCTGTCTGTCTGGGCAAGGGAACTGGAACTTGAACCGGTATCGGCAAATCTATTAGGGCGGGAATTACATTAAATAAGGGGAATAGAGAAAAATGATTAGAAGGCTTACTGAACAAGACCATGAAATTTGCTTTCGTTTTCTCCGCCGGCAGCCTGCGGAGAATCTTTTTATAATAGGTGACATTGAGGCATATGGCTATGCGCAGGATTTTCAGAAGGGGTAGTGTCAAAAGATTTATGAAAACTACCTAAAGGGTTAGTTTCTCTCCTATTTACTGGATGGAGATGCGCCGCAATCGCTCTTGACAAACACGCCAATGGTTTGAGGATTGTTTAACAAGGGCGAAGGGAACAAAAGAAGGCATACCAAATAAGCCCTTGGTTGTTTCCATTTTAAACCATTGGCAAGTTCGGTTTGTCAAGAGTTCGCTCCGCCGATTGCTGAATTAGCTTAAGGGCTCAGCTAAACAAAAAGTTAGGCTTGTCTTTGTTCTACTATCCATTGTTGTGCT
>NZ_JAEL01000106.1 GCF_000518885.1 Bacillus sp. J33 | reverse complement strand
GCTAATTGTTGATTTAAAGCACCCTGTTGATTGGAGCGGAAGGTGCTAATCCCGCGAAAATGCTATCGCATTTTCTTACGACGCGGTGTTCATTCGAGGAAGCTTATTCAATGTCCTGCGGGAAAAGCGTGTCAGCGGGAGACCCCAAAGGTGAGAATGCACCGAGGAGCGTCGGACCGCCCGCTGAACGCTTGAGTGCCTCGTGCTGAAACCAACAGGCAAACTTAACAAAGCCTTATAAATAGAAGTGGAATGGATGGTTTAACTTTTAGTTTTTGTGGACAGCCATCTGTAAGGATAGTAAGAGTAAGGACTTTCTAATGAAGTAAAGTGTTAAATCGTTTTGCATTTTAAGAATAAAGAATTGAAAGGGTGATGTTCATGGCAAAACCGGTTGTGGCTATTGTCGGGCGTCCAAATGTAGGAAAATCAACGATATTTAACAGAATTGTAGGAGAACGCATCTCGATTGTTGAAGATATCCCTGGAGTTACACGGGATCGGATTTATAGTTCGGCAGAGTGGCTGACTCATGATTTTAATATTATTGATACAGGCGGTATTGATATTGGCGATGAACCATTCCTGGAACAAATTCGCCTTCAGGCGGAAATTGCCATTGATGAAGCAGATGTTATTCTCTTCCTTGTAAATGGAAGGGAAGGCGTTACTGCTGCAGACGAAGAAGTTGCAAAAATTTTATACAAAGCTAAAAAACCAGTCGTTCTTGGCGTAAACAAAATTGATAACCCTGACATGAAAGATTTAATATATGACTTTTATGCACTCGGATTTGGGGAGCCTTTTCCAATATCCGGATCGCATGGACTCGGACTTGGAGACTTGCTGGATGAAGCGGCCAAGCATTTCCCGAAACACGGACAGGCTGAGTATGGTGAAGATGTTATTAAGTTTTCACTGATTGGGCGCCCAAATGTAGGGAAATCTTCTCTGGTGAATGCCATTCTGGGAGAAGAGCGTGTTATTGTCAGCAACATTGCAGGAACCACCAGGGATGCTATTGACTCCAGACTAAAGATTGACGGGCAGGAGTATGTCATAATTGATACTGCAGGAATGCGCAAAAAAGGAAAAGTATATGAATCAACTGAAAAATACAGTGTCCTTAGAGCCTTGCGGGCTATTGAACGTTCTGATGTCGTTCTGGTTGTCATTGATGGTGAAGAAGGAATTATTGAACAGGACAAGCGGATCGCAGGTTATGCCCATGAAGCTGGCAGAGCTGTTGTTATTGTAGTAAACAAATGGGATGCAGTTGAAAAAGACGAAAAAACAATGAAAGCTTTTGAGCAAAATATACGAGACCACTTCCAATTTCTTGATTATGCACCTATTGTTTTTCTTTCTGCTAAAACTAAGAAACGTATTCATACGCTAATCCCAATGATTAATAGAGCAAGTGAAAATCATGCACTCCGTGTAGAGACAAGTGTTCTGAATGATGTCATTATGGATGCTGTGGCTATGAACCCTACACCAACAGATAAAGGAAGACGCCTGAAAATTTATTACACTACACAGGTTGCTGTTAAGCCGCCGACGTTTGTGGTATTTGTAAATGATCCCGAACTACTTCACTTCTCATATGAACGTTTTCTGGAGAACAGGATAAGGGATGCTTTTGGTTTTGAAGGCACACCTATTAAGATATTTGCAAGAGAAAGAAAATGATATGAAGGCAGATGTCTTTTTTAAGCTGTTTTCGTAAAGTTTTTTGCTTTTCAACTGTTAATTAAGTTAAAGTAGCTGGGTTGATTGTAACGGAGGATGTTTGACTCCATGAAAATGCATTCGGATTTTCTTGCGACGAGGTGTTTATCCAGCAGTTCCTGTTACATTATTTTTTGGAGCTGACTGATTCGGATGATCGTATTTGAACATCCAAATAAATTAAAAGGCAGTGATCAAATGGAGCGGAATAAAGAAAGTGTTGCAGTTATAGGAGCGGGCAGCTGGGGGACAGCTCTCGCAATGGTGCTGGCTGATAATGGCCATGATGTCAGGCTGTGGGGCCATAAACCTGAACAAATTGATGAAATAAACACACACCATACCAATAAAAAATACTTATCCGAAATTCATTTGCCAGCAGCAATTAGAGGCTTTTCGTCACTCGAGGAAGCTTTGTCCGGAACAGATATTATGATACTGGCTGTTCCGACTAAGGCCATTCGTGAAGTTCTCAGGAAAATCAGGGATATACGGAAGGAACCTATAACAATTGTGCATGTCAGCAAGGGAATAGAGCCAGACTCCCTTCTTCGCATCTCTGAAATGATTGAAGAGGAAATGCCTGAAAGGCTTCTGGAAAGTGTCGTCGTCCTATCAGGCCCTAGCCATGCTGAAGAGGTAAGCTTGCGGCATCCCACTACGGTTACAGTTTCTTCAAAAAATATGAAGGCTGCTGAGAAAATCCAGGATTTGTTTATTAATAATAATTTTAGAGTTTATACAAATCCGGATATTATAGGAGTCGAAATTGGCGGAGCGCTCAAAAATATTATTGCCCTTGCTGCCGGTATTACTGATGGATTGGGGTATGGCGATAACGCCAAGGCTGCCTTGATTACAAGAGGTCTTGCTGAGATTGCCCGCCTTGGCATGAAGATGGGAGCAAGCCCGCTGACCTTCTCAGGGCTTGCCGGTATTGGCGATCTGATTGTAACATGTACATCAGTCCACTCCCGCAACTGGAGAGCTGGCAACCTTCTTGGAAAAGGGCATAACTTACAGGAAGTGCTTGATAATATGGGCATGGTGGTTGAAGGGGTAAGAACAACAAAGGCAGCGTACCAGCTTGCTCAAAAATATGATGTGAAAATGCCAATCACAAATGTCCTTTATGATGTTCTTTTTAACAATGTCAATGCCAAGGATGCCGTTGACATGTTGATGGGCCGCGGAAAAACACATGAAATGGAAGACCTTGCTAATGTCCTGGAAGATCAAAAAGGCCTTAAAAAGCAGGAAAATCTTTAATAATTGAAAAATATAGGCATTAGATGATGCGAGACGGCAAGTTCCTGCATACAATGCAACGAAGCAAACTAGTGAAATGAACAGGGTGTTGGGTTATTTAGTCAATTGGCTGAGGTAAAGAATTGCCCCTTCTTTACCTCAGTTTTTTTTATGGAATGAATTCATTACTTTATGCCAAATACGCCTTCCATCGATTTTATTTGAAGATGAAAAGGTTTTAGTTTTTTCCTCCTGGTGTGTTATAATACTTTTCGGAAAAGGGAGTTGATAGAATGTCACCTGCTTTAATGAAAATGTGGGTATCACTTGCTTCAATGGGATTTATGTTTTTATCTATAATACTTATTTATCTGAGCCGCTATAAATTGAAAGCTGGAATATTGAAGGGTTTTACGGCAGTTATTGCTTATCTCTTGATGATTATTAGCGGAATTATTATTGTGCTTGTCGTTTTCAGCGGTCCAACAAGCAGTTAGCTATACTACATAAAGGGTTGATTACATGAAAAAAGCATTTAACATCCTGCTTCTTTTGCTAACGGGGATTGCCCTGACCGGCTGTATGTATCCTGAAGAGAAACTGTCCCAAAACCAGATAGCCTATCAGGATCAGCTGCAGTCTGTCCAATCGGCTGTAGACCAATACAGGGAGGACAATGACGGCCTTCTTCCAATTAAGACGAAGGATCAGTCAACTCCGATTTATCAAAAGTACCCGATTGATTTTAAGAAAATTGCACCTCAATATATGGCTGAGCCGCCTGGCAACGCATTTGAGTCAGGAGGAGTTTTCCAATATGTCATTGTTGATCCAGAAACGGATCCGAAGGTTAAAATTTTTGACCTAAGGATTGCTGAAACCATCAGAGATATTAACCTGAGAATTAAAGCCCATGGCTTTCCGCCGTACAAAGAACAAATTGCCGATAATGTTTTTACAATGGATTTTAAAAAGCTGGGCTTTATGGAGGATCCAAAGGCACTTAGCCCATATAGCGGCCAGAGCCTTCCGTTTGTGGTAACCGGCAATGCAGAAGTGTATGTTGATTATCGGACCGATCTTTATCAGGCTTTGAAGGAAAAGAAAATACAATATAAGCCTGGAGAAGATATAAGAGGTATACTTGTTGAAGATTCTGCCTTTGTACCTTCTTATTCCTTACCATATACAATCGATTCAGAATCGAATAAACCAATCTTTTTGGTGAAATAGTCATAACCCTTTTTATACAAAATATATTGTATGAGAAGGGTTTTTTTTCATTTATATATTAATAAAAACCACTTCACCACTGACTAAAAGCATAAAGAAGAAGAAATAAAGCAGCAAGGGGCGCAGTTACATTTTAAAAGGAAATTTGGGATGGAAAGCTGTCCTTCCCAATCGCCAAAGGGCTTATTGGTTACATAGCCTGCGGGCGGGTGTACGGCACTTTCCTGGTAAGGGGGTAAAAATTTATAAAAAACTGTCATAACAATGTAGGACAACATCATACACATATAATGTCCAAACATAATAGATAGGATAATATTATCCCACTAACTCTATGATTCGGGAGGGGATCACTTGGAAAAGGTTGATATTTTTAAAGATATTGCCGAAAGAACGGGCGGCGATATATATTTTGGAGTAGTCGGTGCTGTTCGCACAGGCAAATCCACATTTATAAAGAAATTCATGGAACTGGTTGTAATACCGAATATGGAAAATGAAGCAGATCGTGCACGCACTCAGGATGAGCTTCCGCAAAGTGCTGCAGGTAAAACAATAATGACTACAGAACCAAAGTTTGTGCCTAACCAGGCAGCTACAGTCCATGTGGCAGAGGGACTGGATGTTAACATTAGGCTCGTTGACTGTGTTGGCTATACAGTTCCTGGGGCAAAGGGTTACGAAGATGAAAATGGCCCAAGAATGATCAACACACCTTGGTATGAAGAGCCCATCCCTTTCCATGAAGCTGCAGAAATAGGCACGAGAAAAGTAATTCAGGAGCATTCAACCATCGGTGTAGTAATTACAACGGATGGAACAATTGGCGAGATACCGCGCGCTAATTATCTTGAAGCGGAAGAAAGGGTTATTGAGGAACTAAAGGAAGTCGGAAAACCGTTTATTATGATTATAAATAGCGTGCAGCCTCACCATCCGAACACAGGTGCGCTGCGAGATGAGCTTGCTGAAAAGTACGATATACCAGTGCTGGCCATGAGTGTTGAAGGCATGAGGGAATCAGATGTAATGAATGTCATGCGTGAAGCCCTATATGAATTCCCTGTGCTTGAAGTCAATGTAAACCTGCCTAGCTGGGTAATGGTTCTTCATGAAGATCACTGGCTCCGTGAAAGCTATCAGGAAGCAGTAAAAGAAACCGTTAAGGATATTAAGCGGCTTAGGGATGTGGACCGGGTTGTACATCAATTCAGTGACTTTGAGTTTATTGACCGTGCAGGACTTGCGGGGATTGAGATGGGCCAGGGTGTTGCAGAAATTGACTTGTACGCACCGGATGATCTGTATGATGAAGTGTTAAAGGAAATTGTTGGAGTAGAAATTCGAGGAAAAGACCACTTGCTTGAATTAATGCAGGAATTTGCCCATGCAAAAGCTGAATATGATCAGATTTCCGATGCATTAAGAATGGTGAAACAAACGGGCTATGGGATAGCCGCTCCTTCGCTGGCCGATATGAGCCTGGATGAACCGGAAATCACACGCCATGGTTCTCGTTTCGGAGTCCGTCTAAAAGCAGTAGCACCATCAATCCATATGATTAAAGTAGATGTTGAATCCGAGTTTTCGCCAATTATTGGAACAGAAAAGCAAAGTGAAGAGCTAGTCCGCTATCTAATGCAGGATTTTGAAGATGATCCGTTATCCATTTGGAATTCAGATATTTTTGGACGAAGCTTGAGTTCAATTGTCAGGGAAGGAATTCAGGCTAAGCTGTCCCTGATGCCTGAAAATGCACGATATAAGCTAAAAGAAACCTTAGAAAGAATTATTAATGAAGGCTCTGGCGGATTAATTGCCATTATCCTTTAATTGAAGGCTCCGTTTGGAGTCTTTTTTATTTAAAAAGCAGTGATAACGTTAATTTTGGATTTAGCACTGTGTTGATTGGAGCGGAAGGAGCGAGACTCCAGCGGGAGAAGCAAGTCAAAGGGAGACCCCACAGGCGCGGATGCGCCGAGGAGCGTCGGACCGCCCGCGAATGCTTGAGCTCCTGCAGCGGAAATCAACACCCAAGTTCAACAGGCATATTTCTTGGTACATAACACGATAAAAAAGCTATCATGTTTTTCAGGGGATAGATATTAATAATCTCTTTAAATGTTTATTAAATCGCCTTTAGGGTAAGAAAAAAGGGTCAACTTATTACAAATATGTTGCAAATAAGAAAAGATTCCCATTAAATCATGAAATATTCTTGATTAGAGTAAATGATTGTGATAATCTTTTAACAGAATTACCGTTGTGGCGGCCGAAACCCTTATTATTAAAGGGTTCGTATTAAATTATGAATTGAAATTCTTCCAATCATAATTTATTATTAGGGTTGTTAAACAAAAACACGCCATAACGTATAGAATTCAGTAATTTTGTTTACAAATGTATGTAAGGAATCTTATTTTACTGGGTTTTATTGATATTTGGGAGGAGGTGAAAGGCATGAACAAGACAGAACTAATTAACGCAGTTGCTGAAGCTGGCGAACTTTCTAAAAAAGACGCAACTAAAGCAGTTGATGCTGTTTTTGATACAATCTTAGATGCTTTGAAAAATGGTGATAAGGTTCAACTAATTGGTTTCGGTAACTTCGAGGTTCGCGAACGTGCTGCCCGTAAAGGACGCAATCCGCAAACTGGTGAGGAAATCGAGATCGCTGCAAGCAAAGTTCCTGCTTTCAAACCAGGTAAAGCGCTTAAAGACGCAGTTAAGTAATACATATAAGTGCTTAAAGCTACCTTTGAGCTAAAAACCGCGATTCTATCGCGGTTTTTTCTATTTAATAATACTATTCATGACACTTTCTGCTTTGCGCTTACCGAAAAGGTTATGCTAATATGAACATATTGTAAAACACAGTGATATAGCATAGGAGGAAGCAATTATGGCAGAAGTGAATCGTGCCCAAATCGAAGATGCGGTACGTTTAATATTAGAGGCAATCGGTGAAGACCCTAACCGGGAAGGGCTCCTTGATACACCAAAACGGGTAGCCAAAATGTATGAAGAAGTTTTCATGGGATTAAATCAAGATCCTAAAGAATATTTTGAGACTGTGTTTGGTGAAGACCACGAAGAACTTGTTCTGGTTAAGGACATTCCGTTTTATTCAATGTGCGAACATCATCTTGTGCCATTTTTCGGTGTTGCCCATGTTGCATACATACCAAGAAACGGGAGGGTAACTGGATTAAGTAAGCTTGCTAGGGCGGTAGAGGCCGTAGCTAAAAGGCCGCAGCTTCAGGAGCGAATTACATCCACTGTGGCTGACTCAATCCTTGAGAAGCTTGAGCCCCATGGAGTTATGGTGGTTGTAGAGGCAGAACATATGTGCATGACTATGCGGGGAGTTAAAAAGCCTGGCTCAAAAACAGTTACTTCGGCTGTACGAGGTGTTTTTGCTGATGATGCAAGAGCTAGGGCAGAGGTACTTTCATTAATTAAACAATAAATGGGATGCGCGGCTGTACCTTGCGCTTTTCAGAGAATAAATTTTCGAAAGGCTGAAAGATAACTACTTTTAGCCTTTTTTTGTAAGTAGGGATTTTGATGTTCTTTTAAAATTGCTAATAAAGGGTGTTTTCAATGGAAAAGAAAAATTCAGCGGGAAATGATTATATTGTTATTAAGGCAAAAGAAGATGGCGTTAATGTAATCGGTTTAACAAGAGGCTCTGATACAAGATTCCATCACTCAGAAAAACTTGATCAGGGGGAAGTCATGATTGCTCAATTTACAGAACATACTTCTGCCATAAAGGTAAGGGGGAATGCAAGGATCATGACTAGCTTTGGGGAACTGGAGAGCGAAGCGAAGAAATAATTTATCCAAAGGGAATTCTGGCAAAAGTGATAATCTCCTGACACGATTCTGTAATTTATGATATAATTGTCACTGCTTAATTAATAATGCAGTTTGAAAACAAGATACCAACGAAAAGGGCTTTTTTTATGCCTGATTTATATATATTTCATAGGAAACAGCGAATAGGTCCAAAATAGACATAAAAGAAATCTAGGTAAAAGTATTTAACTATCTTGATAAGGCTTCTCCTGTATTTGCCCAAAGCTGAATTTGCTGGAGGGACTGGAAGGCTGTTGCGGATAGCAGAAACTTAGGGGAAACAAGGGTGATTGCATGCATGACGTGAAGATTAAATTGGCAGATATTAAAGAACAGATTGAAAAAAAGGTACACCACCCTTATCTGCTCAGGTATATTGATTCTCCCTATATAGACGAAGATAAGCTTCTGCTTTTAATTTCCATCCTTGATGAACTGAAGATTTCAGATAATAAAGCAGAAAAATATGCGATAACAACAATGCTTATCCAAATTGCCCTTGATACCCATGAGCTTGTTATGAACGATGAGACTGAAGGCGGAGACCTTAAGAACCGGCAGCTCACAGTCCTGGCAGGCGTGTATTACAGCGGTTTATATTATAAAATTCTTGCCGCATTTGATGATATTGCAATGATTCGGGCACTGGCGGACGGAATTAAAGATGTGAATGAGCATAAAATCTCCCTTTATCAGAAAGCACCTGAGGCAGTTGAAAGTTTGATGAACTCAGTTAAAAAGATTGAGGCAGCCCTTTTTGAAAAATTGGCTGATGTGTATAGCAAAACAGAGTGGAGGGAATTAGCATCCAATCTATTATTCATTAAACGGCTAATTGCTGAAAAAGAACAGTTTATAAATTACGGCACTTCAATTGTTTTTGAGGCGCTGAAAAAGCTGACATTCCCAAAAGTGAAAAAAATGTCTGCAGAACAGCAAAACTATCTGCTTCTGATTTGTGACAGGTATATTGACTTTTCCAAGAATCTAGTTGACCAATACTTGTTAAAACTCCCTTTTGTAAACGAATTGTTAGAGCAGCGTATTCATTACATTTATAATCATAGTCAATCTGTGGCTAAAACTTTTGTGGAAGAAGGGTAAGATATGCAGCAATCAAAGGAAGAGCGAGTTCATAGTGTATTTGAAAAAATATATGGCAATTACGATAAAATGAATTCAGTTATCAGCTTTCAGCAGCATCTCAGATGGCGCAAGGACACCATGAAAAAAATGAATGTCCAGAAAGGTGCAAAAGCCCTGGATGTTTGCTGTGGAACGGCCGATTGGTCCATTGCCCTTGCTGAAGCGGTGGGCAATAATGGGGAAGTTATAGGACTGGATTTCAGCAAGAATATGCTTAAAATCGGTGAAGAAAAAATAAAAGAACGGAAGCTCGAACAGGTGAAGCTTGTACACGGTAATGCTATGGACCTTCCTTTTCCCGATCATTCATTTGACTATGTAACAATTGGATTTGGATTACGAAATGTCCCTGACTATATGCAGGTGCTAAGGGAAATGCGTCGTGTTGTCAAGCCTGGGGGAATAGTTGTGTGTCTGGAAACATCACAGCCAACGATGTTCGGCTATAGACAAGCCTACTATTTCTACTTCCGTTTTATTATGCCAATGTTTGGCAAGCTATTTGCGAAAAGCTTCAATGAATATTCATGGCTGCAGGAGTCTGCCAGAGATTTCCCAGGAATGAAAGAACTTGCGGATATGTTCAAAGAAGCAGGACTTAAGAATGTCACCTATAAGCCATATAGCGGCGGGGTGGCAGCGGTACACATTGGAACGAAATAAAATAATAACTTGTTCTGAAGGTTTCTCATTACACAATGCAGAAAACGGCAGACGGGATTGATAAGCTGGGTGAGTTAGAAAGTGAAATTGAAAATGATGTACTCATTTTTGAATTCAGATTTAAATGTGATAGAGGACGAGCTGGAGGAGACGATAAAGGCAGAGTCTCCTCTATTGCATGAGGCATCACTGCATTTATTGCAGGCCGGGGGGAAAAGAATTCGCCCAGTTTTTGTCTTGCTTGCAGCAAAGTTCGGTGAATATGATATCAACAAGATAAAAAATGTGGCCGTATCGCTGGAGCTTATCCATATGGCATCTCTGGTTCACGATGATGTTATAGATGATGCAGAATTGCGCCGAGGAAAACTAACCATAAAAGCTAAATGGGATAATAAGATTGCCATGTATACAGGCGATTATATTTTTGCGAGAGCTCTTGAATTAATAACAAATGTAGAAAATCCTCATGCGCATAAAATTCTTTCCCATACGCTAGTTGAGCTATGTGTTGGCGAAATTGAGCAAATCAAAGATAAGTATAACTACGGCCAAAATGTTAGAACCTATTTCCGGAGAATTAAAAGAAAGACAGCAATGCTTATTGCAGTCAGCTGCCAATTGGGCGCCATTGCAGCAAATGTAGAAGAAGAAATACATAACAAACTTTTCAAGTTTGGATACTTTGTTGGCATGTCCTATCAAATTATTGATGATGTCCTAGACTTTGTAGGGACTGAGAAGGAACTCGGCAAACCCGCCGGAGGGGACCTTCATCAAGGAAATATTACGCTTCCCGTCCTTTTTGCCATGGAAGATAGTGCTATACGTGAGGAAATCATCAAAGTACACGAAGGAACTGATCGTGCCGAGATAGAGAAAATCATTTCTTTAATTAAATCATCAGGAGCAATTGAGAAATCTCTTGAGTTAAGCGACAAGTATCTTCAAAAGGCCTTGGAGGTATTAGAGGAGCTTCCGCCATCAAGATCAAAAAAGGCTTTGCGCGATATTGCCAAATTTATCGGAAAAAGAAAATTTTAAGAATGCATTGCCGGACATCCCAAATCAACAAGGGTTCCGGCAATTTTTATTTTGCTTTTTATGATTTATTAAATTTACAGGGGGATGTAAGAAAATATTGCATATTTTGTGTTCTTTTTAAAAGCGCTTTCAAATTTCAGTTGATAAATTGTCAAAACAATGTTAATATTTTCGTGGAATGTCATAAATCACTATACATATGTTTTAGGAGTGGAGTTCAATGGAAAGAACATTTTTGATGGTTAAGCCTGATGGAGTACAGCGCAATTTAATCGGTGAAATTGTTTCCCGTTTTGAGAAGAAAGGCTTTCAGCTTGTTGGAGGTAAGCTTATGAGCATTAGCCAGGAGCTGGCTGAAGAACATTATGGAGAGCACAAAGAGCGCCCGTTTTTTGGTGAATTAGTAGACTTTATCACTTCCGGCCCTGTTTTTGCAATGGTTTGGGAGGGCGAAAATGTTATCGCAACAGCTCGCCAGATGATGGGTTCTACTAATCCTAAAGATGCGGCTCCAGGAACGATCCGCGGAGACTTTGGCATTACAGTAGGAAAAAATGTAATCCATGGTTCAGATTCACCTGCAAGTGCTGAACGTGAAATCGGGCTATTCTTCAAAGAAGAAGAAAAAGTGGAATATAAAAAGCTTATGAATGAATGGATAAATTAATGTGAAAAAGCACTTGTCCCTGACAAGTGCTTTTTTTGTAACCGAATACAATGAGTTCCGCAAACTGATAGGAAAAACATTTAAATAGTACTGCAAATTGATCAGGCTTAGAGGGGAAAATATGGATCGTGAATATCAGGAATTTATTATAAACATTAAAAGAAAAACGGGGATAGACCTTTCCCTTTATAAAGAAGCCCAAATGAAAAGAAGGCTAATTTCTCTTTATGAAAAAAAGGGGTATAAGTCTTTTGGGGACTTTTATAATGGAATGTCCAATGATAAGCAATTGTTGAATGAGTTTCTGGATCGCATGACGATAAATGTAACGGAATTCTACAGAAATGCAAAGCGGTGGGAAGTATTGGAGAAACAGATTCTCCCAGGGCTTCTTAATCAGAATAGAAATCTCAAGATTTGGAGTGCTGCCTGTTCGACAGGTGAGGAGCCATATACAATAGCTATGATCCTGTCGAAATATAAGCCGTTATCGCAAATTAAGGTATTTGCGACCGACATTGATGAAAATGCATTGGCAAGAGCTAAAATGGGCATTTACCCTGAGAGGTCACTGAATGAGGTTCCTGAAACAATAAAGCAGAAGTTTTTTAACTGTGAAGGCAGTCTATATAAAATAAGTGAAGATTTAAAAAAGACTGTTACTTTTAAGAAACATAATCTGCTTTCTGATCATTTTGGCGGGCCCTATGATTTAATAGTATGCAGGAATGTTTTAATCTATTTTACAGAAGAGGCAAAGGACGGGATATATCATAAATTTAGCGGTGCATTAAGAAAGGGCGGCATATTTTTTGTGGGCAGTACAGAACAGATCTTTAATCCGGGACGCTACCAGTTGGAATCTGCTGAAACGTTCTTTTACAGAAAGCTATAAGAGGATAACTTGGAGGGGGATGATTAGCTGTCATCCTCTTTTTAGATGCCGTCGTTGCTGCGGTAAAATTTTCTTGAGGATAATGGAAGAATTTCAAACCCTTTTTTCAACACCTTGGTTTGCTGCCGTGCACACATATTTTTGTGTATTGTCTCTTTACATGATAAAATGTCTCCATTCATTAAAGAAAAAATATTATAGGAATTTTCAAATTTAATCTATTCTTATATTTATCATTGTGTTATATTGATACATAATCCTTTAATGAGTTGAAGGGGGAAAGAGTTTTGAGATATCTTACATCGGGTGAATCTCACGGCCCGCAGCTGACTACTATTATTGAAGGTTTGCCTGCAGGAATGCCGCTGCTTGATTCAGATATAAATGAAGAATTGGCCAGGCGCCAGAAAGGCTATGGCAGAGGCAGGAGAATGCAAATTGAAAAGGATACCGTCCAAATTACAGGCGGCATCAGGCACGGTTATACTATGGGGTCCCCAGTTGCCCTTGTGGTTGAAAACAATGACTGGAAGCACTGGACAAAGATTATGGGCCAGGATCCGCTTAGTCCGGAAGATGAGGCAGAGGTAAAAAGAAAGATCTCCCGTCCGCGCCCGGGGCATGCTGATTTAAATGGAGCCCTTAAATATGGTCACAGGGATATGAGGAATGTTCTGGAGCGTTCATCGGCCAGGGAAACTACAGTAAGAGTTGCTGCTGGAGCAGTTGCAAAAAAATTGCTTTCAGAACTGGGGATTGAAGTTGCAGGACATGTTATTGAAATAGGTGGAGTCGTCTCTTCCACAAAAGAATATTCATCATTAAAGGAATTAAAAAAAGTAACAGAAGAGTCGCCCGTTCGCTGCCTGGACCAGGATGCAGGGCAAAAGATGATGGAAGCAATTGATGAAGCCAAAGAAAATGGCGACTCCATTGGCGGGGTTGTGGAAGTCATTGTTGAAGGAATGCCCCCAGGTGTAGGGAGTTATGTACACTATGACCGCAAGCTTGATTCCAAATTAGCAGGTGCAATGGTCAGCATTAACGCCTTTAAGGGCGTTGAATTTGGCATTGGGTTTGAAGCAGCCAGAAAGCCAGGCAGCGAGGTGCATGATGAAATAGCGTGGGATCCTGAGAAGGGTTATTACCGCAAAACAAATCGCCTTGGCGGTTTTGAAGGAGGCATGACAACTGGAATGCCAATAGTCGTTAGAGGAGTGATGAAGCCGATCCCTACTCTATACAAACCCCTTCAAAGCGTAGATATTGAGTCGAAAGAACCATTCTCTGCAAGCATTGAACGTTCAGATAGCTGTGCAGTTCCAGCGGCAGCAGTGGTTGCAGAAAATGTAATAGCATGGGAATTGGCATCTGCAATTGTAGATCAATTTTACTCAGATCGTTTTGAAACATTAAAAGCAACTGTTGAAGAGCAAAGAAGATTTGCGAGGGAGTTTTAATGGAAAGTGTTTCGATTAAAACGGATACCAGGACCTATCCAGTTTATATAGGTCCTGGAGCAATTGGCGGATTAAACGCATATATTAAAGATGCTTTCCCGTCCATGACAAACTTAATGATCATTACCGATGAAACCGTTCGAGATCTCCATCTTCCTGCATTAGAGGCTGCACTCGAAGGCTTTAATGCAAAGATCTGTACAGTGCCAAGCGGAGAGAGGGCTAAGACATTTGATGTTTACTACGAATGCCTTTCGTCTGCGTTAGAACACAAACTTGACAGAAAATCTCTTATTTTGGCATTTGGCGGAGGAGCAGTTGGTGACTTAGGCGGTTTTGTTGCATCCACATATATGAGGGGAATTCCATTTATCCAAATTCCAACTACTATATTGGCCCATGATAGTGCAGTCGGCGGGAAAGTGGCAATTAACCATCCGGCAGGAAAAAACATGATTGGGGCCTTTTATCAGCCATCCGCAGTATTTTATGACTTGGATTTTCTAGGGTCTTTGCCGCTTAAAGAAAAGCGATCGGGATTTGCCGAGGTAATTAAGCACAGTTTGATCCAAGATATCAAATTTTATGAAAATCTTAAGGATCAAATTCATTCACTAGATGATATCCCTGCAGGCAAATTGGGCCATATCCTTAAAAAAGGAATAGAAATAAAAGGTACCATAGTTGCTCAGGATGAAAAGGAGTCTGGGATACGTGCTTATTTAAATTTCGGCCATACACTTGGCCATGCAATTGAAGCGGAAAAGGGATATGGGGAATGGACCCACGGGGAATCTGTTGCCGTCGGAATGGTATTTGCTTTGGAATTGAGCAGGAAGATCTTCGGTTTATCTTTTGACATAGAAGAGTTTAAAAACTGGCTTAAATCTCTCGGATATCAAGTTCATCTATCCCCGGAACTGACACACCAAAGCCTGCTGGAGCGTATGAAGCAGGATAAAAAGTCTGAAGGGCAAAAGGTCCGGTTTGTTTTGCTGAAGGAAATAGGAGAGCCGGCAATGTACGAAGTTTCTGATGAATTGCTGCTGAATGAGCTTGCATCATTTTCGAAACATTATTAGGGCTGGCTTTCAAGAATTGACAGGGAGAGTTGAAAAATAATGCTTTAAATGGAGGTGTTGGAAGTGATTCGTGGGGTGAGGGGAGCCGTCACCGTAAAAGAAAACAATGAAACGGAAATTATTGAAGCAACCAGGATGCTTATTAGGCAAATGATACAGGAGAATAATATAGAAGCAGAAGCTGTGGCATCGGTATTTATCTCAGTTACAGAGGAACTGACAGCTGCCTTTCCGGCAAAGGCAATGCGTTCACTAGAAGGATGGACTTATGTCCCTGTTATGTGCATGAGGGAAATTCCGGTTGAAGGATCTCTGCCAAAGTGCATTCGGGTTATGATGCATGTTAACTCGGACTCACCGCAGCATAATATTAGCCATATCTATTTGCGTGACGCAGTCCGGCTTCGTCCTGATCTTAATGCAAGCAGTACCACATAAGACTCTCCTTTACGGGGAGTTTTATGAAAAGACAGGAGCATATCTTTTTGCGCTTTAATACGATAATATACAAAAGTAATTAAAAGAGGTGGGATTGTATGAAATGGAAGGAACAGCTTCTTAATTTAACTCCTTATCAGCCGGGAAAGTCTATTGATCAAGTGAAAAAGGAATATGGGCTGGATAAAATAGTGAAACTTGCTTCAAATGAAAATCCGTTCGGATGTTCAGAAAAAGTTTTATTTACAATGAATCAGTCCCCTTCATTTTTTGCTCTTTATCCAGATGGATACGCTGCTGAATTAAGGTCATTACTTGCAGATCATTTATCGGTCAAAGAAGAGCAGATTATATTCGGCAACGGATCTGATGAAATTATTCAAATGATATCAAGGGCATTGCTTGGTCCGGATACAAATACGATTATGGCTGCTCCAACTTTCCCGCAATATAAGCATAATGCTGTCGTAGAAGGTGCTGAAATCAGAGAGATTCCATTGATAAATGGTGAACATGATCTTGATGCGATGCTGGCTGCCATTGATGAAAATACGGCTGTAATTTGGGTTTGCAGTCCGAATAACCCAACAGGAAGCTATGTCAGTGAGTCTTCCTTGCTATCTTTTTTAGAGAAGGTGCCTGAAGACATTTTGGTTGTCCTGGATGAGGCATATTATGAATATGTCGTTGCTGATGACTATTATAGGGCAGTTGATTTAATCAGCCAATATAATAACTTGATTGTACTGCGTACTTTTTCAAAAATATATGGATTAGCTAGCCTTCGGGTAGGATACGGAGTATCCAATCAGGAAATCATCAAGGTGCTGGAACCTGTAAGGGAGCCGTTTAACGTGAACAAGTTTGCTCAGGCGGCTGCAGCAGCTGCTCTAGGTGATCAGCAGTTTATTGAAAGCTGCAGGCAAAAGAATCGTGAGGGCCTTGAGCAATTTTATGATTTTTGTGAGAAGAACCAGCTCCAATACTATCCATCACAGGGGAATTTTATTTTGATTAATTTTAATGCGGATTCAAACGATGTATTTCAGTTTCTGCTTGAAAAAGGATATATCGTCCGGTCAGGAAAAGCGCTTGGATTCCCGGATTCTGTACGTGTGACAGTTGGTTCCAAGGAGCAAAACGAAGGTGTGCTTGAAGCAATGGAACAGTACCTTGCTAAACAGGCAGCTGCTTTATAGAAAGACAATTAGAGTACTGAAGGCAATTTTTGGCTGGCTATATAAAAAATTCTTCCATCCAGAGGCATCGTGATGCCTCTGGATTATTTTTAAAAGGCGGTGAGGGGATGAAAGGAACAGTATTTGTAATTGGACTTGGCCTTATCGGCGGTTCACTCGCGTTATCCATTAAACGCAGCCACAGTGAGTCCATCATACTAGGCTATGATGTAAATAATGAGCAATCCCGCCTGGCTTGTATGCTGGGAGTGGTTGATGAAATTGCCCCAGGCATTGAAGAAGGGGCAAAAGACGCCGATCTGATATTAATAGCGGCACCTGTGCAGGAAACAGAAAGAATAATACATATTTTAAAAGATTGTAAGTTAAAGGAAAATGTCATAATCTCGGACGCAGGAAGTACAAAAAAAGAGATTATGGAATGTGCCGGGATTCTGAAAAATAAAGGCATCACATTTATTGGCGGCCATCCAATGGCAGGCTCCCACAAAAGCGGTGTAACAGCAGCTAAATCCTTGTTATTTGAAAATGCCTTTTATCTGCTTACACCTGATAATCATATTTCAGATTTAGATATTGCAAAGCTAAAAAAATGGCTTTCAGGTACGAAAGCGAAGTTTTTAACTATTTCGCCAGAAGAACATGATTATATTACAGGGATTGTCAGCCATTTTCCTCACATTGTTGCTGCCTCCCTTGTCCATCAGGCAGAAAAAACGAGCAGAACACAATCGCTTATTCCAAGATTGGCTGCTGGCGGTTTTAGGGATATTACAAGAATTGCCTCCAGCAGCCCTGCTATGTGGAGGGACATTCTGCTCCAAAACAAAGAAGTGCTTCTCGATTTAATGGGGGAATGGCAGGAAGAAATGGAGAAAGTTAAAAAAATGCTTAATAATGAAAATGATGCTGGAATATTTGAGTATTTTTCTCAGGCTAAAAGGTTCAGGGATGAATTGCCGCAAAAAGAAAAAGGGGCAATTCCCGCATTTTATGACCTATTTGTTGATGTTCCCGATTATCCAGGTGTCATTTCTGAAATTACGGGTTATTTGGCGGAGGAAGATATTAGCATTACAAATATAAGAATCCTCGAAACGAGAGAAGAAATCTATGGGGTCCTGGTAATCAGCTTTCAAACAGAAGAGGACCGTGTACGTGCAATTAATTGCATTGAGCAATATACTAGCTATGAAACAACCATTGGCCTGTAGGGGTCAGAGGTGAATGGCAGCTTCTTTAAACAAGTAAAAGGGTGATAATATAATGAATCCAGCAATGCTGAAAACCAATCTGCAAGGATTAAGAGGAGAAATTCCTGTACCTGGTGATAAGTCTATATCTCATCGATCGATTATGTTCGGGGCAATTGCGAAGGGGCAGACAAAGGTAACCAATTTTCTATTGGGTGAAGATTGCCTAAGCACGATTGCCTGCTTTAGAAAACTTGGGGTAGACATTGAACAGGAAGATAATCATGTCACAATTAGCGGGGCGGGCCTGGAAGGTTTGCAGGAACCTGCGGAAGTTCTGGATGTAGGGAATTCGGGCACAACTATACGTCTGCTGATGGGAATTTTAGCTGGCCGTCCTTTCCATTCAGTGCTAGTTGGCGACGAGTCTATTGGAAAAAGGCCTATGACAAGGGTGACAAAGCCTTTAGGTTTATTCGGTGCTCAAATTAATGGAAGAAAGAATGGAGAATTTACACCTCTTTCGGTGAAGGGGGGGCAACTCTCGGGCGTTACTTATGAGCTTCCCGTTGCAAGTGCACAGGTCAAGTCCTCTTTGCTTTTTGCAGGCATTCAGGCAAGCGGTGAAACAGTAATCATTGAGCCAGTAAAGACACGTGATCATACGGAAAGGATGATTAGGCAGTTTGGCGGAGAGCTTGAAACAGACGGCCAAACAATCCGCATTAAGGGCGGCCAGAAGTTAACAGGAACTGAAATCCATGTTCCAGGTGACATCTCCTCTGCTGCGTTCTTCCTGGTTGCAGGAGCTATTGTGCCAGGGAGTGAAATCAGATTGAAAAACGTAGGGTTAAACCCTACAAGGACAGGAATTATAGACGTTATGCAGAGAATGGGTGCTGACATTCGCATCGAACCTTATGAAAATGGGTCAGCAGAGCCTGCAGGGGATATTACGATAAGAACTTCAGAACTAAAGGGAACGGTTATTGCAGGAGACCTTATTCCTCGCCTTATTGATGAAATTCCTGTGATTGCCCTGCTGGCAACACAGGCAGAAGGGGAAACCGTAATTAAAGATGCTGAGGAGCTGAAAGTAAAGGAAACCAACCGCATTGATACGGTTGTAAATGAATTATCAAAGCTAGGAGCCGATATCGCTGCCACAGACGATGGAATGATCATCCGAGGAAAATCCCGTCTCTCAGGCGGAACTGTATCAAGCCATGGGGATCATAGAATAGGGATGATGCTGGCTGTCGCAGCAGCCATTTCAAGCGGGGATGTCCATTTACATCAGAAAGAAGCTATATCTGTATCTTATCCAACGTTCTTTGAGCATTTCGACAGCTTATTATAATAAACCAATAAGCAATGGAATGGAAAAAGGCTGTATCCAAGTAACAAGCTAAATACCATACAATTATAGGGGTACAAATCTTATATCGGTTTGTCCCCCTATTTTATTGATATAACGGGATTCACTCTGCGTTAACAATCTTATGAAGGCCAAAAATGAGGTCGGATGCAGAGAAAATGTGCATCATAAGGGTTATGAAGGCCAAGAATGAGGTCGGATGCAGAGAAAATGTGCATCATAAGGGTTATG
>NZ_JAEL01000105.1 GCF_000518885.1 Bacillus sp. J33 | reverse complement strand
AACGATTCATGGCGACCTTTTTTCCTGCAATCCGCTGGTTTCGGGCGCCATCAACGATTCATGGCGACCTTTTTTCTGTTCTCCTGATGGTTTCGGGCGTCATCAACGATTCATGGCGACCTTTTTTCCTGCAATCCGCTGGTTTCGGGCGCTATAAACGATTCATGGCGACCTTTTTATGTTCTCCTGATGATTTCGGGCGTCATCAACGATTCATGGCGACCTTTTGTTCTGCAACCTGCTGGTTTCGGGCGCCATAAACGTTTCATGGTGACCTTTTTTCTGCCTCCTGATGATTTCGGGCGCCATCGATGAATCATTGCCACCTTTTTTTCTGCCTCCCGATGATTTCGGCGTTATAAACGATTCATGATGACCTTTTGTTCTGCAACCTGGGGATTTCAGGCGCCATAAACGCTTCATGATGACCTTTGCTCCGGCCATCTGACAAATTTGGGCCCCACACCCTCTTAATGAAAACCATGCATTCGGTATATGTGCAAACATAAACGTATATTATTTTGCATCAAACCATGTCGGTCCATATGAATAATCTACTTTCAGAGGAACCTTCAATTCAACTGCGTTTTCCATTACGTCAGGCACGATTTTTTTAAGCGTCTCGATTTCCTCCTCTGGGGCTTCAAAAATCAGTTCATCATGCACCTGCAGCAATAAGCGGGCTTTGACCTCCTC
The DNA here is from genome assembly GCF_000518885.1 of Bacillus sp. J33. Classification (GTDB taxonomy): domain Bacteria; phylum Bacillota; class Bacilli; order Bacillales; family Cytobacillaceae; genus Cytobacillus. The sequence continues at coordinate 18,875 of NZ_JAEL01000105.1, read as the reverse complement.
TTTTCGCAGGCGTTCGGCCATATCAATCATAGCTTTCTTTATTATATCCGCTGCACTGCCCTGAATGGGCGTATTCATAGCGGTCCTTTCTGCAAAACTCCGGAGGTTAAAGTTACGGCTTGTGATCTCAGGCAAATATCTCCGTCTATGAAGAAGGGTTGATACATATCCCTTTTGCTTGGCTTCATGAATGATATCATCCATATATTGCTTAACCCCCGGATAGCTTTCAAGATAGCGGTCAATAAATTTTCCGGCTTCTTTCCGAGTAATGCCAAGGCTTTGGGAAAGTCCATAATCACTGATTCCGTATACAATTCCAAAGTTAACCGCTTTTGCATGACGGCGCATATTGGAGGTTACTTCCTCCGCACTGACATGAAATACTTCCATTGCCGTTTTGGTATGAATGTCCATATCTTCATTAAAAGCTTCGATAAGCTTTTCATCGTCTGCAATATGTGCAAGCACTCGAAGTTCTATCTGTGAATAGTCTGCCGCAAAAATTACCCAGCCTTTTTCTGAAGGGACAAATGCCTGCCTGATTTTTCTTCCTTCCTCCAGCCGGATCGGAATGTTTTGCAGGTTCGGATCTGTCGAGCTTAATCTTCCCGTTTGGGTAAGTGCTTGATTAAACCTGGTGTGAACTTTGCCTGTTTCTTTATTAACAACCTTCAGCAGCCCTTCGATATAGGTGGATTGCAGCTTGCCAAGCTGCCGGTAATGCAGGATATCCCGGATTATTTCATGTTTGTTTTCCAGTTTCTCAAGAACATCAGCCGAAGTGGAATAACCTGTTTTTGTTTTCTTAATAACAGGCAAACCCAATTTTTCAAACAGGATTACGCCCAGCTGCTTTGGAGAATTAATGTTGAACGCTTCCCCTGCAAGCTCATGAATGCGCTTTTCGATTTCGTCCAATTTTGAGAGAAGATCCTGCCCCATTGACTTCAGCCGTTCAAGATCCACTTTGATTCCTGCTGACTCCATATCAGCTAAAATTAGGGATAACGGCATTTCCAGATCGTAGAATAGCTCGGCTTGCTGGTTTTCTTTCAATTCACTATCCAGTTTTTCCTTAAGTGTCAGCAAGGCTGCAGCTTTTCTTGCCAAGTGTCCCGCAAGTTCCTTTTCATCCGGTATCCTTCTCTTCGCTCCCTTTCCATAAAAGGCTTCATCAGATTGAATCGCGTTATACCCGTGATTTTTCGCTATAGAAGCTAAGTCATCAATGGTTTGAGATGGATTAATTAGATAAGAAGCAATATATAGATCAAAATTAGCGCCTTTTAAATGGATTCCATGATGGCGAAGAGATACTTCAGATCGTTTCGCATCATAGACAGTTTTCTTTTTTGTTTCATCTTCAGCCCATTTTTTAAACGCCTCTGACTCAAGGGCTTTATCTTTTGGGATGAAATATATACCCTTTTCATTGGCAATCGAAAAACCAATGATATCCGCATAATGATAGTTGTCCTCAAGGACTTCTGCATAAAATGCATTCTCCTCTGAGAACATATCTTCACTTATTTCTTCTGCAATGGTAAATTCAATTTCTTCCAAGTCCTCTTCAACTGCGTCTGTATCCCCGCCAAGCTTTTCAAGCAGAGAGTTAAAGCCAAGCTCTTTAAAAATATGGATGACTTTCTCTTTTTCGTAACCTTCATATTGTATATCTTCAATCTTGATTTCTACTGGAGCTTCTCGTGTGATGGTAGCCAGTTCTTTGCTCATCAAAGCTTGTTCCTTGAACTCTTCCAGCTTTTCCTTCAGCTTTTTACCGCTGACTTTGTCAACAGAGTTCAATAGCTCTTCAAGGGTTCCGAATTCCTTCAGCAATTTAAGTGCAGTTTTCTCCCCTACCCCCGGCACTCCAGGAATGTTATCGGAGCTATCCCCCATCAAGCCTTTCATATCGATAATGCGATCGGCTGTTATCCCGTATTTTTCTTTAATATGGGCAGGCGTGTATTCCTCAATGTCCGTAATGCCCTTTCTTGTTATGCTGACGGTTACAGCATCAGAACTCAGCTGCGTTAAGTCCTTGTCTCCGGATATCACTTTTACTTCATAACCGTCTTTTTCGGCTTGAAGTGACAATGTGCCGATAATATCATCCGCTTCATAGTTTTCAAGCTCATATCTTGAAATCCCATATGCATCAAGGAGCTCACGGATAAAAGGAAACTGCTCTGAAAGCTCTGGAGGCGTCTTCTGCCTTCCTCCTTTATATTCGCTGAATGTCTTATGGCGAAAGGTCGTTTTACCCGCATCAAATGCTACTAAAAGGTGTGTAGGCTTTTCATCCTCAAGGATTCTTTGCAGCATCATTGTAAAACCGTAAACTGCATTCGTATGTATTCCCTTATCATTGTTTAAAAGCGGCAAAGCAAAGAATGCCCGATAAGCAATGCTGTTGCCATCTATAAGAACCAGCTTCTTTTTTCCCAAATAAATTCTCCTCCTTAAATAAGCCAATCTATCAGAAAGATACCTCCTGTAAAAGAACGTATCCAGCCCTTGTCAGCATCAATAAAAGCCGTTATTTTCCTTTATTCTATCATGAGCAGATAGAGAAAGAAAAATAACGGCTTTCCCAGTTTGAAAACACTTTTCTCAGGTAAACCTTATTCCGTATACCCCATTAACAAACGTGCATACGGCGAATCAGACGGAAGAACAATTACTGTCTCTCCATTTATTGTCTTTTTGTAAGATTCAAGTGTACGATATAAAGAGTAGAATTCCGGGTCTTTTGAGAAAGCTTCATTATATACTTTTGCAGCACCTGCTTCCCCTTCTGCCCGGATTACTTCAGCATCCGCTTGTGCCTTAGCAAGGATTTCCCTAACATTCCTGTCTGTTTCCGCAATAATAATATTCTTTTGAGCATCACCTTTTGATAAATATTCCTGTGCTGTTGATTGGCGTTCTGAAATCATCCTTGTGTAGACAGATTGCTCATTTTCGGTTGGCAAATCTGTGCGTTTGATCCGAACATCCGTAACCGTTATTCCATAGTTGTCATTTGAAAGCAATTCATTAACTTTCCCAGTGATTTGGTCATTTAAAGATCCGCGTGAAGATTTTTCATCATTAATAATTTCATCATAATTTAGCCGGCCAAGCTCGGAACGGGTAACAGAATAAATAAACTCTTCCATTCTGGCCTCTGCTCCCTCTAGTGTTCTTGCATTAGCAATCATTTTCTTCGGATCTTCAATCTTCCATACTGCGTAGTTATCGATGATCATAACCTTTTTATCCTTTGTGTTGATTTCAGCTTCAGACACATCATAAGTCATTTGGTATTTGGGAAGTGTTGAAACACTTTGGATGAATGGAATTTTATAAGATAACCCAGGTTCGCTCTCAATCCTGACTACCTCCCCAAACTGACGGATAACCTTATATTCTCCTTCCTTCACGATAAAAAGGTTGCTGAAAAGAATGGATAATGCGGCAATAACGACCACAAGAAAGATTCCAAGCTTCGTATACTTTCTCCACTGAAAGTTCCCGCCTCGCTCATTGATATTCACGACATTTTGATCACTCATTATCCGCACCTCCATCCTCTTTTGGTTTGGCCTGCTCTTTCTCAAGAGGCCTTATCGGGAAGTATTTCATTGTATTGCCGTCGTCATTCATAATATAAATCTCTGCCCCTGGGAGGACTTGTTCAAGCGTTTCGAGGACAAGCCGCTCTCTTGTAATATCCGGGCTATTTTTATACTCTCCATATAGCTTATTAAAAACAGCTACATCTCCCCGTGCTCTTTCCAGACGGGCCGCCTTCTCCCCTTCCGCTTTGGAAATGAGGGCATCCTTTTCGCCTTCTGCTTCGTTCATTCTTTGATTCTTATACTTTTCTGCTTCATTAAGTTTTGTGTTGGCTGTTTCCCTTGCATCCGTAACATCCGTAAATGCTTTCCTTACATCTTCATTTGGCAATTCAACATCCTGAAGTTTAACTGCCAGCACGGAAATTCCGATATCATATTTAGTAATTAAGGAAGTTAACAGTTCTCTGACTTCCGCCTCTATTTCTGCTTTTCCGGAAGTTAAAGCATCATCAATCCTGGAGCTGCCTATAATGCTTCTCAGGGATGCTGAAGTCGAATCATATAAAATCTCTTTCGGGTCCTCGGCATTATATAGATACTTTTCTGGATCTGTAATCTTCCATTGGACAACCAAATCGGCAAGGACGATATTTTCGTCCCCTGTAATCATTTTCGTTTCGTCAGGAAAATCCTTGATCTTTCCATCTTTTTCTTCATATCCAAATTGAAGAGAAAACGTTTCTTTCGAAAGCTTCTCCACACTCTGAATCGGCCATGGCAACTTAAAATGAAGTCCTGGTTCCGTAATGCCTTCTTCGACTTTGCCAAATGTTAATATAACTGCCTGATCCGATTCATCTACCGTGTACCATGTAGTAAAAGCAACAATACTTAAAATAACAATTGCCAGAACAAGTCCGGCAATTGTGTAAATTCTCTTTAGGCTGAACATTTTTTCTCCCCTTCCTTTTGTCTAATTTCTATAACTGTTCATACGCTACATTTACGAAAAGGTTTCAGAAATATGACAAAAAAATAAGAAAGGCGAAAGCGGGGTCAGCTTTCGCCTTTCTCTATGGCTCCTTGGATGAAGGGGTTTAACAATTAAGATTCTAACAACATAATGTAAAGAGAACATAAATCGGTTGTAAAAATAATGTAAAGTTAACATTTCCACTTCATCCATTTTTATCAAGAAGTTTTTTGGGAAGTTCAATTGTAAAGGATGTTCCTTTTCCAACCTCACTATTCACTGTAATAGATCCTTTATGGGCTTCAACCAGATGTTTTACAATGGCAAGGCCCAGTCCGGTTCCTCCGGAATTCCGGCTCCTGGCTTTATCAACACGATAAAAGCGTTCAAAGATGCGCGGGATTTCACTTGCCTCAATGCCAATTCCTGTATCTCTTATTTCTGCGAAGACTGCTTTTTCGGTTTCTTCAAGCGAAATATATATAGTCCCTTTATTCGGAGTATATGAGATGGCGTTTGAAATGATGTTTATGAACACTTGCTTAAGGCGATGAACATCTCCCTCAATATATACTGAACTTTCATCTCGCTTGTACTCAAAAACAATATCTTTTTCGGCCGCTTTTCCCTTCATAATGGCTATGACATCTTCCAGCGCAACCGTCAAATCCATGGGCTGAATGGTTAGGCTAAATCCCTGCTGTTCGATTTTAGATAAATCAAGTAAATCTTGAATGAGAGACTGGAGGCGGTCACTTTCCTTCAATATAATATTCAGGAAATCATTAAGAGCCTGTTTATCTTCCATAGCACCGTCCAATAGGGTTTCCGAAAACCCTTTGATTGAGGTAATAGGTGTTTTCAGTTCATGGGAGACATTTGCTACAAAATCCTTCCTCATCTGTTCAAGTTTTTTTAGCTCTGTAATATCATGAAAAACCAGCAATATTCCCTTCCATTCATCATTGGTTCCAATAATAGGCACACCATATACTTCAAAATAGCGCCTTTCTATATTTACGGGTATAATCAACTGCTTTTTTACTTTTTGCTCAGTCATGAAAATCTCTTCAATCATGTCGGTAATGCCTTTATGTTCGATCACTTCATAATAGAGCTTATATAAGTATTCGGAAGGATTTACATTAAATACTTCTTTGTATGGACGGTTAATTAAATTTATATAGCCTCTGCTGTCAATGAGGATCAGGCTGCTGCCCATATTTTCAATAAGGGCTCCTAAACGGTCTTGCTGCATTTCCTGAGATTTAACCATTTCCTGCAGGTTTCTTGCCAAAACATTTATAGACGTACTCAGCATACCTGTTTCGTCTGCCTGATCCTCATAGGTCCTTGCCCGATAATTTCCTTTTGCAAGTTCTATCGCAACCTTGGTTGCAGACTCGATTGGCTTTGTATAGCGTGCCGTAATCCTTGTTCCCAGCATTATGATGACAAAAAGGGAAAGTCCCAGGCTTATGGTCAAAATCCACCAAATTTGCCGATAGGCTTGTTGGGTTTCTGTCATCTTTGTGCTTAAAAATATGTAACCTTCCTTTTCCCCATTTGCAAAAAATGGCTGCCAATAATAATGCAAGTTATATCCGCCAGCCACTTCCCATCCTGTCTGATCATCTGCTTCCTTTTTTAGAATCTCTAAAATAATCTCCTGGTGCCTGCTTTGTGTAGTTGCACTTTGATTGCTGCTATCAAACAAAATCCTGCCCTTGCTATCGGAAGCTGTTACACGCACATCAAGAATATCGCTAAATTCATTGACTTTATCATTGCTAAGGGAACGGATGCCTCCATTATCCTGAATAAAACTGGAGATCATTTCTGACTCTTTTTTTAATCGTTCATCAAAAGCTTTCAGATAATAGCTTTTAAAAAGCTGGCCCAAGAGAAGGCCGACTCCAATTAATACGGCAAAAATTAATGTAAGTAATGCAAAGAGCAGCCGGGTCCGGAATCTGGTCATTCCCCTTTAGGCTCCTCCAGTTTATAGCCCAGTCCCCGTATTGTTTTAATATAAACTGGTTTCTTAGTGTTTTTTTTCAATTTTTTCCCTTAAATGGCTTATGTGCACATCGACAATCCTGGTGTCTCCTGCAAAGTCATAGTTCCAGACTGCACTTAGAAGCTGGTCCCTGGTCAAAACACGGCCCTTATTTTTCGCTAGATACAATAGCAGCTCAAACTCTTTCGGGGTTAATTCAAGAAGCTCTTCTTCAAAATATGCTTCATAGTGCTCAGGATATATTTTTAAGCCGCCAATCCGGAATGAATCGGTATTTTCTGTTGTTTCTGCAGGAAGCTCTGGCATTAATTGAGTCCTGCGCAAAATGGCTTTAACCCTGGCGACAACTTCTCGGGGACTGAACGGCTTTGTCATATAATCATCTGCACCCAATTCAAGGCCAAGCACTTTATCAAATTCATCATCTTTGGCAGTCAGCATTAAAATTGGCGTCGAAACTTTCTGCTGTCTAAGCTGCTTGCATACTTCAATGCCATCAAGCTTTGGAAGCATGAGATCCAGTACGATAAGGTCAGGTTTTTCCAAAACTGCCAGATCCTTTCCTTCCTCGCCATCCATCGCTGTGATAACCTCATACCCTGCCTGCTGCAGGTTATACTGCAGTAAAGTTACGATTGATTGTTCGTCATCTACAACTAGAATTTTTTTGTCCATAATATCCTCCGATTGAATGAATTACCCCTATGAAAGCTTTTACTGGCCAACACTTTACTCTCCAGCTCTATCTATTAGCCTCTGTTAAATTTGCCTGTTGATTTCAGCACGAGGCACTCAAGCTTTCCGCGGGGGGTCCAACGCTCCTCGGTGCATTCGCACCTGCGGGGTCTCCCGCTGACACGCTTCTCCCGCAGGACATTGAATAAGCTTCCTCGAATGAACACCGCGTCGTAAGAAAATGCGTTAGCATTTTCGCGGGATTAGTACCTTCCGCTCCAATCAACAGGGTGCTGAAATCAACAATAAACTTTAACACAGCCATCTATTAAAAAGCAGGAACCCCTCCTGCGTATTAAACCCCTATTAGCCATATCTCTATTATAATATATATAAAAGGCTAATAATCAACAGAAAGCAAAAGGTTCATTTTTAAACAGAAAAAAGATGTGCAGGCATTGCACATCTTTTTTCTATGGTCCTTGCTATAGTCTGACTTTCCTCGGCAGAGGTTTTCCCCTATCACGTCATGCTGCAGGATATTGAGGCAGCATCCATGCAGGTTGGAAATGGCTAATGGAATTTTCCAAGATCTCGTCCCTGCCGCTGCTGCCAGAACAGTGCTAATTCAGCAATTGGCACTGCACAGCCTTTTTCTTCTAGAAGTTTTCAAGCGCATTTCCATCCATCGGCTGAAGCTTGTGTGGAGGACATACAAGGAGCACGCCGCTAAGGACGGTTTCATCCTCTTCATTTGTTCCCTGTACCTTGATTTGTACAGTATGGCTGCTTGTATTTACTTCTGTAATCTCGAACAGGAATTGAACTGTTCCATAATGATAAACAGGCTTAATAAATTCAAGATCCTGCTTTAAAACATGGCTTCCGGGACCTGGCAGGTATTTTGAAATGGCCGAATTAATAATTCCATTCAACATCACACTTGGAACAATCGGCTTTTTATAAGGTGTCTGCGATGCATAATCATGCTGGATATAAAGAGGGTTTGCATCGTTGGTCAGACCGAGATATAGGAGTAAGTCTTTATCTTCAATCTTTTCGGTAAGCGTCAATTTTTCGCCAACAGATATTTCTTCAATATTTCTTCCCAATTTCCTTTTCTTTCCTAGCAGCATCTTTCTGCACCTCCAAGTAGTGTAACCGTTTACAAAATTGCTGATAAAATAACTGCAATATAGTGGGGGTTCCTCATCCCCACTTAGGCTTCATTGCCACCCTAATATGAGAGTAATACTACCCATTAGCTTAGGGTAAAAATAGACTGTAAAAATAATTTATATTATTCAGTCTATTTATTATATCATATCATTTTATACTCTTCCCAAAAAGAACTTCTAGTAAAAAAAATTCGGGGAAAACTCCCCGAACTTTTTTACTTTTACGCTAAAACTGCCATTACATTGCGAACTGAATCAGCTGATTTATCTAAAGCTGCTTTTTCTTCACTTGTTAACTCAAGTTCAATAACCTTTTCAATCCCGTTTGCCCCAAGAATTGTTGGTACTCCAAGGTAAATGCCATTATAGCCATATTCCCCTTCCAGATAGGCAATAGAAGGAAGAACTCGGCGCTGGTCTTTAAGGATTGCTTCACACATTTCTACCAGAGACGCAGCCGGGGCATAATAAGCACTGCCATTTCCTAAAAGGTTAACAATCTCCCCGCCGCCCTTGCGCGTACGTTCAACAATTGCTTCAAGGCGATCCTTTGAAATTAATGTTTCTAAAGGAATGCCTCCAGCATAAGAATAGCGTACTAAAGGAACCATGTCATCTCCATGTCCTCCTAGCACAAACCCTGTAATGTCTTTGACTGACAAGTTCAATTCCTGTGCAACAAATGTTCGGAAGCGAGCTGTATCAAGCACTCCGGATTGGCCAATCACACGGTTTTTAGGGAATCCTGATTCTTTAAACACTGTATAAGTCATCGCATCAACCGGGTTAGTTAATACTATTATATAGCTGTTTGGAGAAAATTTAACTATCTCCTGGGCTACACTTTTCATGATTTTTTGGTTGGTTTGAACAAGATCATCACGGCTCATGCCTGGCTTGCGGGCAATGCCTGCAGTGATAACCACGATGTCAGAATCTTTTGTGTCCTCATAGTTTGAAGTTCCCGTGATGTTAGCATCAAAGCCTTGAACCGGGCTTGCTTCAAGCATATCAAGCGCTTTCCCTTTTGTAGGGTTTTTCATTTGCGGGATATCAACTAACACAACATCTCCAAGTTCTTTTTGTGCAAGCAGGAATGCAGTTGTTGCTCCAGTAAATCCTCCACCGATTACAGAAATCTTTTTACGTTTCAATGACATGAACAGTTCCCCCTTTAGGAAATTAAAGTTTCAGGATTTTAGCGTAAAATTAGATAAGAGGCCGTTCAAGGAAAACAGCCTTCTTTAAAAAATAAAAACATAATCTTACAGGTAACTGTTTAGCTAAAGCGCCTTTAAATCCAGGCGCTTTAGCTGTGAATTATTCCATGTTCTTGATTAGCTCGTCACCGAATTCAGAGCATTTTACTTCAGTTGCACCTTCCATTAAGCGAGCAAAGTCATAAGTTACAACCTTGGAAGCAATGGATTTTTCCATAGACTTAACGATCATGCTGGCAGCTTCATTCCATCCTAAATGTTCAAGCATTAGCACACCGGAAAGGATGACAGATGATGGGTTAACCTTATCTAGCCCAGCATATTTAGGAGCTGTACCGTGTGTAGCTTCGAAGATCGCATGTCCGGTTTCATAGTTGATGTTTGCACCTGGTGCGATGCCAATTCCGCCAACCTGTGCTGCAAGAGCATCAGAAATATAGTCGCCATTCAGGTTCATTGTTGCAACAACATCGAACTCTTTAGGACGAGTAAGAATCTGCTGAAGGAAGATATCAGCAATCGCATCCTTAACGATGATTTTGCCTGCTGCTTCAGCGTCTGCCTGAGCACTGTTAGCTGCTTCAACACCTTGCTCTTCTTTAATGCGGTCATATTGAGCCCAAGTGAATACCTTATCGCCGTATTCTCTTTCAGCAAGCTCATATCCCCAGTTTTTAAAGGCGCCTTCAGTAAACTTCATGATATTGCCTTTATGTACTAGTGTTACAGATTTGCGGCCTTCCTTAATTGCATACTCAATAGCAGCACGCACAAGACGGCTTGTTCCTTCCTCAGAAACAGGCTTGATGCCAATGCCTGAAGTTTCAGGGAAACGGATTTTGTTAACACCCATTTCATCTTTAAGGAATGAAACTAATTTTTTAACTTCATCAGATCCTTTAGCATACTCAATGCCTGCATAAATATCTTCTGTATTTTCGCGGAAAATAACCATATCAGTATCCTGCGGGCGTTTAACCGGAGAAGGAACTCCTTCAAACCAGCGGACTGGACGCAAGCATACAAATAGATCAAGCTCCTGGCGCAGTGCAACGTTCAGAGAACGGATTCCGCCTCCGATAGGAGTTGTTAAAGGTCCTTTGATAGCGATAAGATACTCATTAATTTCATCAAGTGTTTCAGATGGAAGCCACTCGCCAGTTTGGTTAAAAGCTTTTTCCCCTGCTAAAACTTCCTTCCATACAAGCTTGCGCTCGCCTTTATATGCCTTTTCAACAGCGGCATCTAAAACTCTGGATGCTGCAGCCCAAATATCAGGGCCTGTTCCGTCGCCCTCAATAAATGGAACGATTGGATTGTTTGGTACGTTTAATACACCATTAGTAACTGTGATTTTTTCACCTTGCATGTTTTTACCCTCCATTTTGAAAAGTGCGAGCATCAGCCTTTTATATATATAATGGCGGCGTGATGCTGCAGCAGTCTATCAGATTCAAAGGTTAGAAGGCATAAGCTCCTAACCTTTTTCCTGCTCTCTCTATTACAGCAATTTTTTGATAAAAAGTAAAATGCTGAGTATAAATTTTTTGTTTAATCAGTAATTTAGAAAGCCGTTTTTAGCCTCTTTGCTCAACAGGCACATACTTTTGCATTCCTGGGCCTGTATAATCTGCGCGAGGACGGATTAAGCGATTGTTTTCATACTGCTCCAGAATATGGGCAAGCCATCCCGATACGCGGCTCACTGCAAAAATTGGTGTGAATAGGTCATGGTCGATTCCCAGGCTGTGGTAAACAGACGCTGAGTAGAAGTCAACGTTAGGAGGAAGATTTTTCTCTCCTGTAACGAGTTCTTCAATCTGTGTTGACATTTGATACCAATGAGGTTCACCAGTAAGCTCAGTAAGCTTCTTGGACATTTCTCTCAGATGCTTGGCGCGCGGGTCGCCCTGGCGATATACACGGTGGCCAAAGCCCATAATTTTTTCTTTGTTGTTAAGCTTTTCACGAATATAAGGCTCAACATTTTCAAGAGTGCTGATTTCAGTGAGCATTTTCATTACTGCTTCATTGGCACCGCCGTGCAATGGGCCTTTCAATGCGCCGATAGCAGCTGTGACACCAGAATAGACATCTGATAATGTAGCTACACAAACACGTGCAGTAAATGTGGAAGCATTTAGTTCATGGTCTGCATGGAGCACAAGCGCTTTATTAAATGCTTCTACAGCGATATTTTCAGGCTCTTTGCCTGTAAGCATATATAGGAAGTTGGCTGCAAATCCAAGATCTGTTCTAGGCGCTACAGGTTCAAGCCCTTTTCTAACCCGTGCAAATGCCGTCACAATAGCAGGCATTTTAGCTTGAAGGCGAATGGCTTTTCTATAGTTGGCTTCCTCATCCATTTGATCAGCTTCTTCATCGTAAAGCCCTAAAAGGGACACAGCCGAACGAAGAGCAGCCATTGGATGAACTTTATCAATCGGATAAGTTTTGAAATGCTTTAACACTTCCTCAGGAAGAGAATAGTTTTCAGCAAGCTGACTCTTCAATTCATCCAATTGAGATTGAGTAGGAAGCTTTCTGTGCCATAAAAGGTAAATAACCTCTTCAAAGCTTGCATTTTCAGCCAAATCATCAATGTTATAGCCTGCATAAGTTAATGTATCGTCTATGATGGAACTAATAGACGAAGTAGTAGCAACTACCCCTTCAAGACCGCGTGTTACTGTCATACCGAATCTCTCCTTTACATAATAAAATTTCCCCATACCCATTTTTGTCTGTACATGTCGTAAGTAAGCCGAACCTGATTTTTTAACTTTTCAGAAAAGCTTCCTTGGCATGTTCAAATTTTGCGGATTTGGCCGTCCCATTTGAGCACACTTTATACAGGCTGCTAAGCAGCCCTTTGCAAGTCGGCTTGGTTTAGCCGATCCACAGACCAAAATCATAAAAGGTGAAACTTCCAATTAGTGAGAGGCCACTCCCCGATTACAGAGAAGCAAGCTTTCTTTTGGATCACTTTCAATCGAGCGGTTGCTCGGTTATGCTGAAAAAAAAAGAAAATGCTTACATTTTTTTTATACTCGAAAAATATAAAGTAAATTAATAATATTTTAATAGAGCTTAACTGAATATAGGTACCGCGAAATAGGTTGCGCTTACAAGTCCTATTATAAACAATTATCTGACTTTTGTGAACGGAAAGCACTTAAATTGTTAAAAATATTATTTTTCAAAAAAAAGTTTATGCTTTTTAGCACTCTTAAGGGAGGCCGAAAAAAGCCGGGAGGATCATAGCCGGCTTTGCCTGCCATCTGATCCCGGAAATGTTTAGTACCCGCATCTACTTAAATAAATCAAACACCTTCATAGCCATATAAGCAATCCCTGCACCAATCAGCGGCCCTACAGCAACGCCTTTAAACAGAGATACAGCAAGGATGGTTCCTAAAACTAGCGCGGTTGTTATGTGGGGATCTTCAGCAAGCAAAATAATACCGCCCTTGGCAATAAGCGCAACCGCCATACCAGATATCAGGGCAATCCAGGCAAAGGGCGATTTAAAGGCACCGGTCAAATCCCGAAAACCAATTTCACCGCTCGCAATTGGCGCCAGGACAGCAATGGTGATAATGGTTACACCCCAGTTGATTCCTTTCGATTGCAAGAAAGAAAATGATTTTGAATCCAGGCCGGCAGCTTTTAGGACAATCAATACAAAGACAGCAATCATCAATGACTGATTTTTAGCCAGTATGCCAATAGCCAATAAAAGAAGCAGAAATATTAGTGATTGAGAAAACATTTGTGTATTCACCTGCCAGCACTCTATATTATCGTAACATAATTTCTATCATTTTGATAATTTCAATGTTTATTTTCCTTTTTTTATAAAAACCAGAATAATTATACCATAGGACTAATAATTGCTTGCCGCTTGGGAGAATCTATCTTTTATCATTTTTAGCAGCAAGAAAAATGGTGTATGATGATATTATCAATAATTTTTTCATAAAAATGGAATAAATAAGGGCTTATCCTATTTTGGACAAGGAGGCTATACATTGAACCCGGCTTACATATATCGGACTGTAAGATTTTTCTTTGTCGTTGGATTTGGGATTTTAAGTTTATACGTTCTGTTTTATTTATCGAAAGTTACCTACCCTTTTTTAATTGGATTGGCTATTGCGTTTCTAATTAACCCATTTGTCAATTTGCTTGAAGCCAGGTGGAAATTGCCGAGAGCCCTCGCCGTATTGATTGCTCTGATTCTTATTTTTGCCATTTTTGCCGGGATCATCACTCTGCTTGTCGCTGAAATTGTTTCTGGAGCGGATTATTTGGCAAGGGTCGTGCCGACTCATCTTGAAACATTAATCGATTTTATTGAACAGTTCTTTGCCGGCCAGATTATCCCGCTTTACAACCAGCTTACCAGCATTTTCAATAACCTTGGCACCGGTCAGCAGGATACCATATTATCGAATATTGAAAATGTAGGAAGACAAATTGGATCCACACTTGGAGACTTTATTCAGGCATTTTTTGAAAAAATACCAAATATCCTTTCCTGGTTTCCAAATGCAGCAACCGTGATTATCTTCTCCTTATTGGCCACCTTTTTTATCAGCAAAGACTGGAATAGGCTATCAAGGGTTTTCAGCCGCATGATTCCCAGCCGGGCAAAAACAAGTGGAAGAACCGTTTTTACAGACCTGCAAAAGGCTCTTTTTGGCTTTATTAAAGCACAGGCAACATTGGTATCGATCACTACAGTCATCATCCTGGCAGGGCTCCTGATTCTCCGTGTTGATTATGCTATCACGATTGCTCTAGTCACAGGTCTGGTAGACATCATTCCCTACCTAGGCACAGGATTAATCTTTGTTCCATGGATTATCTATGAGGCAATTGGCGGAGAAATGAGCAGAGCGATTGGCCTTGGAGTCCTATATATAATCGTTTTGGTGCAGCGCCAGATCATGGAGCCGAAAATTCTCTCATCAAGCATTGGGCTAGACCCTTTGGCAACATTAATAGCCCTATTTGTCGGCTTTAAATTAATTGGATTTCTTGGCTTAATTGTAGGTCCTGTCACACTTGTATTAATTACTACACTCCATAAAGCAGGTGTGTTCAAGGATATTTGGATGTTTATTAAAGGTAATGAAAACGAAGCATAGAAAAAGCCGCTCCCAAGTGTGAAGGGAGCGGCTTTTTACCTGTACTATCTAATAATCGTAACCGTATTCTTATCCATCCATTTCCTAAACCAGATAAGGAGAATTCTCTTATAAAACTTCCTTGCAGGAGGAGCCAGCAAACTAAACCCAATTGCATCCGTTATGAAACCCGGTGTTAACAGCAAGGTGCCGCCAACAAGAATACACGCTCCATCAAGAATTGCTTCTCCAGGCATTTGACCATATCGAAGCTGCTCCTGGACCTTTCTGATTGTTTCCAGGCCTTGTTTTTTAGCCAGGTATGCTCCAAGAATGCCGGTGAATATAATGATTGCCAGCGTTGGCCATAAGCCGATCGTATTTCCCGATAGCAGCAAAACACCAATTTCAGCAGCTGGCACAATAATTAGCAGCAAGAGAATGTAGCGCATTTAGCCACCTCTTTATTAAGACTTGCTATTATTATAACAGACAATGAACGGCATCTATAGCAATTTGTCCGCTCTTGTTTTCATTGTATTCAAGCTAAACACGAAACATTCAAAAAGGAAGGGCCGCCCCTTCCTTAAGTCATATTTTATAATACGCTTGCATGTCCGTTGTAAATAACACCGCGCTGAGAGTCAACCGTTACTTCCTGACCATCTTTCAATAAGGCTGTAGCTCTTTCTACTCCAACAATCACCGGTATGCCGATATTAAGCCCGACGACTGCTGCATGGCTAGTCAGGCCGCCCTCTTCCGTAATAAGCGCACTGCATTTTTCAATTGCCGGCACCATCTCGCGGTCTGAGCCGATTGTCACCAAAATGGATCCTTCTGTAACCTTCGCAAGTGCTTCCTCCGCATTTCTGGCTACAACCACCTTACCGAAGGCAGATTTGCGTCCAATGCCTTGCGCTTTTGCCAGAATATCGCCTACAACATGAATTTTCATTAGGTTTGTTGTTCCAGCCTCACCAACAGGAACACCAGCTGTAATAACTACCAAATCTCCTGATGCAACAATACCGCTATTCAAGCTTTCTTCAACAGCAATATCCAGCATATCGTCTGTTGTAGTCGCTCTTTGGCCAATTTGAGGGTACACACCCCATGTTAAAGCAAGACGGCGTGATACATGGTCATTCGATGTTACAGCCACTATTGGAGCCTTAGGACGATATTTAGAGATCATTCTTGCTGTATGACCGCTCTCTGTTGGTGTAATAATCGCATTTACATCAAGATTCAATGCTGTATGCGCAACCGATTGTCCAATGGCATCTGTAATGTTGTGCTCATTATCTTTACTGCGGTTTGATAGAATTTCTTTATGATCTAATGCTGTCTCTGCCCTTGATGCAATGTTATGCATTGTCTGGACAGCTTCAACAGGGTACAATCCTGCAGCTGTTTCGCCTGAGAGCATGATTGCATCCGTACCATCAAATATGGCATTTGCTACGTCACTGGCTTCCGCACGTGTAGGACGCGGATTCCGCTGCATGGAATCAAGCATTTGAGTTGCAGTAATAACAGGCTTGCCCTGAACATTGCACTTTTTAATTAATTTCTTCTGCACAAGAGGAACTTCCTCTGCCGGAATTTCAACACCAAGGTCGCCGCGCGCCACCATTAGCCCATCAGAAATTTCAAGGATTTCGTCAATATTATCAACGCCCTCCTGATTTTCAATTTTAGGAATGATGTTGATGTAAGAGGCATTATTTTCTTCAAGAAGCTGTCTGATTTCCAATACATCAGATGCCCTGCGGACAAATGATGCCGCAATAAAGTCAATTCTCTGTTCGATTCCAAACAGGATGTCCTGAGCATCCTTCTCGGTAATTCCAGGAAGATTGACAGATACTCCCGGAACATTCACGCCCTTTTTATTTTTCAGTGTTCCGCTGTTTAGTATTTTTGTGTGGATTTCGCTGTTTGCTTTATCAATTTTTGTAACTTCCAGCCCAATTAGACCATCATCAAGCAAAATTTTGCTGCCAGTATGCACATCATCTATAAGGCCGGCATATGTAACAGAAAATTTCTCAGGTGTCCCTTCAACCTCGTTCATGGAAATAACAATGTCGTCCCCGGCTTTTAACTCAATCGCACCATCACGCATGTTGTTTGTACGAATTTCTGGTCCTTTTGTATCCAATAGAATTGCTACTGTCTTGCCAGTTTTCCCGGCAGCCTCACGGATATTTTGAATTCGCTGGCCATGCTCCTGAAAGTCACCATGGGAGAAATTCAAACGGGCAACATTCATGCCAGCTTCAATAAGCTGTGTTAACTTTTCAACGCTTTCGCTGGCAGGCCCTATTGTACAAACGATTTTCGTTTTACGCATATCACTTTACCTCCTGAAATGAATGAAGCTTAATTTGCAGCTCAGTCAGCGTTTAACAGCATGACTAGCCTTGTTGCTTAACAAGTACTATAACTAAATTAAATGGATAGTTCTTTTGACAATTTATAAAGGTCCATATCGAATGAATGCTCTCTATCCAAAATTTCAATAATATCATGGTCAACAAGCTTGTTATTTTCAATGCCGACTGCACGTCCGCCCTTTCCTTCAAGCAGCAGTTCAACTGCACGTGCACCAAGACGGCTTGCAAGTACTCGATCAAAGGCTGTTGGAGATCCGCCGCGCTGCATATGCCCTAGTACCGACACACGTGTATCAAAGTCAGTTGTCTCTTTGATTTGTTTAGCAAATTCAACTCCTGTGCATACACCCTCTGCAACAACAATGATACTGTGTTTTTTGCCGCGTTCGTGCCCTTTTTTAAGGCGGTCTGCAATTTCAGCCATATCATAGTTTTCCTCAGGACAAAGGATTGTTTCTGCTCCTCCGGCTAAGCCTGCCCATAAAGCAATATCTCCTGCATCCCTTCCCATAACTTCAATGATAAATGTTCTCTCATGTGAAGTAGCTGTATCGCGAATTTTATCAATGGCATCGATTACCGTATTTAAGGCGGTATCAAAACCGATTGTGTATTGAGTTCCTGGTATATCATTATCAATTGTGCCAGGAACGCCAACACATGGGAAGCCTTGTTCGGTCAAAGCCCTTGCTCCACGGTAGGATCCATCCCCGCCAATGACTACGAGGCCATCGATGCCGTGTTTTTTCATTTGTTCGATGCCCTTCTGCTGGCCTTCCTTTGTTTTAAATTCTTCGCTTCTCGCAGAATGCAGGACCGTTCCTCCGCGATGTATAATATCACCCACTGAACCAAGGTCGAGCTTTTTAATATTTCCTGACATTAAGCCTGAATAGCCGCCATAAATACCATAAACTTCGATATTATGATAAATGGCTTTACGCACAACTGCACGAACGGCAGCGTTCATGCCTGGCGAGTCTCCGCCGCTAGTTAATACACCTATTTTCTTCACAATCATCACCCCGGAATAAATTTTATATAAACATGAAAAGCGTGTTGTTTATTATGCTGTCATCATGATCCATTGCAACCTAACTATACTTCGTATGTAATGATAGGTTCTTTATGTAAAGCACGCCTTATAGCTGCTTATATTATTATGAACAAAACGCTTGGGAATATTTCTAAAATACCATGAAGAAGGGCGCATCTCAACTGAATCTGGCGATTTATAGGAAAGACAGAATTATCGGTGAACTGAAAGCGTTTTATAGTAAAAAACTGTGATGTTCATCACTCCAAAAGGGATGAACAACTTAAACAGCTTTGTTAATTGTCTATATCTTGTCTCCATTCTACCATAGTCCAAAAACTAGCAATAAGCTTATAAACTTCAAAAAAAATAGGCTCTGTTAAATTTGCCTGTTGATTTCAGCACGAGGCACTCGCTTTCCGCGGGCGGTCCGACGCTCCTCGGTGCATTCGCACCTGCGGGGTCTCCCGCTGACACGCTTCTCCCGCAGGACATTGAATAAGCTTCCTCGAATGAACACCGCACGAAGAAAATGCGATAGCATTTTCGAGGATCTCGCACCTTCCGCTCCAATCAACAGGGTGCTAAAATCAACAATAAGCTTTAACACAGCCAATAAATAAAAACGTGCCCGAAAGCACGTTTTTATTTTACCCCAATAAAATCCTTT